>NZ_WJWV01000002.1:0-885086 GCF_009661045.1 Aeromicrobium sp. S22
CCCGGAAGTCAAGCCTCTCAGCGCCGATGGTACTGCACGGGAGACTGTGTGGGAGAGTAGGACGTCGCCGGACAATCATTAGCGCGAGGCCGCCCCACTGGGGCGGCCTCGCTGCTGTTTGTGCACCCAATGGTGTACCAAGGACGTGTACGGAAAATCATGTGCACACATCTGCGTGTGCGCGAAGTGTTCGATGGAAGGAACGACTCATGGCTGAGTCGAGAAATCCCCGCCGTGACGGTGGGAAGCCTGCTGGCCGAGGGGCCGGCAGCGGTGGCGCTCGTGGCGGCAAGCCCGAGAGCCGTGGAGGACGCGACCAGCGGGGAAGCGGTTCCCCCGATCGGCGCGACGGCAAGCCTGCCCGCGGTGGGAAGCCGGACGCCCGGCGCGACGGCAAGCCCGACGCGAGGCGCGACGGCCGGCCGGCGCACCCGCGCCGTGACGGCAAGGCGTACGACGCCCCGCGCAACCGCCGCCAGGAAGAGGGCGACCGGACCGCGGCGCAGAAGATCTACGACGGTCCGCCGATCCCGGACGACGTCAGCGCAAAGGACCTGGACAAGCACGCAAGGCAGGCACTTCAGAGCCTGCCGGAGAAGCTGGCCGACAAGGTCGCGCGTCACCTGGTGATGGCGGGCATGCTGATCGCGGAGGATCCCGAGACCGCGCACCGTCACGCGCTGGCAGCGCGTGCCCGTGCCACCCGCACCGGGCTCGTCCGCGAGGCGTGCGGTGAGACTGCGTATGCGTGCGGCAAGTGGGCCGAGGCGTTGTCGGAGTTCCGTGCGGCGCGCCGCATGACCGGCGGCTACATGTACGCCCCGATGATGGCCGACTGCGAGCGGGCGCTGAAGCGTCCCGACAAGGCGATCGCGTACGACACCCCCGAGATCCGCGGCCAGCTGGACGACGCAGGTCAGATCGAGCTGTCGATCGTGGTGGCGGGTGCCCGCCGCGACCAGGGCCAGTACGACGCGGCCGTGCGGCTGCTCGAGACCGAGCCGCTGCACACCAAGGGTCGTGGCGACTGGGTTCCGCGGCTGCGCTATGCGTACGCCGACGCCCTGCTCGACGCGGGCCGGCGCGACGAGGCGATCGAGTGGTTCCACCGCACGGTCGCCGTTGACGGCAACAAGTCGACGGATGCCGAGGAGCGGCTGCGCGAGCTCGACAAGCGTCCACAGGACTGACCCACCGGCGAAGCTGTCCACATCTGCGCCGTGACCCGATGCCCCCCACCTGCGGTGGGGGGCATCGTCATGTCCATGACTGATGACAACAACAGAGTCCACCTGACGGGTCGCGTCTCCGGCGTCCCGGAGTCCAAGGTCCTGCCGAGCGGCGACGAGGTCGTCTCGTTCCGGCTGGTCGTGCGCCGCAGTGCCGCTGCCCGTCGCCGGTCCAAGCAGGTCGTCGACACGATCGAGTGCTCGGTCTGGCGGGCGGCGCTGCGCCGCTCGGTGCTCCGGTTGGAGCCGGGCTCCGCGGTGACGGTCGCGGGTGCGCTGCGGCGGCGGTTCGTGAGCGGTGGCGCCGGCGTGATGAGCTTCGTCTCGGTCGACGTCGACACCTGCCGGAAGCTCTCGGCCACGGCGGTAGCCTCGGACCCATGACCTCGACCCCGCAGGACGTCCTCGGCTCGACGACGCGGGAGCTCGGTGCGACGTACGACCTGGCGATGCTCGACCTGGACGGCGTCGTCTATCTCGGTGCCGACCCCGTGCCGGGCGCCGCCGACGCCCTGCGGCAGGCCCGCGAGGGCGGCATCCATCTGGCGTACATCACCAACAACGCCTCGCGGCCGGCTCTGGCCGTTGCCAAGAAGCTGCGCGAGATGGACATGCCCGAGCTCGCGGACGAGGACGTCGTCACCGCGGGGCAGGCCGTCGCCCATCTGGTGGCGGACGCCTTGCCTGCTGGCTCAGCCGTGCTGGTCGTCGGCGGGGAGGGGCTGCGCGTGCCCCTGGAGGAGCGCGGCCTGCGCTGCGTGGCGAGTCTCGACGACGGGCCGTCGGCCGTGGTGCAGGGCTTCCACGGTGACATCGGCTGGGCGCACCTGGCCGAGGCCGCGTACGCGATCCAGTCGGGGCTGCCGTGGTACGTCAGCAACACGGACCTGACCGTCCCCACGCCCCGAGGCATCGCACCGGGCAATGGCTCGCTCGTGCAGGCGGTGCGCAACGCCACAGGTGCCGAGCCGATCGTCGCGGGCAAGCCCGAGCGCGCACTGTTCGACGAGACCCTTGCCCGGGTCGGTGGCCGCAAGCCGTTGATGGTGGGCGACCGGCTCGACACCGACATCGACGGCGCGATCAACGCCGGCATCGACAGCCTGGTGGTGCTCACCGGCGTGAGCTCGCTGGCGGAGGTCGCCGCGGCTCGGCCCGGTCACCGTCCGACGTTCGTCTCGGCCGATCTGCGCGGTCTGGTCGAGGTGCACCGTGAGGTGCAGGTGGCCGGCGACGGTCGGGCGCGTTGCGGTGCGGCCGTGGCCGAGGTGCACGACGGGGTCATCGGTCTGGTGGGCGGTGAGGCCGGCTCGACCGACGCCCTGCGCGCGGTCGTCGCGCTGGCGTGGGACGCGGCCGATCGGTCCGACGTGCAGGTGGTGCTGGATGGGACACTGGACACATGACCACGATGCCCGACGAGGCCGGCCCCGCCGTGGAACCCACAGGTCACGCCGAGATCGACGAGGCGCTCGGACGCCTGGACCGGCTCGACGACCTCGAGATCTCCGACCACGCCGAGCAGTTCGACGCGATCCACGGCGTCCTGCGGGCGTCCCTGGCCAATGCGGGTCGCGACCCGGCCGAGCAGGCCTCGCCGTGAGCCGCGCATGAGCCGACGCCTGCGCCTGGACGCCGAGCTCGTCCGCCGGGGGCTGGCCCGTTCCCGCGAGCATGCCGCGACGATGATCGAGGAAGGCCTGGTCCGGGTCGGCGGCTCGGTGGCGGCCAAGGCGGCGACCGGTGTCACGACGGACCAGGCGATCGTCGTGCGCGAGAGCAAGGAGCCGACCTACGCCTCCCGCGGTGCCCACAAGCTGTTGGGTGCGCTCGCGGTGTTCGAGCCCATGGGGCTGAGCGTCGAGGGCCGGCGGTGCCTCGACGCGGGCGCCTCGACCGGTGGATTCACCGACGTGCTGCTGCGCAAGGGCGCACGTGAGGTCTGCGCGGTCGACGTCGGCTACGGCCAGCTGGTGTGGGCGCTGCAGTCCGACGAGCGCGTCCACGTGTTCGACCGGACCAACGTGCGCAACCTGGAGGCGGACGACATCGGCGGGCCGGTGCAGCTCGTCGTCTCGGATCTGTCCTTCATCTCCCTTACGGTGGTCATGCCCGCCCTCACCCGGGTGTGCGAGCCGAGCCCGGAAGGCGACATCGTGCTGATGATCAAGCCGCAGTTCGAGGTCGGCAAGAGCAACCTGGGCAAGAACGGGGTGGTGCGCGATCCCGCGCTGCACGCCGACGCTGTCCTGCGGGTCTGCCGATCGGCCCACGAGCTCGGCTGGGGCACGCGCGCGCTGGCGCCCAGCCCGCTGCCGGGTCCTGCGGGCAACGTCGAGTACTTCTGCTGGTTGCGCTCGGACGCTGATGCTCCCACCGAGCAGGCGGCTCACGACGTCGTCGCCGCCGGCCCGCTCGACACGACAGGGGTGAACAGATGAGAAGGGTGCTGCTGGCCGTCCACGCGGCTCGGGAGGCGGCCGCCAAGGTGGCGGCCTCGTTCGCGGCCGAGGTGCAGGTCCACGGCATCGAGGTCTGTGTGCTGGACTCCGATGCCGAGGCGCTGCGAGCGGCGGGCCTGCAGGACGCCCACGTCGTGGCCGCCGGGCCCGGCGCAGCGGCCGGCTGCGAGCTCGCCGTCGTGTTCGGCGGCGACGGCACCATCCTGCGAGCCGCTGAGATGTGCCGCGGCACCAGCACCGCGGTGCTCGGGGTCAACCTCGGTCACGTCGGCTTCCTGGCCGAGGCCGACGTGGAGGACCTGCAGGACGTCGTCCGGGGCGTGGTCGACCGCAGCTACACGGTCGAGGAACGTCTGACCGTCGACGTGTCGGTCACGGTCGCCGGTGAGGTCGTGGCGACCAACTGGGCGCTCAACGAGGCGTCGGTGGAGAAGGCCGCCCGCGAGCGCATGCTGGAGATCGTCCTGGAGATCGACGACCGGCCGGTGTCCCGCTGGGGCTGCGACGGCATCGTGTGCGCCACGCCGACCGGGTCGACCGCCTACAACTTCAGCGCGGGCGGACCGATCGTGTGGCCCGAGGTCGAGGCGCTGCTCATGGTCCCGATCAGCGCGCACGCCCTCTTCGCCCGGCCGCTGGTCGTGTCGCCCAGCTCGACCCTCGCGATCGAGGTCGTCGGTGAGCAGTCGACCGGCGTGCTCTGGTGCGACGGCCGGCGCGCGGCCGAGCTGCCGCTCGGCGCCCGGGTCGAGGTCCGCAGGGGCCGCGAGACCGTGCGCCTGGCCCGCCTGCACCCCGCATCGTTCGCCGACCGTCTGGTCCGCAAGTTCGATCTTCCCGTGGCCGGCTGGCGGGGTGCCGCCGAGCGGCGCCAGGAGGAGCTCGACCGATGACGACCCCCCGCCCGATCTGGGAGCGCCTCGCCCTGCGCGACCTGGGAGTGATCGACTCCGCCGAGCTGGAGCTCTCGCCCGGCTTCACCGTCATCACAGGTGAGACGGGCGCGGGCAAGACCATGGTCGTCACCGCGCTCGGCCTGCTGCGCGGAGACCGGGCCGATCTCGGCCTGGTGAGGCGGGGTGCTGACCAGGCACGGGTCGAGGCCAGCATCGGGGTCCGTCCCGGGGCGCGGGCGGTCACCGCGGTCGAGGAGGCAGGTGGCCGCATCGACGAGGACGTCGTGATCCTCGGACGCGTGCTGTCGGCGCAGGGCCGCTCGCGTGCGCTGGCCGGCGGCGCCACGGTGCCGGCCGCGCTGCTCGCGGAGGTCACCGACGAGCTGGTCGCCGTCCACGGACAGTCCGACCAGCACCGGCTGCTGCGCCCGGCCGAGCAGCGTGCCGCCCTCGACCGGTTCGCCGGCGACGAGCTCGCGGAGGCCGCGGCCGCGTACGCCCCGGTCTACGCCCGCTGGCGTGCCGTCGAGCAGCGGCTCGACGAGCTGCGCACGCACGCGCAGGAGCGCGCCCGTGAGCTCGACGTCCTGCGCTTCGGCCTCGACGAGGTCGCCGAGGTGGACCCGCAGCCGGGGGAGGACGAGGCCCTCAAGGCCGAGGAGAGCCGGCTGGCCCACTCCGAGTCGCTGGCCCGAGCGGCCGACCAGGCGCATCGTGCGCTCGTGGGCGATCTGGACGCCACGTCGGCGCGCACCACCGTGGCCGAGGCGACCGCGCTGCTGCGCGAGGCGGGCGGTCACGACCCGGCCCTGGACGCGTTGGCCGATCGCGTCTTCGAGCTCGGCATCCTGCTCGACGACGTGGGCGCCGAGCTCGGCACCTACTCCGAGGGGATCGAGCTCGACCCCGAGCGGCTCGCGAGCCTGCAGGAGCGGCGGGCGGCCCTCGCGGGCCTGCAACGCAAGTACGGTCCGACGCTGGACGACGTGCTCGCATGGGCGCAGCAGAGCGCCGCGCGGCTGGGCGAGCTCGGAAACGACGACGAGGCCGTCGCAGCTCTCGAGGCCGAACGACTCGAGCTCGCGCCCGAGGTCGTGCGGCTCGCAGCCCGCATGACCACGATCCGGCGTGACGCCGCGGTCCGGTTCGCCCAGCTGGTCGACGTCGAGATCGCGCAGCTGTCGATGCCGTCGGCTCATCTGGAGGTCCAGGTCACGACCGCCGAGGACGCGACTCCCGGTCCCCACGGCGTCGACGACGTCGAGATGCTCTTCTCGGCCAACAGCGGGATGGGTCCCCGGCCGCTCAACAAGGGGGCGAGCGGCGGCGAGCTCTCGCGGCTCATGCTGGCTCTCGAGGTCGTGCTCGCGGATCGCACGACGGTGCCGACCCTGGTCTTCGACGAGGTCGACGCGGGCATCGGCGGCAAGGCTGCGGTCGAGGTGGGACGTCGTCTCGCCCGCCTGGCCGATCACGCCCAGGTCATCGCCGTCACGCACCTGCCGCAGGTCGCAGCCTTCGCCGACCACCACTTCGTGGTGTCCAAGGACGACGACGGCAACGTCACCAGCAGCTCGGTGATCCTGGTGCAGGAGTCCGGCCGGGTCGACGAGCTCGCACGGATGCTGGCCGGCCAGGAGGAGTCCGCCACCGCACAGGCGCACGCCCGCGAGCTGCTCGATCTCGCACGGGGCTGACGCGGGCGGCGCACTGATAGTTGCGCCACATCGGCGACACGCCGGGACCACCTCCCCGATGCGTCGCGCCCACGAGGAACGATGGACCGCGATGGCCATCTGGAAACGCAAGACGCCCCTGCCGCCGGACGTCGAGGGTGTTGTCGGCACCCTCAGGTTCGCCCGGCGCGACAGCGACATCGCCTCTCTTCGTGAGGGCGAGATCGCTCTGGTCGCGCACCCCGATCTCGACGCCCGGCAGGCTCAAGCCCTGATCGACCGACGCGTCCGGGCGGTGCTCAACACCGCTCCGTCCAGCAGCGGACGCGTCCCCAACACGGGACCGCCGATGCTGGTGCGCGCCGGCATCATGCTGGTCGACCTCGCCGGCGAAGGTGCCTGGACCCGCCTCAAGAGCGGCGAAGGACTCCGGGTCCACGACGGCAAGGTCTGGCGCGACGAGGAGCTGGTCGTCGAGGGCGAGGAGATCGATGCCTCTCGCGCCGACGCCGACCTGGCGGCGGCCCAGGACGGCCTCGCGACCCGCCTGGACTCCGTCGTGGCCAATGCGAGCGACCACATCCGTCGTGAGCAGGGCATGCTCCTGAGCGGCGAGAAGGTGCCGAGCCTGCGCACCGAGCTGGCGGGTCGTGCCGTCGTGGTGGTCTCCCGCGCATATGACGACGCGGCCGACCTGCGCGGGCTCAAGCGCTGGATCTCCGACCACGACCCCGTGCTCGTCGGCGCAGGAGCCGGAGCCGACGTGCTGATCGCGGCGGGCTACACGCCTGCCGTGGTGGTCGGCTCGATGGACAACGTCTCGGACCAGGCGATCCGGACGTCCGGCGAGGTCGTCGTGACCACGCCGTCCGGCACCGTGGACATGCCCGAACGCCTCGAACGGCACGGCAAGGAGATCGCCACGTTCGTGTCGACCGGCTCGGACGACGACCTGGCGATCCTGCTGGCCGACACCCACGAGGCCGCGGTCATCGTGCACGTCGGCGCACCGCGGACCATGACCGAGATGCTCGAGCGCACGCCGGCCGACGCCGCCCGGATGTTCGTCGCGCGGCTGCGCGCCGGCGCCAAGATCGTCGACGCCAAGTCCGTGCACCACTTCACCTCCCAGCGCCTCGCCCTCTGGCCGGTCCTGCTCATGCTCCTCGCGGGCATCGTGGCGGTCGGCGTGGCCGTGGCCATCACCCCGGTCGGGCAGGACTGGTTCGACTCGCTCGGTGACCAGCTCGCCGATCTCGGCACCTGGATCAAAGGACTCTTCACGTGATCAACTTCCGCTACCACCTCGTCTCGATCGCCGCGATCCTCATCGCGCTCGCGGCGGGCATCGCTCTCGGCTCGGGACCGCTCGAGGACGACGACGACACACAGGCCGCGAGCCAGACGACCTCCCGGTCCGACGACCCGGGTGTGCGATCCTTCGAGACCGGCTTCGCCGCCCGCACGGCCCCGGGCATGCTGAAGGACACGCTCAAGGACCGCCCGGTGGTCGTCCTGACCGTCCCCGGCACCAGTGCGTCCGAGGTCAAGGACGTCGTCAAGGGCCTGGGTCTCGCCGGCGCGGAGGTGACCGGCCAGGTGGCCCTGACCAGCAAGATGCTCGACTCGTCCGGGCGCCAGTTCGCCGAGGGCGTGGCCCAGCAGGCAGCCGAGGGCGTGGACGGGGTGACGGAGGCCGGTGACAGCTACGGCCGCATCGGCTCGGCCCTGGCCCGCGCGCTGATGGCGAGCGAGCCCGGGACGCTCGACGAGACGGCCACGACCATCCGGTCGGCCTTCACCGAGGGTGACCTGATCACCGAGACGCGCGCTCCCAAGCGAGCCGCGACGCTGGCCGTCCTGGTGACCGGACCGCAGCGCGCCACCGGCGCCGGCCAGAGCACCGTGATCGCAGCGCTGGCCGCTGCGATCAACCCGACCGGACAGGGCGTGGTCGTCGCCGGCCCCGCGTCGTCCAGCACGGACGGGGGAGCGGTCAAGGCCGTGCGCGAGGGCGCCGCGGCATCGGAGATCTCGACGGTCGACGTCACCGACACGGCCGCCGGTCGCGTCGTGACGGTCCTCGCAGCCGCCGAGCAGGCCTCCGGCCAGCCCGGAGCCTGGGGCACGTCCCGCAGCGACAGCGGCGCGCTGCCGAAGTAGCGACGCCGACGGCACATGTGGGCGAACCGACACGTGTGTCGTTGGCGGTCAGGGCCGATTGATTGGTAGGCTGGAATCCCGTGGAGCCCTGATGCAATCTGCACCAGATGAGCGCTCGACACAGCATTCGACCACGGGAGTCACCTTGGCAGGTAGCGCGGTTACCAAGCACGTTTTCGTCACCGGCGGGGTGGCATCCTCGCTCGGCAAGGGCTTGACCGCCTCGAGCCTCGGACGGCTTCTGAAGTCACGCGGTCTCCGCGTCACGATGCAGAAGCTCGATCCGTACCTCAACGTCGATCCCGGCACGATGAACCCGTTCCAGCACGGCGAGGTGTTCGTGACCGACGACGGCGCGGAGACCGATCTCGACATCGGTCACTACGAGCGCTTCCTCGACGTCGACCTCTCGGGCAAGGCCAACGTGACGACCGGCCAGGTCTACTCCGAGGTCATCGCCCGCGAGCGCCGCGGCGACTACCTGGGCGACACGGTCCAGGTCATCCCGCACATCACCAACGAGATCAAGTCCCGCATCCGGGCGATGGCCGGTCCCGACGTGGACGTGGTCATCACCGAGATCGGTGGCACGGTCGGCGACATCGAGTCGCTGCCGTTCCTCGAGGCCGCGCGTCAGGTGCGTCACGACGTCGGCCGGGGCAACGTCTTCTTCCTGCACGTCTCGCTCGTGCCGTACATCGGCCCGTCCGGTGAGCTGAAGACGAAGCCGACCCAGCACTCGGTCGCCGCGCTGCGCTCGATCGGCATCCAGCCCGATGCGATCGTCTGCCGCGCCGACCGCGACATCCCCGAGGGAATCAAGCACAAGATCTCGCTGATGTGCGACGTCGACAAGGAGGCCGTGGTCACCTGCGCCGACGCCCCGTCGATCTACGACATCCCCAAGGTGCTGCACTCCGAGGGCCTCGACGCGTACGTCGTGCGCCGCCTCGACCTGCCGTTCCGCGACGTCGACTGGACGCACTGGGACGAGCTGCTGCGACGGGTCCACCAGCCCGCCGAGGAGGTCACGATCGCGCTGGTCGGCAAGTACATCGACCTCCCGGACGCCTACCTGTCGGTGGCCGAGGCGCTGCGTGCGGGCGGCTTCGCCCATGACGCCCGCGTCAAGCTCCGCTGGGTCGGCTCGGACGACTGCGAGACGCCGGCCGGGGCCCACGCCAACCTGCACGACGTCGACGGCATCTGCGTGCCGGGCGGCTTCGGCATCCGTGGCATCGAGGGCAAGCTGGGCGCCCTGAAGTACGCCCGCGAGCGCGGCATCCCGGTCCTGGGCCTGTGCCTCGGCCTGCAGTGCATGGTCATCGAGTACGCCCGCAACGTCGCCGGCATCGAGGGGGCGAGCTCGTCGGAGTTCGACCCCAAGACGCCGCACCCGGTCATCGCGACGATGGCCGAGCAGCTGACGATCGTCGACGGCGAGGGCGATCTCGGCGGCACGATGCGTCTCGGCTCCTACCCGGCGGCCCTCCAGGAGGGCAGCATCGTCGCCGAGGTCTACGGCGCCAGCAAGATCGAGGAGCGCCACCGGCACCGCTACGAGGTCAACAACGCGTACCGTGAGCAGCTCGAGCAGGCCGGCCTCGTGTTCAGCGGGACGTCCCCCGACGCCAAGCTGGTGGAGTTCGTGGAGCTCCCGCGGGACGTGCACCCCTACTACGTCGCGACGCAGGCCCACCCCGAGCTGCGGTCCCGCCCGACCAAGCCGCACCCGTTGTTCGCAGGCCTCGTCGGCGCGGCGCTTGATCGTCAGCGCGAGACCCGGCTGCCCGTCGACGAGCCCGTCTCGGTCGAGGGATGACCGACCACCCCACGCTGCCGGGGCGGCTGGCCGACGCGTCGGTCGCCGACTCCGACCAGTCGTGGCCGGTGGCTCGCAGCGAGTCGATCTACGACAGCGCCTACATCGCCCTGAGGACCGACACGATCGTCGATCCCGCAGGACATGAGCACGCGCGGGCCGTCGTCCAGCCCAACGGGGCGGTCGGCGTGCTCGCGATCGACGAGGACGACCGCGTCCTCCTGGTCGAGCAGTACCGCCACCCGGTCGGGCGCCGCCTGCTCGAGCTGCCCGCCGGGACACTGGACGTCGCGGGGGAGGAGCCCCTGGAGGCTGCGGTGCGTGAGCTCGCCGAGGAGGCGGACATCATCGCGGGGGAGTGGACGTCGATGCTCCACCTGCTGGCCACCCCGGGCTACTCGACCGAGAGGTGGGAGGTGTTCCGGGCGACCGACCTGCGTCCGGTGCCGGACGCCGATCGCACCGAGCGGGTGGCCGAGGAGGCCGACATGGTCCAGTGGTGGCTGCCGTTCGACCAGGCCCTGGCCGCAGTCCTCGACGGCCGCATCACCGACTCCATGACCGTCTCGGGGATCCTGGCGGCACACGCCCTGCGCCACCCATGAGCGGGGACGTCGCCCGGGGCATCCAGGACTACCTCAGCCACCTGGGCGTCGAGCGCGGCCTCGCCGACAACACCTTGACGTCGTACCGTCGCGACCTGCGGCGCTATCGGGCGTTCCTCGCCTCGCGCGACCTGTCCGATCCCGCGGCGATCACCGAGAACGACGTCGCAGCGTTCCTGGGTGAGCTGCGCACGGGGGATCCCGACCACCCTCCGCTCGGGACGGCCAGCGCCGCGCGGACGATCGTGGCAGTCCGCGGACTGCACCGGTTCTGGCTCCGCGAGCAGAACGTGGCGACCGACGTGACCTCCGCCATCAAGCCGCCGCGTCCGGCGAGCCGGCTGCCCAAGGCGCTCCCGCTCTCGGACGTCGAGGCATTGCTCGACGCGGCCGGCGCACCGGGCACGACCCTCTCGGCCCGCGACCGGGCCCTGCTCGAGGTGCTCTACGGCACTGGGGCGCGGATCTCGGAGGCGGTCGGCCTCGACATCGACGACCTCGACCTGGAGGATTCCACGGTCCTGCTGCGCGGCAAGGGCGGCAAGCAGCGGATCGTGCCGCTCGGCTCGTACGCCAAGGCGTCCCTCGCGGACTACCTCACCGCGTCGCGGCCGGCGCTGGTCGGCGGCACGACCCGGACGCCCGCGGTGTTCCTGAACGCCCGGGGCGGGCGGCTGTCGCGCCAGAGTGCGTGGACCGTGCTGACCAAGGCGGCGGACCGGGCCGGGATCTCCACGGAGGTGTCGCCGCACACGCTGCGCCACTCGTTCGCGACCCATCTGCTCGACGGGGGCGCGGACGTCCGCGTGGTGCAGGAGCTGCTCGGCCACGCGTCGGTGACCACCACGCAGATCTACACGTTGGTGACCGTCGAGAAGCTTCGGGAGATATACGCCACAGCCCACCCCCGGGCCGCACGGCAATGACAGTGCGACTCCTCTGCTTGCGTGGTCGCCAAGTCGACTTGTGCCGGTAGAGTGACGCTCGTCCGCCGGGTCGAGTCGCAGGGGTTATGAATGAGCATGGAGCTGGGTCCCACCGGACGACCGATGCCGGTCTTCCCCGATCCGCAGCCGCGGGATCCGTCCAAGCCCGCGACGATCATCGCGCTGTGCAACCAAAAGGGTGGGGTCGGC
Source organism: Aeromicrobium sp. S22 (assembly GCF_009661045.1). NCBI lineage: Bacteria > Bacillati > Actinomycetota > Actinomycetes > Propionibacteriales > Nocardioidaceae > Aeromicrobium > Aeromicrobium sp. S22. Next base: position 11,990 of record NZ_WJWV01000002.1, read on the forward strand.
AAGACCACGACGACCATCAACCTGGGTGCCGCGCTGGTCGAGACCGGCCGCAAGGTGCTGCTCGTCGACTTCGACCCGCAGGGATCACTCACGGTCGGCCTGGGCGTCAACGCTCATGACCTGGACCAGAGCATCTACCACGTCCTGATGGACCGGGAGATCTCGATCAAGGACCTCATCATGTCGACGACGGTCGAGGGGCTCGACCTCGTGCCGTCCAACATCGACCTGTCCGCCGCCGAGATGCAGCTGGTCACCGAGGTCGGCCGCGAGCAGGTGCTCGCCCGGGTGCTCAAGCCGATCCGCCACGACTACGACGTCATCCTCATCGACTGCCAGCCCTCATTGGGCCTGCTGACCGTCAACGCGCTGACCGCCGCCAACGGCGTGCTGATCCCGCTGGAGTGCGAGTACTTCGCCCTGCGGGGTGTCGCGCTCCTGAAGGACACGATCGAGAAGGTCCGTGACCGCACGAACGACGAGCTGCAGATCATCGGCCTGCTGGGCACGATGTACGACAGCCGCACGCTGCACGGCAAGGAGGTGCTCCAGACCCTCGTCCAGGGATGGGGCGACCTGGTGTTCCACACCGTCATCCGCCGCACGGTGAAGTTCTCGGACTCGACGGTCGCCGGCGAGCCGATCACGGAGTACGCGACGTCGTCCCCGGGTGCCGAGTCGTACCGCCAGCTGGCCAGGGAGGTTCTCGTTCGATGCCCCGACGCGTGACCACGTCCTCGGGGGGAGGCAAGCGCCCCACCATGCCGGGGGCCGACGAGCTGTTCCGGGCGACCGCCAAGACACCACCGGTCGAGACGTCCGAGCCCGAGCCGCAGATCGAGCCCGAGCCGGTCGTCGCGGCCAGCGGCCGGGTCAAGCACGACGAGAAGATGACGGTGTATGTCACGTCGGCCGAGCTGTTGGCCGTCGAGCAGGCTCGGCTCGTGCTGCGCGGTCAGCTCGGACGCAGCGTGGACCGCGGCCGGTTCGTGCGGGCGGCGCTGGCCGTCGCGCTGGAGGATCTCGACGCCCGCGGCACCCAGAGCGACGTCGCCCGGCGATTGAGCGAGTCGTGACGGTCGCGGACGTCGACGAGTCCGCGCCCCCCGGGTTCCAGGTCAACCTGACCAACTTCGAGGGACCCTTCGACCTGCTCCTGCAGCTCATCTCCAAGCACGAGCTCGACATCACCGAGGTCGCCCTGTCCGTCGTGACGGGTGAGTTCATCACGTACATCAAGGGCATGACGGACGACCTGGAGCAGACCACCAGCTTCCTGCTCGTGGCCTCGACCCTGCTGGACCTCAAGACCGCCCGGCTGCTGCCGCAGGCCGAGGTCGAGGACGAGGAGGACCTGGCGCTCCTGGAGGCCAGGGACCTGCTGTTCGCCCGTCTCATGCAGTACCGCGCGTTCAAGCAGGTCGCGGGGATCATGGCCGATCGGCTCGCGCGCGAGTCGAAGAGGTTCCCCCGCATCGTGACGCTCGAGCCGCGGTTCGCGGACCTCCTGCCCGAGGTCCTGATCTCCGTCGGTCCCGGGGAGCTGGCCCAGCTGGCCGCGAGGGCATTCGAGGACAAGCCGGTCCCGATCCTCTCGCTCACCCACCTGCACGCACCGCAGGTCAGCGTCCGCGAGCAGGCCCACCTCGTGGTCGACCAGCTGCGGCGCAAGGGCGAGATGACGTTCCGCGCGCTCACGGCCGACGCGCCGGACCTGATGACCAAGGTCGCGCGCTTCCTCGCGGTGCTCGAGCTGTTCCGCGAGGGCGTCATCGCCTTCGAGCAGGCGACCCCGCTGGGCGATCTGCACGTGCGGTGGACCGGCACCGATGAGGGCGAGATCGACGTCGGTCAGGAGTTCGACGCACCCCTGCTGGGCCCCGACGACGAGCCGGTCCTGATCCCCGAGGAGCTCCTCGACGACACGGACGGCGAGCCGACGACATCGCACGACACACCACCACCCGAGCCTGAGAGCACCGATGACTGACCAGCACGTCCCGACCGGACACCACGAGCTCGAGCTGGAGATGCTCGACCTCAAGCCCGCCCTGGAGGCGGTGCTCATGGTCGCCGACCAGCCCCTCGACCACCTGGTCCTGGCACAGGCCGTCGGCCACCCGCCGACCGACGTCGAGTCGGCGCTCGCCGAGCTCGCGCAGGAGTACACCGACCAGGGCCGTGGCTTCGAGCTGCGCAACATCGCAGGCGGTTGGCGCTTCTTCACCCGCGAGGAGTTCGCCGGCGCGGTCGAGCGATTCATCCTCGACGGGCAGCAGGCCAGGCTCACGCAGGCGGCCCTCGAGACGATGGCCGTCGTGGCGTACCGCCAGCCCATCACGCGCTCGCGCATCTCGGCCATCCGTGGCGTCAACGTCGACGGAGTCGTCCGCACGCTGGTGACCCGTGGCCTCATCGAGGAGAGCGGCGTGGACGGCGAGAGCGGCGCGATCCTCTACCGCACCACCAGCTACTTCCTCGAGCGGATGGGACTGGGGGACCTGAGCGAGCTGCCCGACATCGCCCAGCACCTGCCCGACATGGACGACATGGAGGACGACGGGCTGCGGGGCGCCGAGGAGGCGCTCGCGGGCGTCGCGACGCAGGAGCCGATCGCCGAGGCCGAGCCTGAGGCGCCGGCGACGGAGGGGGGCGACCGTGGCTGAGATCCGCCTGCAGAAGGTCCTGGCCCAGGCCGGGCTCGGGAGTCGTCGTCGTTGCGACGACATGATCGCCCAGGGCCGGGTCGAGGTCAACGGCGAGGTCATCGACGTCATGGGCGCGCGCGTCGACCCCGCAACCGATGTCATCCGGGTCAACGGCAAGCGCATCCCCGCGCCGAGCGGTCATGCGTACGTGCTGCTCAACAAGCCTCGCGGCGTCGTGACGTCGATGGCCGACGAGCGCGGACGGCCCGACCTGTCGACGTTCGTCGAGGGGCGCGACGACCGCCTGTTCCACGTCGGCCGCCTCGACACCGACACGTCCGGTCTGCTGGTGCTGACCAACGACGGCGACCTGGCGCACAAGCTCGCGCACCCGTCGTTCGAGATCACCAAGACCTATGTCGCTCTCGTCGACGGGACCGTGCCGGACAGTCTCGCCGCGAAGCTCAAGGCGGGCATCGAGCTCGACGACGGCCCGGCGCAGGTCGACCGCTTCCAGGTCAAGGACCGGTCGCGGGGACGTTCGCTCGTGGAGCTCGACATCCACATGGGCCGCAACCGCATCGTGCGGCGACTCCTCGACGCGGCCGGTCACCCGGTGCGGGAGCTGACCCGCACCGCGTTCGGGCCGCTGCACCTCGGCGGCCTCTCGGTCGGCGCAATGCGCGATCTGACGAGGGACGAGCTGGGTGCGCTGTTCGACAGCGTCGACGAGCGATGAGCGCAGCTGCTCCTCGGGCGTTGCCGGGGCCGGTGCTCGTGATCGGGTGCGGGCTGATCGGCACGTCGATCGGCCTGGCGCTGAGGGCCCACGAGGTCGACGTGCTGCTCGCTGACGCCGAGCCCGGCAACGTCGAGGCCGCGGCCTCCAGGGGCGCGGGGCGTCCGGCCACCGATCACGTGGAGCCCTACCTGGTGGTGGCAGCAGTGCCGCCGACCGCGGCGGCCGACGTCGTCGTCCAGGCACTGAGGAGGTGGCCCGCGGCGTACGTCACCGACGTGACGAGTGTGAAGGCCGGTCTGCAGCGGGAGATCGACGCACACCCCGGGGCCGAGCGGTTCGCCGGCGGACACCCCATGGCGGGCAGCGAGCGGTCCGGACCGATGGCCGGATCGGCCCAGCTGTTCGAGGGCCGGCCGTGGGCGGTGACCCCCGGTTCCGCGACGCTCCCGGAGGCGCTGGACGCTGTCGTCGACATGGCGCTGCACGTGGGCGCTGTCCCGATCATCCTCGAGGCGGCCGCGCACGATCGCGCCGTCGCACTGGTCTCCCACGTGCCCCAGGTGATGTCGACCCTCACCGCGGCTCGCCTCAACGACGCTCAGGGCAACCACCTCGCCCTGGCCGGCCCCGGGCTGCGTGACACCACGCGGATCGCGGGCAGCGACAGCGCGCTGTGGATCGACATCCTCGGCACGAATGCAGCCGACGTGCGGGCCGTGCTCGAGCTCGTACGGGCCGATCTCGACCGGGTCATCGATGCGCTGGGCCAGGACGACGCGGTGATCGGTGACGTGCTCGAGTCGGGCCGCCGTGGCACCGAGCAGATCCCGGGCAAGCACGGCTCGGCTCCGGCGCGCGTCGACATCGTGCACGTCCAGGTCGCGGACCGTCCCGGCGAGCTGTCGCGTCTCATGACCGATACGGGACAATCGGGTGTGAACATCGAGGACCTGCGCCTGGACCACGACCTGGGACGGCCCGTCGGCCTGGCCGAGATCGCGGTCGCACTGGGCGTGGGGGACTCCCTGGTCGACGCCCTGACCGCACGCGGCTGGACCGCGTACCGCTAGATGACCCCGACCCCCGACGTACTGATCCGTACTGCCGAAGGAAGTTGAGCACCTGTGACATCACCCCTGGTCGTTGCGATCGACGGGCCCTCCGGGTCCGGCAAGTCGAGCACGTCGCGCGGCGTCGCCGCCCGGCTGGACCTCGCGTACCTGGACACCGGAGCGATGTACCGGGCGATGACGTGGGCCCTGCTGCAGCACGGCGTCGACCTCACCGACAGCGATGCGGTCGCAGTCGCGGCGGAGAAGATCTCGCTCGAGTCGGGCACCGATCCGGCGGCGCCCACGATCCACGCCGACGGCGTCGACGTGGCCGAGCCCATCCGCTCGGACGAGGTCACCGGCTCGGTCAGCCTCGTCGCCGCGGTGCCGCGCGTCCGCGAGATCCTCGTCGACTTGCAGCGCGCAACGATCGCCGGCAGCCACGGCATCGTGGTCGAGGGGCGCGACATCGGCTCGACCGTGGCCCCCGACGCCCGGGTGAAGATCTACCTGGTCGCCGACCCCGCCGCCCGTGCCGCACGGCGCGCAGCCGAGAACGGCGGAGGTGACGCCGCGGCGACGGAGCAGGCGCTCGCGCGACGCGACGAGATCGACTCCACCCGTGCCACGTCTCCGCTCGCGAAGCCCGAGGGAGCGGTCGTGGTCGACAGCACCCACATGACGCTCGACGAGGTCATCGACGCGATCGTGGCGATCGTCGACGCCGCTGGATGACCCCACCGCGGGCCGATCCAGTTCCCGATGCGGGATCGGCGGCCCGATCGTGGGATGATGGAGGACGCAGGTGCCCGGATCCACGGTCACCTGTGATCCCACATCTCCTGGGCCAAGGACGCGGTCAAGCGTGACCTGCCGGGCCCCCTGCTGACAGGACGCTCCGATGGCTGACGCCGTTCCCGTACTCGCCGTGATCGGGCGACCCAACGTCGGGAAGTCGACGCTGGTCAACCGCATCATCGGCCGACGCGAAGCCGTCGTGGAGGACGTCCCCGGCGTGACCCGCGACCGTGTCTCGTACGACGCGGTGTGGAACGGTCGCGCGTTCACGGTGGTCGACACCGGCGGCTGGGACCCCGACGCCCGCGGTCTGGCCGAGCGCATCGCCGCGCAGGCCGAGATCGCGATCCAGGTCGCGGACGCGGTGCTGTTCGTGGTCGATGCGACGGTCGGCATCACCGACGTCGACGAGAAGGTCGTGAAGATCCTGCGGGCGGCCAAGAAGCCGGTCATCCTCGCGGCCAACAAGGTCGACGACCAGCGCGCCGAGATCGAGGCCGCCGGTCTGTGGAACCTCGGGCTCGGTCAGCCGTGGCCCGTCTCGGCGCTGCACGGGCGGGGGAGCGGCGACATGCTCGACGCGATCCTCGACGCACTGCCCGATCCGCCGCCGGAGGACTTCGACGCCCCGCAGGGTCCGCGTCGGGTGGCGATCGTCGGCAAGCCCAACGTCGGCAAGTCCAGCCTGCTCAACCGCCTCGCGGGCGAGGAGCGGGTCGTCGTCGACGACGCCTCTGGCACCACGGTCGACCCGGTCGACGAGATCGTGGAGCTCGGCGGGCGTACGTGGAACTTCATCGACACCGCCGGCATCCGTCGCCGGGTGCGCGATGCGTCAGGCCACGAGTACTACGCGAGCCTGCGCACCAGCTCGGCGATCGACCGGGCGGAGGTCGCGGTCGTCATCATCGACGGCAGCGTGCCGCTGACCGAGCAGGACACCCGCATCATCAGCTCGGTGGCCGAGGCCGGACGGGCGCTGATCATCGCGTTCAACAAGTGGGACCTCGTCGACGACGAGCGTCGCTACTACCTCGAGCGCGAGATGGAGCGCGAGCTCGTCCAGGTGCCGTGGGCCCCGACGATCAACATCACGGCGCGCACGGGCTGGCACATCGATCGCCTCGTGCGGGCGCTCGACGCCGCCCTGGAGGGCTGGGAGACCCGCGTCTCCACGGGCGCGCTCAACGCGTTCCTCGGCCGTCTGGTGTCCGAGCACCCGCACCCGGTGCGCGGCGGCAAGCAGTCCAAGATCATGTTCGGCACGCAGGCCTCCACCGCGCCGCCGACCTTCGTGCTGTTCACGTCGGGCAAGCTTGAGCAGTCGTACATGCGATTCATCGAGCGTCGTCTCCGCGAGGAGTTCGGCTTCGTCGGCACGCCGATCCACATCCAGCAGCGTCCGCGCAAGAAGCGCGAACGCCGCTGACGTCTCGCGGGCGTCATCCGGCTCGAATCGCAGCAGGTTTGGCGGGTATGACGTCCCGAGGGTGTGGCCGATGTGAGGTGCCGGGAGGACCTGCGGTAAAGTTCCTCTTCGGTACGAACGGGCTGTAGCGCAGCTTGGTAGCGCACCTGACTGGGGGTCAGGGGGTCGCAGGTTCAAATCCTGTCAGCCCGACCGTACGAGTCTCGCAAGAGACAGGAAAGTCCCGGACCTGCGGAAGCAGGTCCGGGACTTTTTAGTTTCTGGGTTGGTCGTCGCGTCTGGGGTCGGTGGTCAGCTCGCGCAGGAACCGTGACGTCTGAAGCGGTTCCAGCGATCTCGGCCTCATCGTGCAACGATTGCGACAGATAGTCTTCAGGCAGGGAGGACGCATGCCCCACCCCGGCACGCCGGATCCGCAAGGTTCCAGTCAGACCCATGAGGCGCCGCGACCCCGAGCTGCGTCACCCGGGTCGAACCCCACAGGCCGGCAGCTGTTGCGCGCCACCTTCGCTCTGCTGCGTCAGGACAAGCAGATGTTGTCCCTGCCATTCATCGGCATGGTGGTCGGAGCTATCGCCGCTGTCATTTCCTTCTGCCTGGGCTATGGCATCGGATGGCTGGTCACGGGCCACCGCGGCGAGGTCGCTTGCTACGCGGGTGCGGCGCTAGCCGGCCTGGGGGCGACGATCGTCTCGGTCTACTTTCAGACCGCGCTGGTCATTGGTGCGAACCACCGCGCGGACGGCGGCGAGCCCACCGCGCGGTCGTGCCTGCGCGCAGCGTGGAGGCTCAAGTGGACGATCCTTGCGTGGTCCGTCGTCACCGCGACGGTTGGATTCGTGCTCCAGATGATCGAGGAGCGGCTCAGCTTCCTCGGATCCCTTCTGAATTTCGTCGGTGGGATGGCTTGGGGGGTCGCCACGTTTGTCGTGGTGCCGGTGCTCGTTGCCGAGGACGTCGGCCCGGTCACGGCAATCCGGCGCTCGACTGTCGTTCTCAGGGACACCTGGGGCACCAGCCTGCGCACAGCGGTCCGGGGCGGGGCCTTGGCGATTGTCTCCTGGGTGGCGGCGATCAGTCTTCTGGTCGCAGGCGCTGTGATGGTCTTCTCCGGCCCCTCGCGGCTGCTTGTCCTCGGCGTCGCTCTCATGGCCGTAGGAGCCGTCGCGATGATCGTCGTCGGAAGCCTGGTCGGCGCGGTGGGCGCGTACGCGCGTGCTCTGATCTACCGCTACGCAGTCGGTCTCCCCACGCCGGGCGTCGACACGGTCTTGCTCGCCGGTGCCTTCCGGTCGAAGAGCTGAGGGGCACCGCGGGCCGTCGCGCGGCGGAACTTGCCCTCCCAGTCCGCCTAACAGTACGATTATCTAGATGTTTGCTGGACGACCCAGCAGGGATGCGCAGGATCCGATTCGTTGCGAATGAGGTGGGCCATGTCAGCCGTCGAGTCCTGTCGTATCGGCGTGGTGGGAAGTGGCCTCGGAGGCTTCCGCGTCGCGGCCGATCTGCGCCGACTGGGGCACACCGGGCCGTTGGTCGTGTTCGGCGCCGAGACGCACCCTCCGTACGATCGGCCTCCGCTGTCGAAGCAGATCCTGCTCGGCGACTGGACCGTGGACGAGGCTCGGCTCGCCGATGATGCCGAGCTCGAGGCGCTGTCCCTGGACCTTCGGCCGGGAGCCGTCGTTCGCGCGGTGACGCCCGGGCGCGTCCACCTGGCCAGCGGCTCGACCGAGGACTTCGACGTCGTCGTGGTGGCGACCGGCGCCGAGGCGCGGATGCCTGACTTCGTCCCCGACCATCCGCTCATCCACCGGTTGCGCACCCTCGATGACGCGATGCGCCTGCGCTCGGCGCTGCCCGCGGCCGAGTCGCTGGTCGTCGTGGGCGGAGGCTTCATCGGTGGTGAGGTGGCCGCCGCTGCCCGGGTGCTCGGGGTGGACGTCACGATCGTGGAGGCCATGCCGACGTTGTTCCACCGTGCGCTCGGTGCCGAGGCGGGTGAGTACTGCTCCGAGCTGCACCGTCGCCACGGGGTGCGGGTGCTCTCCGGCAGCCCTGTACGGGGGCTCTCCGGTGCGGACGGCGGGGTGACCGTGACGCTGGAGGACGGCACCCACGTCACCGCAGACCTGGCGTTGGTCGGGCTGGGGGCGTCCCTCAACACGGGGGTGCTCGACGGACTCGGACTCGACGTCGTCGGCGGGGTTTTGTGTGACGGATCGGGCGCGGTCGAAGGTCTGGATGGTGTCTACGCGCTCGGCGACGTCGCCCGGTGGCGCGACGAGCTCACCGGGCTGCCGACCCGCCGAGAGCACTGGTCGACGGCTGGCGACCAGGCTGCCATCGTGGCTCACACGATCCTGGGTCTTCCGGTGCCGGACTACCTGCGGCAGGCGCCCTACTTCTGGTCAGATCAGCACGGCATCAAGATCCAGGTGATCGGGCGCACCGAGATGGCACGGACGGGTGGCTGGCTCGAGCAGGACGCCGACAGCGGCTCCGCCGTGTACGGCTATCACGACGGCGAGTCCTTGGTGGCCGTGGCGACCTTCGGCTCTCCACGCCTGATCGGGAAGTACCGGCCCCTGGTGGCCGAGGGAATGCTCTCTGCACGATCGTCCGCCGTCTCCTGACCGCTTCTCGCCATATGCCTTGTGTTTAGTACAAATAGGTAGAACAATGTCGGGGTCGGCAGATGGCCGTCACGCACTGGGAGGCAATGATGAGCGAGACCCTGACATTCGAACCGTTCGGATCCGGTGTCACCCGGCCCGAGGACATCGCGGAGGCTCCGGACGGTTCCATCTGGGTCAGCGACAAGGCCGGTGCGGCTGCACGGGTGGCCTCTGACGGCTCGATCACTCAGATCGGCAAGGCCGGGGGAGAGCCGAACAGCCTCAACTTCCTGCCCGACGGACGGCTGCTGATCGCCAACTTCGAAGGGGCGCTGCAGGTGCTCGACACCGCCGACGGTGCCGTCGAGACCTTGATCGACGTGGTCGACGGCCAGGAAGTCACGCACGCCAACTACGCGCTGGCCGATGCGAACGGCTTCGTCTGGGCCACCGAGTCCACCCGCTTCCCCCACCCCGGCCCGGACAAGATTCCCGAGATGCTGGCCGATCCGGATGGCTGGTTGTTCGTGCGGAGGCCGGACGGCAGCTCGGAGATCCTGGCCGACGGGCTCAGCTTCGCCAACGGTCTGGCCCTGTCGCCGGACGGCCGACACCTGTACGTCGCCGAGACGTTCACCGGCCGACTGAGCCGTGCCGCGATCCTCCCGGGCGGCGGGCTGGGCGAGCTCGAGACCTACTGCATCCTGCCCGAGGACGGCCTGGAGGCCGAGCTCATGGCGGCGGGCCCGGACGGCATGGCCTTCGACGAGTCGGGGGCGCTGTGGGTCGGGGTCTACAACCGCAATGCGCTGGCGGTGATCGCCCCGGGCGGCAAGGACGTGCAGATGTACGCCTTCGACCCCGCCGAGACCGATCTCGGCTGGCCGACCAACCCGGTGTTCACCGGACCCGACCGGCGCGACCTCCTCGTGGGATCGATCGTGAACCCGCACATCGCCAAGACGCGCGTCGAGGTCCCCGGAGCACCGCAGCCGTACCGGATCGCGACGCCCGCCGGGAGCTGACGTCTGCTGCCGGCGTGGGCTGTCACAGCGCCGAGGAGTATCCGCCGTTCACCGGGATGGTCTGACCCGTGATCCACGAACCGGACTCCGATGCCAGGAGCAGCACCACGCCGGCCGCGTCGTCCGGCGTGCCGAAGCGCCTGATCGTGTAGTCGCGCAGGTGCCTCGCGTCCTTCTCGGGATCGGCGGCCGCATCGGAGTCACGAATTGTCGACAGCGAGACGCAGTTGGCCGTGACCAGGTGGCGTCCGCCGGCCTTGGCGATCGAGCGCATGAAGCCTGCGGCTCCGGCCTTGGCCGCGGCGTAGACGGGCAGGCTCGGCTCGCCCACGCGTCCGGCGTCCGAGACGATCGTGATGATGCGGCCGTGACCGCCGCGGACCATCGCCGGCATGGCGGCCCGGCAACAGTTCATGACGCCCGTGAGATTGACGTCGAGGAATGGCTGCCAGTCGGACGGATCGGACTCCCAGAACGGGATCGCCATCGAGTCGAAGGTGCCGCGAGCGCCGGCGTTGCCGGCATTGTTGACCAGGATGCTGACCGGTCCGAGCTCGTGCTCGGCCTGTGCCAGCATCGATGAGACCGATGCGAAGTCGCTGACGTCGCACGCGAGGGCGATCGCCTCACCGCCCGCGTCGACGATGCTCTGTGCCACCTCGGCCGCACGATCCGAGAAGTAGTCGTTGACCACGACTCGTGCCCCGCTGGCTGCGAGATAGCGGGCGATGCTTGCGCCCACGCCCTGTCCGGCTCCCGTGACGAGGGCGACCCGCTCGTGGAGGCGGAGGAAGTCGTCGGGACGAAGGGGTTCAGACGTCATCACAGTGTCCTTGCTCGAGACCGCGGCAGCTGGTCAGATATCGCACGCTAATCTAACTGTATAACGCATGGCCGCGCGCGGTCACGATCTGGAACGCAGAAAGCCGAAGGCCATCAGGCACTTCGGCTTTCAGCTATGTGAGGTGGATCAGGCGAACAAGTCGACCACGGGCTTGTTCTTGAGGTCGTTCTGGAACAGGTACTTCGCTGCGACGTCCATGTGCTTGCGCCAGTGCTCGGCAGCACCGTCGCCGTCCTTGGCCTCGACGAGAGCAACGAGCTTCTCGTAGGCCTTGATGACTCGCTGGAACCGTTCAGAGCTGTCACCCTGGTCGAACTTGGTGGCGACCGACAACTCGAGGTGGGTGGTCACGATGTCGTGCAGCACCGCGCCCTGCACGGCAAGGGTCTTGTTGCCGCACCGCTGCATGATCAGCTCATGGAACTTGTAGGTCAGGCCCGACCAACGACTCGGATCGGGAACAGCCTTCGTGCCGGCCTCGACGACCTTCCGCAGATCTTCGATGCAGCTCTGGAGATCGGCGATGTCCTGCTTGGTGCGGGTCTTCGCCAGCAGGCGAGCGCACTCGGGCTCGGACACCTTGCGGGCCTCGTACACATCGTCGATCGTGGTGCCCGAGATCTGGAGCAGCAGACCGACGTATCGGGCGGCCACGGAGATGTCGGGCTGCATGACCTGGGCGCCGCCCCGTGAGCCTCGACGGACGCTGATCAGCGTCTCGGTCTCGAGGATCCGGAAGGCCTCGCGCAGCGTTGGCCGCGAGACGCCGTACTGGGACATCAGCTGAACCTCGGGCGGCAGCGTCTCGCCGGGCGTGAGTTCGCCCTTCACGATCTGGCGGCGCAGATGGGTCGCGATCAGCTCGGCGGTCTTCGGCGCACGCATGACCTTACCGACTTGCATGATGTCGTCATGGGACGTACTCGTCGTACTCATAGTTGCAGCCTACATCTCAATCGAGGTGATATCAGTAATCGACTCGGATAACACCGTCAATGTCGCCTTCTGAACAAGGCCTCCTGTGTAAGGCTCGCTACCAAGCTGCCATCGGAGTGAAAAATCGACCCCGTGTACCAGCCTCGCCCCGCCGCGAGCGTGTGTGGCACCAGGTCGACGAGGAGCCAGTCGTTCGCGATGATCGGTCGGTGGAACCACATCGCATGGTCCAGGCTCGAGGATGTGGCGTGCGTCGGCGTGTTGAAGGCGGCAGTGCCGCTCGAGATGTCGGACAGGTAGGTCAGGGCGCACGCGTTCAGCAGCGGGTCCGTCCCCAGGGGAGCGGTGCACCGCGCCCAGAACCTGATCGGATACTCGAGACCCGGAAGGGCCTGCTCGGCCTTTCGTCCCTCGAAGGAGAAGAGTCGGGGAATCGTGTAGACCCGATTCTCATCGGGAGCCGATACGTCGGGTAGCTGGGCGATCTGACGGTCGTCGCCGCCGGCAGGTGTCGAGAAGGAGGCAGACATGTTGAAGATCACCTCTCCCTCCTGGAGCGCCACGACGCGGCGGGCCGAGAACGATCGGCCGTCTCGATCGCGGTAGACCTTCAGCAGCATGGGACGGGAGGCGTCACCGGGGCGCAGGAAGTAGCCGTGGAGCGAGTGGGGCAGCCGGCCCTCGGCCGTGAGTCCGGCAGCGCGCAGCGCCTGGGCCGCCACCTGGCCCCCGTAGAGCGCGTAGTGGTCGGGAAAGACGAAATTGGCGCGGAACACGTTCGTGTCGATCGTCTCGAGCTCGAGCATCTCGAGCAGCGTGCGGTCGTCCGTCGTCGGACCGACGATTCCGGGTGTGGTCATCTGCGGCGATCCGTTCGGTGTGGTGAGTGGCGGGACAGTTTCGCTGTGTGTAGTAATATCAGTAAACCCAATGCCCGGTCTGAGGAGCGCACTGATGGACGTCGATTTCGGAATGCTCATGGTGCGTCTGGCCCTCGGGCCGATGCTGATCACGCACGGCTGGAACAAGATCTTCGGCGGGGGAGGACTCAGCGGGACCACAGGCTGGTTCGAGAGTCTCGGACTTCGGCCGGCATGGCTCCATGCGCGGGTCGCGGCCGTCGCCGAGATCGGGGCGGGCCTGCTGGTCACCTTGGGCCTGCTGACGAGCCTGGGCGCCGCCGCATTCGTCGGACTCATGGCTGTGGCGGCTCTGACGGATCATCGCGGCAAGGGCTACTTCATCTTCAAGGGCGGCGTCGAGTACGTCGTCCTCGTCGCGATGGTCGCCGTGGGACTGGCCGCGGTCGGCCCGGGTGACTGGTCGCTCGATCACGCACTCGGTCTCGACGTCGCCGGCTACGGCTGGGCGATCGCGGCGGCGGTCACCGGGATCGCGGGGGCCGCGCTCCTCATGGTGACGTCGTACCGGCCGAAGCCGTCGTCCACCTGAGGGCGCGACCTGCCCGAGATCTAGTCCGTCGTTGACTGTCCGGGCGTGAACCCGAGGAATCCCGCGGCGTCCTTGTCCGTCTCGGCCAGCTGGGAGTTGCGCTGTGCCGCTTCTTCCAGATCGACGATCCGCTGCTTCGCAGCTTCCACCGTCAGGCCATCGGCGGTGATGCCGTCGGTGCCTGCCTGCTCGATCTGGGAGCGGAGATTCGCGATCTCCTCACTCAGTCGGGCACTGGATTCGTTGTACGTCAGCAGGTCGTGATCGTCCTCGATCTCGCGCTCGACCTCATTGGAGTCGTTCATGTCTGTCCCCTCTGTGTAGTACCGGTTTACAACGCTGACTAATAAGTTATATGATCGACCTCACTAAGCGATAGGAGCCTGGGCATGCCACTTCAAGACCATATGCAAATCATTTCGGTCGATGACCACGTGATCGAGCATCCAAGGGTCTGGACGGATCGGCTTCCCAAGAAGTTCGTCGAGCGCGGGCCGCAGATCATCGAGACGGACCAAGGACACCACGTCTGGAAGTACGACGGCGACATCTACCCGTACATCGGACTCAACGCGGTGGCGGGCAAGGAGCCGAAGGACTTCGGCATGGAGCCCGTGCGATACGACGACATGATCCCGGGTTGCTACGACCCGATTGCCCGCGTCAAGGACATGGACATCGACGGCGTTCAGGCCGCATGCTGCTTCCCGTCCTTCCCGGGCTTCGGCGGCGGTGTGTTCCATCGCAGCAAGGACAAGGAGCTGTCGCTCGCGGCAGTCCAGGCCTGGAATGACTTCAGCATCGAGGAGTGGAGCGCGAGCGCCCCCGATCGCTACGTCCCGCTGGCCATCCTGCCGACGTGGGACGTCGAGCTGGCGGCCAAGGAGGCGCTGCGCGTTGCCAACATGGGCGCTCGGACGGTCTCGTTCCCCGACAGCCCCTCGCCCCTCGGTCTCCCCGGATTCAGCAGTGACTACTGGGCGCCACTGTGGGATGTCTGCGAAGACACGAACATGCCGGTCAGCCTGCACTTCGGCTCGGGCAGCTTCGTCCCGGGATTCAACGCCTCTGCCGCTGCGGCCTTCCCGCCGGTCACGCCGGCGACGATGCCCGACGGCTCGCCTCACATCGAGGCGCCGTTCATCGTCAACATCGCCCTGTTCTCGACCAATCTGATGTGGTCGACGGTCGAGCTGGTGTTCTCGGGCCAGCTGCAGAAGCACCCGAATCTGAAGATCATGCTGGCCGAGGGCGGTATCGGTTGGCTTCCGTACGTCGCCGAGCGCGCCGACTACTCGTGGTTCCAGCACCGGTGGTATCAGCCGATCGACTTCGACACGAAGCCGTCCGACCTGATTCGCAAGCACTTCTGGGGCTGCTACATCGACGATCGTCACGGCCTGGCCAATCGTCACGAGATCGGCGTCGACCGCATCTGTGTCGAGATCGACTACCCGCACTCTGACTCGCAGTGGCCCAACAGCCGCAAGGTCATCGCTGAGTCCCTCGTTGACGTGCCCGACGACGAGGCCCACAAGATCGTGGAGCTCAACGCCCGCGAAGTGCTCAACTTCCCGCGCACGAGCTGACCCGAGAGCCTGCTCAGACTCCGCGGAACGCCCACGGGCGTTCCGCGGTGTCTGCCTTGCCCCGGTAAGGAGCGATGATGGCCGCGGACGAGTCGTCCGGCACGCAGTACGTCCTCGCCGCGAACGTCATGGTGTTCGCGCTGGCGCAGACCGCGGTGATCCCCGCGCTGCCGCACATCGGTGCCGAGCTCGACCGCAACACTGCGGACGTCGCGTGGATCCTGACGGGGTACTTCGTCAGCGCCGCGGTGTGCACGCCGATCCTCGGCAGGCTGGGTGACATGTGGGGGCGCCGGAGGATCCTGATGCTCGCGATGGCGTTGTTCGCCCTCGGGAGCCTGATCTCTGCGGTCGCACCGACGCTCGAGCTGGTGGTGCTGGGTCGAATCGTCGCCGGCGCAGGCGGCGGTGTCCTGCCGCTGTGTTTCGGCATCATCCGGAGCACGATGGGGGCACGTCAGGTGCCGTCGACCATCGGCACCCTTTCGGCGATGGCCGGACTGGGCGCCAGCGGGGGACTGTTCCTGGGCGGGGTGATCATGGATCTGGGCGGCTTCCGGCTGCTGTTCTGGGCCGGCGCGGTCCCTGCGGCGGTCGTGTGCCTGGTCGACAAATGGCGGCTGCCCGAATCGGATGACAAGGGCGGAGGTGCGGTCGATGTCGTCGGCGCCGTGTTGCTGTCGATCGGCCTGACGGCGCCTCTCCTGGCACTCAGCCAGGGGGGTGCGTGGGGGTGGTCCGACGCGAGGACCCTCGCCCTCGCGGCGCTCGGCGTCCTCGTGCTGGCTGCGTGGGTGGTGCACAGTCTCAGGGCGAGCGCACCGCTCATCGACCTCCGACTCGCGATGAAGCCCGTGCTGCTGCGGACCAACACCACGACGCTCCTCGCGGGAAGTGCGATCTTCGTGCCGTTCCTGCTGGTGCCCGCGATCGGCCAAGCGCCGGCCTGGACCGACTACGGGCACGGGCTGACCGCGACCGAGGCCGGTCTTCTGCTGGTTCCCGGCACGCTGCTGTCGCTGTTCGCGGGTCCGCTCTCCGGCTGGATCTCATCGAGGTGGGGGAGTCGGATCGCCTTGTCGCTGGGGTGCATCGTCAATGCCGTCGGGCTGGCGTTCCTCGCTCTGTCTGCTGGTGGGGGACTCCTGCTCGTCATCGTGTTGACGACGGTGGCGCTCGTCGGAGGCTCGATCGCGTTCGCCGCGATGGCGAACGCGATCATCGAAGGGGTGATGCCCGAGCGCACAGGCGAAGGGACGGGAGTCAATGCCGTTGTCAGGTCGATCGGCTCCTCGCTCGGTACGCAACTGGTCTCGGCGATCCTGGTGGCCGGCGTCGTGGTCGGCACCGGGCTGCCCTCGCTGGGTGCCTATGAGATCGCCTTCGTCGTCGGCGCAGGCATTGCGCTCGTTGCAGGCGCCACGGCCCTGACCATCCCCCGGGTGGCCCGATGACCGGACAGGATGGTGTCTGCGCCGGGGCTACCGATGCGCCCTCTCGCGTTATATAGTTAACTGATTTTGATCGATCCCGGTCGAGCGTCGATGAGATGTCGAGAGGAATGCACATGAAGATCGGCATGCCGATGAGCTACAGCGGCGGTTTCAAGGAGACGGTCGAAGAGCTCGTGGAGTACGAAGCCGTGGGTCTCGACGACGTCCTGCTGCCCGAGGCGTACACCTTCGACGCTGTGAGCCAGCTCGGTTACATCGCCGCGAAGACATCCACCCTGGGAATCACCTCCGGAATCCTCAACATCTACTCACGCACGCCTGCACTGCTGGCCATGACGGCCGCAGGACTCGACTACGTCTCGGACGGCCGGTTCACGCTGGGCATCGGCGCCTCGGGCCCCCAGGTCGTCGAGGGCTTCCACGGCATCAAGTACGACGCACCGCACGGCCGCTGCCGCGAGGTCGTGGAGATCTGCCGCAAGGTCTGGCGTCGCGAACCGCTCGAGTACGACGGCAAGCACTTCCACCTCCCGCTCACGAAGGAGCACGGCGGCAGCGGGCTCGGGAAGCCGCTGCGGCTGATCAATCACCCGGTCCGCGACAACATCCCGGTCGTGCTGGCTGCTCTCGGTCCCAAGAACGTCCAGCTCGCCGCCGAGATGTTCGACGGCTGGGAGCCGATCTTCTACGTGCCCGAACGCGCTGAAGCGGCGTTCGGCGATGCACTCGCCAAGGGGAAGGCCAACCGGCAGGCCGGTCTGGACCCGTTGCAGATCATCGTCGACGTCAAGGTCGCGATCACCGAGGACGCCGATGAGAAGGAGGCCGCGATGCAGAACGTGCGCGAGCACCTGGCTCTGTACGTCGGCGGCATGGGCGCCAAGGGCAAGAACTTCTACAACGACCTCGCGATCCGCTACGGCTACGAGGAGTCCGCACCGGTCATCCAAGAGCTCTTCCTGTCGGGGAAGAAGGCCGAGGCCGCGGCAGCCGTTCCCGACGAGTTCGTCCACGGCGTCGCCCTGATCGGCGCACCCGGCTGGGTCAAGGAGCGGGCAGCAGCCTTCGCCGAGAGCGGCGTCACCACGCTGAACACGTCACCTCTCGCGCCCACCCACGCGGGTCGAGTCAGCACGATCGCCCAGCTGAAGAGCTTCGTCTCGTGACGTGGGGTGACCAGAGCATCGACGCGCTCGGAGGCGCGGGGCCGCGCAGCAGCTCGTACTGACCGCCGGCGTTCCCCGGCCTGTGAATGACATGACCACGACGAGAGAGCAGAAGTCGATGACAACATCTGAAGTGGTGCGCCCGCTGCCGCAGCCGACCCTGGCGAGCGCGGACTTCTGGTCCGCGGGAGCCGACGGCGAGCTGCGGATAGCCCGCTGCGACGACTGCTCGACCTACATGCACCCGCCGCTGCCGACCTGCCGGAGCTGCCGGAGCATCAACGTCACCATGACCCCGGTGTCGGGCCGGGCCGTGGTGGTCGGCTTCACGGTCAACAGTCAGCATTGGCTTCCGTCGTTTCCGCCTCCCTACGTCGTGGCGATCGTCGCTCTTGAAGAGGACGACGGCGCGCGACTGATGACCAACATCGTCAACTGCGAGCCCGAGGCCGTCGCGATCGGCATGCGCGTCCGGGTGCTGTTCGAGAAGGCCGAAGAGGTCTATCTGCCGTTGTTCGAACCCGATCCGGATGCGGGGCCCGAGCTCGGACCCATCCCCGCACAGCGTGACGTCGCAGCAGCGCTTCGGCCGATGGCCTCGTCCAAGAAGTTCGAGGACGATGTCGCTCTCACGGGCGTCGGCCAGTCGAGGGTCGGCCGCCGGCTGATGGTGGATCCGCTGTCGCTGACGGTCGAGGCCAGCTTGAAGGCGATCGAGGATGCGGGCCTGACGATCGATGAGATCGATGGCCTCGCGACCTATCCGGGCAATGCGCCGGCCGGGATGTCCGAAGGCGGTGTCATGGCGGTCGAGGAGGCCCTCCAGATTCGCCCCACCTGGGTCAACGGCGGTGGCGAAACCCCGGGGCAGATCGGTTCGATCATGGCCGCGATGCTCGCAGTCTCCGCTGGTCTGTGCCGGCATGTCTTGTGCTTCCGCACTGTCTGGCAGGGCTCGTACTCGGCCATGACGCGGTCGGGTGCCTGGAAGGTCGGCAATGAGCGGGCCACCGGCATGATGGAGTGGCGCGCCCCGTTCGGCGCCGTCTCTGCGGCCAACTGGATTGCGTGCAATGCGTCGAACTACTTCCACACCTATGGCGGCGGCCGCGAGACCCTCGGGCACATCGCGATCAACGCTCGCAAGAATGCGATGCTCAACCCGGAGGCCGTCTACCGCGATCCGATGACCATGGACGACTACATGTCGGCGCGGATGGTCACGTCGCCGTTCGGACTGTTCGACTGCGATGTCCCCGTGGACGGTGCGATCGCCGTCATCGTCTCGGCGGCGGAGACGGTCAAGGACCGGCCCAAGCCTGCGGTCTTCGTGGAGGCTGTCGGCACGCAGATCATGGAACGCCTCTCCTGGGACCAGGACACCTTGACGCATCTGCCGCAGACGCTCGGTCCTTCGGCACACCTCTGGAGTCGCACGTCCCTGACGCCCGAGGACGTCGACGTCGCTCAGCTCTACGACGGCTTCACGTTCAACTGCCTGTCGTATCTCGAAGCGCTGGGCTTTTGCGAGCTGGGTGGTGCGAAGGACTTCATCGACGAGGGTCGCGGCATCGCGCTGGACGGCAGGCTGCCCCTCAACACCCACGGCGGCCAGCTGTCGGCGGGGCGACTGCACGGATACGGCTTCGTCCGCGAAGCGATGCTCCAGCTGCGCGGCGAGGCGACGGGTCGTCAGGTGGCGGGCGCGCAGGTGGCCGCGGTCGCGGCCGGCGGAGGCGTGCCATCTGGCGTCATGCTCCTGCGTGGCGCCTAGCCGGTGAGTGCCGTGGGATTCAGCCTTGTCAACCTGCACATCATCAAGTACCAAGACGAAGGAGACACACAATGACCGGACCCATGCAGGGCGTGCGCGTTCTGGAAGTCGCCCAGTTCACCTTCGTGCCGGCGGCAGGCGCGGTGCTCGCCGACTGGGGTGCCGACGTCATCAAGGTCGAGCACGCCGAGACCGGGGATGCACAGCGCGGCCTCGTCCGTCTCCTCGGCCTCGACGTCCTCAGCAAGGGTGCGTCGTTCTTCCCGATCATGGAAGGCCCGAACCGCGGCAAGCGCAGCATCGGCCTGGCACTGGAGAAGCCCGAGGCGATGGAGGTGCTGCACGAGCTGATTCGCAACAGTGACGTGTTCTTGACCAACTTCCTGCCCCGGGCACGCAAGAAGCTGGGCATCGAGCTCGAGGACGTCCGCAAGATCAACCCCGACATCATCGTCGTGCGAGGCAGCGGCTTCGGGCAGCGCGGCGAAGAGATCGACAAGGGTGGATATGACAGCACCGCCTTCTGGGCGCGCGGCGGCAGCGGCGACGGCGTGACCCCCGAAGGATCCGAACAGCTCCTGGGTATGCCCTCCGGCGCCTACGGCGACTCGATGGGGGGCATGACGATCGCCGGTGGCATCGCCGCAGCGCTCTACAAGCGTGCGACGACGGGGGAGACCTCGGTCGTGGACGTCTCGCTGCTCGGCGTGGGCGCCTGGGCCACGCAGTTCTCGGTCAATCTGGCACTCATGGCCGGGCAGGCCCTTCCCAAGAGGAATGCGCCCAAGCACGGCTCGGCGACCAATCCGCTCATCGGCACCTACCGAACCTCCGATGATCGCTGGCTGATGTTCTCGATGCTCCAGCCCGGGAAGTACTGGCCGGAGTTCTGCACCGTTGTCGGACGTGAGGACCTGATCACCGACGAGCGTTTCGACTCGGTGGAGAAGATCATGGCCAACGCCCTGGAGGCGGCTGAGATCGTGGCCGAGATCATGGAGTCCCGGCCGTACGACGAATGGGTCAAGCTGTTCGAGGGCATGGACGGGCAGTGGGCCGCGGTGCAGAATGCGTGGGAGGTCGGCAACGACGTGTCGCTGGTGGCGAACGGCCAGATCGCCGATGTGGTCGACGCCGACGGCAATGCGCAGAAGCTGGTCGTCAATCCCGTGCAGTTCGACGAGACGGACGTGTCGCTGACGCGCGCTCCGCAGTTCGCCGAGCACACCGACGACATCCTGTCCGAGCTCGGACTCAGCGAAGAGCGACTCATCGAGCTCAAGATCGCCGGCGCCGTCACCTGATCGGCGCCAACTGAGAACCGGCCGGGCGAGTGATCTCGCCCGGCCGGTCTTGTCGTGTGTCTCAGGAGGTCAGCGGCAGCGGCCCGCGGTCGACCACGGACAGCAGGAGCTCGGGGTTCGCACCCAGCTCGGCGGCGACCTGCTGGCACACCGCGACGTCCTTGCCGAGGTAGTGGGCGATGCCCGCGCCGAAGGTTGCGATGTCGCCGGCTGCCGAGGCATAGCTGCTGGCCGCGCTGCCACCGCTGCAGTGGCCCAGCGTCGTAAGGAGCGTGGAGGTCTCCAGGCCGAGGCTCTCACCCAGTGCGGCCGCCTCGGCCACCAGCTGGACGTTGGCGGCGAACAGCAGGTTGTTCACGAGCTTCATCTTCAACGCCGAACCGAGCGGTCCCGTCGGCAGCACCGGGTTGCTGTAGGCGCTGATCGGGCCCGTTGCGGCCGCAACGGCGTCGGAGTCACCGCCCAGCATCACCGTCAGCTCGCCCGCTCGGATCTTGGTATCCGTGCCGCTCACCGGGGCGTCCAGCACGTCGATCCCGCGGGATCGACCTCGCTCGGCGAGCTCCTGGATGGTCGCGATGCTGCCGGTGACGTGCGAGGCGATGATCGAGCCCTTGCGAGCCGCGTCGATGAGAGACGGCGCGACCTCCTGCAGCTGCGGATCGGAGAACAGGCAGATCAGTACGAGGTCGGCCCCGTCCGCCACCTCTCGCGGATCGGCAACGGCCCGTGCTCCGAGCTCGTCGAGGTGCTCGCGCACCTCCTGACGCCGGGCGTGGACGACGACTGAGTGCCCCGCGGTGACGAGTCGCTCAACCATCGGCATGCCCATCTGGCCCGGTCCGACGAATCCAATCGTGCTCATGTCAGGTGCTCCATCGTTACGTGTTCGTGCCGCGGCTCCGAGGAGTCGCGGCACGAACGGGGCGGTGGGGTAGGGAAGGCTAGAAGGCGGGCGCCTGAGGGCGGCGCAGCGTGTAGGCGCCCGCGTCGACCCGCATCTGCATGCCAGTGACGTAGCGCGACTCGTCCGAGAGCAGGAAGAGCACCATGTCGGAGATGTCCTGGGGCTCGACGTAGGGGACACCCATGTTGGTCATCGCCGGGAAGGCCACCAGCGCGTCGTCCCGCGTGGGCTTGTCCAGGTCCGGACGGAAGATCTTGTACATGATGTCGCTGTTGAGCATGTCGGTGTTGCAGTTGGTCGGGTGCACGGCATTCGCGCGCATGCCCTTGGGGCCGAGCACGATGGACAGATCGTGCACGAAGGATGCGACTGCGCGCTTGGCCCAGGAGTAGCCGAGACCGCCGGCACCGTTGTCGGGGTTGTCGGTCGAGCCCTGCACGAGGCCGGCCAGGCTGCCGGTCGCCACGATGGACGCCCCCTTGCTGAGGTGTGGCATCGCGGCCTGGACGGCGTTGATCACGCCGTTGAGGTCAACCGTGACGGCGTCGAGGAACGCCTCGGGGTCATCAGTGCCCATCGGGCAGATGCCTGCCTGGGCGACGACGCTGTCGAGCCGGCCGAGTGCCGAGACGCCGGCTGCGACCGCGTCCTTGAGAGCCTGCGGGTCGCGGACGTCCGCGACGCTCGCGATCATGCGCCGCCCCTCCTTCTCGACGAGGCGAACCGTCTCGTCGAGGTCCTCGCGCGTCGCCATGCCGTAGCTGTTGGTGGCGATGTCGGCGCAGATGTCTACGCCAATGATGTCAGCACCCTCTTGAGCGAGACGGATCGCGTGGGACCTGCCCTGCCCGCGTGCTGCCCCGGTGATGAACACGACTTTGCCCTCGACGCGACCCATAGCTCTCATCCTTCGTGTGTGCGGTGATGTGTCTCACATTATATTAATGATCTAACCATAAGTTGGCTAGGGCGCGGACCCGATCGGGGACTGAATTCGCTTATTCGCGAGTCCACTACCCTGACGCGGTCGGCCGAGGTATGATCGGCGTCACAGGCTAATCAGTGGAATCATATAATTAATGGTTCCGGCGCGAGGAAGAGTGAAGATGGCTGTTCATACGTACAAGCTGTACATCGATGGCGCATGGCGGGACAGCGACGGCTCGGAGATGATCGAGGTCATCAACCCGGCGACCGAAGAGGTCATCGGCCGGGTGCCGCAGGCGACTTCTTCCGACGTCGCCCGAGCAGTCCAGGCGGCGCGTACCGCATTCGACGACGGTCCGTGGCCGACCATGACCGTCAAGGAGCGCTCAGAGGTGCTCCTCCGCATGGCCGACATCATGGATCGTCGCCGCGAGGAGATCATCCAGCTCAACATGCGCGAGTGCGGCTCGACCCGGGCCCTGGCCGACTCGATCCAGGTCGGCATCCCGATCTCCAACTTCCGAGACATGGCCGAGCGAGCCATGGTCACGTTCCCGTACGAGAAGGCGATGACGCCGACGATCAACGAGGCCGCCGGACAGATCGGTCAGGGAGTCATCCGGCGTGAGCCGTTCGGCGTGACCGCGCTGATCTCGGCCTACAACTTCCCGTTCTTCCTCAACATCATGAAGGTCGCGCCGGCGCTTGCGGCCGGCTGCACCGTGATCCTCAAGCCTGCGCCCACCACGCCGCTCGAGGCCTTCCTGATCGCGGAGTTCGCAGATGAGGCGGGTGTCCCGCCGGGAGTCTTCAACGTCGTGACCGGCGACATCGCAGCGGGCCAGGAGCTGACCACCAATCCGATGGTCGATCTGGTGAGCTTCACGGGTTCGGACACCGTGGGTCGTCTCGTGTACGCCCAGGCCGCGCCGACCATGAAGAAGGTCGTCCTCGAGCTCGGCGGCAAATCTGCCAACATCATCTGCGAGGACGCCGATCTCACCTTGGCCGTGCGCGATGTGATCATGGGCATCACGGTGCACGCAGGCCAGGGCTGTTCGCTGCTGACGCGCACGATCGTGCACGAGTCGCGCAAGGATGAGCTGATCGGCATGATCAAGGCTGCGCTCGACTACATCAAGGTCGGCGATCCGGCCGATCCCGAGACGGTCATGGGGCCGCTGATCAGCGCTGCCCAGCGCGACAAGGTCGAGAAGCTGATCCGCAAGGGGCAGGACGAAGGCGCGCAGATCGCCTACGGCGGCGGGCGTCCGGTCGGACTCGACAAGGGCTTCTTCGTCGAGCCCACGCTGTTCGTCGACGTCGACAACTCGATGTCGATCGCTCAGGAGGAGTTCTTCGGCCCCGTGGGCGTCGTCATCTCCTTCAAGGACGATGCCGAGGCGGTCAAGCTCGCGAACGACAGCGACTTCGGGCTCGGAGGTGCGGTCTGGTCCAAGAGTCCAGTGCGCGCCTATGGGATCGCCAAGCAGCTGCGAACGGGCATGGTCGGCATCAACGGCGGTGGCGGCGGCGTGACGCCGCACGCATCGTTCGGTGGCTACAAGCAGAGCGGCCTGGGTCGTGAATGGGGTGAGGCAGGGCTCGACGAGTTCCTGCAGACCAAGTCGATCACGTGGAGTGCCAAAGAGGGCTGACAGGGGCACACGCCACGATTCGTTGAATGGAGTGAATGGAGCATCATGAAGATTGCAGTCAACCAGGACAAGTGCTCGGGGCACGCTCGCTGCTATGCGGCCGACGCGGAGCTGTTCCCGCTGGACGACCTCGGCTACTCCGCCGTGACGGAGGAAGAGGTCCCCGCCGGCGCGGAGGACAGGGCACGAGCTGGGGCGGCGTCCTGCCCGGAGCGGGCGATCGCCGCGATCTGATCACGAGTCGCTGAACAGAGCTGGCCCCACCCGGATCATCCGGGTGGGGCCAGCTCTGTCGTTCGTGTGCTGTGCTCAGTCGTTGGGGGTACGAGGAGGCAGCGCCTCGACGTCCGGGTGGTCCTTGCCGAGCGGGCCGAACTTGCGAGCCCCACCCAGTCGTCCGAGGGAGACGAACATGCTCGCCTGTCGCTCGACCATGACGCTCAGCTCATCGGGCATGTCAGCCTCGTAGAAGATCGCATCCTGGGGGCAGACCGCCTCGCACGCACCGCAGTCGATGCACTCATCGGGATGCACGTAGACCTGGCGTTTGCCCTCGTAGATGCAGTCGACGGGGCATTCCCGGATGCACGACCTGTCCATGACATCGACGCATGCGTCGGTGATTACGTAGGTCATCGAACCTCCTGAGGGCTCTGGTCGAAACGTGGTCGCGAGGCCTCGTGACGCGACTCACTTATTCAGTTATATTAACACTAAGTTAGGCGTACGTCCCCGGCGTGTTGCCGCCCGTGGGAGGCGCCTCGGGTCGAAGGAGAACGCCAGCATGGCAAGTCCGAAGCAGTTCACTCGCGTCGCGATCGTGGGAGCGGGGCCGGCTGGGTTCTTCACCGCCGATCACCTGACGTACGGCGACGGGGGGCAGATTGTCGTCGATCTGATCGAGCGGCTGCCGACCCCCTTGGGACTGCTCAGGTACGGCGTCGCCCCCGACCATCCGAACATCAAGGCGGCCGGCGCGACTTTCGAGGAGATCCTCGATCGTCCCGACGTCAACCTGTTGTGCAATGTCGACGTCGGCAACGATGTGACGGTCGAGGAGATCCGCGCGAACTACGACGCCGTGGTCTACGCAACCGGAGCCAGCAGCGATCGCCGTCTCGGCATTCCGGGCGAGGATCTACCCGGCAGCATCTCCGCGACGTCGTTCGTCAAGTGGTACAACGGCCACCCCGAAGGTGACCGCTTCGATGCGCTGGAGGCGGAGTCTGTCGCGATCATCGGCGCCGGCAACGTCGCTCTGGACGTCGCCCGCATCCTGCTCAAGTCGGCGGATGACTTCGCGATCACGGATGTGCCTCACCGTGTCCTTGACGTTCTTCGAGGCAACAAGGTCCGGGACGTTCACGTGTTCGGCCGTCGCGGCCCTCAGTACGCGAAGTTCACGACCAAGGAGCTGCGGGAGCTGGGTGAGCTGGACGGTGTCGACGTCGTGCTGGATCCCCGCCACCTCGAGGGCATCGATCCGGATGGCCACACGCCCGCGGTCAAGCGGAACCTCAAGGTCCTTGCGGGGTGGGCCGAGCGCGAGCTGACGGGCGCCGGCCGCCGGTTGCACTTGCACTTCGACACCCGCCCGCTCGAGGTCATGGGCCAGGGGGCGATGTCCGGCCTCCGGGTCGAGGAGTCGATCGGGGGGGAGACGAGACAGTGGGACCTCGATGCTCAGATGATGCTGCGGTCCGTTGGCTACCGGGCGCTGCCCTTTCCCGGAGTGCCGTTCGACGAGGAGACCGCGACCATCCCGTCCGAGGCGAGCCGTGTCGTCCGGTCCGGCGCTCCGAGCATGGGGGAGTACGTGGTCGGGTGGGTGAAGCGAGGCCCCACGGGCATCCTGGGCACGAACCGCGCCGATGCCGAGGATGCCGTCGAGAGCCTCAAGGCGGACATTGCCGGCGGCCAGTACGACGAGGGAGGGCTCAAGCCGGGCGTGGCTCAGCTGCTGCGCGACCGGGGGATCAGCTGCGTCGATCGGAGCTCGTGGACCGCCATCGCCGCCCACGAAGCGCTCCACGGAGAGACCCACGGGCGTGGAAACGTCAAGGTCGACACCTGGGACGAGCTGTTGGACGCGGCTGGCGTCAGATCGAACAGCCCGGTATCGCAGGGACGCTGACCGGACCATTCATCCGATCAGCCAAACAAGGGCGATCATTTAGCGATATTGCTTGTAACCGGGGTCACAGTGGGCCATGCTTGGAGCAGCCCGACCCCAGGGTGCGCCTTCGGCGCGTTGGCTGACACATCTTCAAGGAGCTTTCATGAGTGCGACCGACACCACCGACCAGAGCACGGCGGAGTGCCCCGTCCTGAACTTCGACTACAGCGAGCACAAGCCCGCCGGCACCTGGACCCGGACCTATGACGAGCTGCGCGAGCAGTTCCCGTGGTTCCGCAACGACTTCGCCAACGGCTTCTGGTCGATGATCAATCACGAAGGCATCCTGGAGATCCTGCAATCGCCCGAGACCTTCTCCAACAGCGTCGTCACCCCGGTCGATCCGAACCCGAGCTACAAGTGGATCCCGGAGATGCTCGACGGCGACGAGCACCTGCAGTGGCGCAAGCAGCTCGGACCGCTGTTCTCGCCCAAGCAGACCGAGCTGCTCGACGCCAAGGTCCGTCAGCGGGCGGTCGACCTGATCGAGGCCATCAAGGACAAGGGCTCCTGCGACTTCATGGCCGACTTCGCCCAGCAGTTCCCGACGTCGATCTTCCTTGAGCTGATCGGTCTCCCGGTCGAGGAGCTCGACCAGTTCATGGAGTGGGAGCACGCGATCCTGCACACCGCGCGTGGCCCCGAGGGCGGCGAGGCGCGCATCGCCGCGATGGGTGCGGTGATGACACGGTTCGCCCAGGTTGTCGCCGAGCGCCGCGAGGAGCCGAAGGACGACATCGTCAGCAAGGCGATGAAGTTCGAGGTCGACGGCAAGCCGGTGAGCGACGAGGACCTGCTCTCGTTCTGCTTGCTGATGTTCATGGCCGGCATGGACACCGTCTCGGTGACGCTCGGGTGGTCGTTCCTGCACCTGGCCAACAACCCGGCAGACCGCGAGCGGATCGTGGCCGAGCCCGAGCTGATCCCCACGGCGATCGAGGAGTTCGTGCGTGCGTACGCGATCGTCTCGCCCGCCCGCAAGGTGATGAAGGACGTCGAGATCCAGGGCTGCCCGATGAAGGCCGGCGACATGGTCCAGATCCCGCTGTACGCCTCGACCCGCGACAGTGCCGAGTTCGAGGATGCGCGTACCGTCAAGATCGATCGCAGCCCGAACAACCACATCGCGTTCGGGGCGGGCCCGCACCGCTGCCTCGGATCGCACCTGGCGCGTCGTGAGCTCAAGATCGGCCTGGAGGAGTGGCACAAGCGCATCCCCAGCTACCGCGTCGCCGACGGCGCGGAGCTGATGGAGACCGGAGGCCAGCTCGGGCTGACCGCGCTGCCGCTGGTCTGGGACGTCTGACCCGGTAGGTCTTGCAGTGGGGAGGCCCCCGACGTCACTGGAATGTCCAGTGAGGTCGGGGGCCTTCTGGTTCGCGGAGAACGAACCGTCGCGGGCTCACTGCTGCGGAGACCGCATGCGGAGCAGGCCCTCCTGCATCGTTGTCGCGACCAGCCGTCCCGACTGGTCGAAGAAGGAGCCGCGGCACACGGCCCGACCAGCGCCGGCCCAGTGGCTCTCCTGGTCGTGCAGCAGCCACTCGTCGGCACGGCAGGGGGAGTGGAACCAGATCGTGTGGTCGAGGGTCGCGAACTGCAGGTCGGGGTCCTGGATCACGACGCGGTGCGGGGCCAGCGCGGTGGACAGCAGGAGAATGTCGGACAGGTATGTCAGTGCGGCGGCCTGGTGCAGCCTGTCGTCGGGCAGTGGTGCCGTCGAGCGGGTCCAGGCTGACTGACGGGGCGGGCCGGCAATGCCTCGAGCAGCAAGGACCCGGGTCGGCGTGTCAGGGAAGCGGAACTCGATCGGGCTCTTGCCTGTGAGCGTTGCATGCCAGCGCAGGCTCTCGGGGTCGTCGCGGAACTGCACCTCCGGAGTCGGAAGATCGTCCGGCCCCGGAACGTTCGGCGTTCCCACTTGATGCTCGAAGCCCGCCTCCTCCTTCTGGAACGAGGCGGTCAGGTGGAGGATCACCTGGCCGTGCTGCACGGCCTCGACCCTGCGAGTCGTGAACGATCCGCCGTCGCGCACGGCGTCGACATGAAACAGCACCGGGATCGTGGCATCGCCCGGCAACAGGAAGTGGGCGTGGGCCGAATGGATGACCCGGTCGGCGGGGACCGTCAGGCCGGCGGCCATCACGGCCTGTCCGGCCACCTGTCCGCCGAACATCCGTCGGCCCGCACCGGGCTGGGGGATGCTGCGATACAGCAGATCGTCCAACTGCTCAAGACGCAGGATCGCGTCGATGGGAGTCTTCGTCAGCTGTGGTCCAGCGGGTTCCTGCATGGGCGAAAGCGTATATTCAGTTGGCGATTGTGCCAACGGCGGATCACTTCCCGCGCGACCATGTGTGAGTTACCATCAAGAGTCAAATGATTCTACTCATCACTCTTCTGGTGGTGAGTTACGAGGAGGCTAGTGTGTCCACACGCGACGCAGTTATCGTCGATGCAGTCCGTACTCCGGTCGGGAGGCGCAACGGTTCGCTCGCATCCGTCCACGCCGCCGAGCTTTCCGCCCACATCCTTCGCAGCCTGACCGAGCGCAACGCCCTCGATCCCGCGCTCGTCGACGACGTCGTCTGGGGATGCGTCCAGCAGGTCGGGCAGCAGTCGCAGAACATCGGCCGCAATGCGGTCCTCGCTGCCGGCTGGCCCGAGTCGGTTCCCGCCACGACGATCGACCGCCAGTGTGGCTCCTCGCAGCAGTCGGTGCACTTCGTCGCCGCCGGCTTGGTCTCGGGGCAGTACGACATCGCGGTCGCGGGTGGCGTCGAGAACATGAGCTCGGTGCCGATGGGCTCCTCGCTCGGCGACGGCTCGCTCGGCTCTCCCAGCAGCCCTGCCGTCCAGGAGCGCTACGGCGTCTCGTTCAACCAGGGAGTCGGCGCCGAGATGATGGCCGAGAAGTGGGCGCTGAGCCGCGAAGCGCTGGACGAGTACTCGGCGCGCTCCCACGAACGGCTTGCCGCCGCGATCGACGGGGGACGGTTCGAGTCGCAGATCGCGCCCGTCACCCTCGCGGACGGGACGGTCTTCAGCGTCGACGAGGGCCTGCGCCGCGGAACATCGGTCGAGACCCTCTCGAAGCTCAAGCCGGTGTTCAAGGAGGACGGGGTCATTCACGCGGGCAACGCCTCGCAGATCAGCGACGGCGCGGCCGGGCTGCTCATGATGACGTCGGAGAAGGCTGCCGAGCTCGGCTTGACCCCCATCGCCCGCATCCACACCGCGGTGCTGGCCGGCGACGATCCGATCATGATGCTCAGCGCGCCCATCCCGGTCACGCACAAGGCGCTCAAGAAGTCGGGTCTGACGATCGATCAGATCGGTGCGTTCGAGGTCAACGAGGCGTTCGCGCCGGTGCCGATGGCCTGGCTGGCCGAGACCGGCGCCGACATCGAGCGGCTCAACCCCAACGGCGGCGCGATCGCGATCGGGCATCCGCTGGGCGGCTCCGGCGCCCGCATCATGACGACACTCGTCCATCACATGCGCGACAACGGGATCCAGTACGGCTACCAGACCATGTGCGAAGGTGGCGGCATGGCCAACGGCACGATCATCGAGCTGCTCAGCTGATCGGCCCGATCTCGTCACACGCGCGATGGAGCCGGACCCAGGGCGGGTCCGGCTCCATCGTCGTTGGTTCAGACGCCGAGGTTCTTGCCGATGATCTCCTTCATGATCTCGGTGCTGCCACCGAGGATCGTGGAGATGCGCACGTCTTGGTACGCCTTCGCGACGGGGTACTCGAGCATGTAGCCGTAGCCGCCGTGCAGCTGGAGGCAGCGATCGACGACCTTCTTGTTCAGCTCGGTCGCCCACCACTTGGCCTTCGCGGCGTCCACCGCCGTCAGGGTGTCGTCGAGGACGCCCTGGATGCAGTGGTCGATGTAGACACGGGCGATGTCGAGCTCGGTGTCCATCTCGGCGAGCGCGAACCGATTCGCCTGGAACGATCCGATCGGCGATCCGAAGGCGGTGCGCTCCTTGGCGTAGACGAGCGTGTCGTCGAAGACCTTGCGCGCGCTCGCGATCGCGGAGATCGCGATCGACAGCCGCTCGGACGGCAGATTCTCCATCAGGTGGATGAAGCCGCGCCCCTCGACGCCGAGCAGGTTCGAGACCGGCACACGGACGTCGTCGAAGAACAGCTCGGCCGTGTCCTGGGCGCCGTTGCCGATCTTCTTGAGATTGCGGCCGCGCTCGAAGCCGGGGGTGCCGCGCTCGACCACGATGAGGCTGAAGCCCTTGTGCCCGGCGTCGGGATCGGTGCGCGCCACGACGATGACGACATCGCTGAGGATTCCGTTGGAGATGAAAGTCTTCTGGCCGTTGATGACCCACTCGTCGCCATCGCGCCGCGCGGACGTCTGGATGCCGGCCAGATCGCTGCCCGCGCCCGGCTCGCTCATCGCGATCGCAAAGATCAGGTCGCCGGCGGCGAGGCCGGGAAGCCAGCGCTGTTTCTGCTCGTCGTCCGTGAGTCGCTGCAGATAGGGCGAGATGATGTCGTTGTGCAACGTCAGCGCCGGACCGTGCAGGCGAGACCGCGATTGTTCCTCCGCGACGATCGCGTTGTAGCGGAAGTCCGTGACCCCCAGCCCGCCATATTCGACCGGTACGGAGAAGCCGAGGACGCCAGCCCTCGCGGCGGCGGCGTAGACCGAGCGATCGACCTGGCCGTCGGCCTCCCACTGAGCGTGATGCGGGGCGACCTCGCGGCTCAGGAAGTCTCGGACGAGGGTTCGGAACTCGTCGTGCTCCCGGGTGAAGACACTGCGGGTCGCTGCCATGGCGTCAGTCCTTTGGGGAATTCATTCTCAGTTGAATCATTGCACTGTATCCATGTTAGCCTGTGGCAATGAGCGAACCTTCGGCCGGCCCGCTGGCCGGAATACGCGTCGTTGAACTCGCAGGAATCGGGCCGGGACCGTTTGCGAGCCTCCTTCTCAACGAGCTCGGAGCCGAGGTCATCCGCATCGACCGACCCGGCGGAAGCGAATTGCAGTCGACCGTCTCGTCGGGGCTCAACCGGGGTCGTGCGAATGTGGCGGTCAACCTCAAGACTGCGGGCGGCCGCGACACCGTGCTGCGCCTGGTGGCCAGCGCCGATGTGTTGATCGAGGGCAACCGCCCCGGCGTCACCGAGCGCCTCGGCGTCGGCCCGGATGACTGCCTGGCGGTCAATCCTGGCCTGATCTACGCACGGATGACCGGATGGGGCCAGGAGGGTCCGCTCGCGCACACCGCGGGCCACGACATCAACTACGCGGCGATCAGCGGGGCGCTCCACACGACGGGCACCCACGAGAAGCCCATGCAGGCTGTCAACCTCATCGCCGACTTCGGCGGTGGATCGCTGTACCTGATCATCGGAGTCCTCGCAGCCCTGCAGGAGCGCACCCGTAGCGGGCGCGGCCAGGTCATCGACGCCGCGATGGTCGACGGCGCGGCCTCCTTGGTCACGATGCTCTACGGACTACTGGCCCAGGGCGGCTGGAAGGACGAGCGGAGGGTCAACCTCCTCGACGGTGGAGCACCGTTCTACGACACCTACCGCTGCGCGGACGGCAAGTACGTTGCGGTGGGCGCGATCGAGCCGCAGTTCTATGCGGCTCTCCTCGAGGGGCTCGGCCTGACCTCGATCGAGGGCGATCAGCTCGACCAGGATTTCTGGCCCGCCCACCGCAAGATCTTCGAGGACGCGTTCGCAGAGCGGTCTCGCGACGAATGGGCGAGCCACTTCGACGGCACCGACGCGTGCGTGGCACCCGTGCTCAGCCTCACCGAGGCACCGCAGCATCCGCACATGGCCGCTCGCGGGACCTTCGCAGAGCTGGCTGGTCATCCGCATCCGAAGGTGGCGCCGCGATTCTCGCGCACGCCCGGGCTCGACCCCTCGCCATCGCACAGGGTCGGTCAGGACACCGAGGCGACACTTGCTGCGTGGGGATTCGGCACCGAGGAGATTCGATCGCTGATCGACTCGGGTGCGGTGTTCCAGGACGCGAACCACTGACTGTTGTTGGACACGTGAACTCACAGGAGAAGACCATGGCATCTGAGGTACTCGTCGAGCAGCGCGACGGCGTGCAGATCATCACGATCAACCGTCCCGAGGCGAAGAATGCGCTCAATGCGGCCGTGGCCGAGCAGATCGCGGCGGCCGTCGACGAGCTCGATGCCTCAGATGAGCTGCGTGTCGGTGTCCTGACCGGGGCCGGCGGAGTCTTCTCGGCCGGGATGGACCTCAAGGCCTTCCTCAAGGGCGAGAGTCCCGCGATCCCGGGCCGCGGCCTGTGCGGCATCACCATGACACCGCCGACCAAGCCGCTGATCGGCGCGGTCGAGGGCTGGGCCCTGGCCGGCGGATTCGAGCTCCTCCTCGCATGTGATCTCGTCGTGGCGGCGGAGACCGCCCGATTCGGGGTTCCCGAGGTGAAGCGCTCGCTCGTCGCCGGGGGTGGGGCGGCGATGCTGCTGGCCCGACGCGTTCCGTTCGCCATCGCCCTCGAGCTGCTGATCACGGGCGATCCGATGACGGCGCCCCGCGCGGCCGAGGTGGGCCTGGTCAACAAGGTCACGGGTGAGGGTGAGGCGCTCGGGACCGCTGTCTCGTGGGCGACCGCGATCGCCGAGAACGGACCGCTTGCGGTCGCGGCCTCGAAGGCCATCGCCCGCCAGAGCAGCGACTGGACCTTCGAGGACGGGTGGGCTGCCCAGGAGAAGATCATGCGGCCGGTCTTCGAGTCCGAGGATGCCCGCGAGGGGGCCACCGCATTCGCTGAGAAGCGATCGCCGGTCTGGAAGGGACGCTGATGCGTCGCAGGCTCTACGATCAGGATCACGAGGACTATCGGCAGGTCGTCCGCGAGTTCGTGGACCGGGAGGTCACCCCTCACCGTGAGCGGTTCGACGAACAGCATCTCGTCGACCGCGAGACGTGGCTCGCGGCCGGCAAGCAGGGGATCCTCGGCGTGGCAGCGCCCACCTCCCTCGGCGGTGGCGGCCTCGACGACATGCGCTACCGCAATGTCGTCGTCGAAGAGCTGGCCCGCGTGGGTGCCGCGTCGGTGGCGTCCGGGTTCAGCCTGCAGGACGACATCACGCTGCCGTACATCCTCGACCTCGGCACGCCCGAGCAGCATGAGCGCTGGGTTCCTCGGATGGTCACCGGCGAGCTCATCGGCGCGATCGCGATGACCGAGCCGGGGGCCGGCAGCGACCTCCAGGGCGTCCGTACGACCGCAGTGCGCGAGGGGGACGACTGGGTCCTCAACGGGTCCAAGACCTTCATCACCAACGGCATCTCATCGGATCTGGTGATCGTGGTGGCGCGGACCGATCCCGGCGCGGGCTCGCGCGGATTCAGCCTGCTCGTCGTCGAGCGCGGCATGCCCGGCTTCGAGCGGGGGCGCAAGCTCGAGAAGGTGGGGCTGCAGGCGCAGGACACCGCCGAGCTGTCGTTCGACAATGTGCGGGTTCCCGCCGCGAATCTCCTCGGCACCGAGGGTGGCGGTTTCGGTCACCTGATGGAGCGCCTTCCCCGTGAGCGCCTCTCGATCTCCATGATGGCTCTGGCCGCTGCACGCGCGGCCCTGGACTGGACCGTCGAGTACACCAAGGAACGGGTCGCGTTCGGCCAGCCGCTCGCCAGCTTCCAGAACACGCAGTTCGAGCTCGCCGACATGGTCACCGAGCTGGACGTGCTGCAGGCCTATGTCGACGCCTCGATCATCGCGCTCAATGAGGGCGAGCTGACGGTTGTCGATGCGGCCAAGGGCAAGCTGTTGTCGACCGAGACGCAAAAACGCGTCGTCGACCGATGCCTTCAGCTGTTCGGTGGCTACGGCTACATGTTGGAATATCCGATAGCGCGGTCCTACGTGGATGCGAGGATCCAGACGATCTACGGCGGGACCTCGGAGATCATGCGGACCATCATTGCGCGAGATCTGACGGGGCTGCGATGACGTCGAACGATGTGCTGCTCAGCGAGCGATTCGGATCGACGCTCTGGCTGACGTTGAACCGGCCCGAGCGCCGCAATGCCCTGACCGTCGACCTGGTCAGGCAGCTCGCCGACGCGATCGGCGGTTGCGATGCCGAGGTGCGATGCATCGTGCTGACCGGTAGCGGCTCGGCGTTCTGCGCAGGCGGCGATCTGACCGATCTTTCCGCCGTGGCCGAGGGCGGTGCCCGCGTCGTCACCGATGTCATCTACTCCCAGTTCCAGCGGCTCGTCCGGGCCCTCGCCGAGGCCCCGTGCCCCGTCATCGCGGCCGTCAACGGGCCCGCACTGGGCGCAGGCCTCGATCTCGCGATGGCGTGCGATCTACGGGTCAGCAGCACCGAGGCGGTGTTCGCGAGCTCATGGATCGGCGTCGGCCTGGTCCCTGGAATGGGCGGCGCACACCTCCTCAGCCGCGCGATCGGTACGGCTCGAGCGACCGAGATGGTGCTGATGGGCGAGCGGGTCTCACCCCAGACCGCGCTCGAATGGGGTCTCGTGAACAAGCTCGTCGCGGCAGGCGAGTTGAGGACGACCGTCGACGCGATGACCGACCACATCGGATCGCTTTCGGCGGCTGCGATCAAGAGCAGCAAGGAATCGCTCCAACGCGCGATGTCCCTCGGCTTCGAGCAGGAGCTCGCGATCCTCGGTGCCACGCAAGGCGGCCTGCTGACGGGCCAGGAATTCCGGGATGCCACGGCACGATTCAGAAAGAAGGACGCTTGATGAGCATCGACGGACCGGCGGGCGAGCTGCGTGTGTATCTGGAGAAGGTCATGCCCGGATTCCGCGCCGAGTGGGGGGCCGCGACCTCCTTCGAGGCCCAGCTCGCGTGGCAGAAGCTGCTCAACGAGGGTGGCTGGGCTGCGCCGTCGTGGCCTGTCGAGCACGGCGGCAGAGGACTCAGCACGGTCGACCGGATCGCCTGCGATGCCGAGCTCGCACGCGTCGACGCGCCGATGGCCGCGGGTGCCATTGCGCTGCAGAACATCGGTCCCGCACTGATGATGTTCGGGACTGAGGAGCAGCAGCGGTCGCTGCCCCACATCCTGAGCGGCGAGGAGTTCTGGGCGCAGGGCTTCAGCGAGCCGGGTGCGGGCAGTGATCTGGCCGCGCTGACGATGCGGGCAGAGCTCGTGAACGGCGAGTTCGTCCTCAACGGCCAGAAGGTCTGGACCTCGAACGGCATGCAGTCGACCCACGCGCTGCTGTTGGTCCGCACGGATCGGGAAGCGGCCAAGCACAAGGGCATCTCGGCGCTGCTGGTCAAGCTGGACTCGCCGGGCATCGAACGCCGGCCGATCAAGCAGATCACGGGCGAGTCCGGCTTCGCGGAGATGTTCTTCCACGACGTACGGGTGCCCGAGGCGAATCTGCTCGGTCCGCTCAACCAGGGCTGGCTCGTGACCATGAAGACGCTCGGCTACGAGCGCACGGGCGTCATCAACATGGCAACGAAGCTCGAGCGCGACGTTCGTGAGGTGGTCGAGAACACGACCGTCACGGATCCGATCCTGCGCGACGAGCTCCTGGGTCACTGGATGGACGCTCGGCTGGTCGGACTGATGGGAGCCCGTGCGCTCGCCAGGCTCAAGGAGGGCGAGGAGCCCGGCTCGGAGCAGTCGATCATCAAGTTCGGTTGGAGCCTCGTGTCGTCTCGTCTGGCCGAGACCGAGATGAAGGTCTCGGGGCACCATTCCCTGCTGGCGGACGATCGTGGCACCCAGCGATTCCTGCGCTCCCGCTCGGCGACGATCGCCGCGGGCACGACCGAAGTCATGAAGAACATCCTCGCCGAGCGCGTGCTCGGCCTACCCCGCGACTGAACGTTTCCCGAAAGGACCCACCCATGTCCCAACCCGTCATCCTCGCTGCTTGCCGCACCGCCATCGGAACCGCCCGGAAGGGGACTCTGCGCGACACGACGGCGTTCGAGCTGGCACCGCTGATCGTCTCCGAGGCCGTCCGCAGGTCGAAGCTGCCCGTCGAGGTCTTCGACGACGTCATCTTGGGCGAGGTCCTCGCCGGTGGCGGAGCGATCGCCCGCTATGCGGCTCTTGAGGCCGGACTGACCGATGTGCCCGGTGTCGCGCTCAACCGTCACTGCGCCTCGGGCCTCAGCAGCATCGCGATGGCTGCGGGCAGCGTTGCCGCCGGGATGGATCGCGCGGTGGTTGCCGGGGGAGTGCAGTCCAGCTCGACCGCGCCGGTCTCGAAGCGCCGCACGCCCGGTACCGACGACGAGTGGGAGGACCCGTGGATGTCACCCACGCACGTCTCGACTCCTGACGCCCCCAACCGGGACATGACCATCACGGTCGGATGGAGTGCGGCCAAGTCCGCCGGCATCACCCGGGAGGAAGCCGACGCCTGGGCCTTGCGGTCGCATCAACGGGCCATCCGCTCGATCGACGAGGGACACTTCGTCGACGAGATCGTGCCGGTCAAGGTCACCGCACGCGATGGCTCGGTCAGCGTGTTCGAGGTCGACGAGCACCCTCGACGTTCCTCCTCGCTCGACGCGCTGGCGAATCTCAAGCCGCTGCACCCGGAGATCGACGGATTCAACGTGACCGCCGGAAACTCCAGCGGTGTCAACGACGCCGCCGCAGCCGTCGTCGTGACCTCGGCCGAGCTCGCCGCCGAGCACGGCGTCGAACCGCTGGCGACGATCCTCGGCTGGGCCAGCGTGGGCGTGGATCCGAGCCTCACAGGCACGGCACCCGTGCCGGCCATCCAGAAGCTGCTCGAGCGCACGGGGCTCACGGTCGCCGATGTGGACCTGTGGGAGATCAATGAGGCCTTTGCCACCGTGGCTGTTGCGACGACCAAGATGCTCGGCCTCGACCCCGAGCGGGTCAACGTGCAGGGGAGTGGCTGCAGCCTCGGACATCCGGTCGCCGCGACCGGTGCGCGGATGATCACGTCACTGATCAACGAGCTCCGACGTCGCGGCGGCGGAGTCGCCATCGCCTCGATGTGTGCAGGTGGCGGGATGGGCAGCGCGATGGCGATCCGCGTCTCCGCCTAGAAGAACGAAGAAGGCGCCCGATCCGACAGTTCCGGATCGGGCGCCTCGCCGTTTTCAGCTGGACTACTTGGTGACGCCGACGTAGCGAAGATCGGGAATGCCGACGAAGCCCGACCGTCCCATCGTGTCCGCACCGACCACCTTGTCACTGGCCGCGATGACCGTCGGCAGCGCGCAGATGTTGACGTCGAACGCCTGCTCGACCGTGATCCTGGACGCAGCCTCGAGCGTCGCGACACGCTCCTCGTCGCTGAGCTTCGGGTCGTAGGCCTTGTTGACCGCCTCACCGAACTCGGGCGGCGTCCCACCGGGGAAGCGTGCCGGGTTGAGGTACTGGTTGGCCAGTGTCATCGCACCGTTGGGCTGGGTCGGCTTGACGCTGACGAAGCCGTCGGCGGCGCCGTCTGCCCATGCGGGGTACAGCTGGGTGCCTGCGAGCTCCCGGACCTCGAGATCGACACCGACCTCCTTGAACTGGGCCTGCAGGGTCTCGGCGATGCTGGTCTCGGGGGAGATGTTGGCTCCCACCACTGCGACCAGCTTCAGCCCGTCGGCGACACCGGCATCCTTGAGCATGGCCCTCGCCTTCTGGGGATCGTAGGTGTAGTCGACGGGCGACTTCTCGAGATGCCCTTCGTACACCTCGGGCAGTGGCTGCGTCGTGGGCTCGCACTTGCCGCCGAGAAGCGAGGTGTTGATGGCCTCCCGGTCGACTGCATGGTTCAGCGCCTGTCGAACCCTGAGATCGGACACCTTCTCGCTGCCGGTGTTGAAGATGAACGCATAGGTCACGGCGGGCCGGTAGTACGTCGTGGTGAACTTCTTCGGGAGTGCGTCGAGCTGCTTGACCTGGTCGAGCTTGTTGACCGACATGTCGTACTGGCCCGACCGCATCGCGTTGATGCGGGTCGCATTCGAGACGATGCCGGTCATCTCGATGCGCTTCGCGGGTGCGGCCTCCTTGTCCCAGTAGTCCTCACGCCGGTTGAACGACGCGTTCTGGCCGGACGTGAACTTGTCGAGCACATATGCGCCGGACCCGACCGGCTTGACGTCGAGGTCGTCGTTGTCGATGGCTGCCGGGCTGACGATGCCGCCTTCGGCGCCTGACAGGACGTATGGGAGATCTGCGGCCGATCGGTTGGTGTTGAACTTGATGTTCTGGGCGTCGACGACCTCGATCGACTCGACCATCGGGAAGAACACCGCAACCGTCGAGTCGGGCAGGTTCATCGCGCGCTCCATGCTCAGCTTGACGGCGTTCGCATCGAGCTTCTCCCCGTCGGAGAAGGTGACGTCATCGCGCAGCGTGAAGGTGACCGACCTGTTGTCGTCGCTGAACTCCCACTTCGTGGCCAGCATCGACTCGAGCTGGAGGTCCGGCCCCATCCGGGTCAGGTTGTCGTAGACCAGCGTCGTGAACGGGAACGAGGCCTGCGTCGAGGCGGCCTTGTGCGGGTCGAGGGGATAGGGCGGATAGTTCATCGCGACCTTGAGGGTGCCGTTGCGGTCGACGTCCTCGCTGGCCGGGGATGCTTCATCAGTCGAGCCGCCGCTGCATGCTGCGAGTGCCAGCATCGCAGCCGCGACAAGCATCGTGAGTGGGGTGGACGATCTTCTCATGGATGATTCCTTTCAGATGGCGCTGCGACGGCTGCGGGGAAGGGCCGCATCGGTAGGTGCGTGGCCATGCTGGAGCCGGCCGGTCCCAGCTGGAGGTGGACCCGGAGGTTCCGGCGGTGGAAGAGCTTGATGAGAGCCTCGTCGTGCCGGCCGTCCGCGGCGTCGGCGAGCACGAATTCCTCGAGTGCCGCATCGCCCTCGGCGAAGGTGGCGGGTCGCCGGCCGAGCAGCGCGTGCAGATCGTCGAGATCGTCCTCGATGATCTGGTCGCCGATCTCGTGGGCGCGTTGCAGGTGGCGGGCCATGCGGAAGGCCAGACGCAGATCGTGCTTGAGCAGGTAGTCGTCGGTGTCGACCTTGAGGGACTCGACCAGATGGGCGAAGGTCTTGTCCTGTCGGGTGATCCGCGGCTCGGGCGCGGTGACGGTGGGCAGCTCGATGTCGAGCAGCTCGGCAAGGGTCTCCCGTCGCATGGAGATTGGTCTCGCTGTTCCACTGCATGTTGTTCATCAAGTCGGTGTCGCTGACCGGATCGGCCACCGCCGGTCCGAACATCAGCTGATTGCCCAGAGTGCTCGCGAACGTGTGGCGCTTGATCATCTCCAGGTCGACGATCGTCCCGGACAGCTCCTCGTAGCGCGCATAGAGCGTGGCGAAGTCACCGAACGGGATGAGCGTGTCGCGCATGCGCCACACGGCCAGGTCGATCAGAGGATCGCCGATGTGGCCGAACTCGAGGTCGAGCACCGCCGTCAGATGTCCCCGATCGTGGTGGAACTGGCCGGTGTCGCAGATGATGGGCGCCTCACGGCCGTCGGAACGGGGAGGGTGC
Organism: Aeromicrobium sp. S22; assembly: GCF_009661045.1. NCBI lineage: Bacteria > Bacillati > Actinomycetota > Actinomycetes > Propionibacteriales > Nocardioidaceae > Aeromicrobium > Aeromicrobium sp. S22. The sequence continues at coordinate 52,001 of NZ_WJWV01000002.1, forward strand.
CGTCGCATCCAGCCGAGGCAGAACTCCGTGAACGGATCGGGCGCGGCCTTCTTGGCGCGCCAGTTCTTGATCATCCGCGAGCGGTGGACGAGCGCGGGGTCCTCGCCGGCAGCCGCGCGAATGATGCCTGCCTGGGTGAAAGGCTCGATCGGGAGCTGATGGACCTTGACGAGCTCCTGCAGGTACTCATCGACGATCACGTCGCGGTCTGCCTCCGAGACGCCGCCGAAGTCGGGTCTGCCCGGGACGAGCTCGAGGATCAGCGCGTCGATCTCCGGCAGATATCCGTACAGCTCGGGCACCTTGACGCCGTTGTCGTGAAGGATGCGGTGGAAGGCCATCTCGTGCTGGAGCGGGTACGCCTGAGTGTCGGCCCGATCGCCGCGAACGACCACATCGTGACGCATGCCGTCCTTCTCGGCCTCGACGAACCAGGTGGGGCGCCATCGGGTCTGCCGTCTGATGTCCAGGACGTTCACGCCCATCTCGCGGGCGACTACTGCTCCGACGTCGTCTACTGAAGGAATGGTCAAGGACTTCTCATCTCAATCAGTGCATTGATTTAGCGGACCATAACAGGCACAGTGTGATCTGTACAACACCCGAGCCATCGAGCGCCGACGACGGGAAACTCCAGTGAGCGTGACGAAACAGCAGTTCTCGGACGACATCGCAGAGCAGCGCGAGCGGTGGTACCGCGAGGGGCACTTCTCGACGCGCACGATCGGCGAGCAGCTGGCCGTTGCGGCTGAGAAGTTCCCCGGGCAGGGCTATGTCTTCGCGACCGAGGCCGAGCGGATCTCGATGACGTTCGTCGAGGCGCTCGAGCAGAGCCGTTGCGTCGCGGGTGGCCTCCAGGCGCTGGGCCTGCGGCCGGGCGACACGGTCGCGATCCAGGTCTCCAACCGGCCCGAGCTGGTCACGTCGTACTTCGGGGCCTACCTGGCCGGGCTGACGATCGTGCCGATCACGCACATCTACGGTCCGCGCGAGGTCTCGTTCATCCTTCGCGAATCCGGGGCGAAGGCGCTGATCCTGCCCGACCGGTGGCGCTCGATCGACTACCTCGAACGCGTGGCCAGGCTCGAGGACGTGTCGGCGCTCGAGCACGTGATCATGCTCGGAGAGGGCTCGACCGAGACCAGCATCCGCTGGGACGACATGATCACGTCCGGACAATATCGAGAGGTCGAGATCTCGGCCGACGATGTGTGCACGATCATCTACACGTCGGGGACGACCAGCAATCCGAAGGGCGTCCAGCACACCCACAACTCCCTGCTCGCGGAGATGGCGACGATCGGCCCGATGCTCGAGTGCGGACCGGGCGAGAACAAGTTGGTGCCGTGGCCGGCGGGGCACATCGCGGGTCTGATCGGCGTGTGCGGGGGACTGATCGGCGGGCCCGGGGTCGTTCTCATGGATCGATGGGACGCCGTCGCGGCGGTCCAGCTGATCGAGGAGTTCAGCTGCGTGGGCACGAGCGGCACGCCGTTGCACGTCGCGGCCATCCTCGAGGCTGCCGCCAGCACAGGCGCCGACATCTCAAGCCTGCGGTACATCCAGGTGGGCGGGGCGAATGTGCCGCCCGAGCTGGTCGACCGGGCCGAGCGCGCCGGGATCTCGGTCGGCCGCGCCTACGGCAGCACCGAGCATCCCACGAGTGCGTCGTCGAGCCCGCAGGCCGACCGCTGGACGCGTTCGCGCACGGACGGACACGTCAGGTTCTCCCACGAGCTGAAGATCGTCGACCTGTCGGGTGAGGACGTGGCCATCGGTGAGGAGGGGGAGATCGTCACGCGCGGTCCGATGCAGTTCGTGGGCTATCACGACGAGAGCCTCAATCTCGAGTCGTTCCTGCCGGGCGGGTGGTTTCGCACGGGCGACATCGGCCGGCTCGACGACCGAGGCCGGCTCACGGTGACCGACCGGTTGAAGGACATCATCATCCGGGGCGGAGAGAACATCGCCTCGAAGGAGGTCGAGGACCTCATGGCGACCCATCCGCGAGTGCTCGAGGCCGCGGTCGTCGCCGAGCCCGACCCGAAGTACGGCGAGCGCGTCGCGGCCTTCGTCCTGCTCGGTGAAGGCGATTCGCTGGACGTCGAGGAGATCCGGTCGATGTTCGCCGAGGCCGGCATCGCCCCGCAGAAGGCGCCGGAGCGGATCGAGGTCGTCACGGACCTGCCGCGCACGCCGTCGGGCAAGGTGCAGAAGTTCGCCCTTCGCGAACGGCTCTCGACACCGTAGATCGATGGCTACCAGCCGGGGGGCCAGTCGCGGCTGACCTGAGATTCCCACTGCGGGGTGCGCTTCTCGTGGGCGGTGCGGCCACCCTCCATCTAGTCCGGTGTGCCCATCAGCAGTCGAGGACGGACGGCACTGATTGGTTGTTGGTGTCCACGAATCAGGCTGGTCGCTCGGACGGCGCGGCCAGAATCGCCTCGCGCAGCTCCGCAGGCGGGCTGCCGATCGTGCTCCAGACCTGGGTGCGCTTCAGGTACAGCGAAGCGTCCTGCTCGGTCGTCAGTCCCAAGCCTCCGTGATTCTGGATGTTGTCGCCCGCATTCCTGATCGCGTGGTCGCGCCCGATCGACAAGGCGGCATGTCCGAGCAGGACCTCGTCGCTGCGGCCGCCGCCATGCGCCAGGGCCGCCAGGGTCACGAGCTGGGTTGCTGCCTCGGCGCGGACAGCCATGTCGGCGCAGCGGTGCTTCACGGCCTGGAACGAGCCGATCGGGACGCCGAACTGCTCCCGCACCGCGGTGTACGAGGCGCTCATGGCGCACGTCGCCTCGGCGCTTCCCGAGAGCATCGCCGCGACCAGGATCGACAGATACGCATTGCCGTCGAGCTCCGCGAGGGCGACTTCGACGAAGGGCTCGCCCGTGATGCGCAGATGTGCCAGCCGCGATCCGGGATCGACGCACTCCTTGGTCTCGACCGTGGAGACTGCGGAGCTCTCGTAGAGGGCGCTGGTGCCGTCGGCGACGACCCATGTGGTTGCCTCGCCAGCATCGAGCGTGCGGAAGAGGCCGTCGCCGATGCGTTCGATGAGGCCCACCGGCCGCCCACCGGTGGAGATCTCCTCGACGAGGTCGAGCCGGCCGGCCGCACGTGCGATCTGCAGCGCGAGCGCCGTGCCCAGGAAGGGGCCCGGAACCAGGCCGCGTCCGATCTCGCGGAAGACCAGCGTCACTTCGGCCAGACCGAGTCCGGTGCCGCCCAGCTCCTCGGGGAGATCGAGGGAGAAGAAGCCGTTCTGCGCAGCCGTCGCCCAGAACTCCGTGTCCGTCACCGGCTGGTCGTCGGCAAGATCGCGCAAGCGATCCCGGGGGGCTGACTTCTCGATCAGATGTCGCGCCGTGTCGGCGATGGCGGCCTGCTGTGCATCCAGAAGAAGATCCATGAAGTCACTTTCCCTTCGGCAGGCCGAGGACCCGCTCGCCGATGATGTTGCGCTGGATGTCCTTGCTGCCGGCCGCGATCGTCCCCGCAAAGCTGCGATGCCAGACCTTCGACGGATCTGCCGGACCCCCGAATCGCTCCGCCGCCTCGGCGCCGAGGATGTCGACCGCGAGCTTCTTGACACGCTGGTCGAGCTCGCCGAAGAACAGCCTCAGCATGGATCCCTCCGGACCGGGCTGCGTGCTGCGGGCGTTCCTGGTGATGTTCGCGAGGCTCATGGCCGACAGCGCTGCCGCCTCGGCCCGCGCGGTCGCGAGCCGATCGGCGATCGCGTCATCGTCGATACGCGTGCGGCCACGACGGTCGACCCTGGTGCGGGCCTCCTCGATCAGCCGGTCGATGCGTCGGGACGCCTCGACCTGGTCCTTCATGAAGCCCGTGCCGCGTTCGAACGACAGCGTCGACATCGCAACGCTCCAGCCGTCGTCGACCTCGCCCACGACGTTCGACAGTGGGATTCGGACATCGTCATAGAACACATCGCACACCTCGGGCTCGCCCGTGAGGAGCTCGATGGGACGCACCGTGATGCCGGGGGCGTGCATGTCGCACACGGCCCAGGTGATCCCGTGGTGGCGCTTGTCGGCGCGGCTGGTCCTGATCAGGAGTTCCTGGAAGTCGGCGAACTGGGCGTAGCTGGTCCAGGTCTTCTGGCCGTTGACCACGAGGTGGTCGCCGTCGATCTCGCCGCGTAGCGAGAGCCCGGCCAGGTCGCTGCCGGCTCCGGGCTCTGAGAAGCCCTGGCACCAGACCTTCTCGCCCTTGAGGATCTTGGGCAGGTGGAATGCCTTGAGCTCCTCGTTCGCACGGGCGATGAGCGTGGGCCCTGCGTGATTGATGCCCACGAAGCACACGCCGATGTACGGTGCCTCCGCCCACGCCATCTCCTCGTACCAGATCATCTGCTCGAGCAGGGACAGTCCGCGGCCGCCGTACTCCTTCGGCCAGTTGATGCCGGCCCATCCGCCCTCGAACTGCGTGCGCTGCCAGGCCAGGTCGAAGTCGCGTGCCTCGGTGCTGACCGGCGGACGCGGCGTGCGTGGGACGTTCTCGGCTAGCCAGGTGCGCACCTCCTCGCGGAAGTCGGCCATCTCGCGGGGCAGCAGCAGGTCCACGACTTCTCCAACCAGTTATAGGTAGACGATCTATCTCATTTAAGCATTGCGTGCGATGATGACCTAGCGGTTCGCATGGATCGCCGACCGAGTGAGGAGAAGTGATGACCGTATCCACCGAGATGGACGGGGGAGTGTGCATCATCTCGCTCAACCGGCCCGAGCGACACAATGCGGTGGACGACGCAACGGGTGCGGCCTACGGTGCTGCCTTCCGAGAAGCGGCCGGCAGCAAGGATGTCTCGGTCATCCTGCTGAGGGGGGAGGGCCGCTCGTTCTGCTCGGGCCGCGACACCGCACAGCTGGGCCGTCGAGTCGAGGGCGAGTCCGACTTCTCCTTCGTGCGGCGGCACCAGGATTCTCGGCTCGCGCAGGTCGACTGCCCCAAGCCGGTGATCGCTGCACTCAAGGGCAACGTCCTGGGCGGTGGCCTCGAGATGGCGCTGGCGGCCGACATCCGGATCGCCTCGACGGATCTGCAGATGGCGTTCCCCGAGATCGGCTACGGGCTCATGACCGACACCGGCGGTGCGGCGTTCGCGACCGTGCTCGCGGGCCCGTCGCGCGCCAAGCTCATGCTGATGACGGGCCGGCGCATCGGGGGCGAGCAGGCGCTGGCCTGGGGCATGGTCGACGAGCTCGTCGCGCCCGAAGACCTCGACGACACCGCTCGTTCCCTCGCCCACGAGATCGCCCAGCACGGAGAGCTCGCGCTCGGCAGCATCAAGCAGGTGGTCGACGAGATGTGGCACACCGCGCTGCACACGGGCATCCGAGCCGAGCTGCTCGCGCAGGTGGCGCTGTTCGGAAGCCCGGAGTATCTCGAGCTCAAGCAGAAGCGACAGGCGGCCGCACGATGACCGGTCTGCCGAAACCGCCGGCTCTCGGCGCCACAGCGCTGCCCGCAGGGACGTACGCCGGGCAGGTCGTGTTCGTCACCGGCGGAGGCACCGGACTCGGCAAGGCCATGGCGGTCGAGTTCGCCCGCCTCGGTGCGTCGGTCGCGATCGCGAGCCGCCGCGAGGAGCATCGAGCGTCCGGCGTGGCCGCGATCGAGGCGGTCGGCGGACGAGGTCTCGGCGTCGAGGTCGATGTGCGGGAGCCGGAACAGGTTGCGGCCGCCTTCGACCTGGTCGAGTCCGAGCTCGGCCCCATCGACGTCCTGATCAACAACGCGGCCGGGAACTTCCAGGTCCCGGCCGAGGAGCTGTCGATCAACGGCTGGCGCGCCGTGACGGGAATCGTCCTGGACGGCACCTTCATCTGCAGCACCGAGCTCGCGCGGCGAGCCAAGGCGGCGGGACGTCCCGCGAGCATCCTCAACATCGGCGCGACGTACTCGTGGACCGGCGGACCGGGCACGTCGCCGTCTGCCGCCGCGAAGGCCGGCGTGACCAATCTGACCCAGAGCCTTGCCGTCGAGTGGGCACCCTTCGGCATCCGCGTCAACTGCCTGGCTCCCGGCACGTTCCCGCACGATGACCATCCCACGGCCCTGCTCGCGCTGCGCAACGCCGGCTCGATCGACCCCGCTGAGCGGATCCCCGCCGGACGGGTCGGTGAGCTGCACGAGCTGGGCTGGGCCGCGACGTTCATGTGCTCGCCGTACGCGACCTACCTCAGTGGCCACACGCTGGTGCTCGACGGTGCGAACTGGTTGCGTAGGGGCCTGCGGATGCCGCTCTTCGTGCCACTTCACGAACAGATCGCCCACCCCGAGACTCTCTGAGACCCGATCCATCCCGCTACGACTTGAGGAACCCGAACCCGTGACGCATACCGAAGAACAGCAGTCGACCGATCTCAGCGCGGACATCCTCTCCTGGGTCGAGGAGTCCCTGGGCGGCAAGATCACCTACGCCGACCGTCAGCCGGGTGGAGGACGGCGAGAGGCGTGGTACGTCGACGTCGAGACGCCCGACGGCCAGGTGCGCGAGCTGTTCCTGCGGTACGACCGCACCGACCGCGAGGCCGCCGGCGATCCCTTCACGCTCCAGGACGAGGCCAAGTACTTCCTCGCGCTCCAGGACTCCGCAGTTCCCGTGCCGAAGATCTATGCGGTGCACCCGGTCGAGCAGGCGATCGTCTCGTCGCGGGTGCCCGGCAAGGCCTGGTTCTCCCAGCTGCGGGACGAGGAGCAGCGGCTCGCCATCGCGCGCGAGTTCATGACGATCCTCGCGGGCCTGCACGCGGTGGACCTCCACGGCGTCGACCTGCCGGGCGATCGCACGGATCCTGATCGCGATCTCCGCGACGTGGTCGTCGACGAGATCGAGCGCTGGACCGAGCTCTACCGGGCGGGCGTCGCCCCGGCCGACCCGCTGATCGAGCTCGGCCTGGTGTGGCTTCGCAAGAACGTCCCCGACGTCGCGGGGCCGGTCGTCCTGGTGCAGGGCGACACAGGGCCGGGCAACTTCCTGTACGAGGACGGCCGGGTGACGGCCGTCCTCGACTGGGAGCTGGCGCATCTCGGCGATCCGCACGACGACCTGGCCTGGCTCACGGTGCGCGCGGTCCAGGAGCCCTTCACGCACATGCCCGATCGCCTTCGTGACTATGCCGCGGCGAGCGGTCGCGAGATCGATCTTGACCGGATCCGCTACTACCGCGTGTTCGCGGAGCTGCGCATCCTGATCCTCGGCCACAACAAGGTCGGCAACGCCAGTCCGCTCTCGGAGATCGGGAACTCGCTGATCTACGGCGCGCTGCACCGGCGGTTGTTCATCGAGGCCATGGCCGACGTCTTGGGGCTCACGCTGTCGACGCCCGAAGCGATCGAGGCCCCGGCGACGTCTCAGGAGTGGCTGTACGACGCGGCCCTGGCCCAGATCTCGCAGATCATCGTGCCCCGCAGCGAGGATCCGTTCGTGATCCAGCGCAGCAAGGGCCTTGCGCGCATCCTGAAGTATCTGCGCGAGGCGGACAGGCTGGCCGATCCCGCGGCCTCTCGCGACCTCGACGATCTCGAGTCCGTCCTCGGCTCACGTCCTGGCTCGGTCGTGGAGGGATCGGCGGCACTGGTGCGCGCGCTGTCCGACGACACGATCGACGCCGCCGCGGCGGTGGCGTTCTTCCAGAGTCAGTCCATCCGTCAGACGCAGATCATGCGGCCTGCGATGGGCGTGCTCGCCGACCGTCACTTCGACCCGCTCAGCTGAAGGGATCTCGCATGGACCACCTGACGACGGACTGGGATCAGCACTTCCAACCGGCCGATGACGCGCTGCACGGCGTCACCGACAACTTCTACGAGAACGAGACGTTCTGGTTCTCCTTCTTCGTCCCCGAGCGCGCGATGGGCGCCTGGCTCTACTCGGGCGTCCGGCAGAACGCCGGCGTGAGCACCGGAGGGCTGTTCGTCTGGGACGACACCGCGACCCAGCCGGCGGATCTGCCGTTCTACGAGTACTTCTCGTGGCTCAAGCCTCCCACGGAGGTCGGCCCGGACCGGGTGGCGCTGCCCAATGGCATCACGATCACCACGATCGAGTCGGGGATGGTCTACGACCTGGCTCACACCGATCGTGACGGGACGAGCGTCCAGCTTCGATTCGAGGGTCTCGAGCCTCCCGTGCCGCTGCGCGCGGGCGCTCCGCCGTATCCCACGGCTTCGCACTTCGACCAGACCGGCCACGTCACGGGCCATCTGGTCCTGGACGGCGAACGGGTCGACGTCGACTGCTTCGCGATGCGCGACCGCTCGTGGGGGCCGCGTACCGAACGCGGCTACCCCCGGATCGGCTACACCTGGCTGGCCGATCGTGACGTGTCGGTGCTGGCCTTCTCGCGTCCCGTCGACGGCGTCGACGAGGTGTACGCGGGCTACCTGCGTCGAGACGGCAAGGTCTCGAGGCTGGTCTCCGGGCAGCGAACGGTCGACCGTGACCCGGCAGAGGGCTGGGTCACCGCGATGACGATCGATGCCGCCGACGAGCAGGGCAATCGGGTCTCGGTCACGGGCGAGGCGCGCAGCAGGATGGTGCTGGCGGGCGCGACGAATGTGTGCGTCAACTCGGTCATGCGCTGGCAGGTCGACGGACGCGAGGTGCATGGCGAGGACCAAGACGTGTGGTCCATGAAGCAGTGGCGAGCCGCCCGCGGCCGATAGCCACGAATTCATCCATCTAATAGATAACTCTTTGGTATACTTGAGTTATTTTGCTGAAGGAGATGTTGTGGGATTTCGCAGTCGTTTCGCGCAACTGCTCGACGAGGCCCCGGAAGGGGCGCCGGCCATCGAGTTCGAGGGCCGGTGGGTCTCGTGGGGTTTGCTCCAATCGGTGTCGCGAGCCATCGACGCGATCCTGCATGAGCACTCATTCGGTGAGGGCACACGGGTCGGGATCGTGCTGGAGAACCGGCCCGAGCACGTCGGGGCCATGCTGGGCCTGATGGCAACGCGACGCTGTCTCGTGACCCTCAGTCCCTTGCAGCCCCCCGAGCGGCTGTCTGCCGACATCGAGCGCAGCGACGTCCCGTTCGTCGTGGTCTCGACGGAGATGCTCGCGCGTCCTGGCATCCGTGAGTCGATCGAGAAGGTCGGTCACGTCATCGAGCTGGATCCCACTGGCCGTGTGAGCGTCAGCGGTGCCTCGATCGGTTCGACGTCGACCGCGAGCCCCGACACCGCGATCGAGATGCTGACCTCGGGGACGACCGGACCACCCAAGCGGGTGCGACTCAGCGATCGACAGTTCGACCGATCCCTTGAGACCAGCGTTCCGGAGCCCAAGCCTGATGTGCTCTTCCGCAACGGCGTCAGCCTGGTCTATACGCCCTTGGTGCACATCGGCGGACTGTGGGGCGCGGTCTCGGCGCTCTACTCCGGTCGCAAGATCGTGCTCATGCACCGGTTCGTCCTCGATCAGTGGGTCGACTCCGTCGAGCGGCATCGGCCGCGAGCGGCTGGCCTGGTCCCGGGCGCGCTGCGTGCTGTCCTTGACGCCGATGTTCCCGTGGAGAAGCTGTCGAGCCTCCAGGTCGTGACCAGCGGAACGACCTTCTGCCCGCCGGACCTGGCAGATGCCTTCTTCGACAAGTACGGCATCCGCGTGCTGATGACCTATGGGGCGACCGAGTTCGCCGGGGCGATCGCGGCCTGGACCCTCCCGATGCACCAGAAGTGGTGGGCGAGCAAGTCGGGAAGTGCGGGCCGAGCCATGCCGGGGGTCGACCTGCAGGTCGTCGGCCCGGACGGTGACGCGCTGCCGGTAGGAGAGACGGGACTGCTCGAAGTGCGCAGCGCCCAGTCGTCGGCGGGAAGCGGGACGTGGGTTCGCACGAGCGATCTGGCCCGCGTCGACGCCGACGGATTCGTCTTCATCGTCGGTCGCGCCGATGATGCGATCGTCCGAGGTGGATTCAAGGTGCAGCCGACCGAGGTCGCCCAGGTGCTCGAGCGGCACCCCTCGGTGCGGGAGGCATCGGTCGCTCCATTCCCCGACGACCGCTTGGGGCATGTTCCCGTCGCAGGTGTCGAGCTGGTCCCCGGGGCGTTGCGGCCCGCACCTGAGGAGCTCATCGCTCTGTGCCGCGAGTTCTTGATGCCGTACGAGGTGCCGGTGCACGTCGTGGTGCTCGACGAGCTCCCGCGCACGCCGTCGTCGAAGGTGAGCCGCGTCGATCTCCTCGACGCCGTTCAGCACTCGATGCTGCTGGGCAAGTCCGCGTGACCGCCGTCAGGTCGGCGACGCTCGCCGGGGCTGTGCTGGACGGCGCCGCGCAATTCGGCGCCACGCGCTTCGTTGTCGCGAGCGAGGTGCGGCCGCATGCCACGACGGTCGGCGAGCTGGTCGAGGAGGCCAAGCTGGCCGCAGGTGCGCTGCAAGGCCTCGGGGTCGGGGCCGGCGATGTGGTGGCGGTCCAGCTGCCGAATTGGTACGAGGGCGCGGTCCTGCAGACTGCGGCTGCTCTCGTGGGCGCCGTGGTCCTGCCGATCGTGCAGATCTACGAGCGCCGTGAGGTCGAGTTCATCGTTCGAGAATCACGCGCCCGGGTCTTGGTCATCCCCGGCGAGTGGCGAGGTCGCTACTATCCGGACATGCTCCCGGCGATGGGATCCTTGCCCGATCTCGAGCAGGTCGTCGTCATCGGCGACAACGTGCCGGCGGGAGCGCTGTCCTGGGACGATCTGATCGGCCCGTTGGCCAAGCCGTGGTCGATGCCGGTCCTTGATCCCCGGTCGATCGCGATGCTCGTCTACACCTCGGGGACCACGGCGGACCCGAAGGGCGTCCAGCACAGTCATGAGTCGCTGCTGGCCGAGGTGTGGTCGGACTCGTCCGCGAGCGCATCGGCTGCAGGATCGTCGACCCTTGCGGTCTTCCCGTCGGGCCATGTGGCCGGGCTGCTCGGACTGCTACGCGTTCTCGTCAAGGGCGCGCCGACGGTCACGATGGATGTCTGGGACCTGGCGACCGCCGCCCGTCTGATCGACGAGCATCGCGTGACCTTCACGTCGGGGGCGCCCGTGCATCTGAGCGGGCTTCTCGACGCGAAGGACAACGGCGAGGCCGCCCTCGAGACCCTCAAGGAGTTCCTCGTCGGCGGTGCCAGCGTCTCTCCTTCACTGATCGAGCGGGCCGATCGAGCCGGTGTGGTGGCTTATCGCTGCTACGGCTCGAGCGAGCATCCCACGGTGACGGTGGGGCGGATCGAGGACTCCCTCGACCGCCGTGCCAACACCGACGGTCCGGCGATTGCCGGCAACGAGCTGCGTATCGTCGACGACAACGGGGTTGACGTTGCTCCTGGCGAGGCCGGCAACATCGTCACCCGCGGCGCCGAGCTGTTCGTCGGATACCGCGACACCTCGCTCGACGCCGAGGCGTTCCTCGAGGGCGGGTGGTTCATCACCGGCGACATCGGAACCCTCGACCAGGAGGGTTATCTGACCGTCACGGACCGCAAGAAGGACATCATCGTGCGAGGCGGCGAGAACATCTCGTCGAAGGAGGTCGAGGACGTCCTGGCGACGCACCCCGACGTCGCAGATGTCGCGGTGGTCGGTGCCCCCGACGAACGACTTGGCGAGCGGGTGGCTGCCTTCGTCATCGTGCGGGACGGCAAGAGCCTCGAGCTGTCAGATCTGGCCGCCCATTGCGCCGCCGCCGGCATCGCGAAGGCCAAGACGCCGGAGCTCGTCCGGATCGTTCAGGAGCTGCCCCGGACGGCTGCTGGGAAGATCAGGAAAGTAGACCTTCGGAACGAGCTCAGACGCTAGTTTCGGTAACAGTTCACTGATATAGTCATTAGCAGTAATTTCCGAGAATCTAGTTGTGGAGTCATCGTGAAGCTGAGTGTTGGACAGACCCTGTCGAGTGCGGTCGACACCACGACGGTCATCGTCGTCAAAGCGCCCGATGCCGACGTCGCTGTCGCATGCGGCGGCGTGGAGATGTACGACGCCAAGACGGGAGCGGCGAGCTCAGGGGAGGCCGATCCGGCGCACATGGGCGGCACGCAGCTCGGCAAGCGCTATGTCGACGAGACGGGCAGCATCGAGCTGCTCGCCACCAAGGCGGGAGAGGCCTCGTTGTCGGTCGACGGCGTCGCGCTGACGATCAAGACTGCCAAGCCCCTGCCGTCGTCGGACTGAGGAGCGCGCCGTGAAGCTGACGATGCTGCTCGAGATGGCGGCCGATGGATTCGGCGACCGCACGGTCATTGGGCGACTCGACGGTGGCCTGAGCGCTGCGGAGCTCAAGGCCATGGCCGAGTCGGGGGCTGCTGCCATCCGCGATGCCGAAGCCGACTCGGTCGTGTACCTGGCTGTCAACGGCCCGGCCTTCCCAGTGGCGATGTTCGCCGCGGCGTTCGCCGGTGTCCCGATCGTGCCGGTCAACTATCGCCTCGGTGACGAGCAGCTCAGCTCGCTGCTGGCCAACCACCCTCGCGCGTACGGCATCGCGGACGAAGCGCAGCTTCCGCTCCTCGAGCGCGCCGGCATCTCGGCGGTCACCCCCGAGCAGTGGCTCGAGGTCAGTCGCGGTGTGGCTGCGCCGATCGAGGTGGAGTCGGATTCGCCGGCGGTCATCATCTACACGAGCGGGACGACTTCCGCGCCCAAGGGGGTGCTCCTGCATCACGACAACTTGGTCTCGTACGTCCTGGGCTCCGTCGAGTTCGCCTCGGCCGACCCGGACGATGCGGCGTTGATGAGCGTCCCGCCGTACCACATCGCCGCAGTGGCCAATGTCATCACGAATCTCTTCGCCGGTCGCCGGTCGATCGTGCTCGAGCAGTTCGCTCCGCACCAGTGGCTTGACACCGCCCGGGAAGAGGGAGTCACGAACGCCCTGGTCGTCCCCACGATGCTGGCGCGCATCGTCGAGTCCGATGCTCCCAAGGAGCTTCCTCGGCTGCAGACCCTCGCGTACGGGGGAGCGCCGATGCCGTCGGCGGTCATCGAGAAGGCCCTCGCGATGTGGCCGGAGATCGGCTTCGTCAATGCGTACGGACTGACCGAGACCAGCTCGACGGTCGCGGTGCTCGGTCCGGAGGATCACCGCGTCGCGCTCGCGAGCGACGATCCTGCAGTCCGCGCACGGTTGTCCTCGGTCGGCAAGATCGTTCCGAGCATCGAGCTGGAGATCAGAGGCCACGACGATCAGCCGGTGGGTCCTGGCATCACGGGCCGCATCTGCGTGCGCGGCGATCAGGTCTCGGCCGAGTACGCCGGAATCGGCAAGGCCGTCGACGAGCGCGGCTTCTTCGACACCCGCGACAACGGGTACGTCGATGAGGAGGGCTACCTGTTCATCGCCGGCCGACTCGACGACACGATCATCCGTGGCGCGGAGAACATCGCCCCGGCGGAGATCGAGGAGGTGCTGCTGCGCCACGAGGCCGTCCTGGATGTCGCAGTCGTCGGCGTGCCCGACGAGGAGTGGGGCCAGCGGATCGAGGCGGCTGCCGTGATCAGGCCCGGCGTCGACGTGTCAGCCGAAGATCTGCGCGCATTCGTCCGATCGGCGCTGCGTGGCAGCAAGACTCCCGACCGGATCGTGTACTGGGATGAGCTGCCGCGCACTGTGACCGGCAAGCTGGTCCGACGCACGGTGCTGACCAAGCTGCTCGAAGATCAGGCCACGGTCTGATCCCGGTTCCCCCCAGACCAAAAGTGCGGAGTCCTGCACGGTTCTAAGCGTTCGAACCGTGCAAGACTCCGCACTTCTGGTCGGGGGCTGGTCAGGCGCCCTTGGGCGTGAAGCGAAGCGCGCCGTCGAGGCGGATCGTCTCTCCGTTGAGATACGGGTTCTCGCAGATCTGCAGGGCGAGCTGGGCGTACTCCTCGGGGCGTCCCATGCGCTTGGGGAACGGCACCGCCGCGCCCCAGTAGGCGTCGAGCTTGACCGGGTCGGCGTCGCCGAACGCGGGGGTGAGGAACGTGCCGGGGGCGATGGTCATCACCCGGACGCCGATGGGGGAGAGATCGCGCGCGATGGGCAGCGTCATCCCGACGATGCCGCCCTTGGCCGCGCTGTAGGCGGCCTGACCGATCGTGCCGTCGAACGCCGCGATCGAGGCGGTGTTGATGATGACGCCGCGCTCGCCGGTCTCGAGCGGCTCGGTCTTGGCCATGCTCGCTGCGGTCATGCGGATGAGGTTGTAGGAGGCGCCGAGGAAGATGTTGACGACGCGCATGAAGTCATCTTGTGCGATCGGCTCGTTCTCGCGGTTCAGCGTGCGTCCGCCGCCGGGTCCACCATGGGCGATCACGGTGATGCGCAGGCTGCCGAGCTTCTCAGCGGCGTCGATGGCCGCCTGGACGCTCGCCTCATCGGTCACGTCAGTCTCGACGAAGACCGCACGCTCGCCGAGGTCCTCGACCACAGCCTTGCCCTTGACCGCGTCGAGGTCGCAGATCACGACGCTCGCGCCTGCCGCGTGGAGGCGGCGGGCCGTGGCCGCACCGAATCCGCCGCCGCCGCCGGCGACCAGCGCTACTGCACCTGTGATGTTCATCTGCACGTCTCCTCTGATGTTCCGGGGGCTAGGGGCCGTCGACCGGTGGCCGGGCCACGTCAAAACTCCGACAAGCATATATTTAGTTAATACAATTAATCAAGATTATGAGCGGCGAGGACGTCCAGCAAGGCGACGGCGTCGGCCATCGAACGGTACTGATCGTTGAGATGCGTGCAGGTGTCGATGCCGGTCATCTCGGCACGGACCCAAGGCCGCAGCTCGCGCACGTCCAGCCCCAGCAGGCGCTCGGAGCTCCGCGTCGCGTGGGGGCACTCGACCCAGGGGAGTACGCGGGTCGTCGCCTCGACCTCGTGGATCACCAGTGACGCGCGATCGAGCCGCATCGTGACGTTGTACTCGTGCACGGTCTGCTCGAACCCGAGCGCGTCGACATGGCTGTCGCGGAAATGGCTGTCGAGCACGACGTCGGCGCCCTGGACGCTCACGTCCAGGCGGCGGGCCCTGCGCATGCCATGCGGGGGAAGTGGAGGCAGCTCATGCCATGCCGCCGGATCGCCGGCATCGATCAGATCGGGGGTCGCGGGGCCGGTCACGATCGGGGCTGCACCAGACTTCTCGATCTGGAGCATGATCGTGCCCCCGCTGCGCCAGCCTGAGCACAGATCGGCTGGTGGCGCGTAGTCCGACGCGGGGTTCACGGACCTGACACCGCCCGAGACGACCGCGTGGCCGGAGACGAGGGTTGCCACCGGGATGTCGTCGAGCAGGAGGTGCAGCCTGGTGGCCTGGGCAACCTGGTCGGGCAGGGCATGCAGGATCTTGCCGCGGAAGCCGCTTGCCGCGCTGGCGCCGACCAGCCCGTCGAGTCGACGGTCGGCCGGCTGCGACCTGAGCTCAGAGATCCGACGGCTGTCGAGGTACTCGACCCGGGCCTCCAGGTGCGAGTCGCCGACGACTTCGAGCTGTCCGTCGGCAAGCGTGACGACGTCACGCGAGTGTCCAATGAGGCGCAGCGGTCCGGTGAGACCGTCGGTGCGGATCGAGTCCATCGTCGCAGTTCGTCGGGCCGAGCGTGGTGCGCGGGCGGGAGTTGCCTCTACGGGCCGGTGCGGCCCGCGATCGGGGTGGAGGGCGCGGGAACTCATGGGTCTTCCCTCGGAATGTCGGCGACGATCATATGACACGATAGGTTAACCAATTTGATCATCACGGAGACCGACATGCTTGAAGAAGATGCGCTCAACGGACGGGTCAGCTCCCGGCGACAGGGGCACGTGCTGATCATCACGATGGCCCGCGCCGACAAGCGCAATGCGATCGATCGGCACATGGCCGACGCTCTTGACCGTGAGCTCAACCTGCTGGAGGGCGACGACGAGCTCTGGGCGGGCGTCCTCGAAGGGGTGCCCCAGGCCTTCTGCGCCGGGAGCGACCTGACCGCAGGCGGGGACTATGTCACCGAACGCGGCGGTGAGTACGGCATCATCCGCCGGGCGCGCAGCAAGCCGCTGATCGCGGCGGT
Organism: Aeromicrobium sp. S22; assembly: GCF_009661045.1. Lineage (NCBI taxonomy): Bacteria > Bacillati > Actinomycetota > Actinomycetes > Propionibacteriales > Nocardioidaceae > Aeromicrobium > Aeromicrobium sp. S22. The sequence continues at coordinate 68,036 of NZ_WJWV01000002.1, forward strand.
CGAGGGTCCGGCTCTCGGGGGCGGTCTCGAGATCCTGTTGAGCTGCGATCTGGTGGTGGCTTCCTCCGCTGCCGTCTTCGGTCTACCTGAGGTCGCGATCGGCGTGGTCCCGACATGCGGGGCGCTGTTCCGTGCTCCGCAGATCTTTCCGGTCAACCTCGCTCGCGAGCTGATTCTGACCGGCCGCCCGATCGGAGCCGAGCGGGCGTGGCAGGCCGGATTCGTCAATCAGCTCACCCCGCCCGGCGAGGCGCTCGAGCAGGCGGTGCTGCTCGCCGAGCGAATCTGTGAGAACTCGCCGACATCGGTCCAGGCCTGTCTACGAGCCATACAGGTGACGCTCGACGCCGGGACGCGGGCCGGGTGGGAGGCGACGGAGGACGCGAAGGAGGCGCTCGTGGGCAGCGAGGACTCCCAGGAGGGCGTCCGATCCTTTTTGGAGAAGCGCAAGCCGGTCTGGCTGGGGCGCTGAGGCCCGCCCGCAATCAGGTTACTGATTGTAATAGGTAGAGCCTTTGCGGTAAGGTGGCGACCAACAGAATGCCCGAGAAGTGGGCAAACTCTCGACGCATACGTCGAGATGACAAGAGAGGCCCGCCATGAGCTTCAGCTTCACCGCCGAGCAAGAGGAGCTGCGCCAACTGGTGCGCCGTTTCTGCGAAGAGAAGTCCTCCAGCGAGCACGTGCGTCGCTTGATGGACTCAGACGACAATCGCGACGACAAGATCTGGTCGCAGATGGCCGATCAGCTGGGACTCCAGGGATTGTCGATCCCGGAGGCCTACGGCGGATCCGGATTCGGTCCCGTCGAGCTCGGAATCGTGCTGGAGGAGATGGGCCGCACGCTGCTGGTGGCGCCGTACTTCTCGACCGTTGCGATCGCCGGGCAGACGTTGGCCCTGAGCGATGACGAAGCCGCCAAGCAGCGCTGGCTGCCGGGCATCGCCGACGGTTCGCTCACCGCGACGCTGGCCATCGCCGAGGAGTCGGGCTCGTGGGAGCTCGACAGCGTCGAGACGACCGCCGCGCAGGCCGGCGACGAGTGGTCGCTCACGGGCACCAAGATGTACGTCCTCGACGGCGCCACAGCAGACCTCCTGCTGGTGGTTGCGCGCGCGGGGGACGAGCTGGGTCTCTTCGCGGTCGACGGAGCTGCGGCCGGTGTCACGCGTAGCAAGCTCGACTCCGTCGACCTCACGCGAGATCTGGGCCGGGTCGAGCTCGACGGGGTGTCGGCCGTCCGCATCGGCAGCGGGGACGCCACCGAGATGCTCGTGAAGGCAACGGATCTGATCCTGGCCGCATTCGCTGCCGAGCAGATCGGCGGTGCAGCGAAGTGCCTCGAGATGGCAGTCGACTACGCCAAGATCCGCGAGCAGTTCGGGCGTCCCATCGGCTCCTTCCAGGCCATCAAGCACAAGTGCGCAGACATGCTCCTGGAAGTCGAGTCGGGCAAGTCCGCGTCGTACTACGCCAGCTCTGTGGTCGCGGCGGGTGACCACGAGTCGTCGATCGCAGCTGCCCTCGCCAAGGCGTACTGCTCGACGGCGTTCACGCACGCGGCGAAGGAGAACATCCAGATCCACGGAGGCATCGGCTTCACGTGGGAGCACGACGCGCATCTGTACCTCAAGCGCGCGAAGTCGTCGGAGCTGCTGTTCGGCTCGCCTGCCAGACATCGCGAGCGTCTTGCCGATCTCGTCGGGATCTGAGGGGACGACATGACTGTGCAGCAGGCAAACATTCCGAGCGAGATCGAGAGCGACGACGACTTCCGCGCACGACTCCGCACCTTCTTCACCGATCATCATCCCGGGAAGCCGCCGCGTGATCCGAAGGAGCGACTCGCACATCAGAAGGCGTGGAATGCCACGATGTTCGACGCGGGGTTCTCAGGTCCCAGCTGGCCCAAGGAGTTCGGGGGGATGGAGCTGAGCTTCGCGCATCAGGTCATCTACCAAGAAGAGCTCGCGCGCGCACGGGTTCCGGGGCCGATGGGCACGGGGCTCGGAATCGCTGCCCCGACCATCATCAGGTACGGCACCCAGGCTCAGAAGGAAGAGTTCCTCGCGCCCATGCTGCGCGGTGACAAGATCTGGTGCCAGGGCTACTCCGAGCCGGGCGCCGGATCCGATCTGCCGAGTCTACGAACGACGGCACGGCGCGAGGGCGACGAATACGTGGTCAACGGCCAGAAGGTCTGGACCACCCAGGCCACGAATGCCGATGTCCTGTTCACGCTGGTCCGCACGGGTACGCAGGAGTCTCGTCAGAAGGGCATCACGTACCTGCTGATCGATGCCCACGCACCGGGTGTCGAAGTGCGTCCGCTGCGCGACATCACGGGGGGTGCGGGCTTCGCCGAGGTCTTCTTCGACGATGTGCACGTCCCGGTCTCTCACCGCATAGGCGAGGAGAACGAGGGCTGGCCGCTGGTGCGCACGAGCCTGGGGCATGAGCGTGCCGCGGGCGCGATGAACCAGGCGGCGGTCTACCGCCGGGTTCTCGACGAGCTCACCGCGCTGGCCCGTGAACGTGGGCGCGCGTCCGAGCCGCTCATCCGCGACCAGCTCGCGGACTTCGAGATCCGCGTCCGGATCATGCGCTACAACGCCGCCCGGATCATCTCGGACATCCTGACGAAGGGTGAGCCGGGGGCTGCGTCATCGGTTTCGCGCATGCTGATCACGGCCTTCGAGCAGGATCTGCACGAGTTCGCGATCGGCCTGCTGGGCCCCGCTGGGTTGTTGACCAAGGATTCGCCACACGCGGTGCAGCGCGCGCGCTGGCTGACCGGCTTCCTGCGGACGAGGGCGTCGACGATCGGCGCCGGAACCTCCGAGATCCAGCGCAACACCGTGGCCGAGCAGGTCCTGAAGCTGCCGCACGATCCCGGCATGCCGCCTCGGTAGCGGCGTCTTCACGCGTCCGGGCGCGGCCAATTGGCCGCGCCCGGACGCGTTTGCCCGCTCATGGCGTGAACCGTGGCGGCCGCGCCTTGCGTGCGTCAGGTGGCGGGACGGTCGTCGATCAGCAGCGCCGCGAGCCGTTCTTGGTGTGCAGGGGTGTCGCCGTACAGGGTCTCGTCAGTCTTGACGCGGCGCAGGTACAGGTGCAGATCGTGCTCCCAGGTGAAACCGATGCCGCCGTGGCTCTGCAGGGCCTGGCCCGCGAGCCGGCTCATCGCATCGGACGAGAATGACTTCGCCACGGTTGCGTCGCGGGACGCGTCGGGCGATCCGAGGTCGAGGGACATCGCGGCGTAGTACGTCGCGGCGAAGGTGCCCTTGACGCCGATGGCCATGTCGGAGATCTTGTGCTTGACCGCCTGGAAGCTGCCGATCGCCCGGTCGAACTGCTCGCGGACCTTGACGTAGTCGACGGTCATCTCCATCAGTCGCTGTCCGGCCCCCAGGGAGTCGGCACTGGTGAGGACGGCCGCGGCATCGCACAGCCACTGCACGGCCGAAGCGTCGACCTCGAGGCGTCGGCCGCCGCCGACCCGGACGTTGTCGAAGTCGATCTCGTAGAACGAGCGCGACTCATCCAGCGTCTTCTGCTTGCGCAAGGTCACGCCCGTCGAGGCCGGATCCACCATGAACAGGGCGGGCGCGCCGCCGAGGACTGCGCTGACCAAGATCCCGTTGCTCGAACCGGCGTCCTGGACTGCCGTCTTGCGCCCGTGCAGGATGTAGTCGCCGTCAGTGGCGATCGCGTTGGTCGTGACCGAGGCAGGAGTCCAGGCGCCGCGGGGCTCGGCCAGCGCCCAGGTCGCACGGAATGAACCGTCCGCCAGGCGGGGGAGCAGCTCGTCCTTGATCGTGTCCGAGCCGAACCGCTCGACGGCGAGCCCGACCAGCGACGAGGTGATGAACGGGCCCGCCGCCAATGCTCGGCCGAGCTCCTCTGCGACGATGCACAGCTCGACCAGGCTCTGGCCGGATCCGCCGAAGTCCTCGCCGATGGCCAGGCCGGTCCAGCCCAGGTCGGTCCCTAGGCGCCAGAGCTTGTCATCGACATCGTGGCCGCTTTCGGCCAAACTCCGGACGTGGGCCGGGGAGGAGTGTGTGAGCAGTGCGCTCCGGGAAATCTCCCGCAGCGTCGCCTGCTCCTCATTGAATTCGAAGTCCATCTGGTCGTCACCCTTCCGTCGGCGTCCGAGTCTCATCGTCACGCATGGGGTTATGATATCGCTGATATAACTATTTAGTCGACAGGCTCGTTCGTTCAACCCTTGGAGGCTCATCATGCGGCTCGACATCTCTCCCGAGCTGGAAGCTTTTCGGCACGAGGTTCGCACCTTCGTCGCCCAGAGTGCGCCGGGGAGTCGACCTCATGCTGGAGTTCGCGCACCCCAGGCCGAGCAGGTGCCCGCCATCCGGGCCTGGATCGCGGCCCTGTTCGAGGCCGGCTACCTGGGCATGTCGTGGCCCGAGGAGTTCGGTGGGCAGGCCGACCCGGTACCGGAGCATGCGTTCATCGTGGCGGAGGAGCTTGCGCGTGCGCGGGCGTGGGAGCAGATCGGCGCAGGATCGCTCGGCGCCAATGCCCTCATCGAGTTCGGTACGGATGCGCAGAAGCAGCATCTTCTGCCCAGGATCCGCTCAGGTCAGGATCTGTGGTGCCAGCTCTTCAGTGAGCCCGGCGCCGGCAGTGATCTGGCCGGACTGCAGACGCGCGCGCGGCTCGACGGTGATGAGTACGTCGTCGACGGGCAGAAGGTCTGGACGACCAACGGCCAACATGCGGACATCGGCTACCTGCTCGCCCGCACGGACCCGACGGTGAGCAAGCATCGCGGCATCACGGCGTTCGCGATCGACATGCGGACGCCGGGTGTCGACATTCGCCCGCTGCGTGAGATCACCGGGACGTCGGACTTCAACGAGGTGTTCCTCGACTCGGTCCGCATCCCTGCCGATCGCGTGATCGGCGAGGTCAACGACGGGTGGCGAGTCGCGAACTCGAGCCTCGGACATGAGCGCAGTGGGGTCGCAGCACGCGGCGCCGAGCTCTTCGCGATGCTCGACGATCTGCTCGACTTCGCCCAGGACGCGACCTTCGTCGGGCGGCCGGCGCTGCGTGACAGCGGCGTGCGACAGCGCATCGGCAAGGTCGCCACCGACATCCACGTGACGGATCTGATGAGCAAGGTCGTCCAGTCGCGGATGGTCCACGGCACCGAGGATGCCGCCGACGCGCCGCTCGTGAAGATCTTCTACAGCGAGGTCAACCACGCCGCCGCCGAGCTCGGGGTGTCGCTGCAGGGCGTCGACGGCCTGGCGGTCGAGGGCGACGAGAGCGCAGTGGCCAACGGGTGGTGGCAGGACGCGTTCATGTACGCGCGCGCCCTCACGATCGCCGGTGGCGCCAATGAGGTGCTGCGCACAGTGGTGGCAGAGCGGTCGTACGGTCTGCCGCGCGAGCCTCGCTGAGCACGCGTCCCCGCGCCCACCAAAATAGAGTACAAAGAGGTATATCTTTCCCCTGTATGGTGCTATTCTTCTACGGAACCGTGACGGGCATCACAGAAGCAGACGACACGTAGGAGTGGCGCACATATGACGGCCATTGCAGCAGAGACACCCGTGCAGACGACGGGCAACGTTCTCAGCGTCAAGGACCTCTCAGTCGAGTTCCACACCGAGGAGGGGTGGGTTCGCGTCGTTGACAACGTGAATCTCTCACTCGGCGCAGGTATGACGCTCGGTCTGGTGGGAGAGTCGGGATCGGGCAAGACCGTGACGTCGCTGGCCATCATGGGGCTGATTGCAGGCAAGAACACCCGGCTGACCGGCTCGGTGAAGCTTCTTGGCCGCGAGCTCGTGGGGCTCTCCGAGGGGGAGCTGTCACATCTGCGCGGCTCCGAGATGGCCATGGTCTTCCAGGAGCCCCGCCGCAGCCTCGATCCCGCCTTCACGGTCGGCGATCAGATCGCCGAGGTCATTCGCCGGCACGAAGGCGTGTCGAGGAAGGATGCCTTCGCGCAGGCCGTCGAGATGCTCGAGAAGGTTGGCATCCCCGATGCCAAGAGCCGGGCCAAGGCCTATCCGCACCAGTTCAGCGGTGGCATGTGTCAGCGGGTCATGCTGGCCATCGCGCTGGCCTGCAAGCCCAAGCTCCTGATCGCCGACGAGCCGACCACGGCCCTCGACGTCACGGTGCAAAAGGAGATGCTCGCGCTGATGAATCAGCTGCAGGCCGACTTCGACGTCTCGATCCTGTTCATCACCCACGATCTCGGCGTCGTCGCCGAGATGTGCGATGACGTCAACGTCATGTACGCGGGTCAGGTGGTCGAGTCCACCGGCCTGTACGAGCTCTTCGAGACGCCGCAGCATCCGTATACCGAGGGCTTGCTCGCGGCGATCCCCGAATCGGTGCCGCGCGGTGGCCGGCTCCGCTCGATCCCGGGCGCGGTGCCGGCGCCGAGGGAGTGGCCGGTCTCGTGTCGATTCTTCGCCAGGTGTGCACATGCCGTTCCTGGCCGATGCGATGAGGGCCCGGTGGATCTGGCGATGGTGCAGCCCGGCCATGCGGTTCGCTGCGTTCGCGCCGGCGAGCTCGAGCTGAAGGGAATCGTCTGATGAGCACACTGCTGGAGGTCTCGGACCTCAACAAGTCGTATGTGACCAAGCGGAACGTGCTCGGCAGGCCCACGAGGACCCTGCACGCGGTCAAGAATGTGTCGTTCAGCCTGCAGCGAGGCGAGACCGTCGGCATCGTCGGAGAGACGGGTGCCGGCAAGTCCACCGTCGGTCGACTCGTGCTGCGGCTCATCGAGCCCGACAGCGGTCGGGTGGTCTTCGACGGCCAGGACCTCCTCGAGCTGGGCCACAAGGATCTCCGCTCATTGCGCCAGCGCGCGCAGATGATCTTCCAAGATCCCTTCAGCTCGCTCGACCCGCGGATGGTCATCCGCGATGCCGTCGGCGAGCCGTTCACCGTCCATCAAGGGCTTCGAGGTGAGGAGCGCGACACCCGCGTGCTCGAGCTGCTCGAGCGGGTGGGGATGCGCGCAGATCAGCTCGACCGGTATCCCCGTGAGTTCTCGGGCGGTCAGCTGCAGCGGATCGCGATCGCGCGGGCACTCACGACCGAGCCGGACTTCATCGTGTGCGATGAGCCGGTCGCGGCACTGGACGTCTCGATCCAGGCGCAGGTGCTCAACCTCCTGGTCGATCTTCAGCAGGAGCGCGGTCTCGGATACCTGTTCATCTCGCACGATCTGTCGTTGGTCCGCTTCCTCGCGCACCACGTCGTCGTGATGTACATGGGCGAGGTCGTCGAGGCCGGTCCGACCGAGCAGCTGTTCTCGGATCCGCAGCACCCCTACACGCAAAAGCTGATCTCAGCCATCCCGTCGCCCCGTCCGAGCCGTCAGCGCCGGTCGGCAGTCTCACACGCCAAGGAGGCATGATGCTGACCCTCGCCGGCCGGCGTCTGTTGTCGGCCATCCCGCTCTTGCTCTTCATCAGCTTCTTCGTCTTCGTGCTGATCGATCTCACCCCCGGAGATGCGGCGCAGACCCTCGCCGGTGAAGGCGCGACAGCCGAGCAGATCGCAGAGACCCGCTCCCGCCTGGGTCTCGACGATCCACTGATCGTCAGGTACCTGGAGTGGCTGGGGGCGGCCCTGCAAGGCGATCTCGGCACCTCCCTGTACAGCTCGGAGTCGGTCGTGAACATCTTGCTCGACCGGATGCCGGTGACCGGTTCTCTGGCACTGGTCTCGCTCGTCATCGTGCTGCTCGTCGGCATCCCGCTCGGGGTCATCGCGGCGGTTCGCGCCAACTCGTGGGTCGACCGGGCCGTCAGCGGTTTTGCCTCGTTGAGCATGGCCCTGCCCCCGTTCGTGGTGGGCCTGGTCCTGGTCCTGCTGTTCGGGATCTCCCTCGCCTGGTTCCCGGCAACCGGATACATGCCGATCGCAGACGGCGGGGTCTTCGAGTGGCTGCGGCACCTGATCCTGCCTGCACTTGCGATCGCGGCCATCTCGACGGCTGAGCTGGCCCGTCAGACCCGCGGTGCCCTGGTCGACATCTTGCAGACCGACTTCATCCGCACCCTGCGGGCAAAGGGACTGACCCGCACCAAGATCATCGGCAAGCACGCCCTCAAGAATGCGGGCGTCCCGATCGTCACGATCTTCGGCGTGCAGGTCAGTCGCGTGTTGGCCGGCGCGGTCACGGTCGAGTTCGTGTTCGCGATCCCCGGATTCGGCAGCCTCGCGGTGAGCTCGGTCAATGAACGCGACATGCCCGTGATCCTGGGCGTCGTACTGATCAGCGCGATCGTCGTGCTGATCGCGAATGTGATCGTCGACCTGTCCTACGGCTACTTCAACCCGAAGGTTCGGTCCTGACCTCGTGTCAGGGACCCGAGATCGAGGAAATCATGAGTGAGAATCCGGTTCAGTCCCACGGCACCGCCGCGTCGCGTGTCGTCCCGAGGCGCAGCCTGCTGTCCTCCCTCAAGAGGAGCAGGCCGCTTCGGCAGCTGCGCGGCAACCGGGCCGCGATGGTGTCCGGCATCTTCCTGCTGCTGCTGATCATCGTCGCTGCGCTCGCCCCGCTGCTCACGACGCAGGACCCGGCCGCCCAGACGTTGTCAAAGCAGCTGCAGGGCCCCAGCTCCGAGCACTGGCTCGGCACCGACATGTACGGCCGCGACGTGTACACGCGGCTGCTGTTCTCGGCGCGAGTCACGCTGATCGCGATCCTGCAGGCGCTGGCCCTTGCCTCTTTGCTCGGTATTCCGCTGGGCCTGCTCGCGGGCTATGTCGGCGGCTGGGTCGATGCACTGCTGAGTCGCGTGTCTGATGCGCTCCTGAGCCTGCCCCCGCTGATCCTCGCCATCGCGATCGTCGGCATCCTCGGACCTGGCCTCACCAACGCAATGATCGCGATCGGCATCGTGCTGGCTCCGCCGCAGTTCCGCCTCGCACGCGGCGCCGCGCAGTCCGTCTCGACCGAGACGTACATCGAGGCCGCCCGGGCCATGGGCTGCTCGCCGTGGCGGATCATGTGGCGACATGTGCTCCCCAATGCGAGCTCGCCACTGCTCGTCCAGGTGACCTTCGCAGCCGGCATCATCGTGATCGCAGAGGCGAGCCTCAGCTTCCTCGGACTCGGCGTCCAGTCGCCGCAATCGAGCTGGGGAACCATGCTCCGCGATGCGTTCGACAACATCTACGACTCGCCGTGGTTCATGGTCGCTCCCGCGCTCATGATCGTGCTCACGATCTTGTCGTTCTCGACGTTCGGCGACGGCCTGCGCGATGCACTCGAAGGACGCGGCGTCATCCGCATCCGCAAGGCCGCCAAAGCCAAGCCCGGAGCCCCCCGCGCTGCCGCAGGCGTGTAGCCCTCAGGACTTCGCCGACAACACCTCGCGCCACCTGGCGCACTCAGAAATGATGGAGATTCAAATGATGGGAAAGACCAGCCGGGCGATCGCCCTGGCCATGGCATCCGCCCTCGTCGTGGCCGCGTGCGGCGGAAGCACCGACAGCGGTGGCAAGGGCGATGGGGGCGGTGACGTCGACAAGAACGGCACGCTGAGGTTCGGGTTCACCGTGCCGGCGATGCCGCTCGATCCGCACACCACCGTGACCGACACAGGCCAGTATGCGTTCGTCGCCCCCTTGTACGACCGTCTGACGCAGATCACCGACGGCCCCAAGCTCGAGCCCATGCTGGCGACGAAGTGGGAGTTCGCTCCCGACGGGAAGTCGGCGACGTTCACCCTGCGCGAAGGCGTCACCTTCTCCGACGGTGCCGAGCTCGACGCCGAAGCGGTCAAGAAGAGCCTCGACCGGGCCCTGACCCATCCGAAGACCACCGCGCCGACCAAGCTCAACATGATCGAGTCGGTCGAGGTCGTCAGCCCGACCGAGGTCAAGATCAGCACGAAGCGGCCGGCCGCCGATCTTCCCTACACGCTGGCGGGCTCCTACGGCAGCATCATCAGCCCCAAGGCGCTCGACAACCCCGATCTCGACGTCAAGCCCGTGGGTTCGGGACCGTACGTGCTGAAGGAGATCAAGCTCGGGGAGTCCGCGACCTACACGCGTCGCGAGGGCTACTGGGACCCGAAGGCGCAGCAGGCCAAGACCATCGTGATCCGCGGCATCGCCGACGACAATGCCCGTCTGAACGCCTTGCGCTCGGGGCAGATCGACATGATGATCTCCAAGGTCGGCCAGGCGAACCAGGCCAAGAAGCTCGGCGAGAACTTCGGCTTCCATTCCTATCCCGCGGCTGCGACATATGCGCTGCAGGTCAATGTCGACCATGAGAATCTCGACCAGGTCAAGGTGCGCCAGGCCCTCAACTGGGCCATCGACCGTGACGCCATCAACGACTCGTTGCTGAACGGTCAGTGCCGTCCCAACAACCAGCCGCTGACGCAGGGCTTCGACGGGTTCCTCGAGGATCCCCCGGTCGCGTACGACTACGATCCGGCCAAGGCCAAGACGCTGTTGGCGGAGGCCGGTGTGTCCGACGGCTTCAAGATGCAGCTGCTGGTCGGCGCGGGCCTCTCGCCGCAGGACAAGATGGCGCCCGTGCTGCAGGCCCAGTTCAAGGAGATCGGCGTCGACGCCGAGATCGTCGAGCAGGATCTCGCCCAGGCATCGGGCAACTACAGCAAGTCTGATTTCGACTCATATCTCCAGACCCGCGTCGCCGGGCCGTCGTCAGCCATCACGTTGCAGAAGAACTTCGACAACCCCGCGACGTTCCCCGGCACGCTGCCCGCGGAGATCCTCGAGTCGATCAACAAGGGATTCGATCCGAGCGTGGAGGAGGCAACAGCCCTCAAGGCACTCGAGAGCGCATCGGCTGCGATCAACGAGCAGGCGCTCGATGTCTTCATCTGTGCCCTGCCGACCCAGGTCGCATACAGCGACAAGGTCGTCGGCGCTGACACGATGGGACAGTCCTACTTCCAGGGCATCCCCGATCTGCGTTACGTCGGAATCGCGGACTGATCGACTGACGCGGTGCGGGCGTGCCTCACATCTGAGCACGCCCGCACTACGTTCACAGCAGGAAAGGGACGCCATGACACAGGTGATGTCTGGGATTCGGATCTTGGAGGTCGCCGAGCACACCTTCGTGCCGCTCGCGTCGGCGATCCTGGCCGACTGGGGCGCGGAGGTCATCAAGGTCGAGCACATCGGACGGGGTGACGCGACGCGCAGCCTCGGTGCCACAGCGGGCGTCGAGACAGGCGGCGGCGACATCAACGTCCTGCTGGAGCATGCCAATCGCGGCAAGCGAAGCATCGGCCTGGACCTGACGTCGGCAGATGGGCGGGAGCTGCTGTACCGGTTGGCCGCGACGTGCGACGTGTTCTTGACCAACAAGCTCCCCGCGGTGAGGGCCAAGCTCGAGATCGATGTCGAGCACATCCGGGCCCATCAGCCCACGATCATCTATGCGCAGGGCACGGGATACGGCTCGAAGGGCGTCGACGTCGATCTGGGCGGATACGACGCCTTGGCCTACTGGAGCCGGGCCGGCGTGGCGGCATCGGTGAAGGCGCCCGAGATCGACTATCTCCCGCGTCAGTCCGCGCCGGCCTTCGGTGACTCGGTCGGCGCGATGTACATCGCGGGTGGCATCTCCGCTGCTCTGCTGCACCGCGAGCGCACCGGCGAGGCGCCGCTCGTCGACGTCTCGCTGCTCGCGGCGGGCATGTGGATGATGAGCGCAGGAATCGCGACGGCACAGCGCACGGGCATCCCCCATGTGCCGAGACCGGACGATCGCGACGCCCCTCGCAATCCACTCATCGGCAACCACCGCACGGCCGACGGCAGGTTCATCTCGTTCTGCATGCTGCAGGCGTTCGAGTACTGGCCGGCGTTCTGCGCCGCGATCGACAGACCCGCATGGGTGGACGATCCCCGATTCGCCACGAGGGAGCTCCTGTTCAGCAACGGCTGGGTCGCAGCCGACCTGATCGACGACGTCGTGGCCTCCGAGACCCTCGAGACGTGGACGAAGCGTCTGCAGGGTCTGAAGGGGCAGTGGTCGCCGGTACAGGACACCGTGACCATCGCCGACGACCCCATGGTGATCGCCAACGACTACCTGATGGAGACGATCAGCGCGAACGGCGAGTCGTTCAGGCTCGTCACGGCGCCGGTCCAGTTCGACGGACGCGCGAATCAGCCGGGCCGGGCGCCGGGCCTCGGCGAGCACGGGACCTCGATACTCGCAGGTGACCTCGGTCTCGACGACCAGTCCATCGCAGATCTTCGCGTCAGGGGAGTCGTGGGCTGAACGAGCCCGGCCCACCAATCCCACCAGTCCCACCAATCCCACCAGCCTGAGGACACACATGTCAGCAACGCCGTACGATCCCCGGTCGATGTTCGACCTGACGGGGCAGGTTGCGATCGTGACCGGTGCCTCCAGTGGGCTCGGCGAGCGATTCGCGCGGGTTCTCCACGACGCAGGTGCTCATGTCGTGGCCGTCGCACGGCGGGTCGATCGGCTCGAAGCCCTCGCCGCCGAGCATGAGCGGATCGTGCCCCACGCGGCCGACGTCACCGACGATGTCGCGCTGAAGCGGCTCGTGGACGACACGATGGATCGCTTCGGCCGCATCGACATCTTGGTGAACAACGCCGGCATGGGGACCTCCGAGCGGGCGCTCGACGAGGACCTGGACTCGTTCCGGTACACGTTGGAGGTCAACCTCGTCGCCGTCTTCAACCTGGCCCGACTGGTCGCGCGGCCCATGCTGGAGACCGGAAAGGGATCGATCGTCAACATCGCGTCGATCTATGGGCTCGGCTCGTCGTGGCCCATCCCCAACGGCGGCTACACCGCGTCCAAGGGCGGCGTCGTCCAGCTCACGCGCGAGCTCGCGTGCCAGTGGGCCAAGGGAGGCGTGCGGGTCAATGCGATTGCGCCTGGCTTCTTCGTCTCGGAGGCCACCGCGGAGATGGTCGCCAACCCGAAGTCGATCGCCTACGTGGAGAAGGGCACGCCGATGCGACGGTTCGGTCAGGCCCACGAGCTCGACGGCGCGCTGATGTACCTGGCCAGCGACGCATCCACATTCATGACCGGTCAGACCATGACCGTCGACGGCGGCTGGACCGCACACTGATGAACCGAGGAGAACACGTGACCGAGCAGCCCGACTACCAGACCATCACCTATTCATTGGCTGATCACGTCGCGACCGTGACGCTCAACCGCCCCGAGAAGCTGAACTCCTTCAACCAGCTGATGGTCGACGAGTTCCGCTCACTGTGGGCGCGGGTCCGGTTGGATGACGACGTCCACGTCATCGTGCTGCGCGCCGCGGGGGACCGCGCATTCTGCACCGGCGTCGACGTGTCGGACGGGATCGACAAGGCGGAGAACCTCTGGAGCCAGGAGGATCCGGGCACGGGCCTGGCGCCCAAGCACAACCGAGTCTGGAAGCCCGTCGTCGCGGCGGTCCACGGCATGGTGGCCGGCGGCGCGTTCTACTGGCTCAACGAGTGCGACATCATCATCAGCGCCGACGACGCGACGTTCTTCGATCCGCATGTCAGCTACGGCATGGTCTCGGCCCTCGAGCCGATCGGCCTCGCCCGACGCATCCCGCTGGGTGAGGCGCTTCGATGGGCGCTGATCGGGCTCGACGAGCGCATGTCGGCCGCGCGTGCCCGAGAGATCGGGCTGGTGTCCGAGCTCGTGCCGTACGCCGATCTGTGGTCGCGCGCCGACGAGCTGGCCCGCATCATCGCGGCGAAGCCCCCCATCGCAGTGCAGGGCACGGTCAAGGCCGTCTGGGAGACGCTCGACATGGGTCGGGAGGACGCCCAGCAGTCCGGCTGGAACTATCCGCTCGTCGGCAATCCCATCGGCACGGCGCAGGTGTCTCGGGAGGGGTTCGCCAAACCGAAGTGGACCTTGCGATGACGGCTGAGGAAGCCGGCTATGCGTCCATGATCGACTCGCTGCGATCATTCCTCGATCGGGTCGCGGGGGCCCGTCCGACGGCCGAGGAGTCGGCCGAGGTCGCGGCCACGCTCGATCGGCTGAGTGCAGGACTTGCCGACCGCCAGGTCAGCGAACGGGAGCGGCTCTTCGCGCGTCTGTCGGTCCAGGGCCGGGGCCAGAGCCTCACCCCGCAGCTCTTCATAGACGAGCAGGACGCTCAGAGCGTGACCGGCCATGTCACGTTCCGTCCGTACTTCGTCGGAGGAAACGGGGCTGCCCACGGCGGGACGATCCCGTTGCTCTTCGACGCGGCGCTCGGTCGCCTCGCTAACGCAGGGGGTCGCAGAGCATCCCGCACGGCCTACCTCACGGTGAACTTCCGGTCGATCGCTCGGATCGGCAACCGGCTCACGCTGACGGCCAGGCACGTCAGGGAGGATGGCCGCAAGAGGGTGATCTCGGGCGAGCTCCGCGACGGCGATCTGCTCGTGGCCGATGCGGAGGGCCTGTTCGTCGAGCTCCGTCCCGGCCAGCCGTGATCGAGCAACCGCCCCGGGGCTATGTCGGTCTGATGTTCGACAGATCGTTCGGCTCGCTGTTCTGGGGCAAGCTGCTCACCGTCACCGGGACGCTCGTGCAGAGCATCGTCGCGGCGATCGTGGTGTTCGAGGCGACCGATTCGGCGCTCATGGTGGGGTTGGTGTCGGTCTTCCAGTTCGGGCCCCAGCTGCTCCTGACCCCGCTCGCGGGCAAGTGGGCAGACACCTACAGCGCGTTCAAGCAGGTGCTGGCCGGGCGCGGGCTGTGCTTCGTCGGCTCGGTCATCCTGGCGGTCTGGGCCTATCTGGTGCCCGATCCGGACAGCGGTCGCGATGTCGTGCCGGTGTTCTTCGCCTCGTGCATCATCGGCCTCGGCTTCGTGGTCGGCGGACCCGTGATGCAGTCGATGATCCCGCGGATGATCCGTCCTGGTGAGCTGTCGAAGGCCATGGCGCTCAACTCCTCGCCCATGACGATCGGACGGGTGGCAGGACCGGCCGTCGGCGCGCTCCTGACGGTCCACTTCGGTGCAGTCGCCGCATTCTCGGTCGCCGTGTTCACGCAGCTCGCCTTCTTGATCCTGCTGTTCTTCATCCGCTTCCCGGCCCAACCGGAGCGGTTGGCAACCACCGACTACAGCGTCAGGGCCGGCCTACGACACGTCTGGTCCGATCGGACCCTGTTGATGCTTCTCGCGGTGACCGCGGCCCTCGGCTTCGCGTCGGAGCCTTCGGTCACGCTGGCACCGCCGCTGGCCGATCACGTCGGCGGCGCCGCCCGGCTGGTGGGGGAGCTCTCGTCCGCGTTCGGTCTGGGCGCGCTCCTCGGGCTGGTGCTGCTCTCGCCGCTCGGCCGGTGGCTCAGCCATGCCGCGATCACCTCGCTGGGGATCTGGATCATGGCGGGCGGGCTGGTGCTCAGCGCGGTCAGCACCGTGGCTCCCATGGCGACGGCGTCGTTCGCGGTGGCCGGATTCGGTTTCATGGCAGCGTTCACGGCCGCGGCCACCCTCATTCAGGAACGAGTGCCGGACGTCCTGCGAGGACGGGTCATGGCCCTGTGGCTGATCGCGTTCATCGGATTTCGACCCATCGGAGCGGCGATCGACGGGGTGCTGGCCGATGTCGTCTCGGTCGAGTTCGCCTTCGCCGTGAGCGCAGCCCTGCTCGCGCTCACGGGAGTGTGGTGGCGGCCGGGTCGGGCGACCGCTTCGGTGCCCGATCCCGCCGCCACTCCAGTCGGCGACTCAGTCGTTCCGGGTCGCGCGTAGCGCGCGGAGCATCTCCTGGAAGTGGTCGACCTTCCAGCCGTCCTGGTCTTCGCCCCAGCCGATCAAGCCGTCGTACTCCCAGCGCATCGACGCATTCGATCCGGAGCCACGCTCGCTCATGTGGCTCACCGTGAAGCCCTCGGCACGCATCGTGCGACCCGTGACGTCGGTCAGCTCGACCTCCATGTGCGCGCTCCAGCCGGTGCGCGGATCACGGTAGTTGCGCATGCGGCTCTTGGTCTTGTCGAGGCGCTGGAACTCGCCGTCCTTGAGCAGCCATCCGGTGTTCATGGGCGACCAGCCGTCGGCCTCGCCGTCCTGCGGGCGGACGAACCCCAGGAATCCGGTCGTCGCGTCGGTGTGGCCGAAGATGTACTGGATGCGTCCGCGACCGCGCTGTCGTTCGACCTCCCGCCACTTCGGCCCGCCGGGGTTCTTGACCGGGTACACCCCCTTGACGTGCTCCTTCTTCTGGCTCTGGGAGTGATGGCCGCCGCGAGGGCCCCAGGTGCGGTCCCGCACGGTGTGGCAGTCGATCGGGATCTGCTCACCGCGCAGTGTCAGGGTTCCCGTGACGTGGCCCAGCTGGTCCAGGTGCGGGCTGCCCAGCATGGGTGCTTCGCCGGGCGTGAAGCGGTGAGGAGGGTGCACACTGCGGTGCTGCATCGTGATCGCGAAGTCGGCGGCGTCATCGCGATAGGTGATCTCGTAATCCATCAACGGATTGATCATCTTGACGCTGAAGCCACCCTCCGGGAACGTGATGTCGCGCAGATCCACATCAGGGCTCATCGGCACGTCGGGCATGGTCTTGTAGTACGCAAGCCGGCCAGGATCGGCGCCCGTCGGATCCCACACGAACACGCGCCAGGTGACCGTCCCCTTGTTGGGCATGTAGGCGGCATGCAGCCAGCAGCCCAGGTGGCGCTCAGGGATGTTGAAGGTCCACCAGGTCGTCTCGGTCTCCCACGGATCGTCCGAGAGCTGGTGATAGTTGTCGTCCTCCGGAACGAAGGGGGTGTCCTGATCGATCGTCTGTGCAGTCATTCTTCAGCTTCCTGCTAGGCGTAGAAGGCAGATCCGCCATCCACATTGATGTTGGCTCCGGTCATGTAGCTGTTGGCGGCCGAGCCGATGAAGCACACCACGGCGCCGACCTCCGCTGGTTCTCCGACCCGGCCGATGTCGGAGCGGGTGCCGAACGTGGCGGTCATGTAGCGCATGACCGATCCGAGATCGTCGAGATCGGGCCGTCGATCCGACGGGAGCTTCGCGAGATTCGCGAGGACCTGATCGGAGAGGACCGCGCCGGGGGACACCGTGTTGACCAAGATGCCCTCGGCGCCGAGCTCGAGCGAGAGGCTCTTCCCGGCGGAGTTGAGGGCCGACTTGCCGGCCGTGTACTCGATCAGACCGGGGCCGTGATTGCGGGTCGACATGGCGGAGATGTTGACGATGCGGGCCCACGGCGCGGCCTTGAGCAGCGGGTGGGCAGCGCGGGCGCAGCGGACGGCGGCCAGCACGCCCAGGGTGAAGGCCAGGCCCCACTGCTCGTCCGTGGCCTCATGCCAAGGGTGGTGATGGGTAGGCGCACCGACGGCATTGACCAGGGTGTTCAGGTGACCCCAGCGGTCGGCGATCTGGGAGAAGCTCTCGTCGATCTCGCCGGTGTCCGAGAGGTCGGTGCCGACTCCGAAGGCGTCGGGACTGCCGAGCTCGAGCAGCCGGTCGACGGTCTCGTCGATCCCGTCCTGCCCTCGGGCGAGGACTGCGACACGCGCGCCCTCGCGAGCGAAGCACTCGGCCGCGGCGCGCCCCATGCCCCTGGTCCCGCCCTGCACGCACACGGCCGCGCCGGAGAGGCCGAGGTCCATGGGATGCTCCTTCGAAAGGGGACGGGACAGCGCCGCGGACGGACGCGTCGGTGTGTCCGCGGCGCTGTTGCCGGACCTACTTGGTGACGCTGAACTTCTCGAGCTCGTGCTGGACCATTCCGTCCAGGGTCGCCGCGGGCGGCTTGGGCAGCTCAACGGCCTGGTCCCTCGTCGGGAGCAGGACGACTGCAGTGCCCGGGGTGGTGACTTCGCCGCGCTGGTTGTGGCAGCTCACCTCGACGTGCACCTCGTTGCGGCCGTCGACCTGGACCTTGTCGATCACCTTCCCACGAACGATCGTGGTGTCACCGATGTAGTTGAACTTCCGGTGCTCGCAGCGCAGCTTCCAGAGCCAGCCGTCATCGCCCATCCAGTCGGTCAGGGCATGGACGAGCCAGGTCTCCCGCATTCCGCCGTAGTCGTACGACGTGGGGAGGCCGAGCTCCTGGGCCCGCAGGGGCTCCCAGTGCAGACGCTGGACCGTGTCGGGCACATTGAGCGCATTCTTGGGATACAGGCCGGGGGCCTTCTTGCGGATGTTGTACGAGAGCTTGAACGATCCGGGCGGGGTGAGCTGCATTCCCCAGCCGAGGTGCCAGACCACGACATCGGTGGTCTTGAGCGGGCCCTTGGCCCGCGGCTGGAGCTCCTCGCCGATCTCCACGTCCTCCCAGTATCGGGTCTCCGCGCCGCGCCGGGTCTCGGCCTCATACAAGGCGTCGATCTCGGCAAGCTCTTCGTCCGTGTAGGGCTTGAGCTCCAGCTTCTCCTTGGCGCGTTCCTTGGACGTGTGGCGCTCCGCGTTGATCCAGGTGCCGCGACGCACCGCGTGCATCTCGCCCTCGCCGTTCGTGTAGAGGTAGTCGTTCGTGACGTGGGCCGTGCGGCCACCGAAGCTGCTCTTCTTCTCCTGCACGCCGACCTGGGCGGCGAGGACATGGCACCGGTCGCCCTCGCGCAGCGGCTGCCACCACTCGAACTCCATGACGGCCTGGTACGAGCCGAGTCCCGCGAAGGGATCGCCCTTCAACAGCGCCTTGGTCTCGGGGTCGGGCTTGGGTGCAGCGTCCTGGCCCATCGTGTAGAGGAAGGTCGGCGGCGCGATGAGTCCGCCCCAACGGGTGGCCGCCGCATAGTCCGGGTCGCAGTACAGCGGATTGTCGTCACCGTAGCCGAAGGCGAAGTGGCGAGAACCGTCCCAAGTGACCTGGAAGTTGTGAGGCGGGTTGTGCAAAGGCTGGGGAATGCCGAGGCGCTGACGCGAGCGCTCGAGGGCGGCCTCCGTCAGTACGCCGAAGGCGGCTTCCTTGGGGGGTGTGTCGGTGCTGCTCACTGTGACCACTTCTTTCCTCGATGCTCCAGGGCTTCTTCGCACAATATAGTATTAACCGGCAGATGATTGTACTGCTTGACGTACTTTCTGTCCGCGTTGCGAATTGACCCCTCTCGCGCCCGTCCGGCGCCAGGGCAGCGTGATAGTTTACTCATTCATCTATTGATCGACGACAAGAGTGCCCCAATGCTCGAAGAACTGGTCAGACAACGCCTCGAGACCCTGCTGAGCGGGCATCCTCCAGCCAGCACGGACGTGCGTGACTTCCTCGGTGCGCAGTTCGACCTGGGGCTCGCTTGGGTGTCGTACCCCGAAGGGCGCGGAGGTCTCGGCGCACCTCAGGAGCTGCAGTCGCTGATCGACCGGACCCTGAGCGATGCGGGGGCGCCGCACCCGTTCACGGTCAATCCGATCGGCTATGGCATGGCCGCTCCCACGCTGTTGGCCTTTGCCGCTCCGGACGATCTGGACCAGAAGCTGCGCCCGCTCCTGACGGGAGAAGAGGTCTGGTGCCAGCTGTTCAGTGAGCCGTCTGCCGGCTCGGACGTCGCCGGGCTCTCGACGCGAGCGGTCCGCGACGGCGATGAGTGGGTTGTCACAGGCCAGAAGGTCTGGACCAGCTTGGCGCATCGGGCGACATGGGGCCTGCTGCTGGCCCGCACGGATCCGACGGTGCCCAAACATGCGGGGCTGACGTACTTCTTCATCGACATGCATGCTCCCGGAGTCGAGGTGCGCCCGCTCCGCCAGGCGACCGGCGATGCGGAGTTCAACGAGGTCTTCTTCACCGAGCTTCGGATCCCCGACTCGTCTCGGCTCGGGGCGGTCGGCGAAGGCTGGAAGGTCGCCATCACGACACTCATGAACGAGCGAGTCGCGATCGGCGGCCGGATGACTCCGCGCGGTCAAGGGCCGATCGGCGAAGCCGTTGCACTGTGGCAGGAGGCGGGCCGACCGGAGCAGCTGAAGGATCGTCTGATGGGTCTGTGGGTGCGCTCGGAGGTGCTTCGCCTGACGAACGTGCGTGCGCGTGAGCTCGCGAAAGCCGGTGGCACTGCGGGTCCTGAGGGCTCCACGGCCAAGCTCTTGGCGGGTGAGCTGAATCAGGACGTGTACGAGTTCTGCGTCGAACTGCTCGGCCCAGCCGGCGCCCTGTACCCCGAGACCTACGCGATGAGCGGAGGTGTCGACGGGACCAAGCGCGACGTGCGCTACGGCTTCCTGAGGTCGCAGGCCAACACGATCGAGGGCGGGACATCTGAGGTCATGCGCAACATCTTGGGGGAGCGCGTGCTGGGGCTGCCGCCCGAGCCGCGGGTCGACAAGGACGTGCCGTTCAACGAGATCGGGCGATGACGGTCGTCGAGGGGCTGGTCAACCTGCGCGACCTGGGCGGCCTGCCGGTCGTCGGCGGGGGAGTCACGGAGGCGGGCGTCCTCTACCGCAGCGACGCCCCATATCCCGATGACGAACATCCGGACCACGTCCCGATCTGGCCGCCCGCAGCCGTCCTGGACCTGCGCTCCCAGGCTGAACGGGATGTCATCGGACACGCATGGACCGGCGAGACGCGCCTGCATCACCACCCCTTGCATGACGCGGCTGCGCCGACCTCGCAACGATCACCTCATCTGGCGGGCCTCTACGCCGACATCCTCGATTCGGTCCCCGAGCGGATCGCGGGGGTCCTGGCCGTGGCCGCACAGGCGGACGGGCCTCTGCTGATCCATTGCGCGGCCGGCAAGGACCGCACCGGGATCGCGGTTGCTGCATTGCTGCTGGCGGCCGATGTCGAGCCCGAGGCGGTGGTCGCGGACTATGTGGTCACAGCGGACAACATGGAGTCGCTGCGGACGCGCTGGAAGCGCAAGGGCAAGGTTCCACTGCCCGGCCGCCCCGACATCCCCGCCGCATGGCTGCTCGCGCCCGAAGATGCGATCCGACACGTCGTCGCCCGATTCATGGACTGGCCGGGGGGCGCGAGCTCCTGGCTCGTCGATCACGGCGCCTCGCCGCAGGATCTCGAGAGGTGGCGAGCTCGCTTCACGTCTTGACGTGGCCGTCCATCGCTGGACTGCGCGCCCGGCCATATAGTATAAAAGTCTAAACGATTGAAGAGGTGTCGACATGCAGTTTGGCTTGCCATGGCCCGGAGCAGACGTTGCCCGCGAAGCCGAAGAAGCGGGGGTCTCCTACTTCTGCAGCGGTGAGTTCGTCGATCACGAGGCCTACTCGACACTGGCAGAGATGGTGGCGGGGACGCAGCGCGCGACCGTGGGGCCAGGCATTGCGTACGCCTTCGCGCGCACACCGTACGCGCACGCCGCAGCCATCCGTTCGATGTGGAAGATCGCACCCGGCCGGCTGTTCCTGGGCCTGGGCTCGGGCGCCTACACGATCAACCGGGACTGGTTCGGCGTCGAGGCAGATCGCCCGGTCGAGAGGATGAGCGATCTGATCGGCGCTGTCCGGGCCTGGTTGCACGCCGAGAACGGCGAGCCTGTCGTGTACGACGGTGAGTACTTCAAGATCAACGCCAAGGTCGGCGCGCCGGTGCTCGGCCGGATCGATGCCCCGGTGCTGCTGGCCGGATTCAACAAGCGCATGGCCGCGGCTTCCGCGCGGGTCGGCGACGGAGTCATCGGGCACGGCCTCTTCACCAGCAGCTGGTGGGACGAGATCGTCCGGCCGGCGATGGTGCGCGGCGCCAACCAGTCAGAGCGGGATGTGAAGGCGGTCGAGCACGGCTGGGTCATCACGGCCGTCAACGACGACGATCCGGAGCGCGCGGTCGAGGACGCCCGCCGCATGGTCGCGTTCTACCTGACGGTCAAGACCTACGATCCGTACGTCGAGCACCACGGCTGGCAGTCGCAGGTCGAGACGATCCGCAACGCCTTCGCATCGGGCGACACCGACGGCATGGCCCGAGCCGTGACCGATCAGATGCTCGGCGCGATCGCCGTGTGCGGCAGCACCGCAGACGCTCTGTCCACGCTCAAGAGTCGCGGCGACTCCTTGGCGGCGGACGTCGCCTACCTGGCTTCGCCATCCTTCCTCGTGGGCCACCGGCGCCGCGAGGCGTATGCCCGAGCAAGTCTGGGGCTCATCAAGACGATGTCAGAATCGACGAAGGGTTGACCATGAGTGTGCGTAGTCTCGACAAGGGTGAGCGCATCGCGTTCGTCATGCACGAATGCCAGAACGGGATGATCAACCCGGACATCGCCACGAATGCGCCGCTGGCCGCGCATGCGAAGAGCCGCGGTGTCGTGGACAACATCGCCGCGGTCGCCGCCGCCTGCCGTGAGCGGGGCATGCCGGTCTTCCACTCGACGATCGAGCCCCGTCCGGACTACGTGGGCACCGACGCCTCCTGCCTGTTGCTCGGGGGTCTGGTCAAGAAGGGTGGGATCGTGGCCGGCAAGCCGGCAACCGAGATTCATCCGGACCTGACGCCGCACGACAGCGACATCCGCATCCGGCGGGTACATGGACTGACGCCGTTCCATGGCACCGAGCTGGAGGCCTACCTGCGCCATCAGCGCATCGAGACCGTGATCCTCGCTGGAGTCTCGACCGACGTCGGCATCCCCGGTGCCAGCCTCGAGGCGATCAACCGCGGATTTCGCGTCGTCGTCCCCGAGGACTGCATCGCGGGCTCGTCGACGGAGTCGCACGACTGGCAGGTCCGGCACACGCTCCCGCTCCTGGCCACGGTCACCACGACGAGCGATGTGCTCGACGTGCTCGGCCGCGCTGCACAGCAGTCCTGACACCTGAGTCCTCGAGGAGAATGCATGAAGTTCACGGTTGAGTATCCCGTCAGTGCGCCCGGTTACGACCCCGCTCTCGTGGGCCCCGAGGGGATGACCGAGATCGCCCGCGCGGTCGAGGCCGGGGGCTACGACGCGATCGCCTTCACCGAGCACCCGGCACCGTCGAAGAAGTGGCTCGACGCCGGCGGACACGAGTCTCTCGATCTGTTCTCGTCGCTCTCGTTCTGCGCAGCCGTCACGCAGCGCATCCGGCTGATGACGTATCTCGTGGTCCTGCCGTATCACAATCCCTTCGTCGCGGCGAAGGCGTTCGCGACGCTGGACCGGCTCTCGGCTGGTCGGGCGTCGATCGTCGCGGGAGCCGGCTATCTCCGCTCGGAGTTCCTCGCGCTGAACGTCGACATGGACAACCGCAATGAGCTGTTCGACGAGTCGATCGAGGTCATGCGGGGGCTCTGGACCGAGGTGCCGTTCAGCCACAAGGGCAAGCACTTCGAGGGCAGGGGAGTCGCTTCGGTTCCCGGTCCGGTGCAGCCCGGTGGGCCACCCATCATGATCGGCGGCAACAGCGGACTGGCGCGTCGCAGAGCCGCGCGCAACCAGGGCTGGAGCCCCCTGATGGTCAGCGCCGAGATCGCCCGGACCAGCCGCACCCCGGCGCTCGCGACGATCGAGGCTCTCGCCGCGCGGATCGCCGAGGTGCGCGAGCTGGCCGTTGCCGAGCAGGGCGATGGCACGACGATCCAGATCCAGGTGCAGACGCCTGAGTGCAGGTACCTGAGGAGCCCCGGCAGCGTGGAGGAGCACCGAGACCACCTCGGCCGGCTCGCGGAGGCCGGTGTCGACTCGTTCGTCCTGCAGCCTCCTGGGGAGAGCGTCGCCCAGACGGTTGACGCCCTGCAGAGCTACGCGGAGACCTTCGGGCTGCTGTGAGATGACGCGCTTTGCAGGCCAGGTCGCCTTCATCACGGGCGGCGCGAGGGGATTCGGGCGGGCCTTCGCCGAGGCCCTGGGCCGCGAAGGTGCGGCGGTCGTCCTCGCCGACCTCGATGAGGCGGTCGCGCAGGAGACGGCCGCCGCGCTGCGGGCTGAGGGCATCGACGCCCGCGCGGTGAGGTGCGATGTGGCCGATGAGAGCCAGGTCGAGGCGGCGATCGCGACCACCGTGGCCGAGCACGGCGGCATCGACATCCTCATCAACAATGCGGGCCTGCACCTGACCAAGTACAACCAGCCGTTCTCGGTGCTGGACCGAGCCGATGTGCGCGCTCTGTTCGACGTCAACGTGATGGGCGTCGTCAACTGCACGGTCGCGGCCGCCGCGGCCATGAAGGAGCGCGGCGGCGGTCGCGTCGTCAACATCGCCTCCATGGCGAGCAACAGCTCGGCATCTCCCTACGGCGTCTCGAAACTGGCCGTGAGAGGCTTGACGATCGCGTTCGCCCACGAGCTTGCGGCCTCGGGCATCCGCTGCAATGCGATCTCGCCGGGGCTCATCCGCATCGCGAATGCGATCGCCGACCTGCCGCAGGAGCTCGTCGACTCGATCGTTCACGGCAAGCAGCTGATACCCCGCCTCGGTGAGATCGACGACATCGTCACGATGATGCTCTACCTGTGCTCGGACGACTCGAGCTTCATCACGGGCGAGACGTTCAGGGTGAGCGGCGGGATGCCCCTCTCGATCTGAACGCTTCATGCGCCTACCGCATCATCAGCAGGCCGCCGTCGACTGGGAAGACCTGCCCCGTCATGAATCGGGCACCGTCACCCGCGAGGAACTCGAGCACGGGCACGAGATCGGTCCCGGCGTCACCCAGCTTGCCGCCGAGCGGGACGGTTCTCGACATGGTCTGGTCGTGCTGGAGCAGCGCCTCGGGTGACATGGATGCGCGGGTCCGGTCGTACATCGGCGTCCAGATCGCTGGTGCGATCGCATTGACCGTGATGCCGAAGGGTGCCCACTCGACCGCGATCGAACGCATCCAGGCGAGGGAAGCTCCCTTGCTGGCCGCGTAAGCGGCCTTGAGTGGATATCCCTTGACCCCCGCGCCCGACGCGAAGTTGATGATCCTGCCACCGGAATCGCGGAGGTGAGCGAAGGCTGCCACGTTCGTCAGGAAGGTGCCGGTGGCATTGACCGCCATCACCTGGTTCCACAACGCCACATCGGTCTCCGCCGCGGGACTCGCGGGAGCGATACCGGCTGCGTGGATCAGCACGTCGAGTCCGCCGAGAAGCTCCACGGCCGCGGCGAAGGCCTCGTCGACGGACTCCTGGCTCGACACATCGCAGCGGACGAACGAGGCATCGGACTCGCGAGCCGTCAGCCTGCCGGACTCCTCATCGATGTCCAGGGAGACGACATCGGCACCGAGCGCCGGGAATGCGCGTGTCAGCGCAGCTCCCATGCCGCTGCCGCCGCCCGTGATGATGACCTTGCGGTCGGTGAGGGATCCGGTCACGTCAGTAGAGGCCGCCGTCGACGCGAATGAGCGAGTCGGTGGTGTAGCTGGACGCATCGCTCGCGAGATAGAGCGCTGTGGTGACGATCTCCTCGGGCCGGCCCGGGTGGCCGATCGCACTGCGCGTCGCCTGCCGCGACTCCTCGGTCCATGCCTTCGAGATATCGGTCAGGAACGGACCGGCCGAGATCGTGTTGACGCGCACCGTGGGCCCGTACTCACGGGCGAAGACCGACGTCAAGGCGTTGAGCCCGGCCTTGGCGCCCGAGTAGGGGCCAAATCTGGGTTGGGGCATGAATGCGCCGCTCGACGAGACGTTGATGATCGAGCCGCCCGCGCCTTCGGCCATCCGCCGGCCGATGACGGCGCCGAGACGGAACGGGCCCTTGAAGTTCACGCCGATGACCTTGTCGAAGAGCTCCTCGCTGGTCTCCTCCGACGACGGCGCGAGAGGCGACATGCCGGCATTGTTGACCAAGATGTCGATCGTGCCGAACTCCGCGTACGCGAGCTCGATGAGCGCGTCGATCTCGTCCCATCTGCCGACGTGGCAGCCCACCGGCAGGGCGCGCCGTCCCAGGGCCCGGACCTCGGTGGCCAGCTCTTCGCACGCCTCGACCTTGCGACTCGTGATCACGACGTCTGCGCCGGCCTTCGCGAAGGCGAGAACCATCTCTCGACCGAGTCCCCGGCTTCCGCCGGTGACCAGGGCGACCTTGCCTTCCAGTGAGAACAGATCGTTCACAGCGCGAACTCCTCGACCACGTCGGCGTACTTGGCCCGGACGGCTTCGAGCCTGGGTGGGATGTGCTCGGTCGGGAACAGCCCGGGAGCGGCGGTGTACCCCTTGAGCGTCTGCTTGCCGACCCCGTTCTTGTGCACCTCGGTCGGACCGTCCGCGAGGGCGAGCGACAGCCCGCCGGCCCACCAGTCGTAGAGCGGGAGCTCTGTCGTGGTGCCGAGCGAGCCGTGCACCTGGATCGCCCGCTGGATGATGTCGTGGTAGATCTTGGCCATCTGCACCTTGCACATCGCGATGTACTCACGTGCTGTGCCGTGCGGTTGGTTGTCGATGATCCACGCGGTCTTCAGCACCAGGAGCCGGAATTGCTCGAGCTCTATCCGCGAGTCGGCGATGTAGTGCAGGACCGCTTGCTTGTCGGCCAGGAGCTCACCCTGTGTGCGCCGGGAGAGTGCCCGCTCGCACATCATGTCGAGCGCCCGCTGGCACTTGCCGACCGTGCGCATCGCATGGTGCACCCGGCCGCCGCCCAAGCGGGCCTGCGCGACCGTGAACCCCTCGCCGACGCCGCCGAGCATGTGATCGGCCGGCACCCGCACCTGGTCGTAGTGGATGTATGCGTGCGTGCCCTCGTCCAGCTCGGGACGCTCCAGCATCGTGGCCACATTCCGCACGATCTTGAGCCCGGGGGTCTCCTTCGGCACGATGAACATCGACAGCCGCTGATGGGCCTTGGCCGTCGGATCGGTCACGGCCATGACGATGAGGAACTCGGCGTACCGGGCATTGGACGAGAACCACTTCTCGCCCTCGATGACCCACGAGTCACCGTCCTTGGTGGCGCGGCACGTGAACTCCTTGGGGTCGGAGCCCGCCTGCGGCTCAGTCATCGAGAAGCACGACACGATGTCGCCGTCGAGGAGGGGCTGGAGATAGCGGTCCTTCTGCTCCTGGGTGCCGAACATCGCGAGGATCTCGGCGTTCCCGGTGTCGGGTGCTGCGGTCCCGAAGACAGTGGGTGCCCAATAGGAGCGGCCCAGGATCTCGTTCATGAGACCGAGCTTGACCTGCCCGTAGCCCTGCCCGCCGAGCTCGGGGCCGAGGTGACAGGCCCACAGGCCCTCCTCCTGCACCCGCTCCTGCAGCGGCTTGAGGATCTTTCGTGCGGCCTGGTTGTCCACGTCGTACGGATCGCCCGCATGGCCGAACAAGAGATCGAGAGGTTCGCACTCCTCACGGACGAAGGTGGCCATCCAGTCGAGCTTCTCCTGGAAGTCCGCGTCGGTCGAGAAGTCCCACATAGCTATGTCTCCTGTGCTCGGGTCTGTCGTAGGGCCAGTCGCCGAACGGCATCGCCCGAGCAGAATAGCATTCTGCTACCTTCGGATCACGTTCTGGCGAGATAGTTTCTCAATCTGCCCCGATATCGAAGTGAGGCGCATCGTGCGTGTTGGTCATGTGAGCGACGAGCTGCTGCTGGACATCACGGCCCGGGCTGAGCGTGCTGTGGCGCAGTGGTCTGAAGGGAGCGCCGTCGAGAATCTGCGGCCCCTGACCGGCGGCGCGTCGAGCCTCACCTTCGTGCTCGATGTCGTGGGCGGAGTCGCCGACGGCGACGAGGTGGTCCTGAAGGTCGCGCCGCCAGGTCTGCCGCCGTTGCGCAACCGCGACGTCCTTCGTCAAGCGCGGTTGTTCCGCGCCCTCGAGGGTCAGGAGGGAGTGCTCGTCCCGAGGGCCCTGTTCGAGGACGCCGGAGATCCGCCTGAGATCCCACCCTTCTTCGCAATGAGCATGGTGCCCGGCGAGTGCGTCGAGCCGAACCTGGCCTCGGACGAGGCCCGGCCGAGCCCTGATGTGACCAAGGCCCGCTCATTCGATGCGATGGAGGTGCTGGCCGCACTGCATCGGGTGTCGCCCGCCGCGGTGGGCCTGGGCGACGAGCCCGTCGTCACGCTCGGCGACGAGATCGATCGCTGGACCCGCGCCTTCGAGACAGTCCCCACGGAGCTGAGCGGCAACTATGCGCGAGCCGCACGAGCCCTGCACGCCACGGTGCCGGAGGCGATGGCCCCGGTGGTCAATCACGGTGACTACCGGCTGGGCAACACGCTGTGCGAAGGCGGTCGGCTGACCGCGATCATCGACTGGGAGATCTGGTCACTCGGGGATCCGCGCATCGACATGACCTGGTTCACCTTCTTCACCGACGAGGCTCAGCACCCGGCCGTCGAGCCCGGTGTGGTGGCGGGAACACCGACTCGGCAGGAGCTGATCCGGGCCTACGAGACCGCGGCCGACGCCACCCTTGCGGACCTTCCGTGGTTTGACGCGCTCACCAAGTACAAGGAGGCTGCCGCGACAGCCTTGTTGATCAAGCGCGATCTGAAGAGCGGCGGGATGAGCATCTCGAACGGGCGAATGCTCCCGGCCCTCCCGCGTCTGGTGCAGGAGGCCCTCGACATCGTCGGCTGACGCGGCACGCTCGGGACCCTCATCGGCGCAGCTGACCGTCGTCGACCTTGATCACCGTGCCCGTGACGAATCCCGATGCCGGGGACACGAGGTACAGCAAGGTGCTCTCGAGCTGATCGGCGTCGCCGATCCTCTGGCGGGGGAAGGTGCCACGTGGGTCGGCGATGCGCTTCAGCATCCCGTCGGTCATCTCGGAGGCGAACACGCCCGGCGCGATCGCGTTGACGTTGATGTCGAACTTCGCCCATTCGACGGCGAGAGCCTCCGTCATCCGGTTCACGGCGGCCTTGGTGATCGAGTAGAGCGCCGCGCCGTCGCCGCCGTAGTCGAATGCCGCCATCGAGGAGATGTTGACGATCCGGCCGCCGCGCTTCTGGGCCATCAGGCGGCGCGCGAACTCACAGGCCATGATGTACGGCCCGCGCAGATTGGTGGCGATCACTTGATCGATCAGCTCGACGGGCATCTTGGTGGCGCGTTGCGCGTCTGGGATGCCGGCGTTGTTGACCAGGATCGTCGGATCGCCGACCAGATCTGCGATCGTGGAGAAGCCAGTCAGCATGGACTCGTGATCCGTCACGTCGATCGGCACGGCTGTGGCGGCGCCGCCCGCATCGACGATCTGTGCCACGACGTCAGCGAGTCGGTCACGCCGCCTGCCGGCCGCCACCACAGTGGCGCCGTGGGCCGCGAGGGTCAGGGCGAAATGTCGACCCAGGCCCGAGGATGCACCGGTGACGAGTGCCACCTCTCCGGTCAGGTCGATGATCGAAGGCGGTGCGGCGACGGTCATGCTTCGCTCCCTGGTTGGATCGCAATGCGGCAAAAGAGTCAACTCAACCAGTGTGGCACCGCAATCACCTCGTAGGGGCGACCGCCTTCTCGATGAAGGTCAGGACGTGCTCGAGATCGTCCTCCGAAGGCGGATGCTCATCCCACAGGAAGTTCTCCATCTGCGCCATGAGCATGGCCGCGACCGACCGGGCATCGCGGTCGGGGTCGGCTGAGCCGAGCTCGATCAGCGGATCGCGCAGGAGCCCGCTCATCGCGGCCTCGAGTCGGTTGCGTGCGCCTGTCGCACGCTGATTGCGGCCGATCGAGCTTGCCAGGATGTTGCGGGTCGCAGTGGCGATCTCGGCATCGCCGGCCTGGCTCATGATGGCGCTGACGGCTGCGCGCAGGCGGGCCCCCGCGCGGTCGTGCTCGGCCATCTTCCGCTCGACATAGGCCAAGAGCCGGTGGCCGCCGTCCTCGACGACCGCAGCCACGAAGTCCTCCTTGCTCTGGAAGTAGCGGTAGAACGCGTCGTTCGACAGGTCGGCCGCCCCGACGATGTCGGCCACACGCGGATTGCTTCCTTCGCTGAGAAGCTCGCGCCCCACCTCGATCATGCGGCGCACGTCGTTCTCCGCAGCGTCCTGCCGGCGGCTGAGGCTGCGCCGGATCGCCTCTTGAGCCAGCGAGCTCGGCAGGTCCTGGCGCGTCGGTTCGTTGACGTTCACCCGTCGCATCCTAACGGAACCGCATTCTTGACGGGACGACGAGCCGGGGGATATGCAAGAATACAATTCTATAACTCATTGACCGCGATGTGACGGAGTAGCGATGTCGGCCCACACAGACGTTTCAGCAGATCCAGTGCTTGTCGAGCGGCGCGGCCACACCGTCGTGGTCACGCTGAACCGACCGGAGGCGCGCAATGCCGTCAACATGGCACTCGCTGCCGCGGCAGGCGATGCCTTCGATGCAGCGGAGAACGACCCCGACGTGCGCGTCATCGTCATCACGGGATCGGGCACCGCGGCCTTCAGCGCGGGTGCCGACCTCAAGGCGATCGGCAGGGGAGAGCCGATCCTCCCGCCCGGCCGCGAGGCGTGGGGACTGGCCGGCTTCAGTCGCCGCGTGTTCTCCAAGCCCACGATCGCTGCGGTCAACGGCGTTGCGTTGGGCGGAGGAATGGAGATCGCGCTTGCAGCCGACTTCATCGTTGCGGCAGACACTGCGCGGTTCGGTCTCCCCGAGGTCAAGCGGGGACTGATTGCGGCGGCCGGCGGGGCGTTCCGCATCCTCGATCAGGTGCCCAGGAAGGTCGGGTTGGAGATGCTCCTGACGGGCGAGCCCATCGACGCCTCGAGGGCTCTCGAGCTGAATCTGGTCAACCGGGTCGTCCCCGGCGATCGATTGCTCGACGAAGCCCTCGCGCTGGCCGAGAAGGTCGCGGCCAACGCTCCGCTCGCGGTCCAGGCCAGCAAGCGCATCGCCTTGGGCATCCGAGACGGCGTGCCCGACGGCGATGAGAAGCGGTGGCAGCTGTCGGCCGAGGAGACGGCTCGCAACAGTGCGTCGGCAGATGCCAAGGAGGGCGTGCTGGCATTCGCCGAGAAGCGCCCGCCGGTCTGGCAGGGACGATGAGCGGGTCGATCTTCGAGCAGCAAGGCGGCCATGCGCGCGGCCAGGGTTGAGGCGTACGGCGGCCCTGACCGTGTCGTGATCCGGGAGATCCCCGATCCCGAGGCGCGCGCGGGGCAGCTCGTCGTGGACATCGAAGCGGCGGCGTTGAACTTTCCGGACGTGCTGACGATCGCCGACAAGTATCAGATCTCGACAGCCCTTCCGTTCACTCCCGGCAGTGAGTTCGCGGGTCGGGTCAGCGCGGTGGGCGAGAACGTCACTGCCTTCCGGGTGGGGGACCGGGTCATGGGTTCGACCGGTGCCGGTGCATTCGCCGAGAAGATATGCGTGCCCGAGGATGCCGTCTCGGCCATTCCCGACGGTCTGGACATGGTCCATGCCGCGGGCTTCCGGGTGACCTACCTGACGGCCTACCACTCTCTTGTCACCGTGGGTGATGTCGCGAGCGGCGACTGGGTCGTCGTCCTGGGTGCGGCCGGAGGAGTCGGCACGGCGACGGTCGACCTGGCCGCGCGCCTGGGTGCGCGGGTGATCGCGGCGGCGTCGACTGCAGAGCGCGTGCAGACCTGCCTCGATCTCGGTGCTCACGAGGGGATCGCGTACGACGAGGAGGACCTCAAGTCGCGGATCAAGGAGATCACCGGACGCGGAGCCGATCTGGTCGTCGACCCCGTCGGCGGCCGCTATGCCGAGCAGGCCCTGCGGGCGATCCGCTGGGGCGGGACGTTCGTGACTGTCGGCTTCGCTGCCGGGGAGATTCCCCGCATTCCGCTCAACCTGGTGCTGCTGAAGAACGTCCTCGTCCGTGGCGTCGAGCTGCGCACGATGGGCACGCATCGTCCCGACGCGACCCGGCAGGCCACCCGCGCGATGTCCGATCTCGTGGCACAAGGGATGGCGCCACTGGTCACTGACGTCTTCACGCTCGACGACGTGAGCAAGGCGCTGGGCCTCGTGGCCGAGCGGAAGGCGACCGGCAAGGTCGTGATCGAGATGAGGGCGACATGACGACTGGCAGGCAGCTCGAAGGCAGAAGGATCCTGGTGACCGGTGCGGCGACCGGCATCGGCGCGGCGGCCGTGCACGTGTTCGCGGCCGAGGGTGCGACCGTCACCGCGACGTACCGTCATTCAAGGCCGGGATCCGACGTCGAGGCACTGGCGAGATGGCTCCCGTGCGACTTCCGCGACGAGGAGGACGCCGAAGCCACGGTGGCCGAGGCCGCGCGCGGGATGGGCGGTCTGGACGTCCTCCTGCACGCCGCCGGCAGGTGGGCACCCGGGCTGGCCGGGGACGTCACTCGCGCGGAGCTCGACGACATGCTCGACACCAACGTCAAGGCCACGGTGTTCGCCAATCAGGCGGCGTTTCGGGCGATGAGCGGCGGTGGGGGACGCATCATCAATCTCGGCTCGGGCGAGGCGATCACGGGGGTGGCGCACGCAGCTGCGTACTCGCTGAGCAAAGGTGCTGTGCACAGCTGGACGCGAGCCGCCGCCCGGTCGTGGGGCTCGTCGGGAGTCACGGTCAACGCCTTGGTGCCAGCGGTCGAGACGCCTGGTGCAGAACGGCTTCGCGAGTACATGGGCCCCGCGGGGGCGGCGGCGTTGCATGCGTCGCTGGCGACGAGGATGGCTGTCAGCAGCTCATCCGGGGAAGGTCTCGGCGATCCCGTGCGCGATCTCGGGCCCATGATGGTCTTCCTGGCCGGTGAGGGTTCCCGTTTCGTGACGGGGCAGCTGCTGTCCGTGACCGGCGGCATGACGATGCTCGGCGCCTGACCGCCGTGCTCGCGTCAGGGGCGCGAGCAGAACTCGACGACAGCGGCCGAGAACGCGTCGTTGTCGTCGCCCGCCGCGGTGTGGGCGGCACCGTTCAGCGTGACGACCTCGAGGTGCGGCACGTGACCGCGGAACTCCTCGACGCCGTGATCGCTGATCACATCGGACAGCTTGCCCTGGAGGAGAAGCACCGGGACCGTGATCGTTCGCGCGGCGGCCTCGAGCTGGGCAGACCGTTCCCCCGGGGTGGTGGTCGGCGGCTTCTCCATCATCTGGGGATCCCAGTGCCAGTACCAACGGCCGTCGTCACGCAGCCGGAGATTGCGACGAAGGCCATCGGTCGATCGCGGCTTCTCCCGGTGCGGTAGATAGGCAGCGATCGCGTCGGCCGCTTCATCGAGACTTGCGAAGCCTCGGGGTGCTCCGCGCATGAAGTCGCGGATGCGGGCGCTCCCGGCGGCCTCGAAGCGCGGGACGACATCGACCATCGCGAGTCGCCTCACCCGGTCGGGCGCGGCCGCGGTCGCCAGAAGGCCGGTCAATCCGCCGAGGCTCGCGCCGATGATCGTGGTCGGGGTGTCGATCTGGTCGAGCACCTCGAGCACGTCCTCGCTGTTCTTCTCGAATCCATAGCTGCCGTCGGGCGACCAGTCGCTGTCGCCGTGCCCGCGCAGATCGAGCGCGACGACCCTGAGTCCGGCATCTGCCAGGACGCGACTGGTGGCCTTCCACGAGTGTCGAGTCTGTCCGCCGCCATGCAGCATCAGCACGCTGGGGCCGGTGTCGGGCCCCCAGATGTCGGCTGCGAGCTTGAGCCCGTCGGCGCCGGAGAGCGAGACAGTCCTGGGTGACCGGCCGTTCGAGGGGGCTTCGCCGACGGTCATGGGGAACTCCGCTCATCGAGACGATCCGTGCCTTGCTGCCTCATGACATTTATTATAACTTCGTTAACTATATTTGACGAGGCCAGGAGCTGCATGTGAACGTCACCGAGGCGATGGTCAGTCGTCGATCCGTCCGCGGTTTCCTCGACACGCCCCTCGACCGGGCGGTGATCGAAGAGGTGCTGGAGATCGCGTCGCGCGCGCCGTCGGGCGGCAATCTCCAGCCGTGGCGGATCGTTGCGCTGACCGGCGCGCCACTGCGGCATCTGACGAAGCGGATGTCTGAACGGCTCGAGACGGGCGGCGAGCCCGACGAGTCCTTGTTCCCGATCTACCCGGCGCAGGTCAGCTCGCCGTATCGCGACTATCGGTTCCGCAACGCCGAGCAGCTCTACGGCGCTGTGGGCATTCCGCGTCAGGACAAGGCGGCACGGCGCGCATGGTTCGCCCGCAACTACCAGTTCTTCGGGGCGCCCGTGGGACTGTTCTGCTACGTCGACCAGCAGATGGGTTCCGCGCAATGGTCGGATCTCGGCATGTACCTGCAGTCGGTCATGCTTCTGCTCCAGGAGCGTGGTCTTGGCAGCTGTGCCCAAGAGGCATGGTCGGCGTACCACCGGACCGTGGCCGAGATCGTCGATCCGCCGCCGGAGTGGATGCTGTTCTGTGGCCTGGCGGTCGGCTACGAGGACCGGGACGAGCCCGCGAACAACTACCGGACCGAACGCGCACCGCTCGGAGATTTCGCCTCGTTCCTCGGCTGGGACGAGAACTGATGGTCGTGCGGGAGACCGTGCGGGAGACAAGGACTTCGTGATGCAGCTGACCACGCTCGCGGCCGAGCACGGCGACAAGCCGGCGATCATCATGGGAGCGTCGGGGGAGACCCTGTCGTACCGGGAGCTCGAAGCGCGCTCGAACCAGATCGCGCACCTGTTCCGCGAACACGGACTCGGGGCGGGTGACCACATCGCGATCCTGCTGGAGAACAGGCTCGAGATCTTCCCGATCGTCTGGGCGGCGCAGCGCTCCGGCCTGCTCTACACGCCGGTCAACTGGCATCTTTCGCCGGCCGAAGCCGCCTACATCGTCGACAACTGCGAAGCGAAGCTGCTCATCTCGTCGTCATCGCTCGAGTCGATTGCCGCCCCCGCGGCGGCGTCCGCATCGCGGCTGACCTCTCGACTCGTGGTCGGTGAGCGGGTCGAGGGCGTCGAGCACCTGGACTCCGCCATCGCGGATCTGTCGCGCGAGCCGATCTCCGACGAGGCCGAGGGCTACTACATGTTCTATTCCTCGGGGACGACTGGACGGCCGAAGGGCATACTGCCGGAGCTGTCGGGCGAGTCATTCGGCACAGGACTCAGTATCGACCACACGATGCGCGCCGCGTTCTCGTTCAGCGCCGCGACCAGGTTCCTGAGCACCGGCCCGCTCTACCACGCAGCACCATTGGCGTGGTGCATCGGAGCCGTGCGCAACGGTGGCACGGCGGTCGTGATGGAGAAGTTCGACGCCGAGGCGGTGCTTCGCCTGATCGACCGGCACCGCATCACGCACGCCCAGTTCGTGCCGACGATGTTCGTCCGGATGCTCAAGCTGGCCGACGACGTCAGGGCCGCGTACGACGTGTCGAGCGTGCAGCTGGCGATCCATGCGGCAGCACCCTGCCCGATCGAGGTCAAGGAAAGGATGATCGAGTGGTTCGGGCCCACGCTGGTCGAGTTCTATGCCGGCAGTGAAGGCAACGGCTTCTTCATGATCGACTCGCCGACCTGGTTGACACACAAAGGCTCGGTGGGCACGGCGCTCACCGGGGTCGTCCACATCTGCGATGACGAGGGCCGCGAGCTGGGTCCGCATGAGATCGGCACGATCTGGCTCAGCGACAACAAGCGCTTCGAGTACCACGGGGACCCCGTGAAGACCGCGGCCGCGTACAACGACAAGGGGTGGAGCACGC
Organism: Aeromicrobium sp. S22; assembly: GCF_009661045.1. Classification (NCBI taxonomy): domain Bacteria; kingdom Bacillati; phylum Actinomycetota; class Actinomycetes; order Propionibacteriales; family Nocardioidaceae; genus Aeromicrobium; species Aeromicrobium sp. S22. Next base: position 103,502 of record NZ_WJWV01000002.1, read on the forward strand.
TCGGCGATCTCGGTCATGTCGATCAGGAGGGCTTCTTGTACTTGTCGGACCGGCGAACCGATCTGATTCTCTCCGGTGGCGTCAACATCTATCCCCGCGAGATCGAGGATGCGCTGACGTTGCATCCGGCCGTCGGAGACGTCGCAGTCATCGGTCTGCCGGACGGTGAGATGGGCCAGCGGGTGCACGCCGTGATCGAGGTGGCTGAAGGATCGACACCGGGCCCCGAGCTGGCCGAGTCTCTCATCGGCTTCTGCCGCGACCGGCTCGCGCACTTCAAGGCGCCTCGTTCGGTCTCCTTCGAGCCGGTTCCCCGACTGCCCAGCGGCAAGATACTCAAGCGCGAGCTGATGCAGCGGTTCCAGGACGCGTCTACGCGCTGACGGGTGCGCCGATCCGGCTCTGCTCGAGGTACGCCCGGAACCAGTCGGGCAGCGGTGTGGCAGCGCCGTCGCCGTCGACGACGACTGCGGTCGTCTGGGCCAGCCCCACGCAGATGCCGCCCTGGAAGAGTGCTTGGGACGTCGTGAACGAGCTCCGGCCGACATGAGCTGCTCCCGTCCCGATCTGCACGGGTGCCGGGTAATGGACCTCGCCCAGGTAGTGAATCGCGATCTGCGCGACCACGACAGCGATCGGATCGTTCCCCGCACGTTCGCGGTGGAACCGAACGCGGCCCTCTTCGTAGAGCTGTGCAATGGCGACGTTGTTGACGTGCTTGGCCGGATCCATGTCGCCGAAACGGGTGCTGATCTCGTACCACCGGGGATACAGCGACCGGTCGGTCAGCTCTGGGCGGGGCCGGGCGGGCGGAGGGGTCTGGATCGGCGTCGACACGCGTCCAGGATATAGCCCCATCCGTGCCACGAAACGCACAAAAAGTGTAATCATCAACTCAATTGATGAAGGGGTCGGACGGGCCCGTCCCTGCTAGAGACATGGAGCACCCACATGCAGATGCGTCTACTCGGCAAGACCGGGATCCAGGTGTCGAACCTGTGCCTGGGGGCGATGTCCTTCGGGAGCATGGGCAATGCGGACCAGGATGACTGCCTCAGGATCATCGGACGCGCGCTCGATGCCGGCATCAACTTCATCGACACCGCCGATGTGTACTCGCGCGGAGAGTCCGAGCAGATCGTCGGCCGGGCCCTCAAGGGGCGACGAGACGACATCGTGCTCGCGACGAAGTTCTACAACCCCATGGGGCGGGTGCCGAATCAGCGTGGCGCATCCCGCCGGTGGATCATCAAGGCCTGCGAGGACAGCCTGCGGCGCCTCGACACCGACTACATCGATCTGTACCAGGTGCATCGTCTCGACGAGAACACCGATCTCGACGAGACGCTCGGCGCCTTGAGTGATCTCGTGCGACAGGGCAAGGTGCGCGCGATCGGCACCTCGACCTTTCCCGCTGAGGCGATCGTCGAGGCGCAGTGGACGTCAGAGCGCCGGGGGCACGTCAAGGTGCGGTGCGAGCAGCCGCCCTACTCGATCTTCGTCCGAGGTGCCGAACGCGACATCTTTCCTGCCTGCCTGCGTTACGGGATGGGTGCGATCGTCTGGAGCCCGCTCAACGGCGGGTGGCTCACCGGCAAGTACTCGGGGGGCGTACCCGCGGTCGAGGGCTCGCGCTTCGACCGACTGGACCGCGGCACGTGGCGACTGGACGCGCCCGGATCGGATCGGAAGGCGGATCTGGTGCCTCGACTGTCCGATCTGGCGGCGGGCGCCGGCCTCGACCTGATCGGCATGGCCCTCGCCTTCACGCTCGAGCACCCTGCTGTGACGTCGGCGATCATCGGGCCGCGCACGATGGAGCAGCTCGAGAGCCAGCTCCCCGCCGCCGACGTACGGCTCGATGCCGCAGTGCTCGACCGGATCGATGCGCTGGTACCTCCGGGAGACACGATCACTCGCGGGGATATTTCCTTTGAACCGCAGTCGCTTCGCCACATTCAGGCGCGGCGCCGCGGGTGATGGCCAGGAAGTGCGCCCAATCCGTGTACAGGAAGCCGGTTACCGACTACATTCAACTCATTCATCTACCTAGGTGACGTGCATCACGCGATGCGTCGATCACGCCATCCGGGCGCCCAGCAGGGACGGGCGCGTGCTCGAGATGACCGTCCAAGGCCGAAGGAAGTCAATGACAACACCACGAAGCATCACCCGGCGCTCGCGCGCAACGAAGGCGCTGAGGTTCGGTGCCGCCGTGTCAGCCCTCGCCCTCGTGGCCGCTGCCTGTGGCAGCAGCTCGGACGAGGGATCGGGGGGTGGCGGCGACAAGGACAGCAGCGCCGCCTTCCCCGCCGGGACGCAGGAAGGCGTCAAGGCGGAGGGCACCCCGGTCAAGATCGGTGTCGTCAACCCCGAGGGCGGCCCGGCCGTCTCCTACCCGCAGGCGCGGGAGTCGACGGCTGCGGCGGTCAAGTACGCGAACGACAACCTGGGCGGCATCGGTGGTCGTCCGATCGAGGCCGTCGTGTGCAACCACGACGAGGAGCCCGTGACCGCGCGCGCCTGCGCCAACAAGATGGTCGAGGAGAAGGTCGCCGCCGTCCTGTCCACCACCACCGGTAACGGCGACTCGATGGCGCCCATCATCACCAAGGCGAAGATCCCCTACGTCTCGGCGTCGGGCAGCGCTGCCTCGGAGCTGACCTCCGAAGGTGCGGCGATGTGGACCGGTGGCTTCCCGGGCACGCTGGTCTCGATGGCCAAGTACTCGGCCCAGAAGGGCTACAAGAGCGTCACGGCGTTCGTCATCAACGTTCCCTCGGCCGTCGGCGGAGCCAAGTCGTTCGCCACACCGGCCTTCAAGGCCGCCGGCATCGACATCAACATCGTCCCCGTGCCCCTGGGCCTGCCCGACGCCACCCCGCAGGTGAGCGCCGGTCTCAAGGGCAAGCCCGGCGGCTACATCGTCATCGGCGATGCCTCGATGTGCACGTCGGTGTTCAAGGCCGCGGCGACCCTGGGCACCGAGGTGCCGGCCATGACCATCCAGGCCTGCTTCGATCCCACGACCATCAAGGCCGTCGGCTCCGGCCTGGACGGCGCGGCGGTCTTCACCGCAGCAGATGTCTCGGGCGACAACGACGAGGCCAACCTGTACAAGGCCGTGATGGCCAAGTACTCGCCCAAGACCGAGATCGGTGGCTACGCCACGATCGGCTACGCCGGCATGCTCGGCCTGGTCCGCGCCACCGCCGATCTCGAGGGCGAGCCGACGAGCGAGTCGATCATGACCGCGATCAAGAGTGCCAAGGACGTCCCGCTGCCCTTGGTGCCGGGTGCCACGTTCACGTGTGACGGCACCGCGGTTCCGGGCCTGAACGCGGTCTGCAGCTCGGCGATCCTCGTGGGCACCGTGAAGGACGGCGAGCTGACGAAGACCGAGCTCGTCAAGTGATCGGACTCGACGTCTGATCGGCCCGGCGAGCGATTCCGCTCGCCGGGCATCCCCTTGCAACACCTGTCCCACCCCTTGAGAGAACGGCTGCACCGGTGAGTGAACATCTTGTCTTCTTGTTGCTTGGCCTCGGCAACGGTGCGGTCTACGCCGCCCTCGCCCTGGCCCTGGTGCTGACCTACCGAAGCTCGGGTGTGGTCAACTTCAGCACCGGTGCAGTCGCTCTCTACGTGGCGTACACCTACGCCTTCCTGCGCAATGGCGAGTTCCTGATCCCGATCCCCGGACTGCCGACCACGGTCTCGGTCGGCGACTCGATGGGACTCGTGCCGGCCATGGCGCTGTCGCTGCTGCTGGCGGCGATGCTGGGCGCGCTCCTCTACGTCCTGGTGTTCCGACCACTGCGCTCGGCGCCGCCGGTCGCCAAGGCAGTCGCCTCGGTGGGCGTCATGCTGGTGGTCCAGGCGCTGATGGCCATGCGGGTCGGCACGACGCCGGTCTCGGTCGAGCCGATCCTCCCCGACAACAGTGTCGAGGTGGGCGCCGTTCGCATCCCGATGGACCGGGTCTGGTTCGCGGTGATCATCGTGGCCCTGGCCATGGCGCTGACGCTCGCCTTCCGCATGACCAAGTTCGGCCTGGCGACCCGTGCCGCAGCGGAGTCCGAGAAGGGGGCACTGGTCACCGGCCTCTCGCCCGACCGCATCGCCTTCGGCAACTGGGCGCTCAGCATCGCCGTCGCAGGTCTCAGCGGCATCCTGATCGCGCCGATCGTCCCGCTCATCCCGGTGTCGTACACCTTGTTCATCGTCCCGGCCCTGGCTGCGGCCCTGGTCGGCAACTTCAACGCGATCGGCCCGGCGGTCTTCGCCGGCATCGGCATCGGCATGCTGCAGTCCGAGATGACGAACCTGCAGAGCTCGATCTCGTGGTTCCCGCAGGCCGGCCTGTCCGAGCTCATCCCGCTGGTCATGATCCTGGTCCTGCTCGTGGTCCGCGGTCGCCCGCTGCCGTCCCGGGGCGCCATCATCCAGCAGACTCTCGGCCGTGCTCCGCGGCCGAATCACCTGCTCGGCCCGACGCTGCTGGCCGTCGCCGCTGCCGTCCTGCTGCTGTTCCTCACCACCGGCAGCTACCGTGCCGCCTTCATCATCAGCCTGACGATGGCGATCATCGCCCTGTCCCAGGTCGTGGTGACCGGCTTCGCGGGCCAGATCTCGTTGGTGCAGCTCACGCTCGCGGGGGTCGCCGCCTTCTCGCTGAGCCGTCTGGGTGACCAGCTGGACATCCCGTTCCCGCTCGCCCCGCTGCTCGCCGCGCTGATCGCGATGGTCATCGGTGTCGTCCTCGGACTCCCGGCACTGCGCATCCGCGGCCTGCCCGTCGCGGTGGTCACGCTTGCCATCGCGGTCGCGCTCGAGGCGTTCTGGTTCAAGAACAACGACCTCAACGGCGGGCTCGATGGCGCGCCGATCGGCGATCCGACCCTGTTCGGCTGGGACTTCGGGATCGGCGCGGGCGAGAACTACCCGCGCATCCAGTTCGGCCTGATGTGCCTGGCCGTGCTCGTCGCGGTCGCGCTCGGCGTGGCCAAGCTCCGGACCAGCCGCCTGGGCGCCTCGATGCTCGCGGTGCGAGCCAATGAGCGCTCTGCCGCGGCGGCGGGCATCGACGTCTCGCGCACCAAGGTGCTGGCATTCGCCATCGGCGCCTTCATCGCGGGTCTGGGCGGCGCGCTGCTGGGCTACGCACAGTCGGTCGCCTCGGCGGAGTCCTACTCGGCCATCGCCGGCCTCGGTGTCTTCGCGATGGTCTACCTGGCCGGCATCACCTCGGTCTCGGGCGGCATCCTGGCCGGCATGCTCGCCGGCGGCGGCATCATCTTCATGGCTGCCGAGCGCTGGCTGCACGTGGGCGACTACTACACCGTGCTGAGCGGGGTGGCGCTGATCCTGACCGTCATCCTGTACCCGGAGGGTCTCATCGGCCACCTGCACGGTCACGCGGCCCGCGTCCGTCGGCTCGTCCGCCGGTTCCTGCCGGCGCGATCGGCCTCGGCGAACCCGGCGCCGCCGGTGGTCGAGCAGATCGCTGCACGGCCGGTCAGCGACGAGCGCCTGCTCAGTGTCGACGGCGTGGGGGTGAGGTACGGCGGCGTGGTCGCAGTGGACGATGTGTCCTTCGACGTGTTCGGCGGAGAGATCGTGGGTGTGATCGGCCCCAACGGCGCCGGCAAGACGACGCTCATCGACGCGATGAGTGGCTTCGCCGATGCCACCGGATCGGTGACCCTCGGCTCCACCAAGCTTGCAGGCGTCAAGCCGCATGCGCGCAGCCGGCTCGGCCTCGGCCGCACCTTCCAGGGCATCGAGCTGTACGACGACCTCACGGTCCGCGAGAACGTCGCCGTGGGATCGGTCGCGGCTCGCGGCTCCGCCGACGAGGCGGGCTCGGTCACCGACATCGATGTCCTGTTCCACCTGCTCGACCTCGACGACGACGCGAACCGCGCCGTGGGTGAGCTGTCCCAGGGGCAGCGTCAGCTGGTGTCGATCGCCCGGGCACTCGCGGGCGGCCCGCAGGTCGTGCTGCTCGACGAACCGGCCGCCGGCCTCGACAGCACCGAGAGCCGGTGGCTCGGTGAGCGGCTGCGCAGCGTCCGCGACGCCGGTGTCACTGTCGTGATGGTCGACCACGACATGGGCCTCGTGCTCGACGTGTGCGACCGCATCATCGTGCTGGATCTCGGTCGTGTCATCGCCGTGGGAACCCCCGCGGAGATCCAGTCCAATCCCGCAGTGGTCAAGGCCTACCTCGGCACCACTCATGCCCCCGTGGAGGTCATGTCATGAGCACGATCCTGGAGCTGAAGGACCTCGCAGCCGGATACTCCGGTGGACGCCCCGTCGTCCGCGACGTCAACCTGGCCGTCGAGCAGGGCGAGATCCTCGCGCTGCTTGGCCCCAACGGCGCAGGCAAGACGACCATGTTGCTCACCGCGTCCGGCCTCCTGCCGAGCCTGTCCGGCAGCATCGAGATCGACGGAACCCCGGTGAAGTCGGGCAACGCGCGGGCGGCTGTGCGCGCCGGTCTCGTGCTGGTGCCTGACGACCGTGCGCTGTTCACGACGCTGACGGTCGAGGAGAACCTGCGCCTGTCCCGACAGCGCAAGGGCACCACGGTCGACAAGGTCCTGTCGTACTTCCCGGCGCTCAAGGAGCGCTTCAAGGTCGGTGCAGGACAGCTGTCCGGCGGCGAGCAGCAGATGCTCGCGATCGGCCGGGCCCTCATGCAGGATCCCAAGGTGTTGCTGATCGACGAGTTGAGCATGGGTCTGGCACCCGTGATCGTCGAGGGGCTGCTGCCCGTGCTGCGCCGGGTCGCGGATGACACCGGTGCGGCGATCCTGCTGGTGGAGCAGCACGTCATGCTGGCACTCGACCTGGCCGACACCGCGGTCGTGGTGGCTCATGGCCAAGAAGTGCTGCGGGGGGCTGCGTCGGATCTGGCCCGGTCGCCGCAGCGGATCGAGCAGGCTTACCTGGGCAGCGCGCCGCCTGTCGCCGTCTCGTAACCGCGGGTCATGTCGTTTATTGAGTGAACTGTATGCGTGTATGCTGAGCGACAGTTCGATCGCGGGCGATGAGACTGAAGGGCGACCCACATGACCAGCAAGCAGGCGACAGTCGGTGCCGAGGACTTCGAGCTGATCAGGCAGCAGGTGCGTGCCTTCGTTCGCCACGACGTGGTGCCCAGGGAGGAGGAGATCGCCGACAGCGACGCGATCCCCGATGACATCCGGCGCAAAGCCGCCGACATGGGCCTGTTCGGCTATGCGATTCCCGCCGAGCACGGCGGCCTGGGTCTCGACATCACCCAGGACGTCCAGCTCGCGCTGGAGTTCGGCTACACGTCGCTGTCGTTCCGTTCGATGTTCGGCACCAACAACGGGATCGCGGGTCAGGTGCTGGTGGGATTCGGCACCGAGGAGCAGAAGTCGCGTTGGCTCGAGCCGATCGCGTCGGGCCAGGTGGTCGCCTCCTTCGCGCTGACCGAACCCGAGGCCGGATCCGACCCGTCAGGGCTGACGACCAAGGCCGAACGCGATGGAGACGACTGGGTCATCACAGGCAACAAGCGCTTCATCACGAATGCGCCGGAGGCTGATCTGTTCGTGGTCTTCGCCCGCACCCGTCCTGCCGACGAGAACGGCACGGGGATCGCGGTCTTCCTGGTCCCCGCCGACTCCGCCGGAGTGTCGGTCGGCCCCAGGGACAAGAAGATGGGACAGCAAGGCGCTTCGACCGCAGAGGTCGTCTTCGACGGCGTGCGTGTGGGTCACGATGCCGTCGTCAGCGGAGATGTCGACACGGGCTTTCGGGCGGCGATGAGCGTGCTCGCTCGTGGACGGGTGCACATCGCGGCCCTCGCGATCGGTCAGGCGGAACGCGCCCTCGAGGAGTCGGTCGCCTTTGCATCGACTAACCGTCAGGGCGGGCGCCCGATCGGTGAGAACCAGCTGGTGCAGGCGATGCTCGCCGAGCAGAAGACCCTCTGCATGGCCGGACGAGCGCTCGTCACCGAGGCGGCCGCCGCCTACCTGAGCGGTGCTGACCGCCGACTCGGACCGTCGGCGGCGAAGCTCTTCTGCACCGAGTCCGCCGGTCGGGTCGCCGATCTCGCGGTGCAGGTCCACGGCGGCTCGGGCTACATGCGAGGCGTGACGGTCGAGCGCATCTATCGGGACATCCGGCTGCTGCGGCTGTACGAAGGCACGAGCGAGATCCAGAAGCTCATCGTCGGCCGGCAGCTGCTGCGCGACGTCGGCAAGGGGTCGTGACCACCTCCGGCCCCACCCAGGGGGAGAGACCGCTCGAGGGCGTCACCGTCGTGAGCCTCGAACAGGCCGTCGCCGCGCCGCTCGCAACGCGTCACCTCGCGGACATGGGTGCGCGCATCATCAAGATCGAGCGCATCGACGGCGGCGACTTCGCCCGCGACTACGACGATGTGGTGGACGGGCTGGCCAGTCATTTCGTCTGGCTCAACCGCTCGAAGGAGTCGGTCGCCCTGGATCTCAAGAGCTCCGCCGGCGTCGAGGTGCTCGAACGGCTCGTCGCGGGTGCCGACGTCTTCTTGCAGAATCTGGCACCCGGTGCACTTGAGCGGATGGGCTTCGGCCTGGAGGATCTCGCGGCACGGTATCCGGGACTCGTGATCGCCAACATGTCCGGATACGGAACGTCCGGGCCATTCGGCGACCACCGCGCCTACGACATGCTCGTGCAGGCCGAGACAGGGCTCATCGCGGTCACTGGGACGCCCGAGGAGCCGGCCAAGACCGGCGTGCCCACGGCAGACCTCGCGGCGGGAATGTACACGCTGTCCGGCGTTCTCGGTGCGCTCTTCCGCAAGGCCCGGACCGGCAGGGGTGCCATCGTCGACGTCTCGATGTTCGACGCGACGATCGAGTGGATGAGCCACCCGATGTACATGTCGATGTACACGGGGCAGGAGATTCCCCGGATGGGAATCGGTCATCCCGCGATCGTGCCCTACGACGCCTATCCGACCAAGGACGGCCAGGTGCTCATCGGCGTCCAGAACAATCGGGGGTGGGTCAGGCTCGTGACCGAGGTCTTCGACCGACCCGAGTGGGCTGATCATCCCGACTACGAGACCAACGTCAAGCGCTGCCGTCATCGTGAGACCGTCGACGAGCTCGTGAGCGGTCAGACCATCCGGTTCACGAGTCGAGAGCTGCTCGACGCCTTGGTCGAGGCCGGGGTTCCAGCGGCGCGGCTCAACAGCGTGGCCGACATGGTCGGCCATCCGCAGCTCGCGGAGAGAGGTCGCTGGGCGGAGGTGGAGACGGAGAAGGGACCGATCCCGGCGCTGTTGCCACCCGTCACGTTCCGCGACGTGGCGGCCCGGATGGATCCCGTCCCGGGTCTCGGCGCCCATACGTCGTCGGTCCTCGCGGGAGTCGGCTACGCCGCCGCCGAGATCGACGATCTCAGGCGGCGAGCAGTCATCGCATGACCGAACTCCCTCGCACCTGCGACCCTGAAAGGACATCCATGTTGCTGCAAGACCGTGTCGCCGTGATCACGGGAGGCGCCCAAGGCATCGGCCTCGCGATCGCCGAGAGATTCGTCGCCGAAGGAGCGCGGGTCGTGCTTGGCGACATCGACGCCGATCTCGGCCGGGCGGCTGTCGCTCACCTGGGTGGTCCCGACGTGGCCGCGTCAGCGGTGTGTGATGTGCGCGATGCAGCGCAGATGGAGGTGCTGGTCGCCCTGGCGGGCACGGCCTTCGGCTCGGTCGACGTGATGGTCAACAATGCGGGGATCACGCGGGATGCCACGATGCGCAGGATGACCGAGCAGGAGTTCGACGATGTCATCGGCGTCCACCTCAAGGGCTCCTGGAACGGCACCCGCGCCGCCGCAGCCGTGATGCGTGAGGCGGGTCGCGGATCGATCATCAACGTCTCGTCCCTCTCGGGGAAGGTCGGCATGATCGGGCAGACGAACTACTCCGCCGCCAAGGCGGGCATCGTGGGTCTCACGAAGGCCGCCGCCAAGGAGGTCGCGCACCTCGGCGTGCGCGTCAACGCGGTCCAGCCCGGGCTCATCCGAACGGCGATGACCGAGGCCATGCCGCAGCGGATCTGGGACCAGAAGATGGAGGAGATCCCCATGCGACGCGCGGGAGAGCCTGCCGAGGTCGCTGGTGTCGTGCTGTTCCTCGCGAGCGATCTGTCGAGCTACATGACCGGGACCGTCCAGGAGATCACCGGCGGGAGGTTCATGTGATGAGTTCCGTGATGCGTGAAGCCGTCATCTGCGAGCCCGTCCGCACGGCCGTCGGGGGGTTCGGCGGCATGTTCCGCGATGTGCCGGTCACGGTACTGGCCGCGACCGTGATCAAGGGGCTCGTCGAGCGCACGGGACTGACCTCTGCCGACATCGACGATGTCATCTTCGGCCAGGGGTACGCCAATGGAGAGGCCGCAGGCCTCGGGCGCATCGCAGCGCTCGACGCCGGCCTCGACGTCAGCGTCCCCGGTCTGCAGCTCGATCGTCGCTGCGGCTCGGGGCTCCAGGCCGTCGCCTATGCGGCCATGCAGGTCCAGACGGGGGTCAGCGATCTGGTCCTCGCCGGCGGGGCCGAGAGCATGAGCCAGGCCGAGTTCTATGCCACCGGGATGCGATGGGGTGTGCGGGGCGACGGGGTCGTCCTGCAGGACCGGCTGGCCCGTCCGCGGGTGACGTCCGGCGGTGTGAACTTTCCCGTCGAGGGCGGGATGATCGAGACGGCCGAGAATCTGCGCGAGCAGTACTCGATCTCGCGGACCGAGCAGGACGAGCTCGCGATGCGATCGCATCAGCGTGCATCGGCAGCGGTCGACGCCGGTACGTTCGAGGCCGAGATCATCCCCGTCGTGATCCCCGCGACGCGAAGGAGGCCCGAACAGATCATCACCCGCGACGAGCATCCTCGACCGGACACGACGATGGAGTCGCTCGCGAGATTGCGTCCGATCCGGGCCGCCGTCGACGCACAGGCCACGGTCACGGCCGGCAATGCCAGCGGGCAGAACGATGGCGGCGCGGCGGCGATCGTGACGACGCCCGATCGGGCCGAGCAGCTCGGTCTTCGGCCGCTGGCGCGGCTTGCCGGGTGGGGTGTCGCCGGAGTGCCTCCCCGCACGATGGGCATCGGTCCTGTGCCCGCTGTCGCGAAGGTCCTGGGCAAGCTCGAGCTCACGCTCGCCGACATGGACCTGATCGAGCTCAACGAGGCGTTCGCAGCGCAGGTGCTGGCGTGCACGCGCGAATGGGGCTTCGGATCGGCCGATCACGACCGCCTCAACGTCAATGGCTCCGGGATCTCCCTCGGCCACCCGATCGGCGCCACGGGCGGGCGCATCATGGCCAATCTGCTGCGCGAGATGGATCGGCGCGAGGTCCGATACGGGCTCGAGACGATGTGCATCGGTGGCGGCCAGGGCATCGCGGCCGTCTTCGAACGGTGGACGGCCTGACATGCCCCTGCCACTTTCACTCAGGAGAACCACATGAAGGCCATGATCGTCAACGAGCAGGGCGCGCCCGATGTGCTCCGGCTGAGCGAGATCGCCACGCCTGAGCCCGGGCCGGGGGAGATCCGGGTCGACGTGTCCACTGCGGGTGTCAACTTCCTCGACGTCCAGCAGCGGTCGGGCAACTACAGGATGAGAACGCCCTTCGTCGCCGGCAACGAGGGCGCAGGCGTCGTGTCGGCGATCGGCGACGGCGTGACCGAGGTGCACGTCGGCGATCGTGTCGGCTGGGCGATGATCGCGCAGTCGGGCTACGCCGAGCAGGTCGTGATCGACGCCGATCGGGCGATCCCGCTTCCCGATGCGATCGATGACGAGACCGCGGCGGCTGTTCTTCTCCAGGGCCTCACCGCCCACTACCTGACGCGCTCGACCTATCCCGTGCAACCGGGGGACACCGTCCTCGTCCATGCCGCCGCGGGCGGCACGGGGCTGCTCGTCACCCAGATGGTCAGGCTCGCCGGAGGGCGGGTGATCGGGACCGCCTCGACCCGGGAGAAGGCCGAGATCGCGCGTGAGGCGGGCGCCTTCGAGGTGCTCGCGTCGGGGACCGACGATCTCGTCGCGAAGGTGCGGGACCTCACCGCGGGCCACGGTGTCGCCGCGGTCTATGACGGAGTCGGCAAGGACACCTTCGAGGCGAGCCTCAAAAGCCTCGGCAGGCGCGGCACGCTCGCGCTGTACGGCTCCGCGAGCGGTCCCGTGCCGCCATTCGACCTCCAGCGCCTGGCTCGCGGCTCGCTGAGCGTGGCTCGCCCCGGTCTGGTGGACCACATCGCGACGCGCGCGGAGCTCCTCTGGCGTGCGGCCGAGGTCTTCGACTGGCTCGAGCAGGGCTCGCTCGCGGTCCGTGTCGGCGGTCGCTACGCGCTCGCCGACGCCGCCCGCGCGCATGAGGACCTTGCCGGCCGCAGGACGACGGGCAAGCTCGTGATCGCTGTTCGAGGTCCTGCAACATCCCAGCTCGACCGATAGCTCCCACCCCACCGCCCCGGCAATCCGGCCAATAAGTATACAGGGTTGACATAGTGAACTGATTACAAGAGGGTGAACGGGTCCGGGTCGATGTGACCTGGGACATAGAGCGATGTCTAGGAGACCTGAATGAAGAACCTTCGTGTGCCGGTGGTGGGGGCGCTCGCCGCCCTCACCCTCGCGTTGTCCGCCTGCGGTGGCGGCTCTGATGCCGACAAGTCCGAGGGCGGCTCGGGCAGCGCAGGAGAGATCGACCGCTCCGCGACGCTGCGCGCGACCTGGGTCATCCCGGCCATGGCGCTGGATCCCCACACAGCGCCCAGCCCGACGGCTCAGTATGCCTACGTCGCCCCCGTGTACGACCGCCTGACTCAGATGATCGAGGGCGAGAAGGGCCCGGAGATCGCGCCGATGATCGCCGAGTCGTGGGAGTTCGCGGAAGACGGAATGTCCGCCACCTTCACGCTGCGTGACGACGCGACATTCACCGATGACTCGAAGGTCGACGCGGCCGCCGTCAAGGCGAGCCTGGACCGGGCGCTGAACTCTCCGAAGTCGACCGTCAAGGGCTATCTCTCGATGATCGACAAGGTCGAGGTCGTCGATCCGACCACGCTCACGATCACGACCAACCGACCGTCCGCGGACCTTCCGTACGTCCTGTCGAACAGCTACGGCAGCATCATCAATCCCGCTGCCCTCGACAACCGGGACCTCGACGTGAAGCCCCAGGGCTCCGGCGGCTACGTGGCCACCAAGGTCGAGCTCGGCAAGGGCGTCACCTACGAGCGCCGTGACGGCTACTGGGACACCGAGGCCCAGAAGGTCGCCAAGATCGAGATGTCGGGTGTCCCCGACCCGAATGCGCGCATCAACGGGATGAGGGGCGGCCAGGCCGACTTCAGCCTGGTCCAGCCCCAGCAGTACGACGCAGTCTCCAAGCTCGGTGACGGCTTCAAGCTCGAGACGTACAGCCCGACGGGCCAGTTCTACGCTCTGGAGCTCAACACGAATGCGCCGAACCTGAACAAGGTCGAGGTGCGCCAGGCGCTCAACTACGCGATCGATCGCGAAGGTATCAGCGAGTCGCTGCTCGACGGTCAGGCTCCGGACGCGATCCAGCCGCTGAGCAAGAACCTCGAGGGCCACCTCGAAGATCCTCCGGTCAAGTACGAGTACGATCCGGCCAAGGCCAAGGCCATGCTGGCCGACGCGGGACTGGCCGACGGCTTCAGCATGACGATGGTCGCGGGCGCGTACTCGCCGGTCACGGAGATGGCGCAGGCTCTCCAGGCACAGCTGGCCGAAGTGGGCGTCGAGCTGAAGATCTCACCGCTCGACCCGGTCCAGGCCGTCGCGGCGTGGGGTCCCGACACCAAGTACGACTCGACCCTCCAGGTGCGGGTCGGCAGCCAGACGGGTGCGCTCACGCTGCAGAACAACTACCTGGTCCCGACCCGGTTCGTGGGTGAGGTGCCCGCCGAGGTCCGCAAGTCGATCGACGGTGCCTTCGACCCCACGATCGATGACGCTGAGCGGGTTGCTCTGCTGGAGACCGCCTCGAAGGCGATCAACGAGCAGGCCCTGGACGTCTTCATGAACCAGGTTCCGTCCTTGGTGGTGACGACGGACAAGGTCGTCGGTGCCGACAAGATGGGCCAGGCGGGCTTCCAGGGGATCTTCGATCTGCGCTACGTGGGAATCGCCAAGTGAGGCAGGGGAGTCACTGAGATGGCAGCGGCGGGCAGAGTAACCGGCAAGGTCGCACTCGTCACGGGTGCGGCCCGGGGGATGGGCCGCGCGCACGCGGTGCGGCTCGCCCGAGAAGGGGCCGATGTCATCGTCCTCGACGTCTGCGCGCCGCTGCCGAGTGTCGCCTACCCGGGTGCCTCTCGCGACGACCTCCACGAGACCGTTCGTCTCGTGGAGGTCGCCGGGCGTCGCGCGGTCGCGATCGTCGCGGACGTTCGTGACCACGACCTGCTGTGCTCCGAGGTCGCGGTGGCCGTTGACCGTCTCGGCGGCCTCGACATCATCGTCGCGAACGCCGGCATCTGCGTCGTGGCGCCGTGGGACCGGGCGACACCTGAGATCCTCAGGGACACCCTCGACATCAACGTCGTCGGGGTGTGGAACACGGTCATGGCCGGCGCTCCGCACCTCGTGGCTCGCGGGGGAGGCTCGGTCATCCTGATCAGCTCCGCAGCCGGCCTGAAGGTTCAGCCGTACATGGTGCACTACACCGCGAGCAAGTTCGCGGTGACGGGCATGGCCAAGGCCTTCGCGGTCGAGCTGGCCAAGGACTCGATCCGCGTCAACAGCGTCCATCCGACGGGGGTGGAGACCGGCATGAGCGCCGGCGGCGGACTCCAGGCAGCGATCGGGGCGGCGATCGAAGCCAATCCCCGTCCTGCGGGGATGTTCACCAACATGCTGCCGGTCGAACGGGTCGCCGCCGAGGACGTGGCCGATGCCGTGCTGTTCCTGGCATCTGATGAGTCCAAGCACGTCACGGCTCTGGCCATGACGGTCGACGCGGGCGTCACGCAGTACTGACCACGCGGGAACGACGAAGGGCCCCTACCACGTGGTGGTAGGGGCCCTTCGCGTTTCACTGACCGGCAGGGCGCAGCAGCTCTGCATGGCGCGTCATCATCTCGATCGCGCTGCGCTGGAGATCGGCAGGGACCTCCGGGAGGAGAGCAGGTCCGTGCTCGCGGCTGGGCAGCGACACCGAGGCGGTACCGCGCATGGTCTCCTCATCGCGCTGGTTCACCGCGCGGAACACGATGTCGACGAGCTGCCGGCCGGCTTCCTCGCGCTTTCCGGACACCTCGGCGCTGAAGAACTGGGTGTCGCCCTCGTAGTTGAACTTGCGGATCTCGTCGTGCTGCGAGACCACCCAACCGTCGTCGCCGGCCCAGTCGGTCAGGTAGTGGTGCATCCAGCACTCGCGAAGCACGCCGTAGTCGTAGGCGTAGGGATTGCCGATCTGCTGGGCCCATTCGGAGTCCCAGTGGACGCGCTGGGCGACATCGGGGACGCCGTGCGCGTTCTTGACGTAGAACGCGGGGATGCGCTGACGATTCTGATAGGCCATGCGGCCGGTCTTCAGGCCGTACGGGACGAAGCCGTAGCCGCCCGCGTGGAAGACGATGATGTCGGTCGTCGTCAGAGGGCCCTTGACCATGGGCGGGAGGGCCTCGCCGATCGCGACATCCTCGATGTAGCGGGGGTCGGCACCGCGACGCGTCTCGGCGGCGTAGATCTCGTCGATGCGGGCCAGGTCTTCGTCTGTGTAGTGGGGTGACTCGACGTCTGCGTACTTCGCACGGCTCTTGGCGGCTTTGCGCTCAGTCAGGACCGTCAAGGTGCGGTAGACGCCCACGACCTCGGCGTTCTGATTCATCTTGACCTTGCGATTTCTGCGAATCACCGAGCGACCCGCGAACTCTGAGCTCTTCTCCTCGACGCTCTCGAGGCCGCCGAAGCTGTAGAGCGTGTCGCCGGGGCGGATCGGGCGGTACCAGTCCCAGGTGCCACCTGAGACGAAGGCGTGGATGCCGCGGTAGCTGCCGCCGCGTTCGCCCTTGCCGGGGCGTTCGCCGCGCAGGGGCGTGTTGACGACTGCAGCCATGATCGGCGGAGCGACCTGACCGCCCCATCGGGTGCCGGCTGCGTACGCGGGATCGGTGAACAGCGGGTTGTCATCGCCGTAGCCGTTCGCGAAGTTGCGGATCGACTCATAGGTCGCGGTGCCGATGAGCTCATGATCGGGGACGGCCCAATGGCGTCCGGCGATCGCCCGATCCTTGTCGACGTCGGCGTCGTTGAACACATCGGCCGTTGCGGCCTCGAACTCCTGCTGCTGCGTGGTCATGGTTTCTCCTCAGGATGGGGTGGTGAACAGCGCTTTGACGAGCGGGCGGCTCACCTTCATGGAGGGTGTCAGCGGCAGCTCGTCGACGATCTTGAGGTCGACCGGCCGCTGGTAACGCGTGAGTCGGCCGTCGAGCCATTCCCACAGCTCGGCGACCTCGACGGGCTGACGCAGGGTTACCGCGACGGCCGGGACCTCGCCGAGTCGTTCGTGGGGGAGCCCGACGCACGAAGCGGACAGCACCGCAGGATGCGCCAGGAGGGCATCCTCAATGACGCTGGGCGGGATCTTGAAGCCGCCGCGGTTGATCGCATCGTCGGCACGCCCGTGGATGTACAGGAATCCGTCCTCGTCGATCGAGGCCAGATCGGTCGTGCGCGTCCAGCCGGTCTCGGTCTCGGGGAGCTGCCCGCCGCGTGCCTCGAGCAGGCCGATCTCACCGCTCGGGAGCAGCTCGAGGGAATCTCGATCCACGATGCGCAGATCGATCCCGTGGTGGGCGCGACCCACGCTTCCGCGCTTGCTGGTGCCCCAGCGCTTGCGGTCGGTCAGGCTCCAGCCGGCGATCGCTCCTGCGAACTCCGTCGCGCCGTACGTGACCAGGACGGGGATGCCGTACTTGTCCTCGAACGCATCGGCCATGGCGGCAGGAAGGGGGGCAGTGCCGGAGCCGACGGCCTTCACACCCTCGAAGACGTCCTTCGGAACGTCGGCATCCAGGACCATGCGCATCGCGGTGGGTGGGAGCCCGACGAACGGCGGCTTGCTCCTGCGCATGAGCTCGACCCAGGGATCGACCTCGAACTTCTCCATGAGGGCCGTCTCCCGACCGAGCAGGACGTGCGCCACGGCGAAGTACAGGCCGCTGATGTGAGCCAGCGATGCCCACAGGATCGCGGTGCCCGGGCGAAGCTTTGCCGGGTCGGTGTCCTTGATGGGCGTTCCCGCGGCCAGGTAGGCAGCCGTCATCCGTTCGTATGTCAGCTCGACGCGTTTGGGTCGACCGGTCGTCCCGCTGGTCATCATCAGCACCGCGATGTCGGTCGCGGGCAGGAGCGAGGGGGCCGGCGTCCACGTGGCGTCGTGGGCGACCAGGCCATGCTCTCCCGAGCACTCGATCGCGATCGCCCCGATGTCGGCGGCGGCGCGGACGACGTGCTCGCGCGCCCAGTCCTCGGGATCGGCGATGACGACGTCGGGCGACAGCGTGCGGATGTCGTCACCGAGCCCGGCGTCGCCCAGGTGTGGGCTGAGCGTGACGATCTCGCGACCGGTGGCGATCGTGGCGATCACGGACGCCACCGACCCAGGACGGTTGCGCAGGACGATGCCGATCCGATGGGCCCGCGGTTCGGCGGCCAACAGCTTCTCGAGGGCCTCGACGGCGTCGCGGAAGTACGACCACGTGAGCTTCTGTGAGCCGAATGCGAGCGCGGGCGCCTCGGGATCGATCGCGAGAACCTGCTGGATGCGGCGCGAGAGAAGGCGCGTGGATCTCAGCGACGCCTCCTGGTCGCTCGACTGCTCGATGTTCATGCTTCCCTCGATCAATGGATGTGAGTACTGTTGATTAGATTAATCAGTTACTTAATTATATGCAAGGTTGTGAGAGTGTGACCCAGATTTCCCACCAGGCCGGTGAGTCCCGAGACCACACGCTGGATCAATTCGTGGAGGTGCGGGGAGCACGCGTGAGGTTCGCAGTGAGCGGCGCCGGGGTGCGTGACCTGGTGCTGTTGCACGGCCACCACGCCAACCACTCGTGGTGGCACCGGGTCGCACCGCTCCTGGAGCCGTGCTGGCGCATCACCCGGCTCGACTTCAGCGGCCACGGAGACAGTGATCATCGTGACGGTTATGACGGCTCTCTCTGGGCCGAGGAGGTGCGTGCGGTCGCCGAGGCGGCCGGCGTCGAACGGCCCGTGCTGGTGGGTCACAGCATGGGAGGCCGTATCGCTCTGGCTGCCGCGGCGGAACGACCCGCGGGAATCAGCGGCGTCATCACGCTCGACACCGCGCTGCGTCCTCCCGGTGCTGCCTTTCGGTTCGGCTGGCATCCCGAGCGCGTGCCGCGAGTGCGCGCGACCAAGGCCGAGGCGTTGGGCCAGTTCCGGCTGGCTCCTGATCAGCCCGAGCCCGCGGAGGAGATTCTGGCGGCGGTGGCCGAAGCCTCCGTACGGCAGGTTGATGGCGGCTGGACGTGGAAATACGATCAGCGCGGCCTGCCCGGGATGCGACGCGAGTACGTCGAGGAGCGTCTCGCAGCCCTCCCGGTGCCCGTTCGCTTCATCTACGCCGAGCGCAGCGCCATCGTGGGTGCCGACACGATCGCCTACCTGCAGAGCATCCCGATCGCCGGAGGGGTCGAGATCGTGGAGATGCCCGGACTCCACCACCACCTCATCCTCGAGGACCCCGTGCGGTGTGCCGAGCTGATCGACGAGCACGCGACGAGACTGCTCGGCTGACGGTCTGCCCGGTGAGCGCTACTTCTTGGAGCTGATGAGACTCGTCGGCCCGGCGCGCCTGCCGCCGTCGACATCGAAGATGCTTCCGCTGATGAACCCTGCAGCACCGGAAGCCAGATACTGCACCGCGCTGGCGACGTCCTGTGGCGTGCCGACGCGTTGCACCGCGATGCCGCGGGCGACCCGTGCGTAGGCGGACTCATCGATGGCACCTTTGTAGAGCTCGGTGTCGGGCACGAAGCCTGGCGAGACGCAGTTGGCGGTGATCCCTTCCGCGCCCACCTCGCTAGCGACCTGCACGATCCATCGATTGAGGGCTGCCTTGCTCGCGGCGTAGGCGACCTCGCCGCCATTGCTCTTGGCGCTGGCAGAGGTGATCGCGATGAAACGGCCGCCGTCTCGTCGCAGGAGAGGTCGCAGCGCGTGCTCGAAGAGCACGGCCGACAGGATGTTCGCTCGGACGATGAAGTTCCAGTGCTCGGCCACCTGCTCGAGGCCCTCGTGCGGACCGGCGTTGCCGCTTCCGGCGTTGGCGATGGCCACGTCGATCGTCCCGAATCGGCTCTCCAGCTCGGCGGCAAGCGCCCTCAGCTGGTCGGGGTCGGTCACGTCCGCGGGGATCGCCATCACGTTGTCGCGTCCTGCGGCCACCTGCCGGACAATCTCTGCACGCCGGCCGACGATCACGACGATGGATCCGGCGTCGGCGAAGGCGGTCGTGATCGCCTTGCCGATCCCGGTGCCGCCACCCGACACGACGACGACATGCGGAGAGTTCGAGTTCATCGGTGCTCCTGACGATCGAGAACGGTAATCTAAATCTCTAATTGAGATTACTCATTCGGTGGAGCAGAGGAGTGGAGCATGGACATTGCCGGCAAAGTCGCTCTCGTGACGGGTGGCGCCTCGGGGCTCGGTCTGGCGACGGTCCGTCGTCTCTCGGCCGACGGCGCCAAGGTCGTCATCGTGGATCTGGCGTCCTCGGACGGAGTGTCCGTGGCGCAGGAGCTCGGACCTGACGCAGTCTTCGTCCCTGCGGACGTCACGGACGAGGACCAGGTCCAGGCGGCGGTCGACGCTGCTGCCGGTCTCGGGCACCTGAGGGTCACGGTCAACTGCGCCGGAATAGGCAATGCGATCAAGGTCGTGGGCCGGGACGGTTCGCCCTTCCCCCTGAGTGACTTCCGCCGTGTCGTCGAGGTCAACCTGATCGGGACCTTCAATGTCACCCGCCTCGCGGCGGCCTGCATGGTCGCCACGTCCGAAGAGGCCGAAGAGGTCGAAGAGCGCGGCGTCATCGTCAACACCGCCTCTGTCGCAGCGTACGACGGCCAGATCGGCCAGGCCGCCTACTCCGCATCGAAGGGCGGCGTGGTCGGCATGACCCTGCCGATCGCCCGCGATCTCGCGCAGCACAAGATTCGCGTCAACACGATCGCGCCGGGCCTGTTCCTGACGCCCCTGCTGCAGTCGTTGCCCGATGAGGCGCTCGCATCGCTGGGGTCACAGGTCCCGCACCCGTCCCGGCTCGGCGATCCGGTGGAGTACGCCTCCTTGGTCGCACACATCGTGTCGAACCCGATGCTCAACGGTGAGACGATCCGGCTCGACGGTGCGATCCGGATGGCACCCCGATGACCCGCGAGGTAGCCGGCTTCGACACGATCTCGCTCGAGATCGATGCCGACGGCATCGCGGTCCTGACCCTCCGACGTCCCGATCGGCTCAATGCCTTCACTGCCGAGATGCTGGAGGAGCTGATCGCAGCCTTCGACCTCACGGACGCCGACGATGCAGTGCGGGCCGTCATCGTGACGGGGAGCGGGCGCGCGTTCTGTGCCGGGGCCGATCTGTCGGCGGGCGACACGACCTTCGACTACGCGGCCAACGGCGACACCCCCGCGAGGGGCCGGTACGAGAACGGCATCCACCGCGATGGTGGCGGTCTCGTGACATTGCGGATCTTCGAGAGCCTCAAGCCCGTGATCGCTGCGATCAACGGGCCGGCTGTCGGTGTCGGCGCCTCCATGACCCTGCCGATGGATGCTCGGCTGGCGACGCCAGACACCAAGGTGGGCTTCGTCTTCGCGCGTCGCGGACTCGTGCCGGACGCGGCGGCATCATGGTTTCTTCCGCGGCTCGTCGGGCTGCCGACCGCCTTGGAATGGTCCTATTCCGGCAGGATCTTCACGACCGAAGAGGCAATGGATCGCGGACTCGTCAGCGCCCTTCACGCTCCCGACGATCTGCTCCCGGCGGCCCGCACGCTCGCCTTGTCGATGGTCTCGGACTCGGCACCGGTCTCGATCGCGCTGACCCGTCAGCTCATCTGGCGTATGGCAGGTGCCGCGCACCCGATGGACGCCCACCGCGCCGACAGCCGCGCGCTGGAGATCCAGGGCGCATCCGATGACGTCCGGGAGGGTGTCATGTCGTTCTTGGAGAAGCGCAAGCCCGTCTTCCCGCGGAAGGTCTCCTCCGACATGCCACACATCTGGGAGGGGCAGGAGGCCCCGGAGTTCTCGTGACCTGACGCCGTGTCAGCGGCGTCGGTAGACCGGCGCGCGCTTTTCCAGGAAGGCCGCCGTCGCCTCGAGGCGATCGGCGGTGAACGACGTGAAGGCCTGCTGGCGATTCTCGAACTCGACCGCGGTGTCGAACGCCGAGATCTCCAGCGCAGCCCACATGCCCTCCTTGGTCAATTCGACCGAGAGGGGAGGGTTCAGCATGATCTGGGTCGCCTTGTCGAGCGCGGTCTGCAGAAGCCTGTCGGCGTCGACGACGTCGGTCAGCAGCCCGATCCGCAACGCTTCGGCAGCGTCGAACCGCCGGCCCGTCAGCATCAGCTCATGGGCCCTGCCTGCGCCGACGATCCGCGGAAGCAGCCACGAGACGCCGATGTCGCACGCCGAGAAGCCGGCCCTGATGAACGAGACCGCGAAGACCGCAGGTTCGGCCGCGATGCGGACATCGCTCGCGCACACCAGCGCCAGTCCGCCTCCCGCAGCGGGACCGTTGACCGCGGCGATCACCGGCTGTGGCAGGGAGTGCAGGCGTTGAGCCAGTCCCGCGATCTCCTTCTGCCTCGTCAGCTGCCGCACGATCTCCCCTTGAGCCTCGACCTTGGCCTCGTCACCGAAGCCGTGGAGATCGAGGCCGGCGCAGAACGCGCGGCCCTGGCCCGTCAGGATCACTACCCGGCAGTCGGGGTCCTCGGCCACCTCGTCCAGGACGCGGACGAGGTCGGTGACGAGCCGGTCGTTGAGGGTGTTGAGGGCTTCGGGACGGTTGAGCGTCACCTGCGTGACGCCTGGGGCCGGCTGACTGCTCGTGACGGTGGTCATGGTGGGTCCGATCGGTGGGTTCTCAGCGATTCGCCAACCAGCTGTCGGCGACCGATGCGTCGAGCGCGGCCAAGCGGTGCTGAATCAGCCAGCGCCCTTCGGCAGGCACGAACACATCGCGGTAGCGGCCCCAGTGGTCGAGACCGGCGGCCGTGAGCACCTGGAAGTAGGCCGAGGTCTCGATGCGCTGGGTGGTGACGGAGTCGAAGCGGATGTTGGCGATGAAGTGTCGGATGAAGGTCCGGCTGCCGTCTGCGGGGGGCTGCGCCACCCGCGAGCCACCGGACAGCATCTCGACGATCGCGCCGCGCCCTTGTGCCTGGTTGCGGTCCTTGACCTCCAGGATGCCGTCCTGCGTGAAGCAGTCAGCCAGATCTTCGAGACGAAAGCGGTCGCCGGAGTGTGTGTAGGCCGCGTAGACGTCCCGCACCTGTTCGCGTGCCAGGAGCTCCCACAGTTCCATGCCGTCTTCTTTCATCAATGAGTTATCTCATCTATATTAGGACGACCATACCCAGTGTGAGGAGGTCGGCGGATGTCCGTAGCCAAGATGTCGCTCGAGGGCAAGGCGGCGATAGTCACGGGCGGGGGCGGCGGCATCGGGCGCGCGATCGTGCTGGCCCTCGCCGAGGCGGGCGCCGACGTCACGATCGCCGATGTCTCTCCCGAGCGTTGTGATGAGGTCGCGGAGCGCGTGGCGGAGATCGGCGCCCAGGCGCTCGCATTGCCGACCGACGTCATGGACGTGCGGCAGATCGAGTCGATGGTCGCCGCCACCGAGGAGAGGTTCGGTCGGATCGACATCCTCGTGAACAACGCCGGCGGGGTGTCCGGTCGCCCCTTCCTGGAACAGAGCGAGCGCAGCTGGCGCCGCCACATCGACATCAATCTCGTCAGCATGATGGCCGGCATCTCCGCCGCGGCACCCGTGATGATCCGCGGCGGCCGCGGCGGATCGATCATCAACGTGACGAGCATCGAAGGGAGCCGTGCCGCGCCCAACTTCGCGGTCTACGGAGCGTGCAAGGCGGGCATGATCGCCTTCACCCGGAGCATGGCACTCGAGCTCTCGGAGCACGGCATACGTGTCAACGCGATCGCACCCGATCACACGATCACGCCCGGCAACATGGGCAATCGCACCGGTCCGGTGGACGAGTCGACGTGGATCGAGCGCTCTCCTGAGACCGTGGACGCGATGAACCGCCTGATACCGCTCGACCGCGAGGGCCGGGCCGAGGAGTGTGGCGATGCGGCGCTGTTCCTGGCCTCCGACATGGCCTCGTACGTCACCGGCACGGTGCTGCCGGTCGACGGCGGCACGTGGGCCTCGAGCGGCTGGGTCCGTGGACGCGACCGGAAGTGGACGCTCAACGAGGGTCTCAGCTTCGGCTGAGGCCGCACAGGACGAGTCAAGACGGTAGTCAACGAAGGAGCGTGGATCGGTGAAGGTCGACATCTCATTGCACGGAGAGCTGGCGGGCGTCCCCGACCTGGCCAGGTCATTCGAGGCCGACGGCTGGGACGGCGTCTGGACGTCCGAGGTCGATCGCGAGCCGTTCCTGCCACTGGCTCTCGCGGCGGCCAACACGGACCGGGTGGACATCGGCACGGCCATTGCGGTCGCGTTCTCGCGGAATCCCATGACCACTGCGCAGGTCGCCTGGGATCTGCAGCGCCTCTCGGGCGGTCGCATGCAGCTCGGGCTCGGATCGCAGATCAAGCCCCACATCGAGCGGCGATTCTCGATGCCGTGGTCGCAGCCGGCCGCCCGGATGCGCGAGTACGTGCTGGCGTTGCAGGCGATCTGGACGTCGTGGCAGGAGACCACGCCGCTGTCGTTCGAGGGGGAGTTCTACACGCACACCCTGATGACGCCGACCTTCGACCCCGGCCCGCTGCCGGCCGGTCTGCCGCCCGTGTTCGTCGCAGCCGTCGGCGCGAGGATGGCCACGGTCGCCGGTGAGGTCGCCGACGGCCTGCTGGTGCACAGCTTCACGACGCCCCGATATCTGGCCGAGGTCCTGGAACCGGCGATCGAACGAGGCCTGCGGCTCAGCGGCAGGAGCCGCTCGGACTTCACGACGCGATATCAGCCGTTCGTGGTCACGGGCGTCGACGAGGAGTCGTGGGGGGCATCGGCGCGCGCTGCGCGCGAGCGGATCGCCTTCTACGGCTCGACGCCCGCGTACCGGCCCGTCCTGGACGTGCACGGCTGGGGTGAGCTGCAGCCTGAGCTGCAGCGACTCTCGAAGCTGGGGGAGTGGGAGACGATGGGCACGCTGATCGATGACGACATCCTCGCTGCCTTCGCCGTCGTCGCTTCGCCGGACGACCTGCCTGCGGCTTACGCACGGCGGGTCGAGGGGGTGGCCGACCGGATCTCCGTCCCGGCCGAGTCGCTGGGCCGGGAGACCGCGACGGCCGTGCGCGAAGCGCTGGCCGTCCTGTGACGCCCGACAGTCGTACCCGTCCGTTGAGGGTCGGACTCATCGGAGTGGGCTGGGGGGCACACGTTCAGGCGCCCGCATTCGCGGCGGCCCCAGGGTATGAGCTGGTAGCGCTGTGTGCCCGCACCGAGTCATCGGTCCGCGACGCCGGCACCAGGCTCGGCATCTCGGACACGTCGACGGACTGGAGATCGTTCGTCGAGCGCGAGGACCTGGACCTCATCTCGGTGGCCACTCCGGTCGAGCTGCATCACGAGCAGACGCTGGCTGCCTTGGCCGCGGGCAAGCACGTCCTGTGCGAGAAGCCGTTGGCAGTGACTGCCGACCAGGCCGCCGAGATGGTCGACGCTGCGGCAGCCAGCGGCAAGGCGACCGCCGTGTCGTTCGAGACCCGCTGGCAGGACGGCCGGTACACGGTCCGCGAACAGGTGGACGCCGGAATGGTGGGCACACCGTTCAGCGTCCGGCTGCATCAGAGCGGGCCGTACTGGCATCCCTCGCGCCCCCTGCAGTCGTTGTGGATGTACGACCTCGCATCGGGCGGTGGCTACCTCAACGGTCTGGTCGTGCACGACATCGACTTCGTCTGCTCCCTCTTCGGCGAGCCCGTCGCAGTGTGCGCCGACGTCCGTTCGTCGATTCCCACTCGCGAGCTGCCGGACGGCGACACCCTCGAGGTCACCGCGGACGACACCAGCGGCATCCTCATGCGGCTCGACTCGGGCGCGTTGGCCGTCATCACCGCGTCGGTGGTCGGCATCCACGCACGGGGCTGGACGTTCGATGCCTTCGGCACGGCCGGCACGGTGACCCTGTCAGGCGCTCCGCGGAAAGATCGGATCCTCGCGGGGGGCCTGGCCGACGACGGGTTGGTCGAGCGTGAGCTGTCGACCCAGCAGAAGCACCGTCTTCCGGACGCCGACGGCCAGGCGGCCCGAGGCCTGGTCCGGGCCATGGCACTCATGCTCGAGGACTGGCTCCCGGCGTTCTCGGGCACGGACACCAGCGTGCCGTCCTTCGCCGACGGACTGAGGGCTCAACGAGTCATCGAAGCGGCCAGGGCGTCGTCGGCCGGAGCGGGCTGGGTCACTCTCTGACGACGAGGCAGGCACGCACGCGGGCGACCTGGGTCAGGACGGGGGGCGGATGAGTCCTTGCTGCGCAGTGTTCGCCACGACCTGGCCGCGACGGTTGAAGAACACCCCACGGCACAGTCCCAGCCCGCCCCCGGCCCAGAAGCCCTCCTGCTCGAACAGCAGCCAGTCGTCGAACTCGACGGATCGGTGCAGCCAGACGCTGTGGTCGAGACTCCCGAACTGCAGCTCGGGCAGCACCACGTGGTGCGGCGGCAGTGTCGAGCTGAGCAGGAACAGGTCCGATGCGTAGAGCATCGAGATCATGTTGAGATAGGGATCGGCCGACAGCCGCTCGTAGGGTCGCAGCCAGAAGCGCTGCCGCGGGGGAGGAGTCTCGCCACGTGTCCAGGCGACCTGAGGCAGCTCGTCGGCAGGCCGTATCTCGAACGGCACGCGTCCCAGCATTGCCTGCATCCAGTCCCGCGTGCTGTCGCCGACGTCGGTCAACGCCTCGCTCATCGAGGGGAGTCCCTCGGGGCCGGGAGCATCGAACACCTGGATCTGATGGTCGAAGCCGTCCTCGGGGACGTGGAACGAGGCGGTCAGGGTGAAGATGACCTGGCCGAACTGGGTCGCCTCGACGCTGCGGTTGGAGAACGATCGCCCGTCGCGAGCGCGTCCGACTGCGTACGTGATGGGGGCGCCAAAACTGCCCGAGCGCAGGAACTGACCCTGGACGGAGCACATCACCCGGTCGTCATCGACCGAGAGACTCGCCGCTGCGGCCGCCTGGGCGAAGACCAGACCTCCATAGACGCCACCGGACGAGTTGGCCGCCCCAGGATCGCCTTCGAAGGCGTCGGGGCCGACCGGCGTCAGCACCAGGACGTTCGCAAGTCGCGGCCGACCGGGGGTCGTAGGACGTGACACCTGTGTCGTCATGAGGTCCTCGTGAGCATGGGCCAGAGGTCGTCACCTGCACCGGCAAGTGTCAGCCGACCGAGGCGGCCCGCCCACTCGTCCTCATTGCCGTACTCATCGCGCCAGGCCCACAGCCTGGTCGTGCAGCGGTGCAGCTCGTGTTCGTCGGTGAAGCCGATCGCTCCATGCAGCTGGTGGCCGACGCGGGCCACCGCACCGGCAGCCACTCCGGCCTGCACCTTCGCGGCGGCGATCGCCAGACCCGCTCGGCCGTCCGCGTCGAGGGCCAGGGCCGCAGCCTCGGTGGCCACGCGGGTCGCGGCGACCTCGCCGGCCTGCTGGGCCACCTGTTGCTGAACGGCTTGGAAGGCGCCGAGCGAACGCCCGAACTGGACTCGCTGGGAGATCTGTTCGACGGTCAGCTCGAGCACGCGCTCGGCGGCACCGGACATCAGCAGGGCACGGCCGAGGGCCCCGCGTTGGCGGAAGGCTTCACGCGTGACGCCGGATGCCTCGGTGACCGGGAGCACCTGGGCATCGTTCAGTGCGACATCGTCGAGGACGACGTCGTCGCGAGACTCTCCCGCGATGTTGTGCCCGGGCTCGAGGCGTGCGGATGCCGGATCGAGCGCCACCAGATGATCGCCGTCAGCGGCCGCCGCGAGCACGATGATGAGGGACGCATCGCCGGCCCACGGCACCCGCGGCAGGCGTCCGGACATGGTCCAGCCATCCTGCTGACGGACCAGCTCGACGTCGCTGCCCGCGACGGCTGCGCTCAGGGGTCCTGCCGGGACGTCATGTCCGTTGGCCGACAGCATCCAGCCGCCGAGGAGGGCGGTCTCGACCAGCGGCACCGAGGCGGAGTACCGGCCCAGGGTGCGCAGGACCGCACCGGTCGTCGCCACGTCGGACCCGGCACCCCCGCGATCCTCGGGCACTGGGAGGAGGGTCACGCCGAGACCCTCCAAGGCGTCCCAGTGAGTGGCTGCCGGTTGCCCGCACACCGCACCGACCGAGGCGGCCAGTGCCTTGATCTCGTCGCTCATCGAACTCCCAAGCCCCTGGCCACGACCCCGCGAAGGATCTCGTTCGTACCCCCGCGCAGCGTGAAGCCCGGCATCTGCAGGATCGACTCGGCGAGGAGCCGGGTCAGAACGTCAGTGGACTCAGTGTCGGGCTCCGTCCGCACCAGCATGCGCACGGCGTCGGTGAGGGTGCCCTCGAAGAGCGTGCCCAGGTCCTTGACCAGGGCGGCCTCGATGTCGGGGGACTGGCCGGCATCCAGCCTGCTGGCCACCGAGATGGACATCTGCCGCAGTGTCCAGATCCGTGCCACGAGCGTGCCCACCGAGGCGGAAGCGGAGCTGTCCGCAGCGTTCGCGAGACGATCCACGGCGGCGGCCAGGAGTGGATAGGTGCTCAGGAACCGCTCGGGTCCTGACCGTTCCCAGGCGAGCTCGCTCGTGACCTGCCTCCAGCCGTCGCCGATCTCCCCGAGCACGCGTCCGTCGGGGACGAACACGTCGTCGAGCACGACCTCGTTGAAGTGGTGTGCCCCGCTCAGGAGCCGGATGGGCGTGATCTGGATCCCGGGCACGTCGAGATCGATGATGAACTGGCTCAGCCCGGCGTGCCGTCGCGTGGGGTCGAGCGCGTCAGTCCTGACCAGCGCGATCATCGCGTGAGCGTGATGCGCGCCGCTCGTCCACACCTTGGTGCCGCTGACGCGCCAGCCGCCTTCGACCCGCGTGGCACGGGTGCGTACCGAGGCCAGATCGGAGCCCGAGTCGGGCTCGGACATGCCGATCGCGAACCAGGTCTCGCCGCGGGCGATGCCCGGAAGGTACGACTGCTTCTGCTCCTCGGTGCCGAACCGGAGGATGCTCGGCCCGGACTGCCGGTCGGCGATCCAGTGTCCGGCCACCGGGGCGCCTGCCGCGAGCAGCTCCTCGGTGACCACGAACCGGGCGAGGGCGCCGGCCCCGGTGCCGCCGTACTCGCGCGGGAACGTCATGCCGAGCCAGCCCTGCTCGCCCAGGCGGCGGCTGAACGCGGGATCGGCCGCAGACAGCCAGGCGTCGCAGTGCGGGACGAAGCGGCCCGCGGTCCGTTCCGCCTGGAGGAACTCACGAACCTCGGCGCGGATCACGTCGAGTGCCTGGGGCAGCCGGACGGCGCCGATGTCAGGCAACGTCATGCGGTGACCCGATTACCGAGGTGCCATGCGGAGGGCGCCGTCGAGACGGATGGTCTCGCCGTTCAGGTACGTGTTGCGCAGGATCGTGACCGCCAGATCCGCGTACTCGTGGGCCTGGCCGAGGCGCGACGGATTGGGGATCGCGTCGGCCAAGCCCTGGCGGACGTCCGCGCGCAGACGTGACAGCAGCGGGGTGTCGAAGGTACCGGGAGCGATCGTGCACACGCGAACCCTCGAGCGGGCCAGATCGCGCGCCGCGACGATGGTCATCCCCACGATGCCGGCTTTCGACGAGGCATACCCCGCCTGACCGATCTGCCCCTCGAAGGCCGCGATCGAGGCAGTGAGGACGCATGCGCCACGCTCGCCGTCGATCTCGTCGCGCTTGGCGATGCTGGCCGCGCTCTGGCGGAGGACGTCGAAGGTCCCGACCAGGTTGAGGCGCACGACGCGCTCGAAGGTCTCCAGCGAGCCGGGCGACCCGTCCTTCTCGACGAAGCGGACCGCTCCACCCGCGCCCGCGGTGTGCACGAGGCCGCGGAACTCGCCGAGGTCCTCGGCGGCCGAGACGGCCGCGGCGATGTCCTCGGTCACCGTGACATCGCCAGCGATGAAGCTGGCATTCTTGCCGAGGTCCTTCGCGATCGCGGCTCCGTCGGAGGACGCCAGATCCATGATCAGCACGCGGGCGTCGGCATCGATGAGCTGCTGCGCGGTCGCGAGGCCCAGACCGGAGGCGCCACCAGAGATGAGTACGGTCTTTCCTGCCATGTCCATGGGGATGCTCTTTTCCGTGGGTGGTGTGTGGGGCCCGGGGCTCAGAGTCCGAGCGACTTCGCGATGATGACCTTCATGATCTCGCTCGACCCGCCGTAGATCCGGGTGACGCGGGCATCGGCGTACATCCGCGCGATGGGGTACTCGAGCATGTATCCGTAGCCGCCGTGCAGCTGCAGGCACTCGTCCATGACGCGTCCCTGCATCTCGGTGGCGAAGAGCTTGACCCTGGCGGCGTCCGCGACGGACAGCTCCCCCCGGTCGTGCTCCTCGATGGCCCGATCGAGGAGGCTCTCGGCGGCCTCCATCTGCGCCGACAGGCCCGCCAGGACGAACTTGGTGTTCTGGAAGCTGCCGACCGTCTGGCCGAAGGCCTTGCGGTCCTGGACGTACTCGAGCGTGGCCTTGAGCGCTGCGCGTGACTGCGAGACGGCGTTGACCGAGATCGACAGGCGCTCCTGGGGCAGGTTGCTGGAGAGGTACGTGAACGCCTCGCCCTCGCTGCCGAGGAGGTTCTCGACGGGGACGCGCACCTCTTCGAAGAACAGCTCAGCGGTGTCCTGTGCCTTGAGGCCGATCTTCTGCAGGTTGCGGCCCCGACTGAATCCGGGCGTCCCGTCCTCGACGACGAGCAGGGAGAGTCCGGACCTGCGGTTCTCGCTCTTGCTCGTGCGCGCGACGACGATGACCAGGTCGGCACCGATGCCGCCGGTGATGAACGTCTTCGCGCCGTTGATGACGTAGTGGTCACCCTCCAGGCGCGCGGTCGTGGCGATGCCGGCGAGGTCCGACCCGGTCCCGGGCTCGGTCATCGCGATGGCCGTCATCAACGTGCCGTTCGCGATGCCGGGCAGCCAGCGCTTCTTCTGCTCGTCGTCCGCGTACTCCATGAAGTACGGGAGGATGATGTCCATGTGGACCCGGAGGCCTCCCACTGAGACGAGCTGGGCGGCCGTCTCCTCTGCGAGGACGGCGTTGAACTTGTAGGAGTCCACCCCGCCGCCGCCGAACTCCTCGGGCACCTGCATCCCGATCAGTCCGAGCCCACCCATGTGGGCGAAGAAGTCCTTGGAGACGAAGCCCTGGCCGAACCACTCGTCCTGGCGCGGGACGGCCTCCCTGATCAAGAAGGACCGCACGGTGTCGCGGAACGCCTCGTGGTCCGTGCCGTAGATCGTCCGCTTCATTGACGTCCCTCCGCCTGCTGTGCTGTGACTGACCAGCCAAGAGTATACCTAATTAACTCAATGACGTGGATCGATCACGACACCGGCACGGATGACCAACCGGACCCGACCTGCTCGGGGATCGGCGAGGACCTGTTCGAGACGGTCATCGAGCAGGCACAGGTCCGCAGGCGCGTCGACGACGACCTGCCTGGGCGCGCCGCCCGGCGTCTCGGGGTCGGAGAGGTACCCGTCGAGGACCGTGGCGGGGGAGACCCGCTCGGCCGGGGTGATGATCCTGCCGGCTGCCGTGCTCCGGGACGCGGCGGACCGCATGATCTCCCAAGGATCGAGCGGTCCGTACGGGGCGTCGCTCGAGGGCGCGACATCGATCCCCGCGCCGAGCAGCGATCCGTACGGGTAGAGCAGCGGGTGGTCCGCGGGGTCCACGTCGGAGAGGTACTGGTCGCCACGCTCGGCGATGAAACCCGGCTGGGTCACGACCCGGAGACCCAGACGCGCGATCCACTCGGTCACCTCCGGCGGCACGACGGCGGCGTGCTCGATCCGGTCGCCCGGCAGCGCCCCGACCTGTTCGATGGCCACGAGCGTGAGCAGCAGCGACTCGCGGGTCACGCAGTGAACGGCGACCGGAGTGACCGTGGAGTGAACGCCGGAGATGGTCGCCGCGAGATCGTCGAGCGCGGGCAGGTCGTGGTCGCGCAGCAGCAGCTTGCGCGGCCCGTAGGTCACGCCCGGGGTGTGCGCGTCGGGGGCGGGAGTGCCGAGCAGGTGCACCCGCACCGGCAGCCTTCCGCTGTCGACGGCGTCGACGACGATCCGCCGACCGGCGGCGTCCAGATCCGGGGTCGCGTCGGTCACACCCGTGATGCCGAGGGAGGTCAGTCGCTCGCCCACCTTGCGCAGATCGGGCGGCTGGGCGCCGAGGATGTCGCGCAGACGCGCGTCGTAGCGCCACAGCCGTCCGGTCGGCCGCCCCTGCTCATCGCGCTCGACGTCAGCGCCCCGGTCGAGGTGCGGTCCGACCAGTCGGAGCGCCGCCGAGTTGAGCACCCACAGCGCACCGCTGCGGTGCTGGACCCGGATGGGAACCCCAGCCACCAGCCCATCGAGCGTGTGCCGGTCCAGCGGGCCGGCGACGCTCTCGTGGTAGCCGACGCCGCGGAGCCACTCGCCCGGTGCGAGCCCTCCGGCGGCGCGCTCGAGCGATTCACGCAGCTGCGTGCCGTCGGTCACTGAGGGCGGCCCGCAGGAGACCGACTGCATGGCAGCGGCCATCGCCAGCAGATGGAGGTGATGGTCGTGAAGGCCAGGGATCAGGGCACCTCCGTCGGCCTCCACGACGAGATCTCCCACCGTCGGACGGAGCTTCCCGGCGAGGGCCGTGACGACGCCTCCCGCGATCCGTACGTCCACGATCCGGCCGGCCACCTCGGCCTCACGGACGAAAAGGCTCATGCCACGCCCAGACGTGCGAGCACCTCGGCGGTGTCATGACCGAACGCCGCGGCGGGGCACTCGGGGCGTCGGACAGACGGCTCGGCCACGGGGATCGAGCCGTCCCCGGTCTGCACGACCCAGCCGGTCTCGCCGGCGCGGATCGCGGCGGTCACGGCGTGCGGGTCCCCGGCCACCGAGGCGGCCACGTCACGCATCGACACGTCGATCAGGTGGGCACGATCACCGCGCAGGGCGGCCTGGGTGGCGACCGCCGCGATGATTCCGGTCAGCGGATCGGCGATCGCGTCGCCGCACGGCACGAGCTCCTCGCCGTCGGCCAGGACGAGTCCGGCCGCGGCTGCCACGTCGTCGCCGAAGCCGATGCGATTGGCCCACGGGCCGGTGCGCCCGTACGCCGTTATCGAGGTCCAGATGGTGCCCCGGTCGACGCTGGCACCGGCGTCGATCCCGAGCTGCTCCAGGGCGCGCGGCCTGGACGCTTCCAGGACGACGTCCGCTGACTCGATCAGCCGGCGAAGCTGATCGCGGCCGTCGGCGGTCGTGAAGTCGAGGGCCACCGCTGCATGGCCTTGGTGCAGCAGGTCGAAGAAGGCCGGCGGACCGGTGCGGGCGCCGTCCGGGCGCCGGGTGCTCTCGACCTTGACCACCTCGGCCCCGGCGAGACCCAGCAGGTGCGCACAGAGCGGCCCGGCCCACAGGGACGTCAGGTCGACCACGAGCGGGGAAGGCCGCAGGCGGCGACGTGGACCGCCGGGCCGAGAGAGGATCGAGGTGCCGCCCGGGACGGCGAGGACGTCACGGCGATGCTGGAGCTGTTCGTCGGCGGGCGCCTGCCACCGGGGGACCGCAGCGCCTGCCAGACCCAGCAGCTGGGCGCGCGCCGCAGCCTCGGCTGCTGTGCGGTCTGCCGTCCAGCTCTCCAGGGCCGCCCACGGTTCGGCCGGATCATCTCCCTGCTCGAGAAGCGCGGGGACCATGGACAGGTCGTCGGCGCGGGGCAGCGAGAGGCCCAGGCTGCCGTCGGACGCGGCGAGCGTCCGGAAGGCGCCACCGCACGACCACGGCGCATTGCGCCGAAGGCCCATCACCGCCGCGCGTTCACCGAGCAGCTCGACACCGGGCAGGCGGGGCGTCCGTCCGGGCTGTTGCGGGGCCAGCAGCGAGAAGACGGCCAAGGCGGCCCGGACCGCGCCGGCGGGGTTGCCGGCCGGCGCCAGCGGCGGACCGTCGGGACGCCCGGTCAGTGCCATCGCGCCGGAGGAGGCCCAGTCTGCGAGCGGACTGGGCGCCGTCGTCAGGTCGAGGCGCAGGGCGTCGTCCGACGCGTCGTCGCCGGCGCCGAGGCAGGTCAGGAGATCACGCGCGTACTGAGCCGTCGATCCGTCGCCGGCCACGATGACATCGGTCCCGCTCAGCATGCGGCCGGGACGATCAGGCATGGCCGTCGACCAGGCCCCACCGCAGCGCGACGTCGATCGCCACGGGCCGCCCGCTCAGAGCGAGGAACGCGGTCCGCCAGCGGCCGATCCGTCGAGTGATGCTGACGGTGCCGCCGGCTCCCGGCACGAGACCCATGCGCAGCTCGGGCAGCTGGAAGTAGGCGTCCTTCCTGGCCTCGACACGACCTGCGAAGGCCGGCACCTCGACACCGGCGCCGATACATGCTCCGTGGACCACGACCCTGACTCGGGACGCGCTGCGGTGGATCGCGCGGCCGGCGCTCTGCCCGACGCGGAGAAGGTGGGCCGACGAGACGTCGTCGGCGGTGCCGAACTCGTCGAGATCGCCTCCGCTGCAGAACGACGGGCCGCGGCCCGACAGCTCGATCCGGCGGATGGTGTGGTCCAGCTCGGCCAGAGTCAATGCCTCGATGAGGCCGTCGCGAGTCGCCCGGCCGAAGGCATTGCGCCGCTCGGGCTGGTTGAGCGTCACGTGGAGGACGTCGTCGGTGCGGGACACGAGGACCGGGTCGGCGACGTCCGGGACGGGGCGGCGTGCCGTCCCGCTGCGCCACGCCGCGAACTCTCGCCCGGCGAGGAGGGTCGAGTAGGCCAGCGACTCGGCAACGAGGCCGTCGGACACGGGCAGGCGGCTCGTGAGCTGGAGCAGGCCGTTGAGCGTCAGCGCGGCGATCGGCGAAGCGCTGATGGCGGACTCGAGGTCTGCGAGGGCGTCGTCGAGGTCGTCGACCTCGACGACCTGCCTCTGGGGGGCGCAGCCGGCGTCGCCGGATGAGGTCACCGTGCAGGTCATGGCCTCGAGCAGTCGAGTCGGCACGGACGACGGAGATCGGGAGGTCACCCCGACGAGGATCGCGGTCGGACCGGACATGGCCTCCAGCGCCGCCGCCTCAGCGGCATCGTGCTGCGGCGTGGCATCGAGGTCGACGAGCCGGAACAGGTCGACCGGATCGCCGTCGGTGTCGAGCTGGAGGCGGCCTGCTCCGTCGGCCAGATCACTGAGCGTCATCAACGGCGCCGTCACGGCCTCAGACTACAGACTGATCGCCCCGACGCCGGGCACCACAGGTCGGCGGGGTCGAATCGCAGGGGGCCCCGCAGCGCTGATGCGCACGGGAGGCATCGGTGTGACGAAAAAACTGTGCCGGAACCTGCAACCGCTCGGCGTGCCGCCGACGAATAGCAGGCATGCACATCGCGCGTTCCCTCGGCATCCGCCTCGCCAGGCAGGACGAGGGCGCGTGGGAGGACGTCCACCCGCATGCCACCGATGAAACACCCACCCGAAAGGAAACACGATGAGGATCCGCACACTCACCACGGCCGTAGCCGCAGGGCTGACGCTGACACTGATCGGTCAAGTCGGCCCCGCCGGCGCCGAGGCGAAGAAGCCGGGCACGAAGAGTCTGGCGGCCGTGCTGGCCGCAGACGGAGGCGGCTACGACCGCAACTGGTCCGACTACGACATCCTCGACAAGGCCGTGAGGACTGTGCTGGCCGCCAAGCCGGACAGTGATGTCGCGGTCCTCGCCGACGGCAAGGTCAAGCTCACCGCATTCCTGCCCAAGGACATCGCCTTCCGACGTCTCGTCCGCGATCTGACCGGTCGGCAGCTGAGCAAGGAACGGTCCGTGTTCAAGGCTCTGACCAAGGTGGCCGACGTTGACACCCTCGAGGCCGTCCTGCTCTACCACGTGGTGCCCGGCGCCACGATCACCTACCGGCAGGCGCAGAAGGCCAACGGCGCGGCGTTGGACACCGCGTTGAGCGGTGCCGACATCCGAGTCAGCGTGCGCAAGGGAGCGGTGCGGCTGCGCGACGACGATCCGAACGACCGCGACCCGCTGGTCATCAAGTCCTCCAGCAACATCAACAAGGGCAACCGGCAGATCGCCCACGGCATCAACCGGGTCCTTCGACCGTCCGATCTCTGACCGCAGGACGTACGCGGCCCCGGCTCAGCCGGGGCCGCGTCGTCGGCCCGTGGGACCCCCAGCGAGTGTGGACCTCTAGGCTGCGGAGGCGCGCGTCTTGTCGATGCGGTGCACGCTGCACCGACATCCGCGCCCCATGTCGCCGATCCGTCAGTGAGGGAACACATACATGTGCCGAGTGCTCGCCTACATCGGGCCAGAGATGCCGGTGGAGAACCTGCTCCTCAAGCCCGAGAACAGCCTCATCAACCAGACTCTCGACCCGGAGCGCCACCCGCAGCTCCAGCTCGCAGGCTGGGGATTCGGCATCTGGAGCGAGCATCTGCTGAAGACGGACGAGCCCTTGCTGTACCACCGGCCGATGGCTGCGTTCTACGACGACAACGTGGCGGGCATCGTGCCGAGCCTGCAGGCCAGCACGCTGCTTGCCCATGTTCGAGCTGCCGACTACAACTCGGCAGCCGTCCTGGCCGACGAGAACTGCCACCCGTTCTCGTACCAGGGCACCCCGGGGATGATCGCCCAGAACGGCGACCTGCCCCATTGGAAGCTGTTGCAGCGCGAGCTGCTGCCGCACTGCAAGGACGAGTTCCTGAAGCAGATGCGCGGCACCACCGACACGGAGTTCCTGTACGTGCTTCTCCTCTCCCTGCTCGAGGACGACAGCGATGACGGCGTGCAGCGCGGATTCGAGGAGATGCTGAAGCTCATCGTCAAGGCCATGGACAGCCTCGAGCTCCCCAGCCTGACCAAGCTGAAGATGGCCCTGGTCGCCCCGAACCGCATCATCGGAGTCAACGTCGGCACAGGACACCAGGGCGAGACCGATCCGGCGGGGGACTGGAGAGAGCTGCGCAAATCCGGTCCAGGCACGGACGACTTCGCTCTCTCCATGCTCCTGGAGCCGATGTATCTGCTGGTGGGTCGCAACTTCGAGGACGACGAGACGACCTATGACTTCGAGGACTGCACGGAGGAAGAGGCGACGTCGGTCATCCTCGCCTCCGAGCCGCTGACGGACAACGACGCCTGGTTGGACCTGGACTTCGGTGACATCGTCTTTCTCGAGAAGAAGGGCACGAGCATCACGAGAACCGTCCGCACCCTGAGCGTGTAGGCGGGCGTCAGTCGCCCACCCGGCCGGTGTCGTAGGCCCACATCGCGATCTCGACCCTGTTGCGGGCGCCGATCTTGGCCAGCAGGCTGGCGACGTGGGTCTTGGCGGTCGTCAGGCCGATGAAGAGATCGGCGGCGATCTCGGCGTTCGTGCGGCCGCGGGCGACCAGCACCAGCACCTCCTCCTCGCGGTCGGTGAGCGGCTCGATCGGCTGGGTACGACGGTTCGACGGGTTCCTGGCGGCCAGGGTGGACAGCAGCCGCCGGGTGATGTTCGGCGCGATCAGGGCATCGCCCACGGCGGCGGCGTGCACGGCCTGGACGAGCAGCTGCGGCCCGGCGTCCTTGAGCAGGAAGCCCCGGGCTCCGGCCCGCAGCGCGCCGTGGACGTACTCGTCGAGGTCGAAGGTCGTGATCACCACCACGGCCATCGGGTCCCGGACGCCCCGTCCGGCCAGGAGCTCGGTCACCTCGATGCCGTCGAGCCCGGGCATCCTGATGTCGAGCAGGCACACTTCGGGGCGGAGCCGACGCGCCAGATCGACCGCGACGTGGCCGTCCGCCGCCTGGCCGACGACCTCGATGCCCGGCTGCGCGTCGAGAATCATGGAGAGGCCGGTGCGCACCAGGTCCTGGTCGTCGGCCACCATCACGCGTACCGTCATGGGCCCACCTCCATCGGGAGCTCGGCGTCGACCGCCCACCCGCCTTCGGGCGCCGGCCCGGCACGCAGCGTGCCGCCGAGCAGGTGCACGCGCTCGGTCATCCCCAGCAGCCCGAAGCCATGGGCCACCGGCCGTACCGGGTCGATCTGTCCGTCGTCGGTCACCCGCAGTCGCAGCCGTCCTTCGCCCTCGACGACCCGGATCTCCACGCGCGAGGCGTTGCGGGCGTGCCGCAGGGCGTTGGTCAGGGCCTCCTGCGCCAGCCGGTAGACCGCTGCGTCGACCTGGAGCGGAAGCTCGCCCAGATCGCCCGGGAGCCTCACGTCGACGACCGGTGCCCGGTCATGGCGGGCGAGGGCCGCCAGGTCGGCCACGCCGGGCTGGGGGGCGTACTCCGCCGACGTTCCGTCGCGCAGCACCCGGACCATGGCCCGCATCTCCGTGAGCGTCCGCGATGCCTCCCCCTCGATGACGGCCAGCGCCTCGAGCGCCGCTTCGGGTCGCTGCCCCACCAACGCCTGGCCGGCCTGCGCCTGCACGGCGATGGCCGAGACGTGGTGGGCGACCATGTCGTGCAGCTCTCGCGCGAGGCCGACCCGCTCCTGGCTGCGGATCTGATCCAGCGCCCGGCTCCAGCTCTCGGCGCGGTAGCGGAACGCCGCGCCCCCCGCGGCAGACGCCGCCAGGACGGCGAACCCGCCGAAGACGTCGCCGGGCCCGGTCGCGTCGGCGACCGTGCCGACGACCGCAGCGACCAGCACCACCGTCAGCCCGATCACGATCTCGCGCCCCGAGCCCCAACGGACCAGCGCGTAGACGAACACCAGGACGAAGATCATCGTGTTGAGACCGAGGCTGGATGCCCCACCCACGAGGCTCGCCAGCCCCAGCACCAACGCGGTGCCGAAGGCCGCCACGACACAGGCCAACGGGTGGGTACGCCGCCACAGCAACACCGGCGCGAGCCCGATCGTCACGATCGTCACGATCGGCCGCCAGGCGACGTCGTCCCGCAGGACTCCCTCGAGGAGGGCTGCCACCATCACCGCCGCGACCAGCGCCCAGTCGCGCGACACCCGATCGGGAGCGTCCGCGGCGCGGGGCTCGGCCCACAGCGAGCGCAGGGCGTTGGTGATCACCCGCCCCAGCCTAGGGGCCGCCGGGGCGCTGCGGACCGACCGAAAGAACGAGATCCCGCTCGTCCCCACGGACGACGCGGGTCCGGCCTCGACGCCGATGTGGCCGGCCCGGCGGTCCACGAGCGTGGAGCCAACGGGCCACGAGGCCCGACCCATCGACCAAGGAGAAGAGCCATGTCACGGTTGCTGTACCGCTGGGGACGCTGGTCGGCCACCAGGCCGTGGATCGCCATCGGAGCCTGGGTGCTCCTCTCGGTGCTGGTGGTCACCGCCTCGGCCGGCTTCGGGAAGCACCTGGACGACTCGATGGCGGCGCCGGGGACCGACTCCCAGGCCGCCGCTGACCTGCTGGCGAGTGCCGACAGCGGCGCCGGAGGGCTCACGGCGTACGTCGTGGCGACCCCGGAGCAGGGCGACGTGACCTTCATGGACTCTCGGCAGGCCGAGGCCGGCCTGGACCGGCTGGAGTCGGCCGTGGGCGAGCTGCCGAAGGTGCTGGGCACGACACGAGAGGTGTCGCCGGACGGCCGGGTGGCCCTGCTGCGGGTGCAGTACCCCGAGATCGGGGAGCTCGCCGCCTCCGACCTGACCGCGCTCAAGGACGTCCTGGCCGAGGCGCGGTCCTCGTCGTCGCTGCGGCTCGAGGCTGGCGGTGACCTCTACTTCAGCTTCGAGCAGCCGCCCGCCAACGTGGGCGAGGCGATCGGTTTGGTGGTCGCGGCGGTGATCCTGGTGGCGGCCTTCGGGTCCTTGCTGGCCGCCGGGCTGCCGCTGGCGGTGGCGCTGTTCGGCCTGCTGGTGGGCGCCAGCCTGATCCCGCTGCTCGGGCTGCTCATCGACGTCCCCGTCTGGGCGCCGGTCATGGCGGCCATGGTCGGGCTGGGCGTCGGCATCGACTACGCGCTGTTCCTCCTCTCGCGCCACCGGGAGCACCTCGCTGCGGGCGTCCCGGTCGCGGAGGCGGTGGGGCGCTCCCTGGCGACCGCCGGGCAGGCCGTCGTCTTCGCCGGGACCACCGTGGTGGTGGCGATCCTCGGGCTGGGATTCGCGGGGCTCCCGTTCGTCACCGCGGGTGGTGCGGGCGTCGCCGCGGTGGTGCTCGTGATGGTGCTCGCGGCGATCACCCTGCTGCCGGCGCTGCTCGGGCTGGCCGGAGAGCGACTCCAGGCACGCGGTCTCCTGGCCCGGCGCGGCGAACGGCGCGGGCAGGGGCAGCGGACCGACGCCGCGGCGCTGCGCTGGTCCTGCTGGGGTGCACACGTCACGCGGCACGCCGCGGCGTACGCCGTCGCCGGCACGACCCTGCTCCTCGCCCTCGCCGCGCCCGTCCTCGCCCTGCGGCTGGGCCTGCCGGACCAGGGGACCTACCCCGAGGCGCGCACCGAGCGGCGAGCCTACGACCTGGTCGCCGACGGCTTCGGCCCCGGTGCCACCGGGCCGATGGTCGTGGCCGTCGACGTCTCCCGGGACCGGTCCGTGGTCGATCCGCTGGCCGCGGCGCTGGCTGCCGACCCGGGCATCGCCTCGGCCGTGGTCGCCCCCGTGGAGGCGACGTCCGACGTCGCCGTGATCATCGCCCAGCCGACGACGACACCGCAGGACACGGAGACGGTCCGCACGCTCGACCGGATGCGCACCGAGGTGTTGCCGTCCGCGCTGGCGGGCAGCCCGGCAACCGCTCATGTCGGCGGCTACACCGCCACCATGTCCGACCTCAGCCAGCGCGTCGAGCAACGGCTGCCGATCATCCTGGTCGCGGTCGTGGCGATGTCCTTCCTGCTGCTGATGGTGCTGTTCCGCTCCGTGGTGGTGCCGCTCAAGGCAGCGGTGCTGAACCTGCTGAGCGTCGCCGCGTCGTACGGCGTGCTGGTGATGGTCTTCCAATGGGGCTGGGCAGCGAGCCTGATCGGCTTGGAGTCGACGGTGCCGATCATCTCGTTCATCCCGCTGTTCGTGTTCGCGATCCTCTTCGGGCTGTCCATGGACTACGAGGTCTTCCTGCTCTCTCGGGTGCGCGAGGAGTATCTGCGCACAGGCGACAACGGCTACGCCGTGGTGCGGGGGATCGGGGTCACGGCTCGGACCATCTCGTGTGGTGCCGCGATCATGGTGTCGGTCTTCGTCGGCTTCGGCTTCGGCGACGACCCCGTCCTCAAGATGCTCGGTCTCGGGCTCGCGACCGCGGTGTTCCTCGACGCGACGTTGGTGCGCCTCGTGCTGGTGCCCGCGACGATGAAGCTGCTCGGCGACGCCAACTGGTGGCTCCCGGCGTGGCTCGACCGGCTGTTGCCCCACTTGGACCTGGACGACTCCCTTCCCGCGCGGGGGGAGGGCGAAGCGAGCGCCGCAGCTATGCTGTCACCGCTTTCCCGCGCCCATGAGACAGGAGCTCTTCATGAAGCTGACGCCGGATGATGAGGGATTTCTCCGCGCGGCGATCACCCTGGCGGCCGACAGCCGGGCAGCCGGCGACGCCCCCTTCGGCAGCCTGCTCGTCGACCGGCACGGCGCGGTGATCGCCCAGGACCACAACACCGTCACGTCTGAGCGTGACATCACGGCGCACCCCGAGCTCAAGCTCGCCCGGTGGGCCGCGCGCGAGCTGACTGCGTCCGAGGCAGGCGCGACCACGATGTACACCAGCTGCGAACCGTGCTCGATGTGCACCGGCGCGATCGACCGTGCCGGTCTCGCACGCGTCGTGTTCGCTCTGCCGGCCGCGGCACTCGACTCGATCAAGCGATCGGGCGAGGTGCCCACGGTGCCCCGGGTCGGCCCCGGCCTGGTGCAGGAAGCCGTCCTCGTCGTCCAGGGGTACTACTGACTCTCGCTGTGTCGCCCCGCGTCGTGGATGTCGTCCAGCTCCCGGGGCCGTTGGGCCCTGTCGCCGGAGTCCCCGCGTGCGTACGGTCGGCAGGGACTGCACCCGGGGACGGCAGAGGTCCCCCGTCCACGACAGGAGACGCTCATGCACGTGCCCGACGGTTTCCTCGACGCACCGACGTCGGTCGCGACCGGCGCGGTCGCGGTGACAGCCGTGGGCCTGGCCCTGCCGTCGTCCAACCTCGACCCGGCCTCGCGCCGCGAGCTGGCCGACACGTGCGCTCGCTCGACGTCACGGTGCTGATGGTGACCCACGACCTGCCGTACGCGCTGGAGCTGTGCGAGCGATCGGTGATCCTGTCCGGCGGGCGCCTGGTGGCGGACGGCACCACGGTCGAGGTGCTGACCGACACCTCGACCATGGCTGCCCACCGGCTGGAGTTCCCGGTCGGCTTCGACCCGACCAACAGACGTCCGTGACTCAGACGCGCACGCGGGGCACCTGGCTCAGCGCGAGCACCGCGGCCGGCTGATCTTCACGGTGTAGGTGCCCGTGGTGTCCGGCAGGGTCATCTTGACTCGCGCCGTCAGCTTGCCCGAGCGCTTCTTGAGCGCCTTCCTGGAGGTGTACACCGCGAACGGGGCCGAGCTGTCGCGGGCGATGAACTTGCGGCCCACCTTGAAATCGGCCCGCACGACGGGGCCGCCCTTGGTCAGCACACGCAGGCGCACCTTCGAGCCGCGGCACACCGCCTCGCCACGCACGGCCTTGACGATCGTGCGGTTGCGCAGCACCGTGGCCCGGCGTGCCGCCGCTGTGACGGTCGGCGCCACCGCCTGCATCCCGATCGCGGTCGGGTGGAACGGGATCGCGCCGTCTGCGCTGAGCGGGATGAGACCCTCCATCCAGCGCTGGCCGGCAGGCGCGCACGCCGTGTGGTCGATGCTGCCCGGCGTGGCCCGCACATCGGCGAACGTCACGTTCGCCGAGCGCGCCGAGTCGCGCAGCACCGTGCTCATGTGGTCGACGAGTCCCTGGATGTAATCGGCGTCCGAGGCGGTCAGGGGCTGCACCGCCGGGCAGCCGCCCGGCGGGATGTAGAGCCCGTAGCCGACCACGACGATCGCAGCGCGGGGGGCCTTCTTCTTGATCGCCTTGAGAGCGGCGGCGAGCTCGGGGCGGGTCGCCTCGATCTTGTCGTGGACGGTCCGGCCGTCCCGCTCCTTGCAGCCGGGGGAGATCGGGTTGACACAGCCGCTGACGGTGCTGACGATCCCCGCGTCGTTCGCCCCGATGGGGCCCACGGTCACGAGGGTCGTGTTGCGTCCCACCGCGTCGATCTGCGGGGGCTCGGACCCCTGCGGCTTCGTGATGTTGTCGATCGTGGCGCTCGAGCACGTGGCATCGGTGAACGCGCGGGCACCGAGGCTGGCGGCGGTCAGCGTCGCGAAGTTCTTCTCGCTGCGGTAGCAGGGGGCTCCGCCGGGACGCTGCGGCAGGAGGATCGGACCGGCGGCGACCGAGTCGCCCATCGCGACGTACCTCTCGCCCCCAGCGCCGTTGTCGTAGACCTTGACCGCGGCGCCTGCGCCTGTCGCGGTCAGTGTCATCGCCAAGACCGTCATCGCGAGTGCTGCAGTCGCTTGTCGCCTCATGGTCGTCCCTTCAACCCTTCACGGGGTAACACGCTGTTACCTCCGGGTATGAAAGTGCACTGACCTCACGAAGTCAATGGTTCGACGTGATCCCGGTCACGTGGCGGGCGATCGGTCGAACGACAGCAGCTCGTGGGCCGGCGCCGGGTTGTCGCGGGTGGCCCGGCAGGTGAGCTGGACCGGATCGGCGCTCGGGGTCGTACGCACCCGCACCGTCCACCGCGCGTCGCCCACCGCGAAGACTGCCTCGGTGACCTCGTCGGCCTTGCGCCGCGACACCAGACGGACGGCATCGTGCCGCGTCTGGCCGAGCTCGCGGCGCAGGGCGATCTCGGCGAACTGGACCGGCATCGCGTACGCCGAGCGTCCGCGCAGGTGGTCCAGGTCGAGCTCGCCGGCGGCGTGCCGATCGGCCACGGTCACGGAGGTGACGGGATCGAGCCGTCCGTAGTAGAGGCCGTGGGGGAGCACCAGCATGTTGCCCGCGAAGCGGTCGCCACCGATGTGCGAGACCTCCCAGGTGTCGTCCGGATGGGCGACCGCGAGGGCTGCCGCGACCGGTCGGCCCCGCTCCGCGCAGCACGCGTCGTGGCGGCCGTGGGTGCACACGCACAGGACCGACGCATCGGACGGGGTCAGTCCCGGGGACCGGCCCTCGCCCAGCGCCGTGAGGTCGAGCTCGAGCAGCGCGTGCGGGTCGTCGAGGACCGTGGTCTCCAACCAGGGCCGCGACGGGTGCGCGAAGGCGGCGAAGACGCGCATCCCGTCCTGACGGACCCGCCGCGCGGGGCGACGGATCAGCAGCGGTCGGACCCGAGCCGCACCGGCTGCCCGGGCCAGGTCGTCGCCCAGTCCGTCGGGGAGGCGGGCGTCCCTCAGGGCGTTGACGCCCCAGGGACCTGGGTGCTCGACCAGCAGGAACGCACGCACGTTCGATGCCGTGCCGGCGGTGGACTCGCCGCGCAGCTCGCTGCCGACGGCACAGCGGAACGCGGGATCGCGTGCGGTCACCGAATGACCTCGAGGAACCCTTCGCGCACGAGGCGGCGGCAGAGCACGAGCCGGCTCTGCTCGTCAAGATGCCCGGCCAGGTCGCGGGGGGCGAGCTCGCGGCGGGCGCGCACCTCGTTCAGTGCGGGACGCAGCCGCGCCGGCATGTCGATCGCGCGGTCACCGAGCAGGACCTCCAGGCGGTCATCGCGCGCGAGCAGCACGCACGGGTGGCCGGGGCGCCGGCGCAGGCGGGTCGTGTCGTCGATGGTCGCGACCGCCAGCACGTCGTGCAGGCCGCCGGCGAGCCGCGGGCTCCGGCTGGTCAGGAAGCGGCGCACCTCGTCCTCGACGCTCGCGGCCGGGTCGAGCGCGCGGATGCGGCCGGCCAGGGTCTCGAGCCGATGACCGAGCTCGTCGGCGAGGTCGGCCGGCTGGTCGAGGTAGCCCGCCGGCAGGTGCTGGTCGGGAACCTCGGCGAGGACGTCGCGGAGGCTGCGCTCGACCAGACCACGCCAGGTCAGCTGGTTGATGCCGATCGTGACGTGGAGCGAGACCGTGTCCTGGGCGCGGGCCGCGTGCGGGGTCCCGGTGGGCAGGTAGACCGACATCCCGGGCTCGAGGAGCAGTTCCTCGGCGCCGTCGGGGCCATGGATCTCCCACTGCTTGGACCCGGCCGTCTGGAAGACGAAGACGTCGTGGGAGTCGGAGTGGACGGCGAACCCCTGGGCGCCGGGCGGCGTGAGATAGGCATTGGCCTGGCACGGGTGGCCGAGCTCCAGCTCCAGCTCGGCGACGAGCAGAGTGATCGGCTCCCAGTAGCGGTGCAGCCCCTGGAGGACGATCGTCGCCCCGCCCTCGAACAGCGCCAGCGCCTTGCGCGGGTCCACGAGGCCG
The DNA here is from genome assembly GCF_009661045.1 of Aeromicrobium sp. S22. Classification (NCBI taxonomy): domain Bacteria; kingdom Bacillati; phylum Actinomycetota; class Actinomycetes; order Propionibacteriales; family Nocardioidaceae; genus Aeromicrobium; species Aeromicrobium sp. S22. The sequence continues at coordinate 148,443 of NZ_WJWV01000002.1, forward strand.
GTCAGCGGCTTGCCGGCCAGGGTCGCTCCGCGGGTGTACGAGGACTCGGCCAGGACCGTCCCGTCCTGGGCCATCCTGATGGACGGGGTGCGGATCGCGGACGACGTGAGCAGGGTGTCGACGTCGTCGAGCGACAGCAGTGCAGTGAGATCGTCGGGATCGGCGCGGTGCAGGTGCGTCTGCGACGCCCAGACCTTCGAGACGAAGGTCTGGGCGTCGCCGCTGAGCAGATCGAGTGCGGAATCAGGCACGGTCAGGACGCGTCGCCGTCCGTGCCGTCGGTCCCGTCACCGTCGGTGCCGTCGCTGTCGGTGCCGTCGCTGTCGGTGCCGTCACCGTCGGTCCCGTCGGTCCCGTCACCGTCCGTCGCGTCGCCGTCCGTGCCGTCCGTCGCGTCGCCGTCCGTGCCGTCCGCGTCTCCGCCGGTCGGGATCGTGCCGTCCGCAGGGCTGCTGGTGGTCATGTCACTGTCGTCGAGCGGCTCATCCGGGGTCGTGGTCATGCGTCCTCCTGGTGCGAAGTGGCCGGCCGCCCGATGTGACGGCCCTCATACAGTCTGGTGGCACCGGCCGACCTCGACAAGGCGACGGCGGTGTCGGCGCGGCACATGGGCCGTCGTCGCGGCGATTCGCGGGAGCAGGAACAATGACGGTCTGACACCTTTCTACGGAGAACACATGACACTTGGGTCCGTCGCGGTCTTCTGCGGCTCCAGCTTCGGCGCCTCGCCCGCGTACGCCGACGCCGCCCGGCTCACCGGCAGGACGCTCGCCGAGCGGGGCATCGACGTCGTGTACGGCGGTGGGCACGTGGGTCTCATGGGCGTCGTCGCCGATGCTGCCCTCGAGGCCGGCGGACGTGTCCTCGGCGTGATCCCGCGCCAGCTGCACGACCGGGAGCTCGCCCACACCGGCCTGACCGAGCTGCACGTCGTGGAGTCGATGCACGCCCGCAAGCAGCTCATGGCCGACCTGTCGGACGCGTTCATCGCGCTGCCCGGCGGCGCGGGCACCCTCGAGGAGGTCGCCGAGCAGTGGACGTGGGCGCAGCTGACCATCCACGCCAAGCCGAGCGGATTCCTCGACGTCGACGGCTTCTGGGCGCCGATGCGGACGATGCTGCACTCGATGGTGAGCGAGGGCTTCGTCCGACCTGAGCAGTCCGGCATCGTGTCCTTCTCCGGCGATCTCGACACACTGCTCGGCATGCTCGCCGCGCCACCGTCGTGGACCGACAAGTGGGGCGGCGACACCACCGGGGCGCCGCAGCCGTGACGGATCGGGTCATCCACGTCGCGGCCGCGCTGGTCGTGGACGATGCGGGTCGCGCGCTGATGGTGCGCAAGCACGGCACCACCATGTTCATGCAGCCCGGCGGCAAGATCGAGGCCGGGGAGAGCCCGCTGGAGGCGCTGCGGCGTGAGCTCGACGAGGAGCTGGGGCTGCGCCCGCCCGCGGACGCCTTCAGCTGGGTCGGCAGGTTCGAGGAGGACGCCGCGAACGAGCCCGGCCACCGGGTGCTTGCCGAGGTCTACGCGCTCATGGTGCAGCACGGGTTGCCCGCGCCTGCGGCCGAGATCGCCGAGAGCCGGTGGGTGGACCCCGGCGATCCCGGCGACATCGACCTCGCGCCGCTGAGCACCCGGGCGCTGTTGCCGATCGTGCGCGCCCGGTCCGGCCGCTAGCGTCCGCGCAGCCGGTCCATCGCCCGGCGGTCGCGCTTGGTGGGACGTCCCGCACCCCGGTCGCGACGGGGCATGACGGCGATCTCCTCCTTGGGCGGCGGCGGGGGAGTCCTGTCCTCGTAGCACTGCACGGCCACCGGTGCGCCGACCCGCTTGACGATGATCTTGGTGACCACGACGATCCGCAGCCCGCCCTCGGTCAGCGCCTCGACACGATCGCCGATGCTGACCGGCTGCGACGGCTTGGCCTTGACCCCGTTGATGCGGACGTGCCCGGCCTTGCACTCCTTGGACGCGATCGACCGGTTCTTGTAGAGCCGGACTGACGAGACCCACACGTCGGCGCGGGCGGTGGTCTCCATGACCTCGACTCTAGACTCACCGCATGAGCAGTGACGACGGCATCGAGGTCATCGAGATCCGGGGCGACATGATCCGACTGGGGCAGTTCCTGAAGTTCGCGGGCTTCGCGGAGTCCGGGGCCCAGGCCGGCGCGATGATCGGCGACGGCGACGTGCTGGTGGACGGCGAGGTCGAGACCCGCCGCGGCCGCCAGCTCGCGAAGGGCATGGTGGTCGAGGTGCGCACCGCCTCGCAGACCCTCGTCGCCGAGGTCGGCTGACATGGCCCGCCTCGAGCTCGGACTCGACACCTTCGGCGACGTCACGGCCGGCCCGGACGGGGCACCGTTGCCGTACGACCAGGTGATCCGCAACATCGTCGACCAGGCCGTGCTCGCGGACGAGCTGGGCCTGGCGTTCTTCGGGGTGGGGGAGCACCACCGCGATGACTTCGCGGTGAGCGCGCCCGAGGTGGTGCTGGCCGCGATCGCGTCGCGGACGACGCAGATCCATCTCGGCACCGCGGTCACGGTGCTCAGCTCCGACGACCCGATCCGCGTCTACGAGCGCTTCGCGACCCTCGACGCAGTGTCCGGCGGCCGGGCCGAGGTCATCCTGGGCCGGGGATCGTTCACCGAGTCGTTCCCGCTCTTCGGGCTCGACCTCGGCCAGTACGAGGAGCTGTTCAGCGAGAAGCTCGACCTCTTCGCGGCCCTCCGCACCGAGGGCCCGGTGACCTGGCAGGGCACGCTGCGCCCGCCGCTCGTCGACCAGCACGTCTTCCCCAAGACCGCGGCCGGCACCGTCATGACCTGGATCGGCGTCGGCGGCAGCCCCGAGTCGGTGATCCGCGCGGCCCGCTACGGCATGCCGCTCATGCTCGCGATCATCGGCGGTCCGCCCGCGCAGTTCGCGCCGTACGCCCAGCTGTACCGCCAGGCGCTCGAGCAGCTCGGCCGGCCGCGGCTGCCGATCGGCGTCCACTCGCCCGGACACGTCGCCGACACCGACGAGCAGGCGCGCGAGGAGCTGTGGCCGCACTTCGCGGTGCAGCGCGAGCGCATCGGCCGCGAGCGGGGTTGGCCGCCGCCGACCCGGGAGGAGTTCGAGGCTGCCGCCGGGCCCGAGGGCGCGGTGCACGTCGGCTCGCCGCAGACCGTCGCGGACAAGATCATCCGCAACGTCCGACTGCTCGGGCTGGACCGCTTCGACCTCAAGTTCAGCAACGGCACGCTCCCGCACGACAAGCTCATGCGCAGCATCGAGCTGTACGGCCGCGAGGTCGCGCCGCTCGTGCACGACGCTCTGGGCTGAGGCCGGGATCAGCCCACGGCCATCGTCGCGGGGAACACCTTCCACGCGTCGTCGACGCGGCGCACGCGCACCAGCTCCTGCAGGGCGTCCTTGCCGCGGCGGTAGGAGATGCGGACCGTCGCGTCCTCGTCGACCCGTGACACCACGGCGTACGTGAACGTGGCCGGACGGAGACCTTCGTCGCGGTAGGCATCGCGGACGCTCACGACGTCCTCGCAGCGGATCTCACGGGGGTCGACCGTCACCCTGCGCAGCGCGGCGCAGTCACCGGTCGCGTACGCCATCGTGGCGGCCCGGACGGCGTCGACCGGATCGGGCCCCTCGAGGTGGTGGCGCACCAGGCGTCCGGCGCCGACGGCGAGCACGACCGCCACCGCGAGTGCCACCACCTGCAGCACGCGTCGACCCATGCGACTCCTCCCCGTCTTTCGGGCTCGACCGTATCCGGAGCGGGTGCCACTGACGGGACGCGCCTCAATAGAGTGGTCACGTGGAGGACACCGGACGGACCATCGAGATCGTGCCGGACCGTGACCGTCCCTCGGCGTTCACGCTGCGCATCGACGGGACCGACCAGTCGTACGTCGACCTGGACGACCCCCGCCGGCTCGAGTTCGACTACATGCAGCGGATCGCCGACGTCATCGACGCCCACGGTGAGGCGGGGGCCCCGCTGCGGTGCGTGCACATCGGTGGCGCGGCCCTGACGATTCCCCGCTACGTCGCCGCGACGCGGCCGCGGTCGTCGCAGACCGTGCTCGAGCCGGACGAGCAGGTGACCGCGCTGGTGCGCGAGCGGCTGCCGCTTCCCCGTCACAGCGGCATCAAGATCCGCCCCGTCGACGGTCGCAGCGGCATCGCGGCGATGCGCGACTCGCTCGCCGACGTCATCGTGCTGGACGCCTTCGACGGCGCCCGCATCCCGGCGGAGCTGACGACTGCGGAGTTCTTCGCCGACCTCGGACGAGTCGTGACCGATGACGGTCTCGTGCTGCTCAACATCGCCGACAAGGCGCCGTTCCCGTACGCGCGGCGGGTCGTCCGCGGTGTCTGCGACGTCTTCGCCCACGTGATGATCAGCGCGGAGCCGGCCACGCTCAAGGGCCGACGGTTCGGCAACGTGCTGGTTGTCGCTTCGCAGGCCCCGCTGCCGTGGGAGGCGCTCGCGCGACGAGCCGCGAGCTCGCCGTTCCCGTACCGCGTGCTGCCCTATCGCGACGTCGTGACGACGTTCGCCGCCAAGGCGCCGTTCACCGACTCCGACTCCGAGCGGTCCCCGGCACCGCCCGGCGGCGCCACCTTCTTCAGCTGACCCCCGAGTGGCGCACACCAACCCGCGAGTGGCGCAGAAGTCGACGACACGCCGTCCCATTTTCTCCACTCCGCGCCAGTCGCGGATCGGGTTGCGCCAGTCGCGGGTTGGGGTGCGCCAGTGGGTCAGGTGGAGGCGATGGCCTCGACGATCTTGTCCTCGCCCTTGTTGACCGCCTTGATGACCGCGTCGTAGTCGCCCTTGTCGATGGCCTTGGAGATGTGCTTGCTCGCGCGGTCGAAGGCCCTGTCGATGCGGTCGAGATAGAGGTCGTCCACCACGGCCACGACGGCCGAGGAGCCTTCAGGCAGCCACTCCTGCGCATCGACGCCGATCTCGTTCTCCTCGTGGCGCTTGAGGATCTCCCCGGTTCCCGCGCCGACGGCGGCGCCGACCACGCCCGCGATCAGCAGCGGGGGTGCGAACAGCCCGACCACGACCCCGCCCACCGCGCCGATCGCCGTCCCGTAGCGCACGAGCTTGCCCCCGTGCTCCTTGGCCTCGACCTTGCCCTCGTCGTCCCGTGACAGCACCACGGCCGCCACGATGTCGAGATCGTCGAGAGACTTGAGCGCCTTGAAGTCCTCCGTCGCGGCGGACTGGTCGTCGTAGGCGGCCACGAGGAGCGAGTAGTTGCGTTCGGTCATGATGCATTGCCTTTCGGTCGTACGTGGTGGGCGGTGGTGGGGGCGGTCAGCCCGCCGGCAGCCAGGTCCTGGCCGCGGAGACCAGGGCCGTCACGCCGATGCCCACGGTCGGGTCGATCGCCGGCGCGTACTTGGGGGAGTGGTTGGACGGGATCGTCCGCAGGGCCGGGTCGTCCATCCCCCCGGTCGTGAAGATCGAGGGATCCGTGCCACCCAGCAGCCAGTACGACAACGGTGCGTTCGCACTGGTCGCGAAGATGCCGACGTCCTCGCTGCCGCCCGCCGCGCCGGGATCGATGATGTTCTCTCGGCCCAGCCAGGGCGCGAAGCCGTCGAGGGTCCGGTGCAGCGCGGCGGCGTCGTTGGTCACGACCGGGAACTGCTCGATCTCCTCGAACGGCGGCTGCTCGGGAGCCCCTGCTGCGGCGGCCACCCCGTCGACGATGCGGGTCACGCTGTCGAGGATGTGCTGGCGGACGGCCGGCGCGTAGCTGCGGATGTTGAGCAGCAGCACGGCCTCGCCCGGGATGACGTTGGCGGCGTCACCGGCCTTGAGCGAGCCGACGGTCACGACAGCGACGTCGGTGCTCGCCAGCTCGCGGGACACGATGGTCTGCAGGCGCAGGACGATCTCTGCGGCCATCACGACGGGATCGACCGAGTTCTGCGGCATCGAGCCGTGGGCGCCCCGGCCCACCACACGCACCCGCAGGGAGTCCGAGGCCGCGTAGGCGGCGCCCGCGTGCGCGGCGACCATCCCGGCAGGGAGGGGCGCCACGTGCTGGCCCAGCACGACGTCGGGCGTCGGGAACCGGTCGTAGAGTCCGTCGTCGACCATGGCCTGCGCGCCGGCACCGAGCTCCTCGGCGGGCTGGAAGACCAGCATCAGCGTCCCGGCCCACGACGAGGTGTCAGCCGCCAGCACCTGCGCGGCGCCCAGCAGGCACGTGACGTGCAGATCGTGGCCGCACGCGTGCATGACCGGGACGACCTTGCCCTCCCCGTCGGTCGCCGTGACGGTGCTGGCGTAGTCGAGGCCGGTGTCCTCGTGGACCGGCAGCGCGTCCATGTCTGCGCGCAGCAGGGCGGTCGGGCCCGCGCCGTTGCGCAGGACACCCACGACACCGGTACGTCCGACACCCGTGGTGACCTCGACGCCGAGCTCCTGCAGGCGCGCGGCGATGATGCCGGTCGTGCGGGTCTCCTGGAACCCGAGCTCGGGATGGGCGTGGAGGTCCTTGTAGAGATCGCTCCACGCGGGATCGACGGGAAGAATGGTCTGGGCGGCGGTGGCGGTCATCGTGCGGCTCCTGTCGGGGTCTGCGTGCCGAGGGCCTGGGCCTTGATCGACTCGTACTCGCCCTGCGTGATGGTGCCCTCGTCGAGCAGGGCCTTGGCCTTGGCGATCTCGTCGGCGGGAGAGCTCTGCCGCGCCGTGGCCCGGATGTAGTCGTCGGTCGCACGCTGGGCGTCCGCAGCGCGCTTCTGTGCGCGCTCCTGCATGCCCCGGCCGCGTGCGATCAGGTAGACCAGGATCGTCAGGAACGGCAGCAGCACGAGCAGCACGACCCACAGCGCCTTCCACCATCCGCTCAGCTCGTGATCACTGAACAGGTCACTGATCACCGCGAACAACGCGAAGACGTAGACGACGAACGCGAGGACGGTGAACACCGACCAGACCAGGTCCCACCCGTCGTAGCCGAATGCTGACATGACAACCCCGATTTCCCTCGGTGGACGTTGGGGCACCAGCGTCGCGGCTGTCGCCGACGATCGTCAGGGCACAACGTCCTTCCGCGACCGGGCGGGGATCAGCGGACGGTGACCCGGCCGTCGTCGACGTCCCAACGGGCATCGAGCTCGACGTTCTCGAGCAGGCGACGATCGTGCGAGACCAGCAGGAGGGCCCCGCGGTACGCCGCGAGTGCCTGCTCGAGCTGCTCGATCGCGGGGACGTCGAGGTGGTTGGTGGGCTCGTCCAGCACCAGCAGGTTGACCCCGCGTGCCTGGAGCAGGGCCAGCGCCGCCCGCGTGCGCTCGCCCGGCGACAGCCGGCCGACCGGGACCGTCACGTGGTCGGCCTTGAGCCCGAACTTGGCCAGCAGGGTGCGGACGTCGGCGGGTGACATGTCGGGCACCGCCAGCTCGAACGCGTCGCTGAGCACCACGTGGTCCGCGAGCACCGTGCGGGCCTGGTCGATCTCGCCGATCGCGACGGACGCTCCCAGCGACGCCGTTCCGGCGGCGGGGGCCTCCCGGCCGAGCAGGACGCGCAGCAACGTGGTCTTGCCGGCGCCGTTGGGCCCCGTGATCCCGATGCGGTCACCGGCAGCGACCTGCAGCGAGACCGGCCCCAGGGTGAAGTCGCCGTGGCGGACCACGACGTCGTTGAGGGTCGCGACGACCGCGCTGGACCGGGGAGCCGCAGCGATCTGCATCTGCAGCGCCCACTCCTTGCGCGGCTCCTCGACCTCCTCGAGCCGGGAGATGCGCGACTCCATCTGGCGCACCTTCTGCGCCTGCTTCTCCGACGACTCGGTCTGGGCGCGCCGACGGATCTTGTCGTTGTCGGGGGCCTTCTTGATCGCGTTGCGGACGCCCTGTGAGCTCCACTCGCGCTGCGTGCGCGCCCGGGAGACCAGATCGGCCTTCTTGTCCGCGAACGCGTCGTACGCCTCGCGGGCATGGCGCCGCGCGATGTCGCGCTCCTCGAGGTACGCGTCGTAGCCGCCGTCGTGGACGCGCACCTGGTCCTGGGTCAGGTCGAGCTCGACGACGCGGGTGACGCAGCGGGCCAGGAACTCGCGGTCGTGGGAGACCAGCACGACGCCCGAGCGCAGACCGCGCACGAACGCCTCGAGCTGTGCGAGCCCGCCCAGGTCCAGGTCGTTGGTCGGCTCGTCCAGCAGCACCACGTCGAAGCGGCTGAGCATGAGGGCCGCGAGAGCTGCCCGGGCGGCCTGACCGCCGGAGAGCTCGGTCATCAGGGCGTGCGGCCCCACGGTCAGCCCCACCTCGCGCAGAGCGGCGGGCAGCCGGTCCTCGAGATCTGCGGCGCCGCTGGCCAGCCATCGGTCGAACGCCGCGGCGTAGCGGTCGTCGGCGTCCGGGTCCCCGTCGCCGAGGGCGGCTGCGGACGACTCCATCGCGGCGGTCGACTCGGCTGCGCCCGTGCGCCTGGCGATGTAGCCGCCCACCGTCTCGCCGGGGATCCGCTCGTGCTCCTGCGGGAGCCAGCCGACGAACGCATCGGCGGGGGCGAGCGACACCGAGCCCTCGAGCGGGGCGTCCACCCCCGCGAGCAGACGCAGCAAGGTGCTCTTGCCGGCCCCGTTGGCGCCCACCACGCCCACGACGTCACCCGGTGCCACCGTGAGATCGAGCGCCGAGAAGAGGGTCCGGTGGGCGTACCCGCCGGCGAGGTCCTTGGCCACCACGGTTGCGCTCACGGCACGATCCTACGAGTCGGCTACGCCTCCAGTGCGCCCGCCAGCGCGTCGACCGCGTGGTCGATCTCGTCCTTGGTGATGACCAGCGGGGGAGCGATGCGCAGCGTGCGCTCGTGCGTCTCCTTGCACAGCACGCCGCGGTCGCGCAGCGCCATCGACACCTCGCGGCCGGTCTTGGCCAACGGGTCGATGTCGACGCCGGCCCAGAGCCCGCGACCGCGCACGCTGGCGACGCCCTTGCCGACGAGCTCGTCGAGGCGTCCGTGCAGGTAGCGCCCGAGATCGGCGGACCGCTCCTGGAACTCGCCGGTCGCGAGCAGTCCCACCACGGCGCGTCCGACCGCGCAGGCCATGGGGTAGCCGCCGAACGTCGATCCGTGCTGACCGGGCTTGAGCACTCCGAGCACGTCCGCGCGCCCGACCACGGCCGAGACGGGGATGATGCCGCCGCCGAGCGCCTTGCCCAGCGTGTAGAGATCGGCGCGGACGCCGTCATGGTCGAGAGCGAACAGCTCGCCCGTGCGGGCCAGCCCGGCCTGGATCTCGTCGTCGATCATCAGCACGTCATTCTCGTCGCAGAGCTGGCGGACGCCCGCGAAGAAGCCTGACGGGGGCACGATGACGCCGGCCTCGCCCTGGATCGGCTCCATGAGGATCGCGGCGGTGTTGGGGGTGATCGCGGCGCGGATCGCCTCGAGGTCGCCGTAGGGGACCGTGACGAAGCCGGGCGTGAACGGCCCGTAGTTGTCGTGCGCGGCCGGATCGTCCGAGAACGACACGATCGTGGTCGTGCGGCCGTGGAAGTTGCCCGTGGCGACGATGATCTCGGCGGCGTTGAACTCGACGCCCTTGACCTCGTACGCCCACTTGCGCGCGACCTTGATGGCCGACTCGACCGCCTCGGCGCCGGTGTTCATCGTCAGCACGGTCTCGGTGCCGGTCAGCTCGGCCAGCTCACGGCAGAACGCGCCGAACTGGTCGTTGTGGAATGCGCGCGACGTGAGCGTCAGCCGGTCCATCTGCTCACGGGCGGCCTGCACCAGCACGGGGTGGCGGTGCCCGAAGTTGAGCGCGGAGTAGCCCGAGAGGAAGTCGAGGTAGCGGTTGCCCTCGACGTCGGTCACCCACGCGCCCTCCGCCTCGGAGATGACAACAGGGAGCGGGTGATAGTTGTGCGCTCCCCATTCCTCGTCGAGCGTGATGTACGAGGAGGTGTGTCCATGATCTGCCATGTCACACACGCTACAAGCCGAGGCGGCCAGGTCGCAGCCACCAGCGGCGCGCCGGCCCGGCGGGACGCGGCCCGAGCCCGAGGTCGCGGGCCGGATGAGCCGGACCGCAGGCTAGCCTGAGGTCGTGACCGACCCCGCTCTCGCCGACGCGCTGCGTCCGCTCGGCGGTCCGGTGCGCCTCGCTCGTTCTCTTGCCGCGGCGCTCACGTGCGTCGGCGCGGCGGCGACCGGCCACGTGGGTTCTGGGGGTCCGATGCCGGCCGCATCCGTCGTCGTGGTGTTCGTGGGTGCGGCGACGATCGCGTGGCTCCTGACGGCCCGGCGGGTGACCCCCGGACAGATGGTCGGCCTGCTGACCCTGTGCCAGGTCGGTGTCCACCTGTCCGGATCGAGCGGCGACATGGTCATGTCCCCCCAGATGATCGGCGGCCACGCCGCTGCGGTCGCGGTCAGCGCCCTGCTGCTGGCTCGTGGCGAGGCGCTGGCCTGGCGGCTGGCCGAACGTCTCGGCCTGCGGGCCCACACCACCGTTGTCGTGACGGGCCCGCCGCACGCTCCGGTCGCATTGCCGTCGTTCGCACCACGGCAGCTGCACGACGTACGTCTCGCGCACTCGCGCGTCGTGAGAGGACCGCCGACCGGATCGTCCTGATCCGTTCCGCACATCCCCTCACAGAAGAGAACTTCCATGCATCGCACCACCGCGCGGCTCAGCGCCGCGCTCATCACCGCTGCCCTCGTGGCAGTGGCCGCCCCCGCCTCCGCCCACGTCGGCGTCTCGTCGACGGACGCTGCGCAGGGCGGATTCGGCAAGGCCGTGTTCCGCGTGCCCAACGAGTCCGACAAGGCAGCGACGACCAAGCTGGTCGTCACCTTGCCGGAGAAGACCCCGTTCGCGTTCGTCACGGCCGGCGCCAAGCCCGGGTGGAAGGTCGAGATCGGCAAGGAGAAGCTCGCCGAGCCCACCAAGGTCGGCGACTTCGAGCTGACCGAGGTGGTCCGCACGATCACCTGGACCGCGACCGACGGCGGGATCCCGACGAGCCAGTTCGACGAGTTCGCGATCTCGGGCGGGCCGTTCCCCGACGAGGACTCGATCACCTTCGCGGCCGAGCAGACGTACGACGACGGCGAGGTCGTCAGCTGGGACGACGTCCAGAAGGGCGACACCGAGCCGGAGCACCCCGCGCCCACCATGACGCTCGCCGAGGCGTCCGACGACGGCCACGGTGGGGCCCACGCCGCGGACGACACGGACGAGGCCTCGGCCGACACGGACGCCGACGACTCCGACGACGACCTCGCGACGTGGCTCGCCGGGGCCGCGCTCGTGGTGGCCGTGGGCGCGCTGGTTGTGTCGCTGAGACACAATCGACGTCGTGCGTAAAGACGTCCTCCTCCGCGGGGTCCTCGTGGGTCTCGCCGTGCCCGTCCTGCTGGTGACGGGCGGCCTCGGGTCGGGGCCGGCCGGCGCCCATGCGGCGCTGATCGGCTCCGACCCGGAGTCCGGCTCGACCCTCGCGGCGGCCCCGACCACGATCACCCTGCGGTTCAACGAGGCGGTCGGCAATCCCGCGTTCGTCGCCGTGACCGCCCCCGACGGATCGAAGGTCGAGGTGTCGGACATCTCGGCGGTCGACCGGACCGTGGAGGCGACGGTCGAGGACGTCGACCAGAGCGGACGCTACTCGGCGGCGTACCGGATCATGTCCACCGACGGGCACCCGGTCACGGGCACGATCACGTACGACGTGGCCGCAGGACGCGCGGTGGCCCAGGCCGACAAGCCGCAGGAGCAGACCTTCCTGCACCGCCACCGAGGGCACCTGCTCTGGGGAATCCTCGCCGCGGTGGTCGCGGTCGTCCTGTTGCTGGCACCTGTGAGGAGGCGTGATGACGCAGACCGTGCGTGACACCGCTGCCGGCTTCGTCATCGCCGGCCTCGCCCTGCTGTTCTTCCTCGTCGTCGGCGGGGGAGCACCCCAACCCGTGCCCGAGGGTCTCCCCGACCCCGGCGGCCTGGTCGGCTGGTCCATCCCGTTCATCAAGCTCGTGCTCGACCTCTCCGCGCTGCTGGTCGTCGGCTTCCTGGTCGCCGCGGTGTTCCTGCTGCCGTCGGGCGAGCCCGAGGTGCAGGGGCTGTCCGTCCAGGCGACCCGGCTCGCCTCGCGCTGGGCAGCGGTCTGGTCGATCGGCAGCCTCGTCTACTTCATCCCCAAGGTTGCCGACGTCTTCGCCAAGCCGATGGGCAGCCTGTCGTACGCGGAGGTGAGCGGTTATGCGGGCACGTCCGACGGCCGGGCGATCCTCCTGCAGGCGCTCGGCGCGGCCCTCGTCGCGATCGCGGCCCGCTGGACCCTCTCGATCCGCGGCCTCGCCGCGATCCTCGGACTGGCGCTGGCGACGCTCGCACCGATCGCACTGACCGGGCACGCGGCCGGCTCGGGCTCGCACGACCTGGCCACCACCAGCCTGTTCCTGCACGTGCTGGGCGTGACCCTGTGGGTCGGCGGGCTCGCGGCTCTCGGCTGGGTCGCGATGCGCGGCAGCAAGCGCCTCGAGCCCGCGATCACGCGCTACTCGTCGCTGGCCCTGTGGGCGTTCGTCATCGTGGGCGTCTCCGGCGTCGTCAACGCGACCGTGCGCCTGCGGTCGTTCGGCGACGTGTTCGGCGAGACGTACGGCCAGCTGGTCGTCGCGAAGGTCGTCGCGCTCGTGCTGCTCGGTGTGTTCGGCCAGCGCCAGCGCCGCCGCATCGCCGCCGCGGGCGGGGGCTTCCTGCGCATCGCGGTCGTCGAGCTGTTCCTGATGGGCGCGGCCATCGGCCTCGCGGTCGCGCTCTCGCGCACGCCCACCCCCGTGGGCGAGGACGTGCTCAAGACCCCCGTCGAGGAGCTGTTGGGCGGTCCGATGCCGGACGCGCCCACGATCATGCGGCTCCTGTGGGGCTTCGCCGGCAACGGCGTCGGCCTCGCGATCGTGGGCCTCGGCACCGCGCTCTACCTGCGTGGCGTCTGGGCGATGCGCAGGCGCGGCGACGCGTGGCCGGTCGGCCGGACCCTCTCGTGGCTCGCGGGCATGACCGCCGTCGCATGGGCCACGTTCGGCGGCCTGGGGGAGTACTCCCACGTCCTGTTCAGCGCCCACATGGCCTCGCACATGCTGCTGTCGATGGTCGCGCCGATCTTCCTGGTCCTCGGCGCTCCCGTGACGCTCGCGCTGCGTACGCTGCCGGGTCCGCGCCAGCCGGGGGAGGTCTCGCCGCGCTCGATGCTGCTGGGCTTCCTGAACTCGCGCTACTCCACGTTCATCACCCACCCGCTCGTCGGGCCGGTGCTGTTCGTGGGCAGCCTCTACGGCCTGTACTTCACCGGGATCTTCGAGACGCTCATGGGCAACCACTGGGGTCACCCGATCATGGAGCTGCACTTCCTGGCCGTGGGCACGCTGTTCTACTACGTCCTCATCGGGATCGACCCGTCGCCGCGCAACCTGCAGCCCATCGCGCGGTTCGGGATGCTGTTGGTGACGGTGCCGTTCCACGCGTTCTTCGCGATCGCGGTGATGTCGTCCAACACGGTGTTCGCCCTGGACTACTGGAAGGCGCTCGACCGTCCGTACCGGACCGACCTGCTGGCCGATCAGTACCTCGGCGGCGGGATGGCGTGGGCGATGGGCGAGATCCCGCTCGTGCTGGTCATGATCGCGATCCTGTTCCAGTGGTTCCGGTCCGACACGCGCGAGGCCAAGCGCTACGACCGGGCCGAGGACCGCAACGAGGACGCGGCGCTCGAGGCGTACAACGCACGGCTGCGCGACTTGGCCGAGCACGGCCGGCGCCGCGAGCCCTGAGCCCCCACGAACGACGACGGCGGGACCCCCGAAGGGATCCCGCCGTCGTGGTCGACGTCAGACTCAGAAGATGATCTGGCCGCCGGAGGTTGCTGCGGTGAAGCGCTCCTGGGCGTCGGCCCAGTTGACGATGTTCCACCACGCCTTGACGTAGTCGCCCTTGACGTTGAGGTAGTCCAGGTAGAACGCGTGCTCCCACATGTCCAGCTGCGTGATCGGGATCAGCGTGGCCGGGATGTTGTTCTGCTGGTCGAACAGCTGCACGACGACGAGCTTCTGTCCGAGCGTGTCCCACGTGAGGATCGCCCAGCCGGAGCCCTGCAGACCGAGGGCCGTGGCCTCGAACTGCGCGCGGAACGCATCGAACGAGCCGAAGTCCTGGTCGATCGCTGCCGCGAGCTCACCCGTGGGCTTGTCGCCGCCGTCGGGGGAGAGGTTCTTCCAGAAGATCGAGTGGTTGATGTGACCACCGAGGTGGAAGGCGAGGTTCTTCTCCAGCACGTTGATGTTGCCGAAGGACTGCTTCTCGCGGGCCTCCTCGAGCTGCTCGAGCGCCTGGTTGATGCCGGCGACGTAGGTGGCGTGGTGCTTCGAGTGGTGAAGCTCCATGATCTTGCCCGAAATGTGCGGATCCAGAGCGCCGTAGTCGTACGGCAGGTCCGGAAGAGAGTAGACAGCCACGTTCCTCCTCGGGATGAGGGCACCCTTGTGCCCTGCTGTGAGTTGTTCGGGGTTCAACGTCCAGTCTGTCAGTCCTGTTCCCCGATGCAACGGGGGTGCCCACGTCGTGGTCGCGAGGGCCGTGTCCGCGACAAGGCCGTCTGGTGCCATGACCTAGTCTGTCTGTGGACATTCGGGGGCTCGAGACGACGTGAGGAGGCGGTTGGCGTGAACGATCGCGTCCTCACGATCCCCAACGCCCTGAGCTTCGTACGACTGCTGCTCGTGCCGGTGTTCCTGTGGCTCGTTCTCGGCCCCGAGAAGGACGGGCTGGCCCTGCTGGTCCTCATGGTCTCGGGCATCACCGACTACCTCGACGGCAAGCTCGCTCGCACGTTCAACCAGACGTCCAAGATCGGCGCGATCCTCGACCCGGTCGCCGACCGCTTCTACATCCTCGCGGTCGTGATCGGCCTCGGCTTCCGCGACATCATCCCGTGGTGGCTGGCCGTGATCCTGCCGCTGCGCGACGTCTTCCTGTTCAGCCTGGTGCCCTTCCTGCGCACCCGTGGCTACAGCTCGCTGCCCGTGCACTTCCTCGGCAAGGCCGCCACCGCGAGCCTGCTCTACGCCTTCCCGCTCCTGCTGCTCGGTGACTCGACGGGCACGGTGGCCGACCTCGCGAACGTCTTCGGCTGGGCGTTCACCATCTGGGGCGTCGCGCTCTACTGGTGGGGCGGCATCCTCTACGCATTCCAGGTCAGGCGGCTGCTGACGACGACCGACCGCGTCGTCCGGAGCTGACCGTGGGCGAGCCGGACACCGCGAACCGGGCAGAGGGCCTGCTCGAGCAGATCGCCGACACCGCGCTCGACGACGACTACTACGTCGTCCGTTCCGGGCCCGGCGCGCAGAAGCGACAGTTCAACACGGTCCTGACCGGGGTGGTGATGGCGGTCTTCGCCCTGCTGGTCGCGGTCGCCGCGATCCAGACCCGTTCGGACCGTCCCGCGACCGAGCGCGAGCGCGCGACGCTGATCGACGACGTCGACGCCCGCAAGGAGACCCTCGCCGACCGCGAGGCGACCGCCGTGCGCCTGCGGGCCGAGGTCAACGCGCTGCAGGGGCAGGTGGACAGCTTCGACCCGGCCTACCAGGAGCTGCGCCTCGTGGCCGCGGACGTGGGGGCGACCGGGCCGGGCGTCACGGTGCGGGTCACGCCCAACCCGAACGACGACATCGACGGCCAGATCCGCGACCAGGACCTGCGGGTGCTCGTCAACGGGCTCTGGTACGCCGGGGCGGAGGCGGTGTCGATCAACGGCAACCGCATCGGCACGCTGTCGGCGATCCGTTTCGCCGAGAGCGTGATCAAGGTCAACTACCGCGGCATCGCACCGCCGTACGTCGTCGAGGCGATCGGCGACGAGGACACCATGGCCGAGCGCTTCGAGGAGAACCCCGCCGGTCGATACTGGGTCAAGAGACAGCAGGATGCGGGCGTGGGCTTCGACGTGTCACGATCATCTGAGCTGCGCGTCGGGGTGGTCCCGAAGCCGCGGCTCACGATCCGTCATGCCACCGCCATCAAGGGGGAAGAATGATCCCGGTCATCGGGCTCGCGATCGGCGTCATCGTCGGTCTGGCGTTCCAGCCGACCGTGCCGGCGGATCTGCAGCCGTACCTTCCCATCGCGATCGTGGCCGCCCTCGACGCAGTGGTGGGTGCCCTGCGCGCCCTCGGCGAGCGCCGTTTCGAGGACCGGGTCTTCGTGGTGTCGTTCATCTCCAACGTCGTGATCGCGGCGTTCATGGTCTACCTCGGCGACCAGCTGGGCGTGGGCTCGCAGCTGTCCACGGGTGTCGTGGTCGTGCTCGGCATCCGCATCTTCGCCAACGCCGCAGCCATTCGTCGACGGATCTTCCATGCCTGAGACTCCGCGCAAGCGCCGCTCCCTGTTCCGGGTCAGCGTCTCCCAGCTCGTGGTGGCCGCCCTCATCGGCGGCCTGGCGTTCGCGATCACGGTCCAGGTCCGCAACGACGACTCCGACGACTACTCCGGTGTCCGCGGCGACGAGCTCGTCGAGCTGCTGAAGTCGCTCGACTCGGCCAACGAGCGGCTCAACAGCCAGATCGACGAGCTCACCACGACACGCAACGGGCTGCTCAGCAGCACCCGGCGCAGCAAGCGGGCCCAGGAGCAGGCCGCGAAGCGGGCCGAGGAGCTCGCGATCCTGGCCGGCAGCGTCGGCGCCTCCGGCCCCGGCATCGAGGTCGTGGTCCAGGACCCCGAGGAGCGGATCGACGCGGCAGCGATGCTCGACGCGATCGAGGAGCTCCGCGACGCGGGCGCCGAGGTCATCGCCATCAACGGCGTCGCCCGCGTGGTCGCGCAGACGTACTTCCTGGACGACGAGAACCAGATCCGGGTCGGCGGGCGCGAGGTCAAGCGGCCGTACCGGATCGAGGTGATCGGCGACTCGGCCAGCCTCGCCGAGGCGGTACGCTTCCCCGGCGGGCTCGTCGACGGGCTGGAGAATCGCGGCGCGACGGTGATCGTCAACCAGAAGGACAAGGTCACCATCACGGCGTTGGCCGACGTCAAGAGCCCGGAGTACGCTCAACCCACATCCTGACCCGGCAAGGAGCTGCACGGTGATTCCTGAGGACCTGTTTTACAGCGAGGAGCACGAGTGGGTGCGCCTCGACGCGGACATCGCCACGATCGGCATCACCGACTTCGCGCAGGACCAGCTCGGCGACATCGTCTACGTCGAGCTGCCGGCCGTCGGCGACCGGGTCGACTCCGGATCGGTGATCGGTGAGCTGGAGTCCACCAAGTCCGTCAGCGACATCTACTCGCCCCTGACCGGTGAGGTCGTCGCCCGCAACGACGCCCTCGACGGCAGCGCCGAGGTCATCAACTCCGATCCGTACGGAGAGGGCTGGCTCATCAAGGTCCGCGCCCTCGACGACGACCCCACCGCCTCGCTGCTCGAGGCCGAGGCGTACGCCGCCCTCACCGCCGACTGACCAGCCCCGACGAAGCGCGGACTCGTGTCCACCGTCGGGTGCTAGGTTGGACATCAAGTCTCCACCAGCACTCAAGGTCGAACCCCCAGGAGTAATGCCGATGTCTACGCCGGACCACGAGCCCGACGCTGAATCGACTGAGCGCGGAGCCGACGCGCCCCAGCCCGTGAGCGATCACACGACTCACATCCCCATCCTGGACGCCGACACCGAGGAGATGTCCGCCTCGGACGTCTCGGCGGTGGAGAACCTCCCGATGGGCAGTGCGATGCTGCTGGTCCAGCGGGGTCCCGACTCCGGCGCGCGCTTCCTGCTCGACCGCGATGTCGTGACGGTGGGCCGCCACCCCGACAGCGACATCTTCCTCGACGACATCAGCGTCTCGCGTCGCCACGCGACCTTCACGCGCTCCGGATCGGGCTACTCGATCGCGGATCTCGGCAGCCTCAACGGCAGCTACGTCAACCGCGACCGGATCGACGGCGAGGTCACGTTGTCCGGCGGCGACGAGGTCCAGATCGGCAAGTACCGCCTCATCTACTTCTCCGGCGCGCCGAGGACGAAGGCGTGACCCAGCCGCTGCCGGAGCTGTCGAGGCTCGGGATCGGCAAGGTGCTCGACGAGCTCCTGCCCGAGTTCCCCGACCTCACGATCACCAAGATCCGCTACCTGGAGTCCGAGGGACTGCTCGAGCCCGAGCGCACCCCGTCGGGCTATCGCAAGTTCTCGTTCCACGACGTCGAGCGTCTGCGCTTCATCCTGCGCCAGCAGCGGGACAAGTTCTGGCCCCTCGGGCACATCCGCCAGGTCCTCGACGACATGGACCGGGGCGTCGTCCCCGACACCCAGCAGGCCGCCAAGACGCGCATCCCGCACCTGAGCCTCGCCGAGGACGGCCTGCCCGACGAGAAGTCGTTCCTCGAGGGCACGAGCACCGTGCGCCTGTCGCGCGCGGAGCTGATCGAGTCCGCCG
This sequence comes from Aeromicrobium sp. S22, assembly GCF_009661045.1. NCBI lineage: Bacteria > Bacillati > Actinomycetota > Actinomycetes > Propionibacteriales > Nocardioidaceae > Aeromicrobium > Aeromicrobium sp. S22. The sequence continues at coordinate 166,943 of NZ_WJWV01000002.1, forward strand.
GCATCGACGAGGCGACCCTCGACGCGATCGAGGAGTACGGGCTCATCAAGCGGCGCAAGTCCCAGACGTACTACGACGGGACCGCCCTGCAGATCGCCGCGCTGGTGGGGGAGTTCGCCGAGCTGGGCCTCGAGCCGCGGCACCTCAAGATGTTCAGCGCCGCAGCCGACCGCGAGGTCGCGCTGTTCGACCAGGTCGTCTCGCCGCGCTCGCGTCAGCTCGACAAGGACGCGGCCGAGCGCACGATCGCGGGCCTGGCCGCGCTGTCCATCCGTCTGCAGGCCGTCCTGGTCAGAAGTCGACTGCGCGGTTGAGCTGATGCGCGAGGTCGAGGTCGTGGGCGTCCGGGTCGAGATGCCGACCAACCAGCCGCTGGTGCTCCTGCGAGAGCTCGAGGGCAGTCGTTACCTCCCCATCTGGATCGGTGCGGTCGAGGCGTCCGCGATCGCGTACGCCCAGCAGGGCACCGAGACCACGCGGCCGCTCACCCACGAGCTCATGCAGCACCTGGTGCTGGCCCTCGGCGACGAGCTGGAGGAGGTGCGCATCACCGACGTCAGCGACGGGATCTTCTTCGCCGAGCTGGCCTTCGCCTCGGGCGTCAAGGTCGAGGCCCGGCCCTCGGACTCCATCGCCCTCGCCCTGCGCGCCGGAGCACGGATCGTGTGTGCCGAGGACGTCCTCGACGAGGCGGGGATCGCCTCGACGACCGAGGAGGACGAGGAGATCGAGAAGTTCCGCGAGTTCCTGGACGACGTGACGCCCGAGGACTTCCAGGAGTGAAGCCTCAACCTTCGAGTGAGACTTCAGAAATCAACACGCCGACTCGCACGCTCGGTCGTTGACCCGGCAAACTCTCACCCCTACCTTGAGAGTGCTGCCGAAGGTACACGGATGTAGTTCTGTGACGGTAGTCTTCCCCCATACCAGCTTTGGAAGGCCGTTTCGGATGATCGAGTCGCACGACAACGACACCACCGCCTCAGACGCGGCAGCGGAGGCCAGCGATCAGGGCCTGCTGTTCAACGACGACGTCTCCCCGCTGCCCGAGGACGCGGGCTTCCGCGGTCCGACCGCCTGCAACGCCGCCGGGATCACGTACCGCCAGCTGGACTACTGGGCCCGCACGAAGCTGGTCGAGCCCACGGTCCGCTCCGCGACCGGCTCCGGCACGCAGCGCCTGTACTCGTTCAAGGACATCCTGCTGCTCAAGATCATCAAGCGGCTCCTCGACGCCGGCGTCTCGCTGCAGCAGATCCGCATCGCGATCGACCACCTGCGCGTACGCGGCACGGATGACCTGACCCAGGTCACGCTCATGAGCGACGGGGCGAGCGTCTACGAGTGCCGTTCGGCCGATGAGGTCATCGACCTCCTGCAGGGCGGCCAGGGCGTCTTCGGCATCGCGATCGGCGGTGTGTGGAAGGAGATCGAGGGGTCGTTGCACACGCTGCCGAGCGAGCGCGCCGTCGAGATCCCGGCTGCCGACGACGAGCTCGCGGCACGACGTCGCGCGCGTCTGTCCAGCTGACCGGATCTCCGCAGGTGCGCGACATCACGTGATCGCGTCGGTCACACTGCTGCGTGGTTGGTAGGCTGGCCACGCTGTCGACCGCGCGTGGGAGAGATCGCCCAGGCGGCGCCGAAGGGGCAATTCCTCCCCGGAACCTCTCAGGCACCAAGGACCACGCGACCGAGGCAATTCTGGAGCACCCGGCCGTTCGCGGCATGGCGTGACAGAAGGGGAGGCGTCGCCCGACCACGCCTCGACCCTTCGGAGCCCTCCGTGTCCCACGCCTTCTCCAGCCGTCACATCGGCCCCACCCCGTCCGACCAGGACGCCATGGTGCGCCGGGTCGGCTACGACTCGCTGGACGCGCTCATGCAGGCCGCCGTCCCTTCGGGGATCCGCAGCACGTCCGCCCTGGGCCTGCCCGCCGCGCAGACCGAGACCGAGGCGCTGTCGACGCTGCGGGCGCTGTCCGAGCGCAACAACCCCGGCGTCGCCATGATCGGACTGGGCTACCACCCGACCGTGACGCCCGCGGTCATCCGGCGCAACGTGCTCGAGGATCCGTCCTGGTACACCGCCTACACGCCGTACCAGCCGGAGATCTCGCAGGGCCGGCTCGAGGCGCTGATCAACTTCCAGACCCTGATCTCCGATCTCACGGGTCTGCCCACGGCCAACTCGTCGCTGCTGGACGAGGGCACGGCCGTCGCGGAGGCGATGACGCTGATCCGCCGCGCGACGAAGGGCAAGGACCAGCTGCCGATCGTCATCGACGCAGGGCTGCTGCCGCAGACGCTGGCGGTCACACACACGCGCGCCGAGGCCCTCGGGATCGATCTGGTCGAGGCCGACCTGGCGGGCGGGGTGCCCGACGTCGAGGCGGCCGGCACGATCATCGCGTACCCGCGCGCGGACGGACAGATCGTCGATCCGCGGCCCGCGATCGAGGCTGCGCACGCGAACGGCGGGCTCGCCGTGGTGGTGGCCGACCCGCTCGCGCTGGTGCTGCTGTCCTCGCCCGGCTCGCTCGGCGCGGACGTCGTCGTCGGCTCGACCCAGCGCTTCGGGGTGCCGATGTTCTACGGCGGACCCCACGCAGGCTTCATGGCGGTGCGGCAGGGCCTCGAGCGGCACCTGCCCGGTCGCCTGGTGGGCGTCTCGGTCGACAGTGCGGGCCGTCCGGCGTACCGCCTCGCGCTGCAGACCCGCGAGCAGCACATCCGGCGTGAGAAGGCGACCTCCAACATCTGCACCGCGCAGGTGCTGCTGGCGGTCGCGGCCTCGATGTACGCGGTCTACCACGGTCCCGACGGGCTGCGGCAGATCGCCTCGGAGGTCAATGCCTCCGCGCGGCTGTTGGCCGCAGGACTGCGGGACGGGGGAGTCGAGGTCGCCGAGGGCGGCTTCTTCGACACCGTGATCGCGTCCGTCCCCGGCTCGGCTGCGGACGTGGTGGCCAAGGCACGTGAGGCGGGCATCCACCTGCGCCTGGTCGACGAGGACCACGTGGGGGTCTCGACCAGCGAGACCACGACGCGGGCGCATCTCGAGGCGGTCTGGAACGCGTTCGGCGTCTCCGCGGTGGACGAGGCGCCCGAGTCGCTGCCGTCCGAGCTGCTGCGCACCGACGACATCCTGACCCACCCGGTGTTCCACGAGCACCACAGCGAGACCCAGATGCTGCGCTACCTCAAGAAGCTCAGCGACCGCGACTACGCGCTCGACCGGGGCATGATCCCGTTGGGCTCGTGCACCATGAAGCTCAACGCGACCGCCGAGATGGAGCCCATCAGCTGGCCCGGCTTCGCCGACCTGCACCCGTTCGTGCCGGCCGAGGACGCCGCCGGGATGATCGAGCTGATCGAGACCTTGGAGTCGTGGCTGGCCGAGGTGACCGGCTACGCGGGTGTGTCGATCCAGCCCAACGCGGGCTCGCAGGGTGAGTTCGCGGGCCTGCTGGCGATCCGGGCGTACCACCGCAGCCGGGGTGACGAGCACCGCACGGTGTGCCTGATCCCGAGCTCGGCCCATGGCACCAACGCCGCGTCTGCCGTCATGGCCGGCATGCGGGTCGTGCTGGTGAAGTCGACCGACCAGGGCGAGGTCGACCTCGACGACCTGCGCAAGCAGTGCGACGCACACAGCGACGACCTCGCCGCGATCATGGTCACCTACCCGTCGACGCACGGCGTCTACGAGCACGGGATCACCGAGCTGTGCGAGATCGTGCACGGCCACGGCGGCCAGGTCTACGTCGACGGCGCCAACCTCAACGCGCTGCTGGGTCACGCCCAGCCCGGCGTGTTCGGCGGCGACGTGTCGCACCTCAACCTGCACAAGACGTTCTGCATCCCGCACGGCGGCGGTGGACCGGGCGTGGGACCGGTCGCGGTGGCCGAGCACCTCGTGCCGTTCCTGCCGACCCACCCGCTGCACCCCGTCGAGAGCAAGCGCGAGGGCGTCGGCGCGATCAGCGCGGCGCCCTACGGATCGGCCGGCATCCTGCCGATCCCCTACGCGTACATCGCGATGATGGGCGCCGAGGGACTGACGGACGCGACCTCGGTCGCCGTGCTGTCGGCCAACTACATCGCCAAGCGCCTCGAGAGCGCGTTCCCGGTGCTCTACACGGGCGACAGCGACCTCGTTGCGCACGAGTGCATCCTGGACCTGCGCCCGCTCACGAAGGCCGCGGGGCTCACGATCGACGACGTCGCCAAGCGGCTCATCGACTACGGCTTCCACGCGCCGACGATGAGCTTCCCGGTGCCCGGCACGCTCATGGTCGAGCCGACCGAGTCCGAGGACCTGGCCGAGCTCGACCGGTTCTGCGACGCGATGCTGGCCATCCGCGCCGAGATCGACGACGTCGTGGCGGGGAAGTGGCCCGAGGGCGACAACCCGCTGGTGCACGCGCCGCACACGATGCGGACGCTGCTGGACTGGCAGCACGCGTACGACATCGGCACGGGGGCCTTCCCGGCCGGATCGGTCGACGACAAGTACTGGCCGCCGGTGGGCCGCATCGACCAGGCCTACGGCGACCGCAACCTCGCCTGCTCCTGCCCCCCGGTCGAGGCCTTCGCCGACTGAGCCGCGCCCGCCCCGTCCGCTGAGGCGCGCCTCCGGTCCGCTCAGGGGAGGCCCCCGTCCGCTGAGGGGAGGGTCCGGTCCGCTGAGGGGAGAGTTTGCGTCCGCTGAGGGGAGAGTTTGCGTCCCGCGTCAGCGGACGGGAGGCCCGCGTCAGCGGACGGGAGGCCCGCGTCGGCGGACGGGAGGCCCGCGTCGGCGGACGGGAGGCGCGCGTCAGCGGTGGGGGGCGGGGTGGGGGTGGGTCGTGGTCCACCAGGTGAGGATCTGGTCGACCACGGGGCCGGGGGTCTTGGCCCAGCGGACGTGGTCGGTGCTGCCACCCTCGGGCGCGGCGTCCCGGGTGTAGACCCAGCGCGTCGTGACGTCAGGGTCGAGGAAGCGTGCCACGAACGCCTTGTTGGCCGTCGACACCGCCAGCGCGTCGCCCTGCAGCTGAATGACCAACGAGGGCGTACGCACGGTGCCCTCGGCCGGGAACGGGGGCGTCCCGGTCCGCATGAAGCCGGCCCACTCCGTCATGAGCGTACGAGCGCCCGGCGCGCCGAAGAACGGCTTGGGGACGTGGCCGAGGAGGCGCGACACCACGGGCACCGCGAGGCTGAGCACCAGCAGCGGGACCCCGCCGTAGGGGTAGTGGCGAAAGTGCGGCACGCCCGCACCGACCGAGACGAAGCCGTCGCTCGGCGGGTGGTTGAGCTCGTGGCCCAGGCAGAACTGGGAGCCGAGGCTGTGCCCGAAGACGATGACCGGCCGGTCCGGCTGGTCGGCCCGAGCCTTGCCCACCGCGTCGGCGATCTGCTGGATGCCGTCGTCGTAGCTCCAGTCGTGCTCGCGGCTCGCGGTGGGCTCCCCGCGCTCGAAGCCGCGCGTCGGCAACGCCTGCGCCTCCCAGCCGCGCTCCTCGAACGCGGCCACGAGCGGTCGGTAGAAGCCCGACGGCACCGCCATCGCGGCGGAGATCAGGACGAGAGGTGCGGTCACGTCGTCATGATCCCACCGCGAGGGCGGCACCGTGGGGCGCAGGTCAGACAGGGATCGTCGCGATCGGCGGCGAGGTGGGCTGCTTGGAGCCGCCCTCGGGCTCGACCGTGACGGCGACCCGGTCGGCCTTGGTGATGCCGTTCATGACCATCTCGTCGCTGCGCTTGAACCAGCCCTGGCTCGACGGACCGTCGTCGGTGACCAGCCACACCTGGTAGACCTTGCCGCTGCCGGGGTTGGGCAGCTCGTTGGCGAAGATCACCGCTGCGTCCTTGGACGGCGACATGACCATGCGGACGTTGCCGCCGCCTTCGAAGACCTTCTCGACGGTCTGCGCGTCCGGGGACCCGAGCACCCGCTGCAGGTCGGCATTGTGCGCCCGCTCCTGCGACGCGTTCTGGTGCTCCACGACGTAGCCGCCGACGCCGACCGCGCCGATCAGGAACGCCGCCGCCATCGCGAGGCGAGGGAGCGTACGCCGCAGACCGCGGCGCTGGGCGAGTGCCGTGACGACCGGACGCTCCTGCGGTGTCTGGCTGATCTCGGCAAGCAGGCGGTCACGCAATGCCGGCGGCGGGGTGTGGCTGACCGCGTCGCCGAGACGCGCGGCGGTGGCCACGAAACCGGCCAGCTCGTCCTGGCAGTGCGCGCACTGGTCGAGATGGGCCTCGAAGCGCGCTCGTTCCTCCCGATCAAGGGCGTTGAGGGCGTACGGCGCCAGCAGCGAGTGCAGGTCGGCGGTCATGAGGCCACCCCCATGCAGTCGCGCAGGCGGACGATGCCGTCTCGCATCCGGGTCTTGACCGTGGCGGTGTTGGCCTCGAGGGCCGTGGCGACCTCGGCGTAGGTGTAGCCCTGGTAGTACGCCAGGTTGACCGCCTCGCGCTGCAGCTCGGTGAGCCCGTCGAGGCACCGCTTGACCTGCTCGTGCTCGAGGCTGATCGTGACGGTCTCCTCGACCTCGTCGAAGTCGGGCCCGTTGGACCAGTCGTACTTGTTCTCGCGATTGGTCGCGGCCTGATCGTGCCGGACGGCGTCGACCGCGCGCCGATGGGCAAGGGTCAGGACCCAGCTCTTGGCGCTGCCGCGGGCGGCGTCGAAACGAGCCGCGGACTGCCACACCTGGATGAACACCTCCTGAGCCACCTCCTCCGCACGCGACGGGTCGCGGATGACGCGCCTGGCCAGGCCGAACACCGAGGCGCCCAGCGCGTCGTACACGGCGGCAAAGGCCTCCTCGTCACCTCGACCCACCCGGGTCAGGAGGTCACCGAGGTCGACGACAGGGTCCCCGTCGTCGCCTGGGTCACCGGCGAGTCTCAGCCGTGCAGATGGCGACACCGCGTTCTCCCTTCCGAGAAGCTTTCTACGAGCCATTCGGTGCAGCCTCCGGTAGAGATGGGTCGATCGCGCCAGAACTCTGACGCGCCGTACGGATCATCCTAGGTGGTCTGCGCGTGGGGCTACCGTGGTCGCATGCCTGCCTTCGACCGCCTGGACCCCTTGTCGCTCGACGACCTGCTGACGCCCGACGAGGTCGCGGTGCGCGACAGCGTCCGGTCGATGCTCGCGCAGCAGGTGCAGCCGCACGTCGCGCAGTGGTTCGAGGCCGGCCAGGTTGCCGCGCCGCGCGAGCTGTTCCGCGAGTTCGGCAAGCTCGGCCTGCTCGGGATGCACCTGGAGGGCTACACGCTGCCCGGGATGTCGTCGGTCGACTACGGGCTGGCGTGCGTCGAGCTCGAGGCGTGCGACTCGGGGGTGCGCTCGATGGTCTCGGTGCAGGGATCGCTGGCGATGTACGCGATCTGGCGCTGGGCGTCCGAGGAGGAGAAGCAGCGCTGGCTCCCCGGCATGGGGACGGGCGAGATCGTGGGCTGTTTCGGCCTCACCGAGCCCGATCACGGCTCCGACCCGGGCAGCATGCGCACGACGGCGCGGCGCGTCGGCGACGACTGGGTCCTGGACGGCACCAAGATGTGGATCTCCAACGGCACGTTCGCGGACGTCGCGGTCGTGTGGGCGCAGACCGACGAAGGCATCTGCGGCTTCGCCGTCCCCACCGACTCACCCGGCTTCACCGCGCGGGAGATCAAGCACAAGATGTCGCTGCGGGCGTCCGCGACGGCCGAGCTCGTCCTCGAGGGCGTACGCCTGCCGGACTCGGCCCGGTTCCCCGAGGTCCGCGGCCTGAAGGGCCCGCTGTCCTGCCTCACCGAGGCCCGGTTCGGCATCGTCTGGGGATCGATGGGTGCGGCCCGCTCGTCGTACGAGGCAGCCCTGGACTACGCCCGTACGCGCGAACAGTTCGGCCGCCCGATCGGCGGCTTCCAACTCACCCAGGCCAAGCTGGCCGACATGTGCCTCGAGCTGCACAAGGGGCTCCTCCTCGCGCTGCACCTCGGACGCCGCAAGGACGGCGTGGGGCTCACGACCGAGCAGGTCAGCTTCGGCAAGCTCAACAACGTCCGCGAGGCCCTCGAGATCTGCCGGACGTCCCGCACGATCCTCGGCGCCAACGGCATCTCGCTGGAGTATCCCGTCATCCGGCACATGAACAACCTGGAGTCGGTCCTGACCTATGAGGGCACGGTGGAGATGCACCAGCTGATCCTCGGCCAGGCGCTGACGGGGGAGAGCGCGTTCAGCTGACCTGACCCGCGACGACGGGTGCGGTGCTGCGTGAAAGACTGCTCCTCGGACATCTGACATCGCCACCTCGAGCGAGGCGGCTTCGAGCAAAGGCAGTGCGTGACCGATCTCGTGGCCTACGGCATCGCGATCCTGGCCCTCGCCATCGCCGCGTACGCGGGCTGGCTCACGTACCGTCGGGAGAACTTCAGCAATCCGCTGTTCTACGCCATCGCGGTGCTCGAGATCGCGCTCATCGCCCTGTTGGTCGGCAGCTCGGTCGCCCTCGGCAAGACCGACCGCGACGTGGACGGCGTGCTCTTCGTGTCGTATCTCGTCACGCTCGTGGTGATCCCGCCCGCCGCGGTGCTGTGGGGCATCGCCGAGAAATCCCGCTGGGGGACCGGGGTCGTGGTGGTCGCGATGATCACCGTGGCTGCGCTGTCGGCCCGGCTCCTCGGCATCTGGAAGGGCACCTATGTCTGAGCGGTCGGACACCTCCCACGGCTTCGGCCGCGCACTGGTCGCGGTCTACGCGGTGTTCGCCCTGGCAGCATCGGCCCGTTCGATCTACCAGCTCATCGCCAAGGTCGACTCAGACACCGCGGTGCCCTACGTCCTGTCGGCGGTCGCCGGCGTCGTCTACGTCGTGGCGACGTACGCGCTCGCGACGAACCGTCACCGGCTCGCGGTCGTGACCATCGGCATCGAGCTCGCCGGGGTGCTCGTCGTGGGGCTGCTCTCGCTGCTCGACCACGACCTGTTCCCCGACGAGACGGTCTGGTCGGACTTCGGCCGCGGCTACGGCTTCATCCCGCTCGTGCTGCCGATCGTCGGCCTGTGGTGGGTCCGTCGTTCGGCGTCGCCTCGATGAGCTCGGAGTACGTGCTGGTCTCGCACTGGTCGGTGGCTCGCTCACGCGAGGATCTCTGGGACGTCCTCGACGAGTGGTTGGCGACCGACGACCCGATGGTCTGGTGGCCCTCGGTGCACACCGAGTCGTACGACGGGAGCACGTTGCGTCTGCGGGCGCGGAGCGTGCTCGGGTACGCCTTGAGATTCTCGCTCGACGACCTGGTGCGGCAGCGGCCGGAGACGCTGAGCTTCACGTCGGACGGCGACCTGCGGGGCCGGGGCATCGTGACGTTCGTCGAGCTGGGGCCGTCTTCGTCCCGGATGGACATCGACTGGCGGGTCGCGGTCGACCGTCGGTGGATGAGGCTGACCGGCTGGTTCCTGCGGCCGGCGTTCGTCGCCGGCCACCACCTGATCATGCGTCAGGGCGAGCGCAACCTGCGGCGCTGGCTTGAGGCGCAGAGGGTCTAGCCGGGCGTCAGCTCATGCCGCAGCTGCTGCGGAAGAAGGTGAAGAACGCCGTCCGCTGCGCGCGCGTGAGCGGCAGGAAGTAGGAGGCGTTCTCGCTCAGCCCCGGGCCGTCGACGCCGATGCCGAACAGCGTGCCGACCTTGTCCTCAGCCAGCGCGTGCGGATCGCACCGGGCCGGCACGACCGACATCTCGACCGTGGTCGGCGGGTCTCCGGGGTCGAGAGCGACGTCGAGCGTGGTGCGACCGGCCTGGCGGAACAGTGGGGTCGACCTGAACCCGGTCAGGCGCACGCCCGTGACCCGACCGGTCGGGGCCAGCGTGATGGGGGTCCGCAGCACGGGCCGCCCGTCCTGGTTGCTGACGACCGGGTCGCCGACGGTGACGGTGGCCGCCTTCTCGAGGGTGAGCTGCGCGCAGTCGCGGTCGACGAAGTAGGCGGCGTTGCCGTACGGGTCACCCACCCGGACGCTGGACTCGCGACGCTCGCCCGAACCGATCCGGTACGTCAGCGCGACCCGGGCGTCGAGGGCGCCGCCGCAGCGCCCGCGGGGCATCGCGAACTCGAGGTCGGTCTCGTACGTCGACCCGATCTCCTCCGTGCCCGTCCACCGGACGGTCGCGAAGCGCGGCGAGGTGAGGACGAAGCGCTCCACGGTGAGCGGGCGCCGGGCGCCGTTGTGGACTCGCAGGAAGACCTCACGTCCCTTTCGCTCGGTGCGGCTCTGGTCGATGTGCACGCTGATCCCATCGGGCAGAGGCGCGCGCTCGACGTCCGCGCCACCACCGCACGCGGCCGACGACACCAGCACGACCGCGACGACGAGCGACGTGGGGCCTGTCCTCGCGCGGTGCATGGGCCCAGTATTGACCCGAGCTGCCCGAAACGGCACCGGATGTGGGCTGTCGCGTCGTCGATCACTTCGCCGCCGAAGGCGTCAATGGGCCGAGTGCTGAAAGGGGCGAACAGGGGGTGCTTGGCTCGAACGAACTCAGACACGCTGGCTCCTTGGTCTGGAGGGTGCGCGAATGAAGCGACTGGGACTCTTGCTGGCAGCGGCAGCGCTCATGACGTTGAGCGCGTGCGGGGGAGCAACAGCGACGAAGATTCCGCGGAGTCAGCAAGCAACGACCTGGGCAGGGTGCCCTCGGTGGTCGAGCTCCGCGACGCACTCATGGACGCCGGTTACGACTGCACAGGCTGGACGTAGGAGAACGTTGTGGACCTCGCTGCGGAGTCGGGTAGTTGCAACGACTCGGATGTGTTCAGCACGTTCGCCTGGGAAGGCGACCTGCAGGCCCAGCTCGATGTGGGCCGCGAGATGGACGGCATGCTCACCGATGCGGACGTCGAGCCGAACACACACCTCGTCGGACCCAACTGGATCTTCAGCGCACCAACGGCGGGCGACTACGCGGACAAGATCGGCGACACGATCGTCGGACCGCCGGGCGGCTCAACGTCTACGCCGTAACGATCCGCGCCGTAGAAGAGCGGTTTGCCACCCGAGCCCGTGAAATCGTCATCCCGTCGGATCGGAGCGGTGTCGTCCAGGCGACGGATCAACGCCCACGAGACCGTCATGCACGTTCAATTGCTCAACGGTGCGCGCAACTTCGAGGGCGATGTGCCCGATATAGGGGTGTGGAACCATCGATCCTGACGGCCCGTAGGGCAGGTGAGCAGTGAATCACGGTCGGCACGAAATCTACTGGAAAATCAGCGAAAAAGCGCCCCGCAGGGGTTGTGCGACGGGGCGATTCCGAGATACACTCGAACATACGTTCTAGTCCCCGATGTGGAGTTCCGCATGATCCTCGACCAGCTGTCCTGCCTCACCGAGGACGTGGCTGCGCTCGAGCCCTGGTCGCTGACCGGGGCGGAGGTCCGGGAGGTCGCCAGGACCGTCCAGCAGACCCGCACCGCGCTGGACGCGCTGATGTCCCGGCTGGCCGGCGCAGCCGACGCGATGGGATTGCCGAAGGACGACGGCGCCGTGTCCGTGACCGCGTGGTTGGCGTCGACGACGGGGATGCCGAAGGGCGAGGCGGCCAAGCTGGCGTCTCTGGCCCGGATCACAGCGAGCACCGAGACCACCCGGGCCGCATGGGCAAGCGGCGCGATCTCGACGGACCAGGCCAAGGTGATCATGCAGGCGATCGAGCGCCTGCCGGACTGGGTCGGCGAGCAGGAGCGTACGGACGCCGAGGCCCACCTGATCGAGCTTGCCGGGCGATACCACCTGGACGACCTGCGGCGGCTGGCCAACCGGGTGCTGGAGGTCATCGATCCCGACGGGGCCGATGACGTGCTCGGCGAGCAGGTCCGCCGCGAGGAGCAGAAGGCGTGGGAGGCGACCCGCCTGATGATCAAGCGTCGTGGCGACGGCACCACGCACGGCGCGTTCACGATCCCGGACGCGGACGCCGACACGCTGAGAGCCGCGATCGAGGGCATCATCGCCCCACGCCGTTCGATGATCAACGCGGCCAGGCACGGCATGGACGTCAGCGACTTCGACGCGCTGCCGCGTGAGCAGAAGATGGGCCATGCCTTCACCGAGCTGATCGCCCACTTGCCGACCGGAGCGCTGCCGCAGTCGGGAGGCCTGGCTGCAACGGTCGCTGTCACCGTCGATGTCGACGACCTGCGTACCGGGCGCGGCACGGCTACCAACACCTCCGGGACGACGACCTCGGCGAGCAAGGCGCAGCGCCTGGCCTGCAACGCCCGCCTCGTGGCGCTCTACCTGGACTCGGAGTCCAAGATCCTCGATCTCGGCGCGACGCGGCGCATCTACGACCGCCACCAGCGCCTCGCACTGGCCGTCCGCGACAAGGGCTGCGTGTTCCCGGCTTGCGATCGGCCACCGGCGTGGTGCGAGGCGCATCATCTGAACTTCTGGGCCGAGGGCGGGCCGACCGACCTCGACAATGCGGCGCTGCTGTGCCACTTCCACCACTTCTTGCTCCACGAGGGGGAGTGGACGGCGCGGATGGCCGACGACGGGGTCGTCGAGGTGATCCCGCCCAAGCGGGTCGACCCCGAGCAGAACCCTCGGCGGCACGCCAGGTTCGCCCGGCAGAGACCTCGAGCAGCCTGAGCGACACCGTCCGCCGCGACCTGCGGGGAGAGGCGGCGAGCCGGGTCGTTACAGTGTGTCTCGCCGGACGGCTTTGAACGTTGCCGACTTCCTGAGTGTCGGCCGCTGCCCCCGGCGCGAACAGATAGGGGACTGCATGTTCATCACTCGCACACGCCGGGTCGCCGCGGCCACCATCGCCACACTCGCCCTCGTCGGGCTCTCCGCCTGTGGCGGATCCGACGAGCCGGAGGAGGACACCAAGTCGTCCGCCGCGGCTCCTGCTCCCGAGCCCACCGAGGAGACCTCGGAAGCGGCTCCGGCAGCGTCCGGCGACCAGCCCGCATGGGCCCTGCCGGCGAAGGAGGCCGGGGAGAAGATCTCGACGGTCAAGGCCGGCGACATCACGGTCGACGTCTTCCAGGTCGGCACCACGAAGGCGACCAAGACCGGTCAGTTCGTCGATCCCGACACCAACAAGCCCCTGCTCGACGAGGGCGACGACATCGTGTTCGTCAACTACGTGATCACCAACAACGGCCAGCCGATCGATCTCGGCTCGTCCCGGGTGAGCGTGGAGGCGCGCTACGACGACTGGAAGTACATGCAGGGCATGGACTCGATCGTCGACGACGCGCTGTTCGAGGAGCAGCAGGTCAACAAGGACGCCCTGGCTCCGGGCGCCTTCAACGAGAAGGGCGTCTACCCCTTCGGTGCGGGTCAGAAGTACACCTACGGTGAGAACTTCAAGTACCAGAAGAACTCGCCGATCACCTTCGAGGTCACGGTCGTCCCCGTCGACGCCGAGGGCGAGCTGCTGCACGACAAGCGGATCGAGGGCGAGGGCAAGGGCACGATCAAGTAGTCGCACCAACAGATGGTCCCGAGCTGCTGACGCGGCTCGGGACCATCGTCATGTCCGGCCGACCCACGCCGGAGAGAGCGTGACGACGTCGCCGATGATCGTGATCGCGGGCGACTCGACTCCTGCGGCGGCTGCCGTGGCGGCGAGCGTGTCCAGGGTCGCGACGGTGACCCGCTGCGTCGGGCTGTAGCCCCGCTCGACGATCGCGGCGGGCGTCGTGGCGCTGTGACCGGACGCGATGAGGTCCGCGCAGGTCTGTGCGAGGCGCTTGACCCCCATCAGCATGACGAGCGTGTGGTCGCCGTCGTGGGGGAGCGTCGCGATGTCCTCATGGCCCGTGACCACCGAGAAGCCTCGCGCCACACCACGGTGCGTGACCGGGATGCCGGCGGCCGCCGCGACCGAGATCGCGCTCGTGACGCCGGGGACGATCTCGACCGGGATCCCGGCGTCCCGGCACGCGATCAGCTCCTCGCCGCCGCGCCCGAAGACGTACGGGTCGCCACCCTTGAGCCGGACGACGACCTTGCCCTCGCGGGCCCGGGCGATGAGCAGCGCATTGATCTCGTCCTGGGGGACGGGGTGGTGGTCCGGCATCTTCCCGACGTCGATGACCTCCACGTCGGCGTCGAGCTCGGCCAGGACCGCGTGCGGTGCGAGCCGGTCGACCACCACGACGTCCGCCTCGGCCAGGAGCCGTCGGCCACGGGTCGTCAACAGGCCGGGGTCACCGGGTCCCCCGCCGACGAGGGCCACGAAACCGTCCGGGTGATGGGTGCGGTGCCGCATCGGCAGCTCACCTGCCTGCAGCGCCGCGGCGACGCCGTCGCGCAGGGCGGTGGCACGACCTGCGTCGCCGCCGCCGCTGACCGCGACCAGCACGTCGTCCACCCGGGCCACGGCGGGCGCCCACGCTGTCGCGTGCTCGGGATCGCCCCCCTTGAGGCACCAGATCTGAGCCGCTTCGGCATCGCGGGCCACGAGGTCGTCCACGGGGGAGTCCGTGGCGGTCTGCACGAGCCACGCTCCGGTCAGGTCGCCCGTGACGTACGTCCGCTCGACCCACTCGACCTCACCGCGGGCGATCGAGGCGGCGAGAGACGCGGAGACTTCGGGCGAGATCACCACGACCGCGGCGCCTGCCTCGAGCAGCGACAGCGTGCGCCGCGTCGCGACGTGCCCGCCGCCCACGACCACGACACGACGTCCCGCGATCCGGAGCGTCAGCGGGAGGCTTCCGGTCATGCAGGGACTGTAGCCGCGGCGTCGGCCTCGATCTCGGTCACGGTGTCGAGCAGCGCATCGCCCACCATGCCCGCGGCCAACGTCGTGCCGTCCTGGCCGTCGACGAGCAGGAACGCGCCCGTCCCGCGCGAGTGGAGGTACTCCTCGGCCGGGATGGGGGAGGCGAGCCGCAGCGTGACGTGCCCGATGTCGTTGAGACCGAGGCCGTCGGCAGGCAGCAGGCGGGCATCGTCGAGATCCAGCTTGCCGCCGATCGACCTGACCATCGCCTGGACCGTCCGGGTGCCGTGCTTGAGCAGCACCTTGGTGCCAGGGACCAGCCTGCTCTCCGCGAGCCAGGCGATCGTGCCGTCGATGTCCTGGGTGACGGGCGGGACGCTGCGCGAGGTGACGATGAGGTCACCGCGCGAGATGTCGATGTCGTCCTGCAGGCGCAGCGTCACCGACTGCGGCGCGTACGCCTCGGCGAGCTCGCGCCCCGCGAAGTCGATTCCCGTCACGACGCTGGTGCGGCCGCTCGGCTGCACCGTGATCGCGTCACCCACCCGGACGAGCCCGGACGAGACCTGTCCGGCATAGCCGCGGTAGTCGCGGAACTCCTCGCCGGCGGCGGACTGCGGACGAATGACCAGCTGCACCGGGAAGCGCAGCGGCTCGGAGTGCGGGTCGCCGACCGGCGAGAGCTGCTCGAGGAACGCCAGCAGGCTCGGGCCGTCGTACCACGGCGTACGCGTTGAGCGCTCGACCACGTTGTCGCCGTCGAGCGCCGAGACCGGGATGGTCGCCACGTCGTGGAGGCCGAGGCTCCTGGCGGAGGCGAGCACCTCCTCGGAGACCCGGTCGTACGTGGCCTGGTCGAAGTCGACGAGGTCGATCTTGTTGACCACGACCACGACGTGGGGCACGCGCAGCAGCGAGGCGACCGCGAGGTGGCGGCGAGTCTGCTCCTGGATGCCGTGTCGCACGTCGACCAGCAGGACCACCACGTCGGCGGTGCTGGCGCCGGTGACGGTGTTGCGCGTGTACTGCACGTGCCCGGGGCAGTCGGCCAGGATGAAGGAGCGCTCCGCCGTGGCGAAGTAGCGGTAGGCGACATCGATCGTGATGCCCTGCTCACGCTCCGAACGCAGTCCGTCGGTCAGCAGCGCGAGATCGGCGGACGCCAGGCCGCGGTCGCGGCTGACCCGCTCGACGGCGTCGAACTGGTCGGCGAGCACCGACTTGGAGTCGTACAGGAGCCGCCCGACGAGGGTCGACTTGCCGTCGTCGACCGATCCGGCGGTCGCGAGACGCAGAAGCGTACGCATCAGAAGTAGCCCTCTTTCTTGCGGTCCTCCATGGCTGCCTCGGAGGCCCGGTCGTCGGCGCGGGTCGCGCCTCGCTCGGTCAGACGTGTGGCTGCCACCTCGACGATGACGTCCTCGACGGTGACGGCGTCGCTCTCGACCGCGCCCGTGCAGGACATGTCACCGACCGTGCGGTAGCGGACCTGGCGCTTCGACGTCGTCTCGCCGTCACGGGGCAGCGACACGTCGCTGACCGCGACGAGCATGCCGTCGCGCTCGAAGACCTCGCGCTGGTGGGCGTAGTAGAGCTCGGGGAGGGCGATGTCCTCGGCACCGATGTACTGCCACACGTCCAGCTCGGTCCAGTTGCTGAGCGGGAACACCCGGACGTGCTCGCCCGGGCGGTGGCGACCGTTGTAGAGGTTCCACAGCTCGGGACGCTGGTTGCGCGGGTCCCACTGGCCGAACTCGTCACGCAGGGAGAACACGCGCTCCTTGGCCCGTGCCTTCTCCTCGTCGCGACGACCACCACCGAAGACGGCGTCGAACCGCCCCCCGGTGATGGCGTCGAGCAAGGGCTGGGTCTGCAGCTGGTTGCGCGTGCCGTCACTGCGCTCGCGCAGCCGCCCGTCGTCGATGTAGTCCTGCACGCTGGCCACCTCGAGCCGCAGGCCCAGTCGCTCGACCGTGGCGTCGCGGAAGGCCAGCACCTCGGGGAAGTTGTGTCCGGTGTCGACGTGGAGCACCGGGAACGGCACGGGGGACGGCCAGAAGGCCTTGGTCGCCAGGTGCAGCATCACGACCGAGTCCTTGCCGCCGGAGAACAGCAGGACAGGTCGCTCGAACTCCGAGGCGACCTCGCGGATGATGTGGATCGCCTCGGACTCCAGCCACTCGAGCTGGGTGAGACGGCGTTCGTCGGTCTGGGTCATCGTTCCCTTTGTCAGGTGCAGGTCTTGTCAGGTGCAGGTCGGGCAGATCAGGAGTGCAGGCCGCACTCGGTCTTGTCGAGCCCCACCCAGCGGCCCGCGCGCGGATCCTCGCCGGGCGCGACCCGGCGGGTGCAGGTGGCGCAGCCGATCGAGGGGTAGCCGTCGTTGACGAGCGGGTTGACGATGATGTCGTGGTCGGCCGCGTACGCCAGCAGGTCGTCGAACGTCCACGCCGCGAGCGGGTTGATCTTGACCAGGCCGTTCTTGTCGTCCCAGGAGATGAACGGCGTGTCCGCGCGGGTGGGACCCTCGTCGCGTCGTACGCCGGTGATCCAGACCTCGTAGCCCTGCAGGGTTTCGTGCAGCGGCTCGACCTTGCGCATCGCGCAGCACAGGGTGGGGTCGCGCTCGTAGAGCCGCTCGCCGAACTCGGCATCCTGCTCGGCCACGCTGAGGCGGGGCTTCACGTCGACGATCGTCAGGCGCATCGAGGCCTCGACCGCATCGCGGGTGCCGATCGTCTCGGCGAAGTGATAGCCGGTCTCCAGGAAGAGGGTGTCGACCCACGGCACGTGCCGGGCGACGACCGCGGGGAGCACGGCGTCGGCCATCGAGCACGCGACGGCCGTGCGGTAGCCGAACTCCTGGCCGACCCAGGCCAGCACGGTGTCGGTGTCCGTGTCGGCGAGCCGTTGCTGCGCCGCCTCGGCGATCGCGCGGAGCTCTTCGTTGCTGCGGCGGGGGGACAGCAGCGCCTCGCGGGAGGCGAGGTGCGTGGCACGTGCCTCCTGGTGCGCGATCTGTCGCTCGCGGCGTTCCGCCAGGGTCAGGGCGACTTCGCTCATCAGGTGCACCCCTCTTGGACACGTCGGCGGTTCCCGGTCGTCGCCCAGCGTAGGTCGCGCCGCGCCGCGTGTCGTCGGCGTCGACGGCTCGTCCGTATCCCGGAACGCGATCCGGTGACCCAGGTCACACGCGCGGGGCCGTCGATTACGAAGGATCCAGCGGGGTACCCGCTGCGCCGACGGCATGAGTCGTCACCAACAGGGAGGGAAACCATGTGGGAGACCATTCTGTGGATCGCCGCACTGATCATCGGCGTGTTCGGAGTCATCCGGCTCGTCCAGCGTGACTTCCTCTACGGAGCCGTGCTGATCGTCGTCGCGCTCCTGGTGGGCCCTGGAGGCGTGAGCATCTTCAGCTGAATCATGGCGAAGGGTCGTGCAGGCGCACGGCCCTTCGCCATGTCCGGGCAATCGTCGTAGCCTCATGGCATGCGCTTCATCGACATCCACCCCGAGAACCCGCAGCAGCGGTCGGTCGACCAGGCTGCGGCCATCATCCAGGACGGTGGGCTGATCGCCTATCCGACCGACTCCGGCTACGCGCTGGGCGCGCAGCTGGGCAACAAAGACGCGCTCGACCGCATCCGCGCGATCCGCAAGCTCGACGCGAAGCACCACTTCACCCTGGTGTGCAAGGACTTCGCGCAGCTGGGCCACTTCGTGCACGTCGACAACGCGATCTTCCGGGCGGTCAAGAACGCGACCCCCGGGCCGTACACGTTCATCCTGCCCGCGACGCGCGAGGTGCCCCGCCGTCTGCTCCACGAGAAGAAGAAGACGGTCGGGGTGCGCATCCCCGACAGCCGCATCGTGACAGCCCTCCTCACGGCCTTGGGGGAGCCGATCTTGTCCACGACGCTGATCCTGCCGGGCGAGTCCGAGGCCATGAGCGCGGCGTGGGTCATCGCCGAGGAGCTCGACGGACAGGTCGACGCGGTGATCGAGTCAGGCGAGGACGTCGTCGCCGAGCCCACGACCGTCGTGGACTTCACCGACGGGGTGGCCGAGGTCGTCCGTGTGGGCGCGGGGGACCCCACGCCGTTCGAGTGACGGCAGCCGCGAACCAGCGGACGAGGTGAGTGCGATGGTCGACTACCGAGGCCCGTTCAGTGGCTTCTCCGTGCGTGACGTCGCCGAGGCAGTGCGGTTCTACCGTGAGGCCCTGGGATTGCAGGTCGAGGACGTAACGGGAGGCCTGGCGCGAATCGATCTCGGCGACGGGCACAGCGTCCTGGTCTATCCCAAGGGCCGAGCTGACCGGCCGCG
Organism: Aeromicrobium sp. S22; assembly: GCF_009661045.1. Lineage (NCBI taxonomy): Bacteria > Bacillati > Actinomycetota > Actinomycetes > Propionibacteriales > Nocardioidaceae > Aeromicrobium > Aeromicrobium sp. S22. Next base: position 186,005 of record NZ_WJWV01000002.1, read on the forward strand.
GCATCGAGCTGCTGCGCTACCCGGACCTGCCCCAGGACCCTGACAGCGTCATGCGCGGCCACGGCCCGGACATCGCGTGGCTCGCCGACCCGTCGGGCAACGTCTTCTCGATCATCGCGGCCGACTAGGACGTGCGGCCAGCACCAGGGGCACGGTGGCGGCGATCACCGCGATGCCGACGAGCATGAGCGTCTCCGGCGAGACGTGGGTGAGCGCGAGCGTGTTGAGCAGCGGGGCGGCGAAGCCGACGTACGTCAGGCTGTAGAACACCGCGTTGAGGGTGCCGAGATCGTCCGGACGCGCGAGCGCCTCGACCGCGGTCAGTCCGCCGACGAGGACCAGCCCGTACGCCGCGCCGAGCAGCATCGCCGACGGCAGCACCAGCCAGGCCGCCCCGGTCAGGTCGAGGACCAGACCCGTCGCCAGGCCGGCCACCGCGGCTGCGAGACCGGTGGTGATGATCCGCCGCGGATCGCCCAGACGACGTCCGAGCGGCTGGATGGCCACCCCGGTCCACAGGGTGAGGCCCGCCAGCGCTCCGGTGACCGCGATCGGCGCGACACCGATGTCGACGAACGTGGGCAGGGTCGCAAAGCTCGTCGAGGCGGCGCCGAACACCCATGGGGCGGTCAGCAGGACCCCCATGAGGAACGGCCGCGACAGCAGCGCCTCCCGCACCTCGCTGCGCCGACGGGGCTCGTCGCTGCTCCGCGGCACGAACGGCTCGGGGGCGTGCCAGGCGATCGCGATGACGAACGCCATCAGCACCAGGTGCGGGACGTACGGCAGGACGGTCGGGGCGGGGAGCCACTGCGCGCAGATGCCCGCCACGAGCGGGCCGGATCCGAACCCCGCTGACAGGGCGAGCGCGGCCCGTCTGGCGCCGGTGCCGGTGGGCCGGTCCGCGGACAGCTCCTTGACCCACGCGGTCCCGGGAGCGAACGCCGCGCCCGAGGCGACACCGGCCGCGAGCCGACCGAGCAGCAGGAGCCCGAAGCTGTCGCCGGCGATGATCAGCACCACGGTCGCCAGCGTCGACAGCACCAGCACCGGCCGCACGACACGACGTCGGCCGATGCGGTCGGAGATGGGCGCGACGATCAGGAGAGCCGGGATGAGGCCGAGTGCGTATGCGCCGAAGAGGGCGGTGACCACCTGGCTGGAGACGCCGTCCTCATCGCGATAGACCAGCAGCATCGCCGCGAACTGGTTGGCGCCCCAGCCGACCGCGAACATCGCGAGGGCGACGCGCGCCCATCCGGGGACCCGACCGGCGACAGCACGCGGCCGGATCGCCGGCGTCGTCGCGTGAGAGGTCGAGTCGTCCATGATCGGGACTCATCGTGTCAGATCGCGCGGTGGTCGACCCGCGGACTGCGAGGGCCGCGGCGCTCGGGCCGGACCAAGGGGCTGAGGGCGATGAGGCGCACGACCCGCTGACGGTGCGGGCGCCACCGTTCGAGCGCCTCCGCGAGCTCCGCGTCGTCGAACGGGCGGCCTGCCAGGACGTGTCCGATGTCCTTGGCCACGTGGAAGTCGCCGAACGAGACGGCGTCAGCATCGCCCAGCGCGCGGATGCCGACCTCCGCCGCGGTCCACACGCCGACACCGGGGACGCTGCGCAGACCACGGACGACCGCAGCGTGGTCGCGGCCGTGCGCCGTCACGAGGTCGTCGACCTGCCGACCCAGCCGGGCGCAGGCCTGGGCGGTGCGGGCGCGCTGCGGATCGACGCCGGCCAGGTGCCACTCCCACGACGGGATCGACGCCCACGTCTCGGCGGTCGGGAACACCCGCATGCCGTGGGGCGCGGGGCCGGGCGCCGGGTCGCCGAACCTCATGTGCAGCCGACGCCACGCGGCGAAGGCGTCCAGCCCGACGACCCGCTGCTCGATCACACCCCCGATCAGCGCCTCCAGCACGCGGCCGGTGCGGGGGACCCGCAGACCGGGGTGTCGCCGATGGGAGTCCACGACGATCGGGTGGTGCGGATCGAATCCGGTCGGATCGTCCTCTGCGCCCACCAGCGCCGGCAGACCGTCGAGCATCTCGGCGGCGCCGGGCCCCCAGGCCTCGGCCGTCACGAGCCGCCGGTGCGGCTGATGCAGTCGATAGGTGACCGGCCCCGTCGCCATGCGGCTGGTCCGCCAGAGCACCGAGCCGTCCCGACGCGTGGTCGGGTCGCCCGCGCCCCGGCGCAACAACGTCAGCGTCAACATCACATTGACATCGGACGTGAGCTCGAGCTCCCTCGTCAACGGTGGGGCATCGGACGGATCGGTCACGGGCGCCGACCCACCATGCGGCGCAGTCGGGCGATCAGGCGTTGCCACCGCGAGGGGGGAGCGGCAGCACGCTCGGCCGCCCTGATCTCGGCGAGGCGGCGCTTCTGCTCCGCGAGACGCACGCGCCGACGCCGAGCCCACGCCTCGACCTCGACGTCGACGTCCCGCAGCGCAGTGATGACCGGGGGTCCGCCCTGCAGCTGACGACGCGCGTCGATGATCCGCGCGTTGAAGTCCTCGACCAGCCGGCGCACGCCGTCCTCGACGGCCTCGCGGTCCAGCACCTCATCGAGACGGGCATCCTCGGTCCGCAGCGCCAGCGCGGGTGGCAGGACGCTGATCTTCTCCCGTTCGACCAGGCGCTTGAGCCACCAGTCGGGGTCGTGCGGGCGGTCGATGCCCGGGATGGGCTTGCCCGCACCGGGCAGGTTGTCGAACTCGCCGTCGCGCATGGCCTGCTGGACCTGGACCTCGACCCACGCGGGCCGGCTCGCGATGCGCCGTTCGCGTGCCTTCGCAGCCGCCTCGGGGGAGTCCTCGGACTCGTCGTGCCCGGCCTGCTCGCTCTCCAGGCGCCGGCGATAGTCGTGCCTCCTGCGGTCACCCTCGCTCACTGCCACCTCACCCCGTCGTCGGACCTGTCCAGCGTACGCAGGGAGAGTCAAGCCTCGTAGTCGTAGAAGCCCTTGCCTGCGGCAAGTCCGAGGCGACCCTTGTCGATGTAGTCGCGCTTGATGATCTCGGCGAACTCCCGCTTGACCGGGTCGTCGCTGCGGACGTTCAGGTTGTACGGCGTCTCCATGCCGACGACGTCGAAGATCTGGAACGGTCCGGCGGGGGCGCCGGTGGCCTTGCGCCAGGTGAGGTCGATCGTCTCGATGTCGGCGACGCCGCGCACCCACAGGTCGGCCGCCGCGCTCAGCAGTGGGACGAGCAGGGAGTTGAGGACGTAGCCGGGCTGCTCCTTCTTGACGCGGATCGCCACCATGCCGATCTGCTCGGCGAACTGGGCCACGTCCTCGAACGCGTCGGCTGACGTGCCCGCGTGCCCCATGACCTCGCCGGTGTTGTTGCGCCAGATCTCGTTCGCGAAGTGCAGCGCCAAGAACCTCTCGGGACGTCCGGTCGCGTCGGCGATGTCGCTGGGCAGCAGGGTCGAGGAGTTGGTCGCGAAGATCGTCTTCTCCGGAGCGACCGCGGCGACCTTCGCCCACGTGTCCCGCTTGATGTCCAGCACCTCGGGAACCGCCTCGATGACGAGATCGGCGTCCTTCAGCGCGTCGGCGAGGTCGCTCGTCGCACGGATGCGCGCGACCGCGGCGTCGACCTTCTCCTCGGTCGCATCGGGCAGGTCGGCGAGGTAGCGCTCACGCAGGAACTCCCACCGCGCGGGCAGCTTGCCCAGGATCTCGTCGTTGATGTCGTACGCGACGACGTCCTTGCCGTGGTAAGCGGCCTGGAGGATGATCTGCGAGCCGAGCACACCCGTGCCCAGGACAGTGAGGTTCTGCATGTCGTGTCCTTCCTGCGAAGTGGTGCCGCCGGCAAGGCGGCACTCATCGTCAACGCGTGGGCGGACCTCGGTATTCGTGATGACGGCGCCCTGTGACGCGTCGCTCACCCCTCAGCCCTGCTCGGGGGCCGCAGGTTCAGGGGCCTCGATCTCACCGTGCCGGGCGAGGCTGACGGCGCCGACCACCGCCAGAACGAATCCCGCGACGGCGACCGGTCCCCATCCCGGACGCGCGTGGTCGCCGAGGAGGAGGAGTCCGACGACGGCCGGCGCCACGGTCTCGCCGACGACCAGTGGGGCGGTCGCCCGTGTGACGCTCCCGCGCTGGAGCGCCACCGAATAGGTCAGCATCGCCACGGCACCCCCGACCACGAGGGCGTACGTCGCCGGGCTCGCGAGAAGGGTGTCGATCTCACCGGCGATGTGGGCGAGCGACAGGTCGCCGGGCAGCATCCGGGAGGCCACCGCAGTGACGCCGTAGCCCAGGCCCGCGACGGCCCCGAGAGCTGTCGCCCCCGCTGCGCCGTCCAGCTTGGCGAGCGGCACGGCGAGCACCGCGAGCAGCGCCGCGGCAGCCAGGACTCCCCACTGCTCGGCGCGGCTGACGTCGACGCTGCTGTCCGAGGTCGCCGATGCCCCCACCAGCACGAGACCCAGCACGACGACCCCGAGACCGATCCAGTCGCCGCGGCCCAGCCGCATGCCCAGGAAGATCGCGCCCAGGATCGCGGTGACCGCCAGGAAGCTCGCGACGACGGACTGCACGGCGAACAGGGGCAGCGAGCGGACCGCGACCAGGCTGAGGAGGAACCCCAGCCCGTCCAGCGCGACCCCGAGGACGTACTGCCACGACCTGAGCAGCCGCACCATCAGTCGCGGATCGAGGCCCTCGACGGTCTCGGTCCGGCGGGTCGCGACGGCCTCGAGCACGGAGGCGACGCCGTAGGACAGCGCCGCTCCCGATGCAGCCAGAAGACCGAGGAGCATCTCTCCACGATAGGGGACGAGGACTCTGCCGCCCGCGGTCGCGGACGGACAAGGTGACCGCATGGCGGCACCGCGCAGGGCTGGGCACGGCTCGTCGAGCAGGATCCTCGACGGCTGGTTCTTCGCGCTCTCCTCCGTCGCGGGGCTCTGGTACTCGTACGTGCTGCTGCGCGACGGCCTGACGCTGGGCTGGCCCACCTTGCTGCTGGTGGTGTTCTGGGTGTTCTTCAGCTATCTCGTGCTGCCGCGCCTGCACCGCATCCTCACCGCGATCTATCTGCCCGACTACTTCATCGGCCGGACCCGCACCAGCGACGGGCTGTTGGGCGACCCGGTGAACCTGGGGTTCCTGGGTCGAGAGGGCCAGGTCCACGCGGCGCTGTCGGCAGCCGGGTGGACGATGGCCGAACCGGTCGACCTGCGCTCGTCGGTGCACATCGTGCTCAGCGTCCTACGGGGACGCAGCTACGCCGCCGCGCCGGTCAGTCCGCTGCACCTGTTCGACCGCCCGCAGGACTTCGCGTACGAGCAGGAGGTGCGGGGCAGCCCCTCCAAACGTCACCACGCCCGCTTCTGGCGATGTCCCGACGGGTGGTTCCTGCCGGGAGGGGCTCGGGCGGACTGGCTGGCGGCCGCCACGTTCGACAGCCGGGTCGGGCTGAGCCTCTTCACGTTGCAGGTCACGCACCACATCGACGCGAACACCGATGTCGAGCGGGACTTCCTGGTCGAGTCGGTCCAGGCGGCGGTGCCCGGTGCGTCCGTGTCGACGATCAACAACTTCTCGTCCGGATACCACCACGTCAACGGAGGCGGAGACCGCATCCGGACCGACGGCGACCTGCCGATCGTGGATCTCAGCGACACGCCGGCCGCTCCCGATCTCGTGCGCGTGGAGGAACAGGTGTCGCGCCGGCCGTCGTCCGTGCTGATCGGTGCGGGGGTCGCGCTGGCACGCGGCACCGGCTACGTCATCGCGGCTCTCGCCCTCGGCACCGACGCGTCCGATCGTGCGCTGGCGGTGCTCTTCGTGGGCGCCGCGGCGGTCGACGTGGTGCTGGCGCTGACCATCCTGTCCGGCCACAACTGGGCGCGGCTCACGCTGATGGGCTTCTGCTCGATGACTGCGTTGGCGGTGATGATCGACTGGGTCGCCGGCAACGGCCGCCCCGAGGGGTTTCACAGCCTCCTGACGGCGGGCGGCAGCATCCTGGTGATCCTGGCACTGTCCACCCCGGGCGCACGCGAGTACGCCTCCCGGGTCCGTGCCGGTGCGTCGACCGCGGCGAGCCCCGCGTGAGCGGCCGGGTGGATCGCCGCGCGGCGCTGCTGGTCCTGGCCGGTGTCATCGCCGGCCTGGCGTACTCGAGCTTCGTGATCGACTGGGTGCTGCGCGGTTTCGAGGGCATGACCGAGGTCGTGAGCGAGCTGGCAGCGCCGGGGGCCCCGCATGCGACGCTGTCGCGGCTGCTGGACCTGCTGTGTGCCGTCCTGGTGCTGGTGCTGCTGGCGTTCGTGGGTGCGGCCATGCCGCCGCGCCCCACCCGCACCGTCCTGCTCGTCAGCACCCTGGTCTTTGCCCTCGGCGCCGCGGCCGCTGCGGTCATCACGGCACCGTGCAGCGAAGGAACCGTGTGCGGCTCAGCCGCGCAGCGTTCCCAGAGCTTCCTCCACAATGCCTTCTCCACCGTGTCGGACGTCGGGCTGTACGTCGGCATGGCCGCGGCCTGGGCGGCGACCCGGCGCACCGGTCCACGGTGGTTCCACCGCTGCGCGTGGTGGCTGTTCTGGCTGTCCGGCGCGACCGCGGGAGTGCTGATGGGCCTCTCCGTGGTCGCCGACTGGCCGGAGTGGGCGCTGGGCGCCAGCCAGCGCGTGCACATCGCGGGCATGAGCGCGTGGATCGTGTGCCTCAGCGTCTTCGCGGCCCGCCAACCGGCCCACTCATCTCGACCAGGAGGACCCCCATGACCGACACCGAGGCCGCCAGCGAGCACCGCGCTCCCGATCGCCCGTCCGTGCCTGACCGGCACTCCGGATTGAGGCTGCCGACACTTCGCCGCCCCGTCGACGACAGGTGGCCCGATCGTTTCGCCGGCGTGATGTTCCTGTTCGGCGTCTTCACGATCATCGTCACGCTGGTCCCGCCGTGGCGCAGGTACTTCGCCAACTACGACGACCCGTTGTCGCTCCTGACGATCCCGGTCGTCCCCAGCCTGGTGTACGCGGCGCTGCTGCTGGTCACCGGTGTCGGGCTCCGCCGCAGGCTGAGGGCGGCGTGGTGGCTCGGGGTCCTCTGGTGGCTCGGAGTTCCTGAGGTCGGCCGGATCGACGACATCGTGGCCGGGGACAACGTCGTCCTGGCCTCGATCGGCCTGGTGCTGGTCGGGGCGGTGATCGTGCTGGCCGTACGCGTGCGTCCCCAGTTCGCCGCCCTTCGGGTGCCGGGCAGCCTGCTCACGGCCGTCGTGGTGTTCCTGGGCGGAGGGCTGGTGATGGCCTTCGGGGGCGCGGCGCTCGTCAGCGCGGCCGGCCGGTCGCCCGGCTTCCGCGACTCGATCGTCTACGTGTTCGACTCGATGCTGCTCGATCTCGGCCGCGAAGGCATCGAGACCTCCGCGACGGCCCCGTGGTGGGTGCGCCTGCTGATCGGTCTGGTGGGAGCGGTCGTCGTCCTGGGCGCGACGGTGATCCTGTTCCGTGCACCACGCGGCACCCGCACGCTGGGAGTCGCGGACGAGGCGCGGGTGCGGGCGTTGCTGCGCGACTTCGGCGACCACGACTCCCTCGGCTACTTCGCGACGCGACGCGACAAGGCGGTCGTGTGGGACACCGGGGAGGTGGACACCGCCCGGGCGGGGGTCTCGTACCGCGTGGTCGGATCGGTCAGCCTGGCCAGCGGCAACCCCGTGGGCGATCCGGCGTACTGGCCTGATGCGATCGCCCGCTGGCGCGACGAGGCGCGATCCAACGGATGGTCGCTCGCGGTCATGGGAGCAGGACGTGAGGGCGCGGTGGCGCATGCCGACGCTGGCCTGTCGTTGCTGGACATCGGTGACGAGGCGATCGTCGACATGGCGACGTTCTCGCTCAACGGCCCGGGCATGAAGGGCGTACGGCAGCCGGTCACGCGGTTGACCAGGCGCGGGTACACCACCCGGGTCAGGCGTCACGCGAGCCTGAGCGACACGGACTTCGCCGCCCTGAGCGAGGCGGCTCGCTCGTGGCGTGGTGACGGGGGAGACGAGCGCGGCTTCTCGATGGCGCTCGGCCGGCTGGGGGACCCGCTCGACGAGGCGTGCGTGCTGGTCGAGACCCGCGACGGCGAGGGTCGGCTCCGCGGGTTCCTGAGCTTCGTGCCCTGGGGACGTACCGGGCTCTCGCTGGACCTGATGCGCCGCGACCCGCACGCGGACAACGGGGTGGTGGAGCTCATGGTGGCGGCTCTGGCCGATGAGGCGGCCACGTTCGGCATCGGGCCGGTGTCGCTGAACTTCGCGATGTTCCGCGAGGCCTTCGCCAGAGGTGCCGAGATCGGTGCCGGACCGGTGGCCCGCCTGTGGCGGCACAGCCTGCTCATCGCCAGCAAGAACTGGGAGCTGGAGTCGCTCTACCGGTCGAATGCGAAGTACCTGCCGGAGTGGCAGCCGCGCTACATGGGCTACGAGTACGCCTCGGACCTGCCGCGGGTCGGCACTGCCGCGGGCAGCGCCGAGGGATTTCTCGTCGCGCCGACGATCGCGAGCCTGCGACGCCGGCCAGGTGAGGCGGGCGGGCTGCGCTCGGGGGACACCGAGCACGCCGCCGCCGTCCTGGCGCTCATCCCACCGGCACCCGACGTGGTGGCCGAGGCCATCTCGGCGGAGCACCTGCCCGAGCAGATGCGGGTGAGGCGCGAGAAGCTGGAGCGGATCCGCGCCAGCGGGATCGATCCCTATCCCGTGACGGCGCCGCGCACCCACACGCTCGCGGAGGTCCGCGCCCTCGTCGGCGAGGAGCTGCCGCCCGACACGCTGACCGGCACCACGGTCTCGGTGGTGGGGCGGGTGCTGCTCAAGCGCGACATGGGCCACCTCGGGTTCGCCACGCTGCGCGACGGCAGCGGCGACCTGCAGGTGATGGTCGACGCCGAGCACCTGCCGGCTGAGCAGCTGTCGTTCTGGGAGCACTCGATCGACCTCGGCGACCACGTGAGCGTGACGGGGGAGGTCATCACCACCCACCACGGGGAGCTGTCCGTCCGCGCGGACTCGGTGATGCTCACCAGCAAGTCCCTGCGCCCGCTGCCCGACAAGCACGAGGGTCTCACCGATCCGGATGCCCGGGTGCGGATGCGGTACGTCGACCTGATCGTGCGCCCCGACTCGCGCACCGTCGCGTACCAGCGGACGGCGATCGTCCGCAGCGTCCGCGACTCGCTGCAGGCGCGAGGCTTCACCGAGGTGGAGACGCCGATCCTGCAGACCATCCACGGGGGCGCCAACGCACGACCGTTCGAGACGCACATCAACGCGTACGACATGGACCTGTACCTGCGGATCGCGACGGAGCTGCACCTCAAGCGGCTGATCGTCGGCGGCATGGAGAAGGTCTTCGAGGTGGGCCGCCAGTTCCGCAACGAGGGCGCTGACTTCAAGCACAACCCCGAGTTCACCTCGCTGGAGGTCTACGAGACCTATGGCGACTACGGCACGATGCGCGTCCTCACGCAGGAGCTGATCCAGGAGGCTGCCACCGCGGTCCACGGATCGCCGATGGCGCGGCGCACGGACCGCGACGGCAAGGTGCAGGAGTACGACCTGTCGGGACAGTGGCCGGTCAAGACCATCTGCGGAGCGGTCTCGGAGGCGCTCGGCGAGGAGATCACCGCGGACACCCCGACCAGCACCCTGCGCAAGCACGCCGACCGGCTCGGGATCGAGCTCGACCTCGACCCGTCCTGGGGCTTCGTGCTCGAGGAGATCTACGGCGAGCTCTGCGAAGGGACGACGGTCACGCCCGTCTTCTACACCGACTTCCCGAAGGAGAACGCCCCGCTGACCCGGCCGCACCGCCATGACCCGCGGCTCACCGAGAAGTGGGACCTGGTGATCTTCGGTGCGGAGCAGGGCACCGCGTACTCCGAGCTGGTGGATCCGGTCGACCAGCGCGAGCGTCTCGTCGCGCAGTCGCTCCTGGCGGCGGCCGGCGACCCGGAGGCGATGCAGGTGGACGAGGACTTCCTCATGGCGCTGGAGTACGGGATGCCGCCGACCGGGGGGATGGGGCTGGGCATCGACCGCCTCGTCATGAACCTCACTGGTCTGAGCATCCGCGACACGATCCTGTTCCCGCTCGTCAAGCCCCAGCGTTGAGGACATGACGGCGGACAAGGCGACCTCCGGCACGCAGAAGGTCTCCGTCCTGACGCTGGCCGCGATGGTGGTCGGGTCGATCGTCGGCGGCGGCGTCTTCACGCTGCCGGAGAACTTCGGGGACGCGACCGGCGTGCTGGGCGCCGTCATCGCGTGGTCCATCGCGGGCCTCGGGATGTTGATGCTGGCCTTCGTGTTCCAGTCGCTGGCGGTCCGGCGACCCGACCTCGACAACGGCATCTACGTCTACGCGCAGGCAGGTTTCGGCAACTACGCGGGCTTCAACGTCGCGTGGGGCTACTGGGCGAGCAACGTCGTGGGCAACGTCTTCTACCTGACGTTCGCGATGGCAAGCATCGGCGCGTTCCTGCCGGGGCTCGGCCAGGGCAACACCGTGCTGGCGGTGCTCCTCGCGTCCGCAGTGGTGTGGCTGCTGCACGTGATGATCTCCCGCGGCGTCCGGCAGGCCACGATCGTCAACCGCATCGTGACGATCGCCAAGATCGTGCCGATCCTGGTCTTCGTCGTGATCGCCGCGGTCGCATTCGACGCAGGTGTCTTCGGCGACAACCTCTGGGGCGGGAAGCCCCACACGGCGGAGTCGCTCTTCGAACAGGTGAAGGCAACGATGCTCGTCACGACGTTCGTCTTCCTCGGTGTCGAGGGCGCCAGCGTCTACTCCCGGCTCGCACAGCGGCGCGAGGACATCGGCCGGGCCACGGTGCTCGGCTTCGTCAGCACGCTCGCGCTGTTCGCCTCGGTGACCCTCGTGTCGTACGGCGTGCTGCCGCGAAGCGAGCTCGCGCACGCCGAGCAGCCGTCGATGGGTGTCGTGCTGAAGTCGGTCGTGGGGGAGTGGGGCGGCACCCTCATCGACCTGGCCGTGATCGTGTCGGTGCTGGGGGCGTACCTGGCGTGGACCCTGCTCAATGCGGAGGTCATGTTCATGCCCGCACGCACCGAGGTCATGCCGCGTGCGCTGGCCCGGCAGAGCGGCAACGGGACGCCCATCGCGGCCCTGGTGACCACGAGCATCTCGGTGCAGCTGTTCCTCCTGCTCGTGCTGGTGATCAAGGACGCGCTCAACTTCATGCTCAAGCTCGACACGGCGCTGGCCCTCGTGCCGTACCTGCTCGTCGCGGCCTACGCGTTCAAGCTGACGCTGACGGGGCAGACGTACGAAAGTGCTGACGCCGGGCGACGACGTCGTGACCGAGCGGTGGCCGTGCTGGCGATCATCTATGCGATCTTCCTGCTGTACGCCGCGGGGACCCGCTACCTGCTGCTCAGCTGCCTGATCTACGCCCCGGGCACCCTCCTGTACCTCCGGGCCCGGCGCGAGCGCGGACAGCCCGGGCTCACCCGCCTCGAGCTGCTCGGATGCGTGCTGCTGTGGTCCGCGGCGGCCGTCGCCGCGGTGTTCCTGGCCACGGGTGCGCTCCAGCTGTGATCCCGTGGCCGCGGTCCCGTGGGGCGCGGTGCGTACGCCACCGTATGAGCCGGATGTCGGCTTCGTACGGTGGAGAATCCACCGCCCCGACGGCACCCGCGGACCGGACGCGCGCCTGACACCGGCGGCGGGCAGAATGTCTCATGGCGGCGTCTGCGGGTATCTCCCACCCGTCGGGGACGGCGGCACGAGGGAGCGGGGGCGGAGTGCGCGATCAGGTGCAAGCGGCCAGGTTCGCCTACATCATTGCCTCTCTCGACCCGAGCGGATCGGTCCTGGACAGGTTCTGCGAGGCCAGCAGGGTGATGCTCGGGGCCGAAGGAACCGCCATCACGGTGTATTACGGGGAGCCCCAGCGGCACACGGCCAGCTCCACGTCGACCCTCGCCCTCATGATCGAGGAGGCGCAGGAGGTGGCCGGCGAGGGTCCGGGCTTCGAGGCAGCTCGCACCGGACACGTCGTCTTCGCCGATTTCGGCGCCTCGGAAGGCACACCCTGGTTGGCGCTGAACGACTGCGTGGCGAAGTTCGGGTTCGCCGGAACGGTGCTGGCGCTGCCGATCACCGCCCACGGGCGACGCATGGGAGTGCTCGTCGCACACACCTTCGCCCCCTCGCACGCCTTCGACGCTGCCGCGGCGCACTATCTGGCGTACGCCCTCGGCCCGGTCCTGCTGGACCACATCAGTCCCGAGGCACTGGAGGCCGAGCTCACGGAGGACTGGTCGTCGCGAGCGGTCGTGCACCAGGCCACCGGGATGCTCATCTTCGATCTGCGCATCTCGGCCGAGGACGCCTTGGCTCTCCTGCGCGCGCACGCCTACGCAACCGACTCCACACTCCTCGAGGTGGCGGTTCAGGTTGTGGACAAGGACCTTGAGTTCGACAATCTGAGCATGGAAGGAGACTGACGATGGATGACACTCGCCTGGACCAGGCAGTAGAGCACGCCACGTCCGCCCTCCGGGAACGCCAAGACGTTGCGGGATTTCTCGCCGACCTCATCGAGGTGTGCCAACGAGCGCTGGCCGTCGAGGCCACCGGGATCATGGTGCTCTCGCGCGGCGGCAGGTTGCAGCTCCTGGCTGCGTCGAGCCACCAGTCCGCGGAGCTGGAGCTCTACCAGTCCCAGGTCGACGAGGGTCCGTGCGTCGACGCAGCCGAGGGCGACGTGTCGATCATCGTCGCCGACGAAGCCACCCTGCGCGAACGATGGCCACACTTCGGGCCGGCCATGCTGGCGGCCGGCTTCCAGTCAGTCCATTCCACGCCTTTGCGCTGGGAGGGATCGATCCTGGGTGCCATGGCACTGTTCCGCCACGACGCCGTTGCTCTCGACAGCCGCGAGCACGACGCAGCACGGTCCTTCGCCGACGTGGTGGCCCACGCGGTGATGGACGGCGAGCAGACCGAGACGGTCTCCGCGCAGGAGCGCGTCGACGCGGCGCTGGCCGAGCGCGTGCTCATCGAACGGGCCAAGGGAGTCCTCGCCCGGCTCCACGATGTCGAGATGGGCGACGCGTACGATCTGCTGATCGCAGCGGCGAGGGCGTCAGGTGTCACCCTGACCGCCGCCGCCGCCGAGCTGGTCGAACGTGCCCAACGAGGTGAGCTCAACCGCCCCTGAACGTGTCGAGCGCGCGCCTCAGCTCGCGTGCACGCGGTGCTGGCTGGGGCTGACGCCTCGCACGCGCTTGAAGGCTGCGCTGAGTGCGAATGAGCTGCCGTAGCCGACCCGGCGGGCAACGGCCGCGATCGTCATCGTCGGATCGCGGAGCAGATCGGCCGCGTGGTCCAGCCTGAGATCGGTCAGGTACGCCATGGGCGGCTGTCCGACCGAGGCGGTGAAGCGTCGGGCCAGTGCGGCACGCGAGACGCCGATCTCGCGAGCGAGGGCGTCAAGCGTCCACGGGCGTGCGACGTCGGCCTCGAGCAGCTGCAGGGCCGGGCCGACGATCGGTTCGCGGGCGGCACGGTGCCAGGCGGGCGTCCGCGCCGGGTCACCCGCGAACCACGCGCGGACAGCCTCGATGAGCACGAGGTCGAGCAGGCGGTCCAGGTAGACCTCCTGGCCCAGCTCATCGCGGGTCATCTCGTCGCAGAGCACGTCGACCAGGCGCCCGTCCCACTCCGCCGCACGGAGCACCAGAATTGCCGGGAGGCTCCGCAGCAGGCGATCGCTGACGGCACGCGTGGACTCGTACGTCCCGGTGACCAAGAGGGTCTCGCCGGCGACGTCATTGCCCCAGGTGCGGGTGCCGAGCGTCATGACGTCCTCGAGACTGTTGCCCTCGGCGTCGACACAGTGCTGGCCGGGCTCGATGAAGATGCCCGGGGGAGTGGTCGGAGCGTCGGCGACGGTGTAGGACTCAGGCCCGCGGGCGATCATCACGTCGCCGGGACCGAGGTGGGCGGGCTCGGCGTCGTCGCTGACCACCCAGGCCTCCCCGGTGACGACCACGGCGATCGACAGCGGTGCCTCGTCCCGCACGTGCAGGCCCCATGGCGCGGTCATGACGGACCGCAGCATGAACGCGCCGTTGGCGCGGGGACCGTCGAGCAGTGCGCTGAGAGTGTCCATGCTCAAGGCTAGACGCTCGAGCATGGAAATGGGCATCTCGACCATGGATCATCTCGCCGCGCCCGGCGACGATGGAGCCATGACCTCATCATTGACAGCCGTCCTCAGCGGCACAGGAAAGACCGGCCAGCGGGTGGTCGCTCGTCTCACGGCACTGGGCGCACCGGTCCGGAGCGGATCGCGAGCCGGCACGCCGCGCTTCGACTGGGCCGACGAGTCCACGTGGCCGGCCGCGCTGGAGGACGTCAGCGCGGCCTACCTCGCGTACCACCCCGACATGGCAGCACCGGGCGCCGCGGAGGCAGTCGGCACGCTGTCGAAGATCGCCGCCGACAGGGGAGTGGAGCAGCTGGTGCTGCTGTCGGGCCGCGGCGAGGAGGACGGATGGGCCACCGAGCAGGCAGTGCGCGACTCCGGTCTGGCCTGGACGATTCTGCGGTCGAGCTGGTTCTCGCAGAACTTCAGCGAGTCGTTCATGCTCGACTCGGTCCTGGCGGGGGAGCTGGTGCTTCCGACCGGCGCCGTGACCGAGCCATTCGTCGACGCCGACGACCTGGCCGACGCCGCCGTGGCCGCCCTGACCCGTCCGGAGCACGAGGGGAGGACGTACGAGCTGACCGGGCCTCGGCTCCTGACCTTCGGCGACGCGGTCGAGGAGATCGCCCACGCCTCACACCGACAGATCAGCTACGTGCCGGTGTCGACCCGCGAGTTCGCTGCCGGCCTCGCGGAGCAGGCCGTGCCCCCGGACCTCGTCGAGTTCCTGACCCACCTGTTCACCAAGGTGCTCGACGGTCGGAACTCCCACCTGACCGGGGACCTCGAGCAGATCCTCGGGCGCCCGCCTCGGGACTTCCACGACTACGCGACGGCCACTGCTGCGACCGGGGTGTGGGCGGCGGGCGCATGACCCGGGCGTCCCTGGTCGTGGCGACCGCTCTGATGGGCCTCTCGGCAGGCCTGTTCGCGGCGTTCTCGTACGCCGTCATGCCGGGGCTGCGTCGCCTCGACGACGCGAGCTTCGTCCAGGCGATGCGCGCGGTCAACGCCGCGATCCTGAATCCGGTGTTCGCCCTCGTCTTCGTCGGCGCGGGGGCAGCCACTGCGGTCGCGCTGGTCCTGGGCTGGCACACCGATGCCCGTCCGTGGATCGTCGCGGGGGCGGTGCTGTACGTCGTCGGCGCGTTCCTGGTGACCGGCGCCGTGAACGTCCCGCTCAACGATGCTCTCGACACCGGCGCGGGCGGCGCAGCGCAGCTGCGTGACGCGTTCGAGCAGCGATGGGTGGTCTTCAACCATCTCCGGTCGCTGCTCACGACGGCGGCATTCGTGTGCCTCCTCGTCAGTCTGGCGGATCAGTAGGAGCACTGGGGAAGAGCGTCATCGACATGGCGACCACGAGTACTAGCCGAGATCGCAGCGTTTGTCACAGGTTTTCATAAATTGACCATTGCCACCCCGGCGGAGGTGCACCAGAATCCCGTCATGACAGCGACGAACGTGGCGTGGCGCGCACGCAGATCCCGACCCGTCCTAGGTGCTCTGCTCACCCTCACCCTCGCCGGCTCGGGATTGGTCGCCGCCACTGCGGGCACGGCGTCCGCAGCCCCGGCGCCGAAGCCGTACGTGCTGAAGGGGGGAGCGTCGGCCCCGGTCTACAGCTATGCCGATGCGATCCGCGAGACGGTGTGGGTCATCGCCCCCGACTTCGACGGGGACGGGCAGAAGGATCGCATCGCGGTCGACATCGTCCGACCGCGCGAGCTGGACGCCAAGAAGGTCAAGGTGCCGGTCGTGATGGATGCGAGCCCGTACTACACGAGCGTCGGGCGCGGCAACGAGACGGAGTTCAAGTCCTTTGACGCCGAGGGCAACCTCGTCAAGTTCCCGCTGTTCTACGACAACTACTTCGTCCCGCGTGGCTACGCCTACGTCGCGCCCGACGTCGCAGGGACGTCGCGGTCGACTGGCTGCGTCGACACCGGCGGCAAGTCCGACGTCGGCTCGGCCAAGGCCGTCGTGCAGTGGCTCAACGGCAACGCCGATGCGGTCGACGCCGACGGCAAGCCTGTCAAGGCCAGCTGGAGCAACGGCAAGACCGGCATGATCGGCAAGAGCTATGACGGCACCCTCGCCAACGGCGTCGCGGCCACCGGCGTGAAGGGACTGGAGACGATCGTGCCGATCAGCGCGATCAGCTCCTGGTACGACTACAGCCGCTCGCAGGGCCTGCCGTACAGCTGGAACTACTCCAGCGGACTCGCCAGCCGGGTGGGCACCAATCGCACGCAGCCGCAGGACTGCTCCGCGACACTTGCGCGGATGGATGCCGAGGACGCGGACGAGACCGGTGAGCACAACGCGTTCTGGGACGAGCGCAACTACCGCGACTCCGCCCAGCTCAACGCCAAGAAGGTCAAGGCGAGCGTCTTCATCTATCACGGCCTGCAGGACACCAACGTCAAGACGCGGCACTTCTCCACCTGGTGGAAGGACCTCGGCAAGGCCGGCGTCACCCGCAAGATGTGGCTGAGCCGGGTCGGGCACGTCGACCCGTTCGACATCAACCGCGACGAGTGGGTCCGCACGCTGCACCGGTGGTTCGACCACGAGCTGATGGACATCAAGAACACGATCATGCTCGAGCCGCCGGTCAAGGTCGAGACCAAGCCGAACAGCTGGGTCAGCTCCTACTCGTGGCCCGCACGGCTCGCGACGACCACCCTGCGTCCCCAGGCCGACGGCGATCTCAGCCGGGTGCCCGAGCGGGGCACGCAGAGCTGGGTGAACTCGCCCAGCCAGCGCGAGAACGTCGCCGTGACCGAGGGCGACAACCCCAACCGCCTCCTGTACGCGACGAATCCGCTCCTGGCGGACGCCCGGATGAGCGGCTCGATGGTCGCGAAGCTGCGGGTGACGACCACCGTGCCGACCGGTCAGGTGGGCGTGATGCTCGTCGACTACGGCGAGGGGGAGCGGGTCCTGGCCACCGGCGACGGTGCGTCCACGACGACGACTGAGACCTGCGCCGGACAGTCGACCGCGAACGACGATGCCTGCTACTTCACGATGAACCGCAACATCGGCACGACGCCGCTGCAGGTCCTGGGCCGCGGCTGGGCCCGCCTGGACGGCGCGGGGACGCACGACGTGACGGTGACCCTCGACCCCGACGACGCCGTCGTCGCCAAGGGCCACCGGCTCGGAGTGGTCGTGGTGGGCGCGGCCAACGGTCGGGTGCGCAACGTCGACACGTCGGCGTCGACGTACACCCTCGATCTTGCGAAGTCGCAGTTCGTGCTGCCGGGCCTGGCCCTGCCGCACCCCGACTGGGCGTCCGGCTGGGGCTGGCTGCCCAAGCGCAGTGAGATCGTGCCCGGCACGCTTCCCAGCACCCAGGGGAGGGCGCTCCCGGTCGTGATGGACACGCCTCGCTGAGGTCATCTGCAAGGGACGGACGATGAGGGTTTGCGGTCGCTGAGGCCGCCGCAAACCCTCATCGTTCGTCCGTCCTGGGACGGAGGATGAGGCTTTACGGTCGCCCGGGCGACCGCGACCCCTCATCCTTGACGGATTCGCGGAAAGCATCGGAGGTTCGGCTCGTGACGGTCGGATCTCGGTGACGATCGCGTGGTCCACGATCACCGCCGCGCCCGACGGGGGATCGTCGGACGCGGCGGAGTCGGGGTTGGTTCAGTTGGGGGTGCAGTAAGTGGTGCCCTCGATCGGCTCGCCCTCGACGCCGCCGATGTACGTGACCGCCTTGACGCGGAACGTGTAGAAGCCGCGACCGGCCGAGAAGACCCCGCCGGTCGGGTACCACACCGCGGTCATGACACCCGCGGGTAGGACCTGCTCCTTGGGCTCGCAGACTGGCGGAGCCCACCCGGGGCCCAGGTCGCCGAGGTCCTCGGCGGTCGCGGCGGTCGTCGTTCCAAAGATGAGCCCCGCGCTGGCGGCCAGGAGCCCTGCAGTGCGGGCGATCATTCGGTTGCGCATGATGTTTGCCTTTCGTCCACCCGCCGGAGCAGGGTGTGATTGGTTCATCTGTCCTTTCGAACGTAGCTCTTAACTACAGGGTGTCTCTATGGCGCGACTCACAGTTTGAGAACCAGAGGATGCGATTGATGCAGTTTTTGCCTGAAACGCGGCGTACCAAGAACGGTCGTGTTCAGCCGGCACAGGGGCTGGCGGCAATCTTGAGAGCATATTGTCGTTCGACGCTGAGGCGCGGCGCGGCCGAGCGTCCCTGGCGAACCTGTAAGTTGACATAATGTGCATTATCGGACACTTATGGACATAGTCTCCCGGACACCGGCATCGCCGTATGAGACGGTGCATCAATGCCAGACCGTTCACAGCAAAACCAGCAGACGAGACTTCTTGCGCGGGTGCCGATCTGGCTGCCAGCTGTTCTTGCCGCCGGTGTCTTCATCGGTGGCATCGTCGTCTCGCTGGTTGTTGCTGCAACCGGCCACGCTGACGGATTTCCGGCAAAGACGTTCGGCGCAGGCTCGATGCTGCTGTCGTTCGTCTTGGCGATGTCGACGGTCCTGGTGCACCGTGCTCGACGTCAGTCAGCGGCCGCCGTGTCAGGTCATCCCCCGCACCCGTCGTCCGGCGTCAACGATTAGTTGACACGTCCGGTCGCTTCGACAGACCGTTGTCGCCTCGACCAGCACGCAGACTCGGCGGCCCGGGTTCCACGTTCAGCGGTTCTCGAGCGTGCCGCACTCGCCCTGAGACTTGCCCAGAGTCCAAGGGCCCGGTTGAACAGGCTTGACACAATGAAAGGTGCTCGTGCGGAGTCACGGGGCTCCGCTTCTCGCTGTCTCGGGAGGTACGTGTGGACTTCATCCTTGCAAATCGGGCGATGCGGACGATGCGTGCGTTCGCGGTCCTGATCCTCGTGGCACTGACTGTTCTAGTAGGACGTCCAGCAGATGCCGCGCCAGACATAGGGGACAAGCCGGTCCCGGCGGCGGACTCCCCTTTCACCGAGCTTCGGACCGGCAACATCACGGGTGACGAGGGTGTCCGGCGGGTGAGCGCCTTCGTGGCTCCCGAAACGTTCGATCCCGAGAACGGCTATCCCACGAAGGCTCCGGCCGGGTCGACTCAGGTCACGCGGGGTTATGTCGGAATCATCCCGGTGCTCGACGACCAGGGCAACCCGTCCCTGGCGTACTGCATCGATCTGTTCACCGACACAGGGACCGGGGTGACCTACCAGCGCGGGGACTGGGCCGAGTCGAATGTCCGCAACCTCGGCCGGGTCGGTTACATCCTGCAGAACTACTACCCCACGGTCCCCGACCAGCCGGCCGACCAGCCGGACAACGTGAGGTCTGCTGCCGTACAGGCCGCGATTTGGTTCTTCAGCGACAACTTCGTGGTCCACCCCGCAGAGGGCGAGCTGTACGACCTGACCGCGGCCATCGTCGCGGACACCCTCGCACACGACCCGGTCGGCGAGCCCGCGCAGCCGACGCTCAGCATCTCTCCGAGCTCGGGAGTGGCGCCCTCCACCGGTGACATCGTCGGGCCATTCACGGTCACGGCAGACGGTCCGTCGACGCTCCAGCTCAAGCGCGTGGAGGTGTTCGCGGACGAGGCAGGGACACAGCCACTGGCCCAGGGCGCCACCGTGCAGCCGGGGGCCCGACTGTGGGCGCGCTCCACCGAGGCAGGCGACGACCAAGGCTTCTCGCTCCGACGGGCGGAGACCGTCCTGGCCAACACGGTCTACCTCTACGACGGCGCGACACCCGGGCGCGACGCCGCCCAGTCGCTCGTCCTTGCTGAGACGACGGAGCTCGAGGCCGTGGCCGGCGTGCGCATCACGCAGTTCGCGGCCGGCGGCATCGAGGTCACCAAGACGATCAGCGGTGACGGCGCCGGATTCCAAGGGCCGATCGACATCCGCGTCGTCTGCACACCCGCGGACGGTGGCGACCCGATCGAACGCACGTCGACGATTCCCGCCGGGGCGACGGGCTCGCAGACCGTGAGGTTCACCGGGCTCCCCGCCGGGTCCGAGTGCACGATCACCGAGCCCAAGGACGGCGACAACGGGCGGGTCAACCTCACGGCCAGCTCGATCGAGCCCGCGAGCGTGTCGATCGTGGCCGGGGAGAATGTCTCGGTCGCGGCGACCAACGAGTACGCGCGGGCGTTCGGCGAGCTGAAGGTCACCAAGGTCATCGAGGGTCCGGCCGCGGGCGAGCAGGACGAGATCGTCCTCGCGGTGGACTGCGACGACGACGCATTCGACCGGGAGCTCAGGATCCCTGCGGGGTCGCCGGCCGGCACATACCCGCTCCTGACGGTGACCGACATCCCCGCCGGCACCAAGTGCCGCGTCACCGAGACCGCGAGCGGCGCCACCGACACCGTCCAGCTCGATGAGACGACCGTCAGTCCCGAGTCCGTCACGATCGCCGACAGCGAGACCAGCGAGGTCACGGTCACCAACAGCTACAGCCAGTCCGAGGAGAACGGCGACGGTGGCGGTACCGGCGGTAGCGACGGAGGCAGCGGCGACCAGAGTGACGGAGGCAGCGGCGACCAGAGCGACGGAGGCAGCGGCGACGGAGGACCCGTCAGCTCAGGGTTCCTGCCCCGCGCGGGCGCACCCGGAGGTCCACTGACGCTGGGCATCGCGCTCCTGGTCGCGGGCGCAGCGGTGCTGTTCATCCGGCGCCGGATGGCAGGCCGCGCATGAGGAAGCCGGGTCAGCCCCAGGACCGGGCGTAGTGACACATCCGGGCAGCCCCATACAGGGCCCAAGGGCCCTGTATGGGGTGTCGCCGCGGGTGTGAGGCTTCGGGGGGCGGAGCCGCACAGAGGCCCGCACGCTCTTTTTACGGGGGAAGGCACGTGGCTGTGAAACCCATGCTGATGAACCGGACGGCGGGACTGCTCCGGGTGTTCGTGGCTCTGATCATGCTCGGCGGACTGTTGCTGGTGGGGAGCTCGGCCCATGCCGAGCCGATCCCGACCCGAGCAGATCCCGCGTTCTCGAGCTCGCCATTCACCGAGCTCCAGATCGGCCCCATCACGGGGGCCCTCGGTGTCTCCGACGTGGACGCCTATGACGCTCCCAGCGACTTCGATCCGCTGTCGGGCTACCCCACGACCATCCCGGGCGGGTGGGACGCGCACAACCTCCCCTATGCCGGGCTCATCCCGGCGTCGGACTCCGAGGGCAACGATGTCCTCACCTACTGCATCGACCTGTTCACGACCACACAGTCGGGTGTCACCTACGAGCGAGGAGACTGGAACGACGCGAACGTCCGCAACCTCGGCTACGTCGCCTACATCCTGCAGAACTACTACCCCACCGAGCCGGACAACCCGCCCGGAGTCGCCAACAACGTCAGGTCCGCCGCGGTCCAGTCCGCGATCTGGTTCTTCAGCGACAACCTCGTGCTCGACCCGAATGCCGAGCCGGAGCTGTACGATCTCACCTCGGACATCGTCGCGGACGCCATCGCCAACGGGCCGGCGACGGAGCCGGCGCAGCCGTCGCTGAGCATCTCCCCCGAGTCCGCAGACACCCCCTCGACCGGCGAGATCGTCGGCCCCTTCACCGTGACGGCGGACGGGCCGTCGGTCCTGCGCCTCGAAGGCGTCGAGGTCTTCACCGACCAGGAGGGCACGCAGCCTGTCGCGGAGGGAGAGACCGTCGCGCCGGGCACGCAGCTCTGGGCGCGGTCGTCGGGCCCGGGCGAGGGCCAAGGGTTCTCCTTGCGGCGGGCGCAAACCGTGCGCGAGAGCACCGTGTATCTCTACGACGGCGCCACGCCTGGTCGCGATACGGGGCAGAAGCTGATCCTGGCCCGGGAGTCGACCCTCGAAGCGGTTGCGAGCGTCCGCACCAACCGGTTCGCCGCAGGCGGGATCGAGGTCACCAAGACCATCAGCGGTGAGGGTGCCGGACTGCAAGGCGCCATCGAGATCACCATCGTGTGCACGCCGACCGACGGCGACCCGATCGAGCGCACGTTCACGATCCCGGAGGAGACGGAAGCAGGACCGCAGAGCGTCACGTACACCGGACTCCCCGCCGGCGCCACGTGCACCGTCACCGAGACCGAGGACGGCGACAACGGTCAGGTGAACCTGACGGCCTCCTCGCTCGACCCCGAGACCGTGACGATCGTCGAGGGCACCAACTCGCCCGTCGTCGCGACGAACGAGTACGAGCGCGCGGTCGGCGAGCTGCAGGTGACCAAGGTCATCGAGGGCCCGGCCGCGGGCGCGCAGGACGAGATCGTCCTCGCGGTGGACTGCGACGACGACGGGGACGCGTTCGACCAGGAGCTCTCGGTCCCTGCGGAGTCGCCGGCCGGCACGTATCCGGTCGTGAGGGTGACCGGCATCCCGGCGGGCACGGAGTGCCGTGTCACCGAGACCGCGAGCGGCGCCACTGACACCATCCTGCTCGACGAGACGACCATCAGTCCCGAGTCCGTCACGATCGCCGACAGCGAGACCAGCGAGGTGACGATCACCAACAGCTACAGCGAGTCCGAGGAGGACGGCGACGGCGATGGTGGCGGTGGTGGCGACCAGAGCGGCGGAGGCAGCGGCGGCGGAGGACCCATCAGCTCGGGATTCCTGCCCGGCGCGGGCGCACCCGGAGGTCCACTGACACTGGGCATCGCGCTCCTGGTGGCGGGCGCAGCGGTGCTGGTCGTCCGGCGCAGGATGGCAGGCCGCGCGTGAGCGAGCCGGGGCACCCTCGACCCAGATGACGCGACGTCGTCTCCCACGACATCGTGGTCGTGGGAGA
Organism: Aeromicrobium sp. S22; assembly: GCF_009661045.1. Lineage (NCBI taxonomy): Bacteria > Bacillati > Actinomycetota > Actinomycetes > Propionibacteriales > Nocardioidaceae > Aeromicrobium > Aeromicrobium sp. S22. The sequence continues at coordinate 208,975 of NZ_WJWV01000002.1, forward strand.
CGTGTCGGCGCGGTGAGCTAGGCCTGCTGTCCGAGCCCGAACTGGACGGAACCGTCCTGCTCGACCCGCGCGTCCAGCGTCTTGTCTCCCAGCAGCTCGGCGGCGGTCGCGTCGAGGAAGACACGGGCTCCCCCGTCGTCGACGACCTGGTCACCCGGCTGCGGGGCGTTGACGGGCGTCAGGGCCAGGCCGGCATCCTTCTCGGGGCCGGCCTGGCTGATGCGCAGGCCCGACTCCTGGGAGTCCGGGACCTGCTCGGTGATCTGCCTCACCACGTCGGCTGCATTGTCGGTCAGGGTCAACATGTCGTTCTCCTGTTCGTCAGTGGCATCGCCAAACGTCCAGACTTGCCGACCCGGGCGGTCCGGGCAAGTCGACGGACCTGAGAAGCAGGTCAGCCGGTCCGTCTGGTGGACCGCTCTGCCAGGAGCCACGCGGCGAGCGCGCCCCCTGCGGCGCCGCACAGATGCCCCTCCCACGACACACCGGGACGTCCCGGCAGGACGCCCCACAGGACGCTCCCGTAGATCACCAGGACCCCGAGCCCCACGACGATCTGGCCCAGGCTGCGATTGAACACACCACGGACGATCAGGTACGTGAGCCAGCCGAAGACCACGCCCGAGGCTCCGACGTGGTTGGTCCCGGAGTCACCGAGGAACCAGACCCCGACGCCGCCCACGACCCACACGATCGCCGTCACCTGCAACCAGGTCCGGACGCCCGACAGACCGATCAGGAATCCGAGCACGAGCAGCGGGGCGGTGTTGCCGATCAGGTGCGCCCAGTCGTCGTGCAACAGGGGCGCGAAGACGATCCCGTCGAGCCCTTCGAGGCTGCGTGGATGAACGCCGTTGCGCTCCAGGCGCTCGGACGTCGCGACGTCGATGATCTCGACCGCGTAGAGCAGCACGACGTAGGCGCCCACGAGCATCCCTGCCGTCGCGGCCACACCCAGCGACAAACGTCTGTCGCGGGTCCGATTCATGCCTCAGATGCTAGGACCTGTGCCCAACTCCCCCGTACCCGAGGCGCTCCCCCGGCTGCCTCCGCGGACGTAGACTCCGCAGATGACGACCGACAAGGGAATTCACGAGCACATCAACAACCTCGTCGCCGAGGAGAAGACGCTCCGCGAGCAGCTGAGCAGCGGTGACATCAGCCGAGAGGAGGAACGCGCTCGCCTGCGCGCCCTCGAGATCGAGCTGGACCAGGCCTGGGACCTGCTGCGTCAACGCAAGGCGCTCCGCGAGACCGGTGGCTCCGAGGACGACGCCGAGGAGCGCTCCCCCGACGTCGTGGAGAGATATCTCAACTGACACTCAGGCCTGCGTGCCCACGGGCGCAGGTGCAAGATGGGACGCATGCAGATCACCCGCTTCGGCCACGCCGCCGTCCTCGTCGAGGCCGCTGACACCCGCGTCCTGATCGACCCCGGAGGCTTCAGCCCCGACGAGACATTCGCTCTGGAAGGGCTCGACGCCATCGTCGTGACCCACCAGCACCCCGACCACCTCGATCAGGGACGCTGGCCCGGACTGCTCGAGCGCAACCGCGACGCCCTGCTGCTGTGCGACCCCGAGACCGCCTCGATCGTCGAGGCGGGTGACTGGACACAGAACGGCGACGGTGTCGAGACGGTCGTCGGCGGGATCACGCTTCGAGGCGTCGGCGCCCAGCACGCCGTGATCCTCCCCACCATCCCCCGCATCGGCAACGTCGGCGTGCTTCTCCACGCGCCCGGCGAGCCGACGATGTTCCATCCAGGCGACTCCTACGAGACCGCGCCGGAGGGTGTCGACGTCCTCGCGCTCCCCCTCTCTGCCCCGTGGGCCAAGCTCAGCGAGACCGTCGATTTCGCCCAGCGTGTCGGGCCGAAGACCCTCTTCCCCATCCACGACCGCACGATCTCCGAGGCCGCGTACGGCATCTACTGGGGCCAGCTCACGGCCCACAGCGGAGTCGAGGACGCCCGTCTCCTGGGCCAGTCCGACACGACCACGGCCTGATCCCGACGGGAATTGAGTTATCTCATAACTGATATATGGTTGCGAACATGACTGTTCGTGACGACTACCTCGCCCGCATCGGCGCCCTCATCCGGGACGCTCGACAGCACACCGGGCTCACACAGGCAGAGCTGGCCGCAGAGCTCAAGACGAGCCAGAGCGCCGTCAACCGCATCGAGAAGGGGCAGCAGAACCTGACCCTCGACATGCTCGCGCGCATCGGCAGTGCCCTCGACTCCGAGCTCGTCAGCGTCGGCACCTCCGGGCCCAGCCACCTGCGGGTCGCGGGAGGGACGACGCTCTCCGGGACGATCGACGTCAAGTCCAGCAAGAACGCGGGCGTCGCCCTCCTCTGCGCCTCGCTGCTGAATGCCGGCACCACCGTCCTGCGCAAGGTCGCCCGCATCGAGGAGGTCAACCGTCTCCTCGAGGTGCTGACCTCGATCGGCGTCAAGGCGACGTGGCTGAACGACGAGAACGATCTCGAGCTCATCGTCCCCGCCGAGCTGGACCTCGCCGCGATGGACGCGGACGCCGCACGGCGTACGCGCAGCATCATCATGTTCCTCGGCCCGCTGATGCACCGCTACGACGACTTCGAGCTGCCCTACGCGGGCGGCTGCGATCTCGGCACCCGCACCGTGGAGCCCCACATGACCGCCCTGCGTCCGTTCGGGCTGAAGGTCGTCGCGACCGAGGGCAGCTATCACGCCGCCGCGGCCGAGGGCGTCGGACCCGAGCGGCCGATCGTGCTGACCGAGCGCGGCGACACGGTGACCGAGAACGCGCTGCTCGCCGCGGCCCGCTACGACGGCGTGACCGTGATCCGCAACGCGAGCCCCAACTACATGGTCCAGGACCTGTGCTTCTTCCTGGTCAAGCTGGGCGTCGGCATCGAGGGCATCGGCACCACCACGCTTCGCATCACCGGCAAGCCGGTCATCAACTGCGACGTCGAGTACGCCCCGAGCGAGGACCCGATCGAGGCCATGAGCCTGATCGCGGCCGCGATCGTGACCAAGTCGAGCATCACGGTGCGCCGCGTCCCGATCGAGTTCATGGAGATCGAGCTCGCGCTGCTCGAGGAGATGGGCTTCCAGTACGACAGAGGCGCCGAGTACGCGGCCGAGAACGGCCAGACTCGACTTGTCGACATCACGACGCATCCCTCGGCGCTGCACGCGCCGATCGACAAGATTCACCCGATGCCGTTCCCGGGCCTCAACATCGACAACCTGCCGTTCTTCGCGGTCATCGCGGCGACCGCCGAGGGTCAGACGATGCTGCACGACTGGGTCTACGAGAACCGCGCGATCTACCTGACCGAGCTCAACAAGCTGGGTGCCCAGGTCAAGCTGCTCGACCCGCACCGGGTGCTGATCGAGGGACCGACGCACTGGAGCGGCGCCGAGCTGATCTGCCCGCCGGCCCTGCGGCCGGCCGTCGTGATCCTGCTGGCGATGCTCGCGGCCAAGGGCACGTCGGTGCTCCGCAGCGTCTACGTCATCAACCGTGGCTACGAGGATCTCGCCGAGCGGCTCAACGCACTCGGCGCCCAGATCGAGACCTTCCGCGACATCTAGCCCACCCCACCCCCCCACCCCACCCCAGCCCAGATTTGCGGAGTCCTGCACCGAATCCGCGCGCGGAAACGTGCACGGGTCCGCAAATCTGGGTGGGGTGCACCTGGTCGGGGCTAGCGTTGGCGCGTGTCCAGCTTCCTCGATCCACCGCCCCTGGCCATCGCGCACCGAGGCGGTGCGGCCACCGGCGACAACATCGGCATCGAGAACTCGCTCGCGGCGTTCGCACACGCGTACGCGCTGGGCTACCGCTACCTCGAGACGGACGTCCGCGCGACGTCCGACGGCGTCGTCTATGCGGTCCATGACGCCCGCCTCGACCGGTTGACGGGCAGCGCCGACGCGATCGACGCCCTGACGTCGGAGTCGTTCGACCTGCAGCGCCTCGACCAGCGGGAGCCTTTCGCCCGCCTGGACGCGCTCCTCGACGCGTTCCCGGACGCCCGGCTCATGATCGACGTCAAGTCCGACGCTGCGGTCGACGCCACGTGCCGGGTGCTCAAGGCGCACGACGCCGTCGACCGGGCCTGCCTCAGCGCGTTCTCGCACGCACGGCTGCGGCGCATGCGACGTATGCTGCCCGGCGTCACGACCTCGGCGTCGACCCTCGAGGTGGTCCTCACGAGATTCCTGCCCGCTCCCCTGCTGCGACTCGTCGGCGTCCCGGGCGGCCGGTGCCTGCAGGTGCCGCACCGCCACGGGCCGCTGCGCGTCGTCACGCGCCGCTTCGTCCGCCGGGCCCACGCGCTCGGCCAGCAGGTCCATGTGTGGACCGTGGACGACGCGCAGGAGATCAACGAGCTGCTCGACCTAGGCGTCGACGGCATCATCACCGACCGCACCGACGTCCTCAAGGACGTGCTGGTCGCCCGAGGCACGTGGAGGGACCCCGCATGAGCACGACCACGAGGGCGCGAGCGACGTCCGAGCAGCGCGGCTGGTACTTCTACGACTGGGCCAACTCGGCCTACATCACGACCATCGGCACGGTGCTCTTCGCGCCGTACCTGACGAGCGTCGCGGAGCGGGCCGCCTGCGGCTTCGCCGGCGACGACGACCGCAAGTGCACCGAGAACCTGCACGTCCTCGGCCTCTCGCTGTCGGCCGGCTCCCTCGTCTTCTACGTCGTCACGCTGGCGACCGTGCTGTCGGCGTTCGTGCTGCCGGTGGTGGGCGCGGTCGCCGACCGGGTGGACTCCAAGCGCCGCCTGATGTGCGGCCTCGCCTGGGCCGGCTCGTTCGCCGCGGCGATGATGTTCTTCGTCACGGGCGACAACTGGCAGCTCGGGGCAATCCTGCTCGTCGTCGCCAATCTCTTCTACGGCTCGTCGATCGTGGTCTACGACGCGATCCTGGTCGACATCGCGGCTCCGGACGACCGGGACCACGTGTCGTCGCGCGGCTGGGCCTTCGGCTACCTCGGGGGCGCGCTGCTGCTCTCGCTGAACCTCGCGGTCGTCACGATCAAGCCGTTCGGGCTGTCGACCGAGACCGCCGTGCGCATCAGCCTGCTGTCCGCCGCGCTGTGGTGGGCGGCGTTCACGATCATCCCCTACCGACGCATCAAGGATCACCCGGTACGTGGTGCCGTGACGGTCGACGACGGCACCCTCATGCAGCGCAGCTTCGGCCAGCTGTTCCGTACGTTGCGCGAGATGCGCGGCTATCCCCAGACGCTGCTGTTCCTGGTCGCGTACCTGTTCTACAACGACGGCATCCAGACCGTGATCTACTCCGCCTCGGTCTACGGGGAGAAGGAGCTGGGCTTCGAGACGAGCGTCCTCATCACCACGATCCTCATCGTCCAGTTCGTCGCCTTCGGCGGCGCCCTGCTGTTCGGCCGGGTGGCCGCTCGCTACGGCGGTCACCGCACGATCCTCGGTGGGCTCGTGGTGTGGGTGCTCGTGGTGTGCATCGGCTTCTTCCTGCCGGCGGAGCAGGTCGTGCCGTTCTTCGTGCTCGCCGTGCTGATCGGGCTCGTGCTCGGGGGCACCCAGGCCCTGTCCCGGTCACTGTTCTCCCAGCTCATCCCCCGCGGGCGCGAGGCCGAGTACTTCAGCCTCTACCAGGCCTGTGAGCGCGGCACGAGCTGGTTCGGCACCCTGGTCTTCGGTCTGGTCCACCAGCTGACGGGCTCCTACCGCCCGGCGATCCTGGCCCTGATTGCGTTCTTCGTGATCGGTGGGACGCTGTTGTGGAGGCTGGATCCGCGCAAGGGGGTCGTCGAGGCGGGGAACGTCCCGCCGGCTGTCCTGTGAAGTCACCTGCCGTTCAGGGGAATCTCATGCGCGTCATCTATGTTGAAACTGGTACGGCACTAGAGAGGGGACGCACATGGCTGAACGTGCATTGCGAGGTGCTCGGCTCGGAACGCAGAGCTTCGAGGACGAGCGTGGCGTGGAGATGGCTCCCCGGCAGCAGGTTGAGTACGTCTGCCCGGACGGGCACACGTTCACGGTGGTCATGGCCGACGAGGCCGAGATCCCGTACGAGTGGGAGGACCCCAAGACGGGTCAGATCGGACGGCTCGCCGACGGTGAGAAGCCCGAAGGCAAGGTCGAGAAGCCGGTTCGCACACACTGGGACATGCTTCTCGAGCGCCGCTCGGTCGATGAGCTCGAGGAGATCTTGACGGAGCGGCTCGAGCTTCTCCGCGGTGGGGAGATCGGTCCGCCGCACCTCCACCGGCCCGCCAAGAAGAGCGCGGCCAAGAAGAAGAGCGCCTGAGGCCAGCGGCCCCAGGCGGAAGGAAGGACCCCGGCTACGGCCGGGGTTCTTTTGCGTCCGGGGTCCGGGCCGGCTCTTGACGGTCTCGTCGCAGCGAACGGGGCACGGCCCGCGCCAGGCCCCAGAGCGTGACGCGCCACAGCGCCTCCCGCACGATCGCGCCGCTCATCTTGGACTGGCCCCGCTCGCGCTCGACGAACGTGATGGGCACCTCCTGGACGCTCATCCCCGCCGCGACGACCCGGCGCGCCATGTCGATCTGGAAGCAGTAGCCCTGCGAGGCGACGTCCTCGAGCGGCAGCCGCTCCAGGGTCGAGCGCCGGAACGCACGGAAGCCGCCGGTTGCGTCCTTGATCGGGATGCCCAGCATCAGGTGCGCGTAGAGCGTCCCGCCGCGGGAGATCAGGCGACGGTGCCAGGGCCAATTGACGACGCCGCCACCTGGCACCCATCGCGAGCCCAGCACGAGATCGGCCCCGGCTTCGCTCGCGGCCAGGATCTTGGCGAGGTCCTCGGGACGGTGCGAGCCGTCGGCGTCCATCTCCATCAGGACGTCGTAGTCACGTGCGAGGCCCCACGCGAATCCCGCGCGGTAGGCCGAGCCGAGTCCCTGCTTCGACGTCCGGTGCATCACGTGGACGCGCGGGTCGTCCGCGGCCAGGCGGTCCGCGATCTCGCCGGTGCCGTCCGGGGAGCCGTCGTCGGCGATCAGGATGTCGACCCCCGGCTGCTCGGCATGGATCCGCTGGACGATCAGTTCGAGATTGTCCGACTCGTTGTAGGTCGGGACGATGATCAACGTCCTCATGAGGTCCCGATCGCCTTCCGTCGTCGTGTGCCGAGCCACCATGCTCCCACCCCGGCCGCGACGAGCAACCACTCGAGGTAGCGACCGATCAGGAGGGCCGGCGTCTTGTCCGAGGCGAGCGTGACCTCGGCGCTCACCGTGGCGGGCTCGTGCATCGGCGCCCGTTCGACGCTGCGACCGGTCGGGTCCACGACCCCGCTGATGCCGTTGGTCGAGGGCACGACCACCCAGCGCCCGGTCTCGATGGCCCGCAGCCGGGAGATGTCCCACTGCTGCTCGGGCTGGGACGTGCCCGTGAAGGCCGCATTGCTCGTCTGGACGACGATCATCTGGGCGCCGCCGTCGACGGCCCGGCGGGTCACGTCGTCGTACGCGATGTCGTAGCAGATCGTGTCGCCGATGCGCGTGTCGCCGATCGTCATCGCCCCCGGCTCGTCGCCGGCCAACATGTCGCGGGGGATGTCGCGCCCCAGGCGTCCGACGATGGCGCCGGCCTCCTTGCGGAACGGGACGTACTCGCCGAACGGTACGGGCTTGAGCTTGTCGTAGCGGTCTCCCGGCCCGTCTGCCGTCCACACCACGCCGGAGTTGTACGCGGTGTCCTCGGTGGGCCCGTCGAAGAGGCCGCCGACGAGGATCGGCGCGCCGAGCCTGGCTGCCAGCGACTCGATCCGGCCGCGGGTGAGCGCGTCGCGGTACGGATCGATGTCCGTCGCGTTCTCGGGCCACAGCACCATGTCGGGCTGTGGCACGGTGCCCGCCTCGATCGCGTCGGCGAGGCGCTGCGTCTCGGCGAGGTGCAGGTCGAGGATCTCCCCGCGCGGCCAGGTGAGGAAGACCCCGGGGACGTCGCCCTGCACGAGAGCGACCTGACGGGTGCCGTCGGCGCCCGCGACGCCGGTCGGCAGGAGGGCGCCCACGACGGTCAACGCGACGACACCGGCTGCGGCACCGATACGCGCGCGCCGGCCCGGACCGACCACGATGACCACGAGCAGCGCGGCGACCACGAACAGCACCGCGCTGGTGCCCGGCATGGCGACCAGCCGGGCGTACGCGGAGAACGGCGTGTCGATCGAGGTGTGCGCCAGGCGGCCCCACGGGAAGCCCGTGAACGGGAAGTGGCCACGAGCCCACTCCCCCGCGGCCCACACCGCGGCGCCCCACAGCGGCCAGAGGCGCAGCCGGGTGGCAGCTCGCAGCGCGAGCATGATCGGGATGAAGAACAAGGCCTCGGCGAGCGCCAGGCCGACGTACGCGCCGGCACTGACCGCGTTCATCCACCAGATGAGCGGTCCCATGAACCCCACGCCGTACAGCAGACCGGTCACGGCCACGACCCGCTTGCTCGCGACGTCCAGTGCCCGGGCCAGCCAGATGAGCCCGGCGACGCCCAGCAGCATCGCGAACGGCAGCGAGACCGGGTCGAAGTTGAGCGACGACAGCACCCCGAGGGCGGCTGCCGAGGGCCAGGCGACCTTCCACCCGACTTGGGGTCGTCTCACAGGGAGACGAGCCCGCGGGGCGTGTTGTTGAGCACCTCGAGGCCGTCGGCCGTGCACACCACGATGTCCTCGATGCGGGCGCCGAACTGTCCGTCGAAGTAGATGCCCGGCTCGATCGAGAACGCCATGCCCTCCTCGAGGACCAGCCCGTTGCCCTCGACGATGTACGGCTCCTCGTGGGTCTCCTGGCCGATGCCGTGCCCTGTGCGGTGGATGAACAGCTCTCCGTAGCCTGCGTCGGCGATGATCTGCCGGCCGATCGCGTCGACCGACTCGGCCGTCACGCCGGGGCGGGCGTGCTCGAGCTGCGCCCTCTGCGCGGCCTCGAGCACGGCGTACGCCTCGCGGTAGGCCGCGGGGGCGGTGCCGCCGGCCAGGTAGTTGCGGGTCGAGTCCGAGCAGTAGCCCGACGGCATCGTGCCGCCGATGTCGACCACGACGGGATCCCCCGTCTCGATGACCCGATCGGACACCTCGTGGTGGGGGGACGCCCCGTTGGGCCCGGACCCCACGATCACGAAGTCGACCGTCTCGTGGCCCTCGTCGATGATCGCGCGGGCGATGTCGGCTGCCACCTCGCGCTCGGTGCGACCGGGACGCAGCCACTCGCCCACCCGCTCGTGCACGCGGTCGATCGCGGCACCCGCGTCACGCAGCGCGGCGATCTCGGTGTCGTCCTTGCGGATCCGCAGCTGCTGCACGAGCGGTCCGGCCAGGACCTGGCGTGCGGTGGGCATCGCGGCCTGCAGCGCGAACACCCGCGAGGCCCACATGTGGTCGTCCACGCCGACCGTGGCCACGTCTCCGACGAGGCGGGCGACCAGCTCGTACGGGTCCTCGGTCTCCTGCCACGACGCGATCGCGGTGTCGACGCCTGACGCGATCGCGGCCTGCCGCTCCAGGTGGGGCACGACCAGGGTCGGCTCGCCCCGGGCGGGCAGCACGAGGCAGGTCAGTCGCTCGAGCGGCAACGCGACGTAGCCCGTCAGGTAGCGGAGGTCCGCTCCGGGGGTCACGAGCAGGGCGTCGATCCCCTGTTGAGCTGCCAGTTCCTGAGCCTTGCGCCACGTGTTCACACCATGACGATACCGGTGCGGTCATGGGCCGATCCGCCTGCGGGCGGCGCACCCGATCTGCTGCGGCACAGGGGTGTTCATCGCCCGCCTCCGCACCTAGTGTGATGTGGAACACATCAACCATTTGGGGGGCATCACATGCGCCGAGCGCTGTATTCCACCGCTGCCGTCATCCTGACCGGCAGCCTCTTCGTGGCCGCACCCGCGGACGCGGGAAACAAGCATCAGTCCAAGGCAAAACCGATCGACACCAGCAAGCTCACGAGAGGCGTGACGGTCAACGGGCAGCTCAAGACGCTGCGTCAGCTGCAGGTCATCGCTAACCGCAACGGCGGCAACCGCGCGTCGGGCCTGCCCGGCTACGACGCCTCGGCCGCGTACGTCGCCTCGCAGCTGAAGAAGGCCGGCTACAAGGTCAAGAAGCAGACCTTCACGTTCGCGTTCAGCCGCGATCTCGCGCCCGCCGAGCTGCAGCAGGTCACCCCGACGGCGAGGGACATCGAGACCGCGGCGTTCGACTACTCCGGCTCCGGAGACGTGACCGGCGCAGTGACCCCGATCAAGCTCGTGATCCCCCCGACCGGCGCGCCGGGGTCGACGACGTCCGGCTGCACGCCGGGTGACTTCCCGGCGCCGGGCTCCGCACCGTCCGTCGCGCTGATCCAGCGCGGGGCGTGCGACTTCGGCGTCAAGGCCGCCAATGCGCAGGCTGCGGGCTACGACGCGGTGATCATCTTCAACGAGGGGCAGGAGGGACGCCAGGAGCTGCTCACCGGCACCCTCGGCACCCCCGTCGACATCCCCGTCGTCGGCGTCTCGTACGAGGACGGGGTCGCGCTCAGCCAGCAGCCGGGCGCCACGGTGCGGGTCTTCGCCAGCACGGAGGTCGACCTCAACCGCAAGACGACCAACGTCATCGCCGACCTGCCGCGCAAGACCAAGAACCAGGACCAGGTCGTCGTGGTCGGGGCACACCTCGACAGCGTCGCGGAGGGGCCCGGCATCAACGACAACGGCACGGGCACGGCCGCGGTGCTGGAGATCGCGAAGCAGTACACCAAGACGCGCACGGCCAAGAAGGCGCAGCGCCCCGTGCGGTTCGCCTTCTGGGGTGCTGAGGAGAAGGGGCTGCTCGGCGCGTACCACTACGTCGACAGCCTGACCGACACCCAGCGGGGCAAGATCTACGCGAACCTCAACTTCGACATGATCGGCTCGCCCAACTTCGCCCGGTTCGTCTACGACGGCGACGGCTCGTCGGACGGCAATGCGGGGCCTGCCGGCTCGGCAGAGATCGAGAAGGTGTTCACCCGCTACTTCGCCAAGCGCAAGCTCGCGTCCGCGCCCACGTCGTTCGACGGCCGGTCCGACTACGGGCCGTTCATCGAGGCCGGTATTCCGGCGGGCGGGCTGTTCAGCGGTGCGGAGGGCGTCAAGTCGCCGGCCGAGGCCAAGCTGTTCGGCGGGACCGCCGGTGTCGCGTACGACGTCTGCTACCACCAGGCGTGCGACGACATCACCAACGTGAGCACCCGGGCCATCGACCAGCTCGGTGACGCGGCGGCTCACTCGGTCGGCGTGCTGGCGCTGTCCAAGAAGGGCCTCTACGGCGATCAGCGACGTGCGAAGGTCTCGGGCAAGAAGCTCGCGGCCATGAAGCGCGCCGGCGACCGCAGCCCGGGTCACGCGCTGACGCGCTGATCAGGACATGAGGAGACCGTGGGACACGTCCCGGGCTCGTAGAGCCTAGAGTTCGGGACATGTCCCACGGTCGACTTCTCCTCCTCGACAGCGCCAGCCTGTACTTCCGGGCGTTCTTCGGCATCCCCAAGACCCTCACGGCGCCCGACGGCACGGTCGTCAACGCGCTGCGGGGCATCCTCGACTTCACCTCGACCCTGACCACCCAGTACGAGCCCGAGGCCGTGGTGGCGTGCTGGGACGACGACTGGCGGCCGCAGTGGCGGGTCGAGCTCCTCGAGACGTACAAGACGCAACGACTCGACGAGGACGGCGGCGAGGCCGACACCACCGACGGCCTTCTCGGTCCGCAGGTCCCGCTCATCGCCGAGGCCTTCGGCCTGCTGGGCATTCCCGTGGTCGGCGCCGCGGACTACGAGGCGGACGACGTCATCGGCACCCTCGCCGAGGCCTGGGACGGCCCGGTCGACATCGTGACCGGCGACCGCGACCTGTTCCAGCTCGTCGACGACGACCGTGACATCCGCGTCCTCTACGTCGCGAAGGGCGTCTCGAAGCACGACGTCGTCGACAATGCGTGGCTGCGCAGCAAGTACGGCATCGATGCCTCCGACTACGTCGACTTCGCGGTCATGCGTGGCGACCCGTCGGACGGCCTGCCGGGCGTGGCCGGCATCGGCGACAAGACCGCGGCCACGCTGCTCGCCGAGTTCGGCGACCTCGACGCCATCCTCGCTGCGGCCGACGACACCTGGTCCTCGATCAAGCCCCGAGTGCGCCAGTCGCTGCGCGACTCGGTCGACTACATCACGGCGGCCCGCGAGGTCGTCACGGTGCGCCGCGACGTCTGTGAGCTGCCCGACCTGGACGTATCGGCGGACGAGGACGCCTTCACGGCGTTCGGCGAGACCTGGGGGCTCGGCGGCGTCACCGAGCGCGCCCTGGCCGCCCGCTCCCGCCGGGCGTGACGGTCAGGCCGTGATGCTGGTGTAGCTGACGACGCCGTGGCGAAGCAGGTCGAGAGCCTCGCGCGCTGTCGTGCGCAACGGCCCCGGCCCCGCGGCGTCGGCGATCTGCGCCACCACGTCGATGAGCTGCTTCATCGCGCGGACGAAGTCGCCCGCGGCCAGGTCCATGTCGCCCAGGACGTCGTCGAGGGTCGCGTCCTTGCACCACGACCACACGGCCTGGGAGAAGCCGAAGTCCGGCGACCGCAAGAACTTGACGCGGTGCTCGCGCTCGAGCTGCTGCAGGTCCGCGCACAGGTGCGCCATCGTCTCGGCGGCCTCGCGCACGTTGCGGGTCGGGTAGCGAGGCGCGGGCAGGTCGTCGGCGAGCCGCGACGTGTACGTCAGCCCGCTCACGACCGCTGCCAGCTCGGCCGCGTCGAGACCGTCCCAGGTGCCCTGACGCAGGCACTCGCTGACCAGCAGGTCCAGATCGCTGTAGAGGCGCTTGAGACGCAGCCCGTCGGGCGTCACCACGTCGCCGTCGAGGTAGCCGAGCACGTCCAGCACCTCGCACACCCGGTCGAACTGGCGGGCGACGGTGTTGGTGCGCTGCTCGATGCGTCCCCGCTGGTTCTTGGTGTCGCGCTCGAGCTTGAGGTAGCGCTCGGCCCAGCGGGCGTGGGACTCGCGGTCGGGGCACTCGTGGCAGGGGTGCTCACGCAGCTTCTGCCGGATCGCCGCGATGCGCGGGTCCTCGCGCCCCGGCTGGTCGCGGTACGGCTTGTCGCGGTGGAACGAGGCCGCGTCGGCGCGGCTGCGCAGGGCCGACGCGAGGTCGCGGCGGGCCTGGGGGTTGCGCGGGTTGAACGACTTCGGGATGCGCATCGTGGTCAAAGGCTGGACCGGCGCCGGGAAGTCGATCATCGCGAGTCGCCGGGCGTGGCGGTTGGCCGTCAGCACCATCGGTCGCGGACCCTCGTGATCGGTGACGCGTCCGGGATCCAGCACGACGGCCAGACCGGCGAACTTGCCGACCGGCACATGGATGACGTCGCCCGGACGCAGCTTGACCAAGGAGGCGATGATCTCCTCGCGCTCAGCCTGGCGGCGCGCCTTCGAGCCGGAGGCCTCGATGTCGCTGAGCTCGCGGCGCAACGAGGCGTACTCCATGAAGTCGCCTCGATCGCAGACGACCTTTTCGCGGTAGCCGTCGAGGGCGTCGTCGGCCTTGCGGATCTGCCGCGCGAGCCCGACGACCGCACGATCGGCCTGGAACTGCGCGAACGACTGCTCGAGCAGCTCCCTGGCCACGGTGCGCCCGACCTGGCCCACGAGATTGACCGCCATGTTGTACGACGGGTGGAACGAGGAGTTGAGCGGATACGTCCGGGTGCTGGCCAGGCCCGCGACCTGCTTGGGGTCCAGGCCGTGCTGCCACAGCACCACGCCGTGACCCTCGACGTCGATGCCGCGGCGTCCGGCGCGGCCGGTCAGCTGGGTGTACTCCCCCGGCGTGATGTTGGCGTGGGTCTCGCCGTTCCACTTCGAGAGCTTCTCGATCACGACCGAGCGCGCGGGCATGTTGATGCCGAGTGCGAGCGTCTCGGTCGCGAAGATGATCTTGACCAGGCCGTCGCTGAACAGGTCCTCGACGCACTCCTTGAACGTCGGCAGCATCCCGGCGTGGTGGGCCGCGATGCCGCGGACCAGCGCGTCGCGGAACTCGTAGTAGCCGAGGACGTGCAGATCGTCCTCGGGCAGGTGCGCACACGCGGTGTCGACGAACGCGGCGATGTGCGCCTGCTCGTCGGGAGTCGTCAGCGTGAGCCGTGCGTCGAGGCACTGCTGCACCGCGGCGGCGCAGCCGGCCCGGCTGAAGATGAAGCAGATCGCGGGCAGCAGGCCCTCGGCGTCGAGCCGCTCGACGACCTCGACCCGGCTGGGCGTGCGGTTGCGGCTGCGGGGCCGCTTGCCGCCCTTGCCCTTGTGGCCCTTCATCATCCGCGAGAGCTGCCAGTCCTCCCGGGCCAGCCGCTCCAGCGCCTTGTTGACCTCGACGCCCCGGTCGTCCGGGCTCGGCTCGAACAGCGGGAACATCTTGCGTCCCACCATCACGTGCTGGTGCAGCGGGATGGGGCGGCGCTCCTCGACGATCGTGACAGTGTCTCCGCGCACCTCGGTCAGCCAGTCGCCGAACTCCTCGGCGTTGGAGACCGTCGCGGACAGCGAGATCACCGAGACCGACTCGGGCAGGTGGATGATGACCTCTTCCCAGACCGCCCCGCGCATGCGGTCGGCCAGGTAGTGGACCTCGTCCATCACGACGTAGCCGAGGGTGTCGAGAGTGCGCGAGCCCGCGTAGAGCATGTTGCGCAGCACCTCGGTCGTCATGACGACGACGGGCGCCTCACCGTTGATCGTGTTGTCGCCGGTCAGCAGGCCGACGTTGTCGGCGCCGTAGCGATCCACGAGATCGGCGAACTTCTGGTTGGACAGGGCCTTGATGGGGGTGGTGTAGAAGCACTTGCGGCCCGTCGCGATCGCGAGGTGGACGGCGAACTCCCCCACCAGCGTCTTGCCCGATCCGGTGGGCGCCGCGACGAGCACGCCGTGCCCGTCCTCGACGACCTTGCACGCCTCGACCTGGAAGCCGTCGAGGGCGAAGTCGTAGAGGCCGCGGAACTCGGCCAGGCGTGGGTACTGCCGGCTGGCGCGCGATCGGGAGTACCGCTCGGCCGGGGACGACACGCCAAGCTCGCTCATGGTCCCAGCCTACGTGGAAGGCGGTGGCGCGCAGGCGCCCAGCACGGCAGCCCGGACCGCGGGGGCCGAAACCGCCACATCTTGGGTGCGGTGGGTGTGCCACCGTCAGGCCCCCGCATCGGGCTGAGACGGTGGAGCATCCACCGCTCGGGCGGGGACGAGGGGCCGAAACCGCCAAATCTTGGGCGCGTGGCGCCGGGCGGGCTCAGTCGTCGAGCGGGGACAGCTCGTCGTCGGCGAGCTCGGTCCGGGCGGCGATCTTGCGGCGCTTGCGGTCGGTGAGCTTCGCGATGATCTCCGAGAAGAGATAGAGCACGGTCATCGGCACGGCAAGGAACAGCATCGTCAGCGGGTCCGTCGTGGGGGTCGCCACCGCCGCGAACACGAAGATGCCGATCACGATCCACGGCCGCGCACTCGCGAGCTGGGCCGCGCTCACGGCGCCGATGCGGTTGAGCAGCACGACCACCAGGGGGATCTCGGCGGCGACGCCGAAGACCAGCAGCATGCGGATGATGAAGTTGAAGTACTCCGCTCCGGTGATGAGGCTGCCCACCCCGTCGGGCACGAAGCCGATCAGCACGTCCATGGCCTTGGGCAGGATCAGGTACGCCAGCGCGGCTCCGGCGATGAACAGCGGTGCCCCGGTGGCGGTGAGCAGCAGGGCCCACCGCTTCTCGTGCCGGTGCAGGGCGGGCAGGACGAAGGCCCAGATCTGCCACAGCCACACGGGGCTCGACAGCAAGATGCCCACGACCAGCGAGATCTTCAGCTGGAACTGCAGGGCGCCGCCGACTCCTGTGATGACGAGCTCGGAGTCGATCCCGCGCTCCAGCAGCAACGGCTGGATCGACTCGTAGGGTCGGGTCAGGAAGTCCAGCACCGGGTCGTAGAAGACCAGCGCGATGATCGTGCCGACGGCGATCGCCAGGACCGCGCGCACCAACCGGGACCGCAGCTCACGCAGATGTCCCATGAGCGGCATCGTGCCGCCCGGTGCCGGGGGTGGCGTGCCGCGCCTCAGCGCCAAGCGTCAGGCCTGTTCGCGCTTCTTGTCCGCCTCGGACGCCTCGACGGTCTCGAGCGACGCAGGCTTCGCGGGCTTGTCGTCGTCATCGTCGTGCAGCGCCGAGACCTCGGTCTTGAAGATGCGCAGGGCCTTGCCCGAGCCGCGGGCCAGCTCGGGGAGCTTCCTGCCGCCGAACAGCAGGACGACGATCCCCAGGATGATCAGGATCTCCGGAGCACCGATTCCACCTCGGAACATGATTGCTCCCTTCCTCTAGTTCGACGTGACCACTTCATCGTACGCCTGCAAGGCTACGCGGGCTTCCTCGATCACCCGCACCCGAAGGGACTCGGGCTCGACGACGGCCACGGATCCGGCGTTGCGGAGCACGAGTCGGCGCAGCCATCCCCAGTCCGCACCGTAGATCTTGGCCCGCCAGACGCCGTCCCGGCCCTCCTCCAACAGGTCGACCTGGTAGTACTCGGTCAGCCAGTGGGCGCGTGGGTGGAGATCGACCAGGACGTACGGGGTCTGCTCGCCCACCGTGAAGAAGCCGTCGGAGAGATCGCGGGCCTTCGCGTCGTGGTCCTGCGCGTCGACCTCGGTCGCCCGGGCGGCGATGACGCGGTCCAGGCGGAAGAACCGCAGGTCCTCGGCACGGAGGCACCAGGCCTCGAGGTAGAGCCGCCCCTGCTCGGTGAACAGCCGGCGCGGGTCGACCTCACGGTCGGACTGCTGATCGCTCGTGGCAGTGGCGTACGTGATCTGCAGCCGCTTGCCCGAGGCGAGCGCGTGGACGATCTCCCCGTGGATGACCGGGTCGACCTCGTCGAGCAGGACGTCGACGGGCGCGGAGGCGGTGTCGCCGACCGCGCTCTCGAGCTTGGCCAGGGCGCTGTCGATGACCGAGAGCTCGGGCCCGCTGGCCGACGCCCTCAGGGTGCGCAACGCGACGATGAGGGCGATGCCCTCACGAGCGCTGATGCGCAGGGGGCGGGTCATGAACTCCGCGTCGCGGATGTGCACGATGCCGTCCTGCTCCAGCGCGGTGAGGTCGAAGTCGATCAGCTCGCCCGCATACTCCCCCGTGCCGGTGTACATCAGCAGCCGCAGGTCGTCGCGGATCACCTTGGGCGCCACGCCGAACTCCGCCGCGACCTCGTTGACCGGGACGCCGTCATTGCCCTGCAGGTAGGGCACGAGTGCCAGCATCCGCACGACCTGCTGCCTCGACCTGCTCATGCGGACCCCTCCCCGAGACCCAGCGTGCCGCTCACGGCCGCGCGCAGACGCTGCACCACGGCCTCGCGGACCTCAGGGGGCGACAGGGCGACGACGTCGGGGCCGTACGAGGCGACCTCCGCGGCCAGCTCCCAGCGCGAGGAGTAGCGGACCTCGACCTCGTCGTGGTCCTCGTCGATCGGCGTGACCTTCTCGGCGAGCCGGCGCAGCGACTGGCCCCGCCCCTTGCGCATGCGCAGGACGGCCGCCTCGACGGGATCGGGCGGGAACAGGGCGCGCGCCAGGTCCTTCATGTCCGTGCCCTCGGGGATGTCGTACGACCCCGCGGGGCCCTGCGTCTCGACGTCGCCGATGACCCGCGAGAGCCGGAAGATGCGGGGCTCGCCCCGGTCGAGGTCGAGGCCACCGACGTACCAGCGGTCGTGCCACGAGATGATCCCCCACGGCTCCAGGTGCCGCTGCATGGGCTCCTGGTTGGGGCGGGCGTACGCGAAGGTGACGGGGATGCGACGGGTCACGGCGTCCCACATCACGTCGAAGGACGGCTCGTCGGCCGACAGCTTGGGCTCGGCCATCCGCAGGACGCTGGTGTCGACGTCGACACCGATCGCCTTGAGCTTCACCAGGGCGGTCGTCGACTCGCTCGCAAGACCTGCGTGCTCCCACACCTGGGTCGCCAGACCGATGACCGCGGCCTCCTCGCGGGTCAGCTCCAGATCGGGCAGCTCGGCCTCGTCGCGGCGGATGCGATAGCCCGGCTCGTCGTTGAAGTACTTGTCGATCGAGCCCATCTCGACGTTGATGCCGAGCTCACGCAGCTCTTCCTTGTCGCGCTCGAACTTGCGGTCGAACGCCTGGGGCGTCGAGTCGCGGTAGTCGGCGATCGACTCGCGGATCTGGTCCTTCGTGAGGTACTGACGACTCACCAACAAAGCGAAGATGAGGTTCATCAACCTCTCAGTCTTGCGCTCGGCCATGACAGGAGGATGTCAGGAAGCGTCGAGCAAGTCGATGGCGAAGATCAGCGTGTCGTCCTTCAGCTCGCTCTCGGTGCCCGCGTATGCGGTGTCGGGCGGGCACACCAGCACGACGCGGCTGCCGACCTTCTGCCCGACGAGCTCGCTCTGCCAGCACTTGATGAGGCCGCCGAGCGACTGGGTGAACGGGACGCCCTTGGTCCAGCTGGTGTCGAAGACCTTGCCGTCCGGGTACACCTGGCCGACGTACTGGACCGTCACGCTCTGATCGGCCTTGACCTTGGCCCCGTCGCCCTGGATGACGGTGTGCGAGCTCGCCTTGGTCTGCTTCTTCTTGGTCGTGGCCGTCGGGGTGAAGCCGGACGGGTGCTTGTCGCCGTCGAGCTTGAGCTTGGGCAGCGAGGACGGCAGCGCCTTGGCGTCGCCGGTGACCTCGGTGGGGACCTTGGACCGGATGTCGAAGACCAGCACCATGGTGTCGGCCTTGCCGATCTCGAAGCTCGGCTGGCCCTGCTCGCCGAAGCCGTCGGTCGGCGGGATCGCGACCAGCACGCGGCTGCCGACCTTGCGGCCCTCGAGACCCTTGACGAATCCGGCGAGGATCGTGTCCTTGGACAGGGCCACGGTCTGGGGGCTCGCGGCGTACGTGCTGTCGAACAGCTTGGCCGTGGTGCCGTTGACGCCGACGTAGTCGAGCTTGATCGAGTCACCCTCCTCGATCGTGTCGCCGCCGCCCTTCTTGAGGACCTTGCTCTCGGTCTTGGCGACCTCGAAGCCCTTGTCGAAGGTCACCTTGGGGGTCTTGCCGCCGGTGACCTTGATGGCCGACAGGCCGGCGCCGTCCTTGCCGTCACTGCCACCGCATCCGGCGAGGACGAGGCTTGCGGCAATGGATGCCAGGAGAATGCGGCGCACGGAGACAACCTTCGAAGGGAGGGGGACAGATCGTGGGCAATCGTAACGACCGGGCGCAAGGCCCCGGTGCTCACATCCCGTCGATCAGCCTCTGGACGCGCTCGTCCTGGCTCCGGAACGGATCCTTGCAGAGCACGGTGCGCTGCGCCTGGTCGTTGAGCTTGAGGTGCACCCAGTCGACCGTGAAGTCACGGCGCCGCTCCTGCGCCCGCTTGATGAAGTCGCCGCGGAGCCGCGCCCGTGTGGTCTGCGGCGGGACGTTCTTGGCCGCGAACACGTCGAGGTCGTTGGTGACCCGGGCGACCGCACCCTTGTTCTCCAGGAGGTAGAAGATGCCGCGGTCGCGACGGATGTCGTGGTACGCGAGGTCGAGCTGGGCGATCCGCGGATCGCTCCAGGCCATGTCGTGCGTGGACCGGTAGCGGTCGAGCAGCTTGTACTTGATGACCCAGTCGATCTCGCGCTCGACGAGCGAGAGGTCCTCGGACTCGACGGCCTTGAGGGTGCGCTCCCACAGGTCCAGCGCCCGGGTGATCGTCGGCGTGTGCAGGCCGTTCTTGTCGACGAACTCGGCCGCCTTGCCGAAGTACTCGGCCTGGATCTCGAGCGCGGACAGCTCACGACCGTTGGCGAGCTGCACCTTGCGCTGGCCGGTCATGTCGTGCGCGATCTCGCGGATCGCCCGGATCGGGTTGTCCAGCGTCATGTCGCGCATCGAGACGCCGGCCTCGATCATCCGCAGGACGAGGTCGGTCGTCGCGAACTTGAGCAGGGTCGTGGTCTCGCTCATGTTGGAGTCGCCGACGATCACGTGCAGGCGCCGGAAGCGCTCGGCGTCGGCGTGCGGCTCGTCACGGGTGTTGATGATCGGGCGGGAACGGGTCGTCGCGCTCGAGACCCCCTCCCAGATGTGCTCCGCCCGCTGGCTGACCGAGAAGATCGTGCCGCGGGGCGTCTGCTGGATCTTGCCGGCGCCGGTGATGATCTGGCGGGAGACGAGGAACGGGATCAGCACCTCGGCGAGGCGGCTGAACTCCCCCGCCCGGCTCACGAGGTAGTTCTCGTGGCAGCCGTAGGAGTTGCCGGCCGAGTCGGTGTTGTTCTTGAACAGGTAGATGTCGCCCTCGACGCCGTCGTCGGCGAGCCGCTTCTGGGCGTCGATCATCAGGCCCTCGAGGATCCGCTCGCCCGCACGGTCGTGCGTGACCAGGTCGACGAGGTCGTCGCACTCCGGCGTCGCGTACTCGGGATGGCTGCCGACGTCGAGATACAGACGGGCGCCGTTGCGCAGGAACACGTTGCTGCTGCGCCCCCACGACACGACCCGCCGGAACAAGTAGCGAGCCACCTCATCGGGTGACAACCGGCGCTGCCCCTTGAACGAGCACGTGACCCCGTACTCGTTCTCGATACCGAAGATGCGCCGGTCCATGTCGTCAGCCTAGACCGGCACTGCACACTGTGCGTGCTGACGCGCGAACGGGTGTGATCTACGCCGCATCGCCGCTACCATCGCGGCATGACGTCCCTGGCGATCGACCTGCCCATGCCCCCCATGCAGCTGCGCATCATGAAGGAGGACGACGAAGCGCTCGTGAGGAGCGGCACCTCCCTGGCCCGGCTGATGATGGAACGTGGGCTCAAGGCCGACGGCACCCTGCTCGACGTCGGCAGCTGCTACGGGCGTCTCCCTCTCGGGCTGCTGGCCGGCACGGACTTCCACGGCACCTACATCGGCTTCGACGTGCTCCGCAAGCAGGTCAGGTGGTGCAAGCGCAGCCTGACCCCCGTGGCCCCGAACTTCAGGTTCCACCACATCGACGTCAGGAACGACCGCTACAACCCCTCGGGCACCGTCGACCCGCTCGAGGTCCGCTTCCCGGCGAAGATCGGCTCGATCGACACGATCTCGCTGTTCAGCATCTTCACCCACTTCTACCGCGCCGACATCGAGCACTACCTCGGCGAGTTCAAGCGCGTGCTCAAGCCTGGCGGGATCGCCGTCACGACCTGGTTCGTGTACGACGACGCGCGGCTGCCGCTGATCCAGTCCGACGCGAGCGTCTATCCCATGATCTACGAGCTGGACGCGCACACGCGCTACAACGACCCCGACGACCCGTTGCGGGCGATCGCGTTCGAGGAGTCCCTCGTCCGCTCGATGGTCGAGGCCGCCGGTCTCGAAATCGTGACGATCGACCGGGGCACGTGGTGCGGCGAGCCGGGCACGATCTTCCAGGACCTGATCATCCTGCGTCGCCCGGGCGCGTTGAAGGATCGCGTCCGCGCACGCCTCGGGCACGTCAAGCGCCGGGTCCAGCGCACCGTCGAGGAACGTCGGGCCCGGCGCAGCTCGTAGCTAGGCCTCGAGCGCTGCCACCACGTCGGCGTCGCTGAGCCGCTTGAACTTGCGCGGCTGGGGGCGCGAACGGGTCAGGACGCCGATCTCCAGGGCCGCGGCGTCGACCGTGCGCGCCGGGTCGGTGTCCTGACCCAGGGCGGTCACGGCGACCTTGATGGCCGAGGCCAGGTCGAGACCCCGTGTGTAGTGCTCGCCGAGGTACGCCTCGACCTGCTCGCTCTGCCCGCCCATCACGCCGAAGCCCTGCACGTCGGCGACCGAGCCGTCGTACATCAGCCGGTAGACCTGGTCGGACGCGGAGTCGGCACCGAGCTCGCCGACGAAGATCTCGACCTCGTACGGCTTCTCGCTGCCCGCCGAGAAGATCGTCCCGAGCGTCTGGGCGTACGCGTTGGCGAGGCTGCGCCCGGTGACGTCACGACGGTCGTAGGAATAGCCGCGCAGGTCGGCCAGGCGGACGCCCGCGATCCGCAGGTTCTCGAACTCGTTGTAGCGCCCGACCGCGGCGAAGCCGATGCGGTCGTAGATCTCGCTGACCTTGTGCAGCGCCCGCGACGGGTTCTCGGCCACGAACAGGATGCCGTCGGCGTACTGGACGACCGCCACGCTGCGACCGCGGCTGATGCCCTTGCGGGCGAAGTCCGCCCGGTCCTTCATGAGCTGCTCGGGCGAGACGTAGAACTGCTGCGTCATCGGATTCCTCTCCTCGGTCCACGTCTGAAGTCAGTTGAGCGGCGCTGACGGGCCGTCGGGACGCACGAGGCGTCCCCCGATGACGTCGTCGGCGATCGCGCCGACCTCGTCGTCGGCGAGGCGACGGTAGCCGTCTGCCGTCACGACCGACACGACCGGGAAGATCCTGCGGGTGAGGTCGGGACCACCGGTGGCCGAGTCGTCGTCCGCGGCGTCGTAGAGAGCCTGGATCGCGGCGGTGACGCAGTCACCCTCGGTCAGGCCGCGGCTGTAGAGCTTCTTCAGCGAGCCACGGGCGAAGACCGAACCGGAGCCGACGGAGTGGAAGCCGCTGTGCTCCTCGTAGCGACCACCGGTCACGTCGTAGGAGAAGATGCGTCCGCGTTGCGTCTCCAGGTCGAAGCCGGCGAACAGCGGGACGACCGCGAGACCCTGCATCGCGAGTCCGAGGTTGCCGCGGATGAGCGCGGCGAGGCGGTTGGCCTTGCCGTCGGCCGACAGCACCGTGCCCTCGATCTTCTCGTAGTGCTCGAGCTCGACCTGGAACAGGCGCACCATCTCGATCGCGAGCCCCGCGCTGCCCGCGATGCCGATGCACGAGTACTCGTCGGCCGGGAACACCTTCTCGATGTCGCGCTGGGCGATCACGTTGCCCATCGTGGCGCGCCGGTCGCCCGCCATCACCACACCGCCGTCGAAGGTCGCCGCGACGATGGTCGTGGCGTGGGGTGCGAGGTCCGCGTGCGCACCGCCGGTCCGTGAGGCCGCTCCCGGCATGAGCTCAGGAGCGGTACCGGCCAGGTAGTCCGCGAACGAGGAGGATCCGGTCAGACGGGTGCCCTCGGGCAGCATCACTGGCCGCCCTTCTGCACGAAGCTGCGGACGAACTCCTCGGCGTTCTCCTCGAGCACGTCGTCGATCTCGTCGAGGATCGAGTCGACGTCGTCGTCGAGCTTGGCCTTGGCGTCGGCGTCCACCTCGGTCGCGTCGACCTGGTCCTCGGCCTCGGCGGGCTTGCGCGTGTTCTTGTGCTGCTGCTCTGACATGACACAACACTAGCCCCACCTGCCAGCGCCGGCGCGTCCTTCACGCGCTTCAGGACGACCCGGTGACAGCCTGACCGGAGGTAAGGCTAGGCTCACCACACCCCGGTCGTCCTGCGGCCGCCCCTCTGGTCACCGCGTGCTCCCAGCGCGTCACCACTCGAAAGGAACTCCCGTGCGTACACCGCGCCTCCTCGCCTGCGTCGCCGCAGCGTCCCTCCTCCTCGCCGGCTGTGGCAGCACCTCCGATGACTCCCCGTCCGCGGACGGATCGGGCTCCAAGACCCAGTACCCGATCACGATCGAGCACGCGCTCGGCACCGCGACGATCGAGAAGAAGCCCACGCGCGTCGCGACGGTCAACTGGGCCAATCACGAGGTCCCCCTCGCGCTCGGTGTCGTCCCCGTCGGCATGGCCGCCGCGAACTTCGGCGACGACGACGGCGACGGTCTGCTGCCGTGGGTCGACGACAAGCTCAAGGAGCTCGGCGGCGAGAAGCCGGTCCTGTTCGACGAGACCGACGGCATCGACTTCGAGGCGGTCGCCGACACCGCCCCCGACGTCATCCTGGCGTCCTACTCGGGACTGACCAAGGAGGACTACAAGACCCTCAGCGAGATCGCCCCGGTCGTGGCGTACCCCGAGCAGGCGTGGGCGACCGACTGGCGCGAGATGATCGAGCTCAACAGCACCGCGATGGGCATGGCCGACGAGGGCGACAAGCTCGTCGCGGACCTCGAGGCCGAGATCAAGGAGACGGTGGCCAAGGCCCCCGAGCTGGCCGACAAGTCCGCGATGTTCCTGACCCACGTCGACACCACCGACCTGAGTGAGGTCAGCTTCTACACGACGCACGACACCCGCGCGAAGTTCTTCGCGGACCTCGGCCTGAAGACGCCGGCGAGCATCGAGAAGGCCTCGAGCTCGACCGATCAGTTCTCCATGACGCAGAGCGCCGAGCAGGTCGACGCGCTGGACGACGTCGACATCGTCGTGACGTACGGCGACGAGAAGCTGGTCAAGGCGCTCAAGGACGATCCGCTGCTGTCCAAGATGCCCGCAGTCAAGAACGACTCGATCGTCCTGCTGCCCAACACGCCGCTCGGCACCGCCGCGAACCCGACCCCGCTGTCGATCTCGTACGTCCTGAAGGACTACGTCGAGATGATGGCGAAGGCCGCTGCCGGCGCGTGAGTCTTGACCAGCGGCCCGACCGGGTCACCTCCTCGGGCGTCGCCGTCGTGCGACGCCCGAGGCAGGTGCGCCTGGCGTGGCTCGTGCTGGCCCTGGCCGTCCTCGTCGCCCTGATGCTGCTGTCCGTCGCGGTCGGCTCCCGCCCGGTGGGCTGGTCCGACATCGTCGCGGGCCTCGGCGGGTCCAGCGACACCCTCGGCGAGGCGGCCGTCACCAAGCGGATCCCCCGCACGCTCCTCGCGGTCGTGGTCGGTGCCGCGCTCGGTGCGGCCGGAGCCGTGCTGCAGGGCGTGACCCGCAACCCCCTGGCAGATCCGGAGATCCTCGGCGTCAACATGGGCGCCTCGCTCGCAGTCGTCGTCGGCATCGCCTGGTTCGGGATGAGCACCCCCTCGAGCTTCGTGTGGGTCGCGATCGGCGGCGCCGCGGCTGCAGCCGTGTTCGTCTACGTCGTCGCGTCGCTCGGACGCGGGGGGACGACACCGCTCAAGCTGGCGCTCGCAGGCACCGCGACCTCGGCGGCGTTCGCCTCGTTCATCACCGCCCTGGTGCTCCCCCGCGGCGACATCTCCGGCAATGTGCGCTCGTGGCAGATTGGTGGTGTCGGCGGGGCCTCGTTCGACACGATCCGCCTCGTCCTGCCGTTCCTGCTGATCGGCTTCGCGATCTGCCTCCTGACCTCGCGCGGGCTCAACACGCTGGCCCTCGGCGACGACGTCGCGTCTGCCCTCGGCGAGCACGTCGGGCTGACGCGTGCGGCGGCAGCCGTCGGAGCCGTCATGCTGTGCGGCGCCAGCACGTCCGTCGCGGGGCCCATCGGCTTCGTGGGGCTGCTCATCCCCCACCTGTGCCGCCTCCTGGTGGGCGTCGACCACCGTTGGCTCATCCCGTTCTCGGCCGTCGGCGGGGCCGCGCTGCTGACGGCCGCGGACGTCGCCGGACGCGTCGTGGCCCGGCCCAGCGAGATCGACGTCGGCATCATCACCGCGCTGATCGGCGCGCCCTTCTTCATCCACATCGTCCGCCGGCACAAGGTGCGTGAGCTGTGAGCAGCCAGACCGTGCAGCTCGTCACGAGCAGCCGGGCGCGCCGGTCCGCACGCCGTCGCGTCGTCACGGCCGTCCTGGCGGTCCTGGTCGTCGCCGCGTTCGCGACCAGCCTCATGGTCGGCCGGACGTTCTACCCGCCGGCCGACGTCTGGGCCGTCATCACCGGCCACGACGTGCCGGGCGCATCCTTCACGGTGGGACGCCTCCGGCTCCCCCGCGCGGTCATGGGGCTCATCGCCGGACTGTGCTTCGGGCTGTCCGGCGTCACCTTCCAGACGATGCTCCGCAACCCGCTGGCCAGTCCCGACGTGATCGGCATCAGCGCGGGCGCCAGCGCGGCTGCCGCCTTCGCGATCGTGTCGCTCTCGCTGAGCGGTCCCGCGGTGTCCCTGTTCGCGATCACCGTGGGTCTCGGCGTCGCGATGCTCATCTACGTCCTGTCCTACCGGGACGGTGTGGCCGGCACCCGACTCATCCTCATCGGGATCGGCGTCGCGGCGATGCTGGAGAGCCTCACTGCGTACGTCCTCAGCCGGGCCGCCCAGTGGGACCTGCAGGAGGCACAGCGGTGGCTGACCGGGAGCCTCAACGGCGCCGGCTGGGAGGACGTGCTCCCGACGCTGGTCGCACTGCTCGTCCTCGCTCCCCTCCTGCTCTCGCAGCTGCGCGACCTGGGGATGCTGCAGCTCGGCGACGACGCGGCATCGGCCCTCGGTGTGCGCGTCGAGCTGACCCGGCTCGTGGTGATCGTGAGCGCGGTCGGGCTGATCGCCTTCGCGACCGCCGCGACCGGACCGATCGCGTTCGTCGCCTTCCTCGCCGGCCCGATCGCCGCCCGCATCGTCGGTCCGGGCGGGTCGCTGCTCGTACCGGCCGCACTCGTGGGGGCCCTCCTGGTGCTGGTGGCCGACCTGTGCGGCCAGTACGCCTTCGGGCACCGCTATCCCGTGGGCGTCGTCACCGGTGTGCTGGGCGCGCCGTACCTGATCTATCTCATCATCCGCACCAACCGCGCCGGAGGCTCGCTGTGACCACCGACCACACCCTCACGGTCGAGGGCCTCACCCTCGGCTACCGCGACCGCACCGTGATCGAGGACCTGTCCCTGGTGGTCCCCACGGGCCGGGTCACCGCGATCGTCGGGGCCAATGCGTGCGGCAAGTCGACCCTGCTGCGCTCGATGTCCCGCCTGCTCGTCCCGCGGGCCGGCCAGGTGCTGCTCGACGGCAAGCAGGTCCACCGGCTGCCCGCGAAGGAGCTCGCACGGACCCTCGGCCTGCTGCCCCAGTCACCCCTGGCGCCCGAGGGCATCACGGTGAGCGATCTCGTGGGACGCGGACGTCACCCGCACCAGCGGCTCATGTCGCGGTGGTCCGCCGAGGACGACGAGGCGGTCGCGGCGGCGCTCGAGGCGACCGACACCGTCGAGCTGGCGGACCGCTCGGTCGACGAGCTGTCGGGCGGCCAGCGGCAGCGGGTCTGGATCGCGATGGCGCTGGCCCAGCGCACCGACGTCCTGCTGCTCGACGAGCCCACGACATTCCTCGACGTCAGCCACCAGATCGAGGTGCTCGACCTGCTGACCGACCTCAACCGCGACCGCGGCACCACGATCGTCATGGTGCTGCACGACCTCAACCTCGCGGCGCGGTACGCCGATCAGCTCATCGCCCTGGCCGGTGGCCGGGTGCACGCGGTGGGCGAGCCGCACGTGGTGCTGACCGAGGACGTCGTGCGCGAGGTGTTCGGCCTCGAGTGCAGCGTGATCGTCGACCCCGTGTCGGGGCGTCCGCTGATGCTGCCGATCGGACGTCACGGCGTGGCGCCCGATCGCGCCGGCGTCTCAGCGTCCGGTGATCGCTGAGAACAGCTCGGCAGCGGTCGTGCTGGACTCGAACAGCGCGCCGACGTGCTCGGCCGTCCCGCGCAGGGGCTCCATCGTGGGGATCCGCTGCAGCGAGTCGCGCCCGGGCAGGTCGAAGATCACCGAGTCCCACGACGCCGCGGCGATGTCCCTGCTGAACTTCGCCAGGCACATGCCCCGGAAGTACGCCCGGGTGTCGCGCGGCGGATCGACCACGGCGGCCGAGACCTGGTCGTCGGTGAGGAGCCGGTCCATGCGCCCGGTGCGCACGAGCTGGTGGTACAGCCCCTTGTGCAGCCGGACGTCGTGGTACTGCAGGTCGACCAGGTGCAGCTTGGGGTGGTCCCAGTCGAGCGCGTCGCGCTCGCGGTAGCGCTCGAGCAGGGCGAGCTTCGCGACCCAGTCGAGCTCGCGGACGCACTCCATGGGGTCGCGGCCGAGCCGGTCCAGCACGCTCTCCCAGCGGCGAAGGACGTCGTCGGTCTGCTCGTCGGAACCCTCTCGCGCGACGAACTCCTTCGCGAGCTGGAGGTACTCCCCCTGCAGCTCCAGCGCCGTGACGGTCCGCCCGTCGGCCAGCTCGACCTTCTGCGTCAGCGTCGGGTCGTGGGAGATGTCGTGGACGGCCGTGACGGGTGCCGCCAGGGCGAGGCTGCGGTGGATGAAACCGGCCTCGATCATCGCCAGCACCAGCGACGTCGTGCCGTGCTTGAGGTAGATCGCGGTCTCGGAGCAGTTGGCGTCGCCGATGATGACGTGCAGGCGCCGGTACTTCTTGGGATCCGCGTGCGGCTCGTCCCGGGTGTTGATGATCGGACGCTTGAGGGTCGTCTCGAGACCGACGCCCACCTCGAAGTAGTCGGCGCGCTGGCTGATCTGGAACGCGTGGACGCTGCCGTCCTGCCGCTGTCCCACTCGACCGGCGCCCGTGAACACCTGGCGGGAGACGAAGAACGGGGTCAGGTGCTCGACGATCTGGTCGAACGGCACGTCACGTCGCATGAGGTAGTTCTCGTGCGAGCCGTAGGACGCGCCCTTGTTGTCGACGTTGTTCTTGTACAGGACGATCGGTGCGGCGTTGGGGATCTGACCGGCCAGGTCGGCGCCGAGGCGCATGACGTTCTCGCCCGCCTTCTCCCACCGGACGACGTCGAGCGGGTTGGTGACCTCGGGGCTCGAGTACTCCGGGTGCGCGTGGTCCACGTACAGCCGGGCGCCGTTGGTCAAGATGATGTTGGCCAGGCCCATGTCCTCGTCGGTGAGCTGCGACGGGTCGGCGGCGGCCCGGCTCAGGTCGAACCCCCGTGCGTCCCGCAGCGGGCTCTCCTCCTCGAAGTCCCACCGCGCGCGGCGGGTCAGGCCGTGCGCTGCGGCGTACGCGTTGACGACGTGCGTCGACGCCACCATGGGATTGGCGTGGGGCTGGCCCTGCACGGCGATGCCGTACTCGACCTCGCTGCCCTGGACGCGACGAACAGTCATGGCGTCAGCCTACGGTCCCGGCGGTGGAGTCACGCGCTGTGAGGCCCGCGGCGACCAGGCGCGTCGCGAGCGAGCGCGCGTCGGCCAGGGCCTCGGGCTGGGAGCCGGCGGTCAGCTGCACGGTGGCGCCCTCCTGCACCAGCGCGAGCTCACGGCCCCGTCGTCCCGCCTCGGGCACGTCGAGCTCGGTGAGCAGCCGGACGTAGTAGTCGCGGGTCCAGCCCTTCTCCTCGGCGATGACCGGCAGGGCCGGGTGCCCGGTGCCGGCCAGCTCGGCGTAGGCGTTGACGAAGCCGCACCCGCGCGAGCTCCGCGCCAGCCATCCCTCGAGCGCGTCGAGAACTGCGAGCACCCGCGCGGGACCCGGCTCGGGGTGGTGCTCGTCGACATAGGTCGTGACGTACGCGCGCCAGCGGTCGCGACGCTCACACAGATAGGCGTTGATCAGTCCGTCCTTGGACCCGAACCGGTCATAGATCGTCTTCTTCGTCGTCCCGGCCTCCTCCGCGATGCGCTCGACGCCGACGGCACGGATGCCGTGGTCGTAGAACAGCTCGGACGCGGTGCGCAGGATGCGCACCGCCGTCGGGGTCATGCGGGGCTCGAGGACGGTCGTCATGGGAGATCCTCCGGAACCTACACTGCGGGTATACCGAACGGTATGGTTATCTGGGGCACATGTCCATCCCCCCGCTGCGTGCGAGCCTCGCCCCGTCCCTTGCGCTGGTGGTGCTGTGGAGCTCGGGGTTCATCGGAGCCGAGCTCGGCACCCGCGAGGCGCCCGCCGCCACCCTGCTCGCCTGGCGCTACCTGGTGGCCGCAGCGATCCTGGTCGCGGTGTGCGTGTGGCGTCGCGAGCGGTTCGAGCGCGACGTCGTCCGCCGCCAGGTGCTGCTGGGGTCGCTCGCCCAGGTCGCCTACCTCGGCCTGGTCGTCGGTGGCGTGGCCCTCGGTGCGACGGCAGGCACCACCGCGCTGATCGCGTCGTTGCAGCCGCTCGTGGTGGTCGCCCTGGCCGCCGCGGTGCTGGGCGAGCGCGCTCGTGGGGCGCAGCTGGGCGGGCTCGGCCTGGGCCTGGCGGGGGTCCTGCTGGTCGTCGGCGGCGACCTGTCGTCCGGCGACGTCGCGTGGTGGGTCTACCTGCTGCCGGTCGGCGGAATGCTGGCGCTGTCGTCCGCCACGGTGCTGCAGCAGCGGTGGCAGCCGTCGGAGTCCGTGTTGCTGTCCCTGACGATCCAGACGCTCACGGGCGCGGTCGGCTTCTGGCTGCTGGCGGTCGTCGACGGCTCCGCCACCGCGCCGACGACCGGTGGGTTCTGGACGGCCGTGGCCTGGGTCGTCGTGCTCTCGAGCTTCGGCGGCTATGGCTCCTACCTGTACGTCACGCGCACCCAGGGAGCCACCCGCGCCAGCACGTGGCTCTACCTCACCCCGCCCACCACGATGCTGTGGGCCGCGCTGATGTTCGGCGACCGGGTCACCCCGCTCGGGCTCGTCGGCCTCGGCGTCAGCGCGTTGGGGGTCGCGCTCGCGATCCGCTCCCCTGCGGCCGCCACGGCTGACGTGCGCGGGTGAGACGTCAGGCGATCTGCTTGCCGAGGTGGACGCTGTCGTCGTAGTCGCGGTAGAAGCCGAACTTGGGCACCTCGACGTACCCCGAGGAGTGGTAGAGCGCGATGGCCTCGGGCTGCGCCAGCCCGGTCTCCAGCACCAGTCGGGTGATGCCGGCGGCAGCGGCCGACCGCTCGAGCTCGGCCAGGATCGCCCGGGCGAGGCCCCGGCGGGCGTACACGGGACGGACGTACATGCGCTTGATCTCGCCGTCGGACTCCCCCGCAGGTCCACCGCGGCGCCAGCCACCCATCGCGGCCGGCACGTCGTCGACGTAGATCATCACGAAGTGGCCGCCGGGCGGGTCGAACTGGTGGACGTCGATCGGCGAGATGTCGCCGTCGCCGCCGTAGCGTCGTCCGTACTCCGCCTGGACCTCGGCCGTGAGCTGCTGGGCGTCGTCCGTGGCGTACGAGACGACGCGAAGATCGTGCGTCAGGGCGTGCTCCATCGAGGTGTCAGAGGTACTGGCCGGTGTTGGCGACCGTGTCGATCGACCGACCCGGCTCATTGCCGCTCTTGCCGGAGATCAGGGTGCGGATGAACACGATGCGCTCACCCTTCTTGCCCGAGATCCGCGCCCAGTCGTCGGGGTTGGTCGTGTTGGGCAGGTCCTCGTTCTCCTTGAACTCATCGAGGCACGCCTGCAGCATGTGCTGCACCCGCAGCCCGCGCTGACCGTGCTCGAGGAGATCCTTGATGGCCATCTTCTTGGCGCGGTCGACGATGTTCTGGATCATGGCGCCGGAGTTGAAGTCCTTGAAGTACAGGACCTCCTTGTCACCGTTGGCGTAGGTGACCTCGAGGAACTGGTTGTCCTCGGACTCGGTGTACATGCGCTCGACCGTGCGCTGGATCATCCCGTCGACGGTGTCCTGCCGGTTGCCGCCCCACTCGGCCAGGTCGTCGGCGTGCAGCGGCAGACCCGCGGTGAGGTACTTGCTGAAGATGTCGCGGGCCGACTCGGCGTCGGGGCGCTCGATCTTGATCTTGACGTCCAGGCGCCCGGGACGCAGGATCGCCGGGTCGATCATGTCCTCGCGGTTGGACGCACCGATCACCAGGACGTTCTCGAGACCCTCGACGCCGTCGATCTCGCTCAGCAGCTGCGGGACGATGGTGTTCTCGACGTCGGAGGAGACGCCCGAGCCGCGGGTGCGGAACAGCGAGTCCATCTCGTCGAAGAACACGATGACCGGGGTGCCCTCACTGGCCTTCTCGCGGGCCCGCTGGAACACCAGGCGGATGTGCCGCTCGGTCTCGCCGACGTACTTGTTGAGCAGCTCGGGGCCCTTGATGTTGAGGAAGAACGAACGTCCCTCCTCCCCCGTCTTCTCCGAGACCTTCTTGGCCAGGGACGCCGCGACCGCCTTGGCGATCATGGTCTTGCCGCAGCCGGGAGGACCGTAGAGCAGCACGCCCTTGGGCGGCTTGAGCTCGTGCTCGATGAAGATGTCGGGGTGCAGGTAGGGCAGCTCGACCGCGTCACGGATCGACTCGATCTGGCCACGCAGGCCGCCGATCGACTCGTAGTCGATGTCGGGCACCTCCTCGAGGACGAGCTCCTCGACCTCGGACTTCGGGACGCGCTCGTAGACGTAGCCCGAGCGGCTGTCGAGCAGCAGCGAGTCGCCGGGGCGGATCTTCAGGCCGAGCAGCGGCTCGGCCAGACGCACGACCCGCTCCTCGTCGGCATTGCCCATCACCAGGGCGCGCTCCCCGTCGGCGAGGATCTCCTTGAGCGAGACGACCTCGCCGGTCTGCTCGAAGTCCAGGGCCGTGACGACGTTCATCGCCTCGTTCAGGATGACTTCCTGGCCCTTGCGCAAGGCGTCCTTGTCGACCGACGGGCTCACGGTGACCCGCAGCTTGCGTCCGCCGGTGAACACGTCGACCGACTCGTCGTCGTTGCGCTGCAGGAACGTGCCGAAGCCGGTCGGGGGCTGGGCCAGCCGGTCGACCTCTTCCTTGAGCGTCACGATCTGGTCGCGGGCCTCGCGAAGGGTCACGGTGAGCCGCTCGTTCTGGCCGCTCGTGGCGGCCAGCTTGGCCTCGAGCTCGGAGAGCCGCGAGTCGGTCGAGCGCTGAGTGCCGAGACGGCGGCGCAGATGCTCGACCTCGGCCCGCAAGTAGGCGGCCTCCTGCTCGGACCCGCGCGCCGGACCACTCATGCCGGTGTGCTCGTTCTCACTCATCAGACACCTCCTGCTCGTACGCACGACCCTACCCGCCGTCACCACGGATGCACGGCCATCTCGCAGACATGGCCGGGCGTGGTGCGGCGGAGGGCACGACGAGGTGCTACTCCTCGTCGAGGCCGGCGGGACGGGGTCCCTTGTAGTCCGGCCCGTACGCACCGGGTGCGGGACGACGCGACGTGCCCATCGAACGGAAGCCCGGAGCCATGCGGCGCGCGGTCACCAGGAAGGCGGTGTGGCCGTTCATCTTGTGCTGCGGACGGACCGCGAGGCCCTCGAGGTGCCAGTCCCGCTCCAGCGTCTCCCACGCGCGCGGCTCGGTGAAGCCACCGTCGGCGCGCACCGTCTCCACGAACAGCGACAGCTGGGTGGTCGTCGCGACGTACGCGCAGACGATGCCGCCGGGCACCAGACGCTCGGACGCGAGCGGGATGCACGTCCACGGGTCGACCATGTCGAGGATCAGGCGGTCGATCTCGGTCTCGGTGATGCACGAGCGGACGTCACCGACCGTCAGCGTCCAGCCGGGCAGGTCCGTGCCGGCGACCTGGTGCACGTTCTTGGTGACGTTCTCGGCGAACTCCTCGCGCAGCTCGTACGAGCCGAGCGTGCCGGTGGGCCCGATCGCGCGCAGGAGGTACGCGGTGAGGCTGCCGGAGCCGGCACCCGCCTCGACGACCCGTGCGCCCGGGTAGATGTCGGCCTGGGCCACGATCTGCGCGGCGTCCTTGGGATAGATGATCGCCGCACCGCGCGGCATCGACACGACGTACTCGAACAGCAGCGGACGGAAGACCTGGTAGGGGAAATCCATCGAGGAGTGGATCACGATGCCCTCGGGCTGGCCGATCATGTCGTCGTGCTTGATCTGGCCCTTCTTGGTCGAGAACTCACGACCGGCCTCGAGCTGCACGTTGTGCTTGCGGCCCTTGGGGTCGGTCAGTCGCACCCATTCCCCCTCGAGAAGGGGTCCACTGCGGGTGAAGGAGGTCATCGGCGGCTCGCTCTATAGGCTTCGTCGACGGCGCGTGAGGTGAGGACACCGAACACGCTTCCGTCGGCTTCGGTCAGGGCATAGGCCTCGGCCGGCCGCGCGGCCATCGCGCGCAGCAGGTCGGGACCACGGAGATCCGCCGACAACGTCGCGGCGTTGGGCGGAGGGGTCGCGCCGGGGAACCCTATCTCGCGCGCGACCAACCGGTCGACGCGGGCGGCGTGTCCCGCGTTGCGGAGGGCGTCCCCGGCGCCCTGCCACAGGAAGAACGCCACGAACGCGGCGATGAGCACGTTGATCGTGGTGTCCCGGGCGTCGTCCCCCGCCAGCACGAGGGTGGCCCCGACCAGCGCGACAGCAGCCAGGCGCCCGATCCACGCCGCGATCCGGATGCCGCGCTCCTCGTCGCCGGTGACCTTCCAGATGATCGCCCGGAACACGCGTCCGCCGTCGAGGGGCAGGCCCGGCAGCATGTTGAAGGCCGCGACGATCAGGTTCACGTACGCGATCGACCAGATGATGTCGGACGTCGTGCTGATCTCCATCGAGCCGGAGACGGCGAACGCCCCGAGGGCGATGCCGAGCGATGCGAGGGGCCCGGCGATCGACGTCGCCAGCTCCTGCCCGGGGGTGCGGCTCTCCCCCGCGATGAGGGTCTCGCCGCCGAGTAGGTGCAGGGTGACCGAGTCGACCTGCATCCGATAGGCCCGGGCGACCAGGACGTGCGCGATCTCGTGGATGAGCACCGAGACGTAGAGGGCCACGACGAACACCGCGGCCAGGAAGTACGGGCTGGTGTCGGAGCGGTCCTCGTAGCGCGGTGCGAACACCACGACGAGCGCGGCGCCCATGACCAGCAGCGACGGCTTGATGAGCACGTCGACGCCGGCGACGCGGCCGATCCGCCACGTGCCGGGGTGCTGGGGTGAGCTCACCACCCCAACGTAACGGGCGCGGCGCAGTGGCCGCTCAGCCGAAGAGGCCGTCGAGGTCCGCGGGGGTGAGGCCGGCGAGGGTCGGGACCTGCACCCGCCGGTCGGCCACCGGCACGTGGACGTAGTGGGGGACGGCGAGCACGTCGCAGCCGGCTGCGGTCGCCGACGCGGCCCCGGTGGCGGAGTCCTCGATCGCCAGACAGTCCGAGGCGTCCACGCCGAGCAGCTCAGCGGCCCGCAGGTACGGGTCCGGGAACGGCTTGGGACGGGTGACCGCGTCGCCGGTGACGACCGCGGCGAACGGCAGGACCTCGGCGATCGGCTCGGCAATCTGGACGTACGACATCGTCACCAGCGCCTGCGGCACGCCCTGGGCGTCGAGCGCCTCGATGAGCTCCCGTGCACCGGGCCGCCAGACGACGTTGCCACGCAGTGACGTCGCCAGGCTCGCCACGAGGTGGTCGACGATCTGCTCAGGTGTCATGTCGATCTCGAGCGCCGTGCGGATGTACTCCCCCGACGCGATGAGCGAGTTGCCCACCAGCTGGAGGGCGTCCTCCTCGGTCCAGATCTTGCCGTGGGCCTCGGCGAGCTCCTGCTCGGCGGCCATCCAGAGCGGCTCGGTGTCGACGATCGTGCCGTCGAGGTCCCACAGGACGGCGGCGTAGGAAGTCACCGGCCCCACGGTAGTGGACCGGTGACCTGGCGGTCCCCGGTCTGCCAGGGCACTGGTCCGCCGCCCGTGACGCCCATAGGTTCGTGGCTGACGCCGGACGGCGCGCAACCGGACGGCGCACAACTGGGGGCAACAGACATGACGACCATCGGCATACTCGGCGCGGGCCAGGTCGGGTCCACGCTGGCCCGGGCCGTGATCGAGGTGGGACATGACGTCGTCATCGCCAACTCGCGCGGGCCTGCGACGCTCAAGGACCTGGTCGAGCGGCTCGGCCCGCACGCACGCGCGGCGTCGGTCGCAGAGGCCGCCGCGGCGGCCGACGTCGCCTTCGTCGCCTTCCCGTACGCCTCGGACGACCGGCTCCCCGTCGACGAGCTCGCCGGCAAGGTCGTGATCGACAACAACAACTACATGGTGTGGCGTGACGGGCACTTCCCGGAGGTCGACTCCGGTGCGAGGACGATCCACGAGCTGCGCCAGGAGCAGCTGCCGGGTGCCAAGCTCGTCAAGGCGTTCTCGCACGTACAGTTCCACGCACGCCACGAGATCCGCGTGCCTGCCGACCGGCTGCCCGGCATCATCCGGCTGGCCAGGCGCGCGGGCGCCCCCGACCGGAAGGCGCTCGTGGTCTCCAGCGACCATCCGGAGGCGG
The DNA here is from genome assembly GCF_009661045.1 of Aeromicrobium sp. S22. NCBI lineage: Bacteria > Bacillati > Actinomycetota > Actinomycetes > Propionibacteriales > Nocardioidaceae > Aeromicrobium > Aeromicrobium sp. S22. The sequence continues at coordinate 244,997 of NZ_WJWV01000002.1, forward strand.
TCCGGCTCATCACCGGCCTCTATGACGAGCTCGGCTTCGACGCCGTCGACAACAGCCCGTTGAGCGAGTCGTGGCGCAGCGCTCCCGGCACGCCGATGTGGCGCCACATCGTTGACGGCCAGACCCGCGACGAGCTGATCCGCAACCTGCAGCTCGCGAGGCGCCTCCCCGGCTGAGGTCACGGGGACGGCCGTGTCCACGTGGTGTCGGGTGCCCCCCAGCACTTGCCGATCATGCGACAATGGACGGGTAGTTCGGGAACCCCCGAGGCCCAGGCGAGCCCGCCGCCGGCTGGAGTTCCCCAGCACTCCTTCGTCCATCGACCTCGAGGAATGCTCGTGTCCCACGCCCCTGACCTTCGCCCCGACGCGACCGCGGCCCTGACCGAGCTGCTGCGCAGCCGGATCATGGTGCTGGACGGCGCCATGGGCACGGCGATCCAGCGTGACCGCCCCGACGAGGCCGGCTACCGCGGAGAGCGCTTCAAGGACTGGCCGTCCGACGTGCAGGGCAACAACGACCTGCTGACCCTCACCCAGCCCGAGATCATCGCAGGCATCCACCGCGAGTACCTCGAAGCAGGCGCGGACATCGTCGAGACCAACACGTTCAACGCCAACTCGATCTCCCTCAGCGACTACGGCATGCAGGACCTGGCCTACGAGCTCAATCTCGAGTCGGCCCGGCTCGCCCGCCGCGAGTGCGATGCGGTCACCGCCGAGACCCCCGACAAGCCGCGCTACGTCGCCGGCGCGCTCGGCCCCACCTCCCGCACCGCCTCGATCTCCCCCGACGTCAACGACCCGGGCGCCCGCAACGTCACCTACGACGAGCTCGTCGAGGCATACAAGGAGGCCGGGCGCGGCCTGCTCGACGGCGGCTCCGACGTCATTTTCATTGAGACGATCTTCGACACCCTCAACGCCAAGGCGGCGATCTTCGCGGTCGAGACCCTGTTCGAGGAGTACGGACGCCGCTGGCCCGTCATCATCTCCGGCACGATCACGGACGCCTCCGGGCGTACGCTCTCGGGCCAGGTCACCGAGGCGTTCTGGCACTCGATCCGTCATGTCGACCCGCTGCTCGTGGGCCTGAACTGCGCCCTCGGCGCCAAGGAGATGCGCCCCTACATCGCCGAGATGGCGCGCATCGCCGACACGTTCGTGTCGTGCTATCCCAACGCGGGCCTGCCCAACGCGTTCGGCGAGTACGACGAGGAGCCCGACCAGACCGCGGCGATCGTCGCGGAGTTCGCGGACGCGGGCTTCGTCAACCTCGTCGGCGGCTGCTGCGGCACGACGCCGGCGCACATCGCAGCCATCGCCCGCGACGTCGAGGGCAAGGCACCGCGTGTGCCTGCCGAGACGAGCCCCGCCCTGCGGCTCTCGGGCCTCGAGCCGGTCACGGTCGTCGAGGACACCTTGTTCGTCAACGTCGGCGAGCGCACCAACATCACCGGCTCCGCCCGGTTCCGCAACCTCATCAAGGCCGGCGACTACGTGACCGCGCTGGCCGTGGCCCGCCAGCAGGTCGAGGCCGGTGCGCAGGTCATCGACGTCAACATGGACGAAGGCATGATCGACGGCGTCGAGGCGATGGACCGCTTCATGAAGCTCATCGCGACCGAGCCCGACATCTGCCGCGTGCCGACGATGATCGACTCCTCCAAGTGGGAGGTCATCGAGGCCGGTCTCAAGTGCGTCCAGGGCAAGTCGATCGTCAACTCGATCTCCATGAAGGAGGGCGAGGAGAAGTTCATCCGCGAGGCACGCCTGTGCCGCAAGTACGGTGCCGCCGTCGTCGTCATGGCGTTCGACGAGGACGGCCAGGCCGACAACCTCGAGCGGCGCAAGCAGATCTGTGAGCGCGCCTACCGCATCCTGGTCGACGAGGTCGGCTTCCCGGCCGAGGACATCATCTTCGACCCCAACGTGTTCGCGGTCGCGACGGGCATCGAGGAGCACGCCAACTACGGCGTCGACTTCATCGAGGCGACGCGCTGGATCAAGCAGAACCTGCCGGGTGCGCTGGTCTCCGGCGGCGTCTCCAACGTCTCGTTCTCGTTCCGAGGCAACAACCCCGTGCGTGAGGCGATCCACGCGGTGTTCCTCTACCACGCGATCAACGCGGGCATGGACATGGGAATCGTCAACGCGGGTGCCCTGGAGGTCTACGACGAGGTGCCCGAGGTGCTGCGCGAGCGCATCGAGGACGTCATCCTCAACCGGCGCCCCGACAGCACCGAGCGACTGCTCGAGATCGCGGGCGACTTCGCCGGCGACGGCTCGGTCAAGGAGATCGCGACCGAGGAGTGGCGATCGCTGCCCGTCGGCAAGCGCATCACCCACGCACTGGTCAAGGGCATCGACGAGTTCGCCGAGTCCGACACCGAGGAGCTGCGGGCCGAGATCTCGGCGCGCGGCGGGCGCCCGATCGAGGTCATCGAGGGCCCCCTCATGGACGGCATGAACGTCGTGGGCGACCTGTTCGGCGAGGGCAAGATGTTCCTGCCCCAGGTCGTGAAGTCCGCGCGCGTCATGAAGAAGGCCGTCGCGTACCTCATCCCGTTCATCGAGGCCGAGAAGCAGCCCGGCGACGTCGAGCGCAGCAACGGCAAGGTCGTCATGGCGACGGTCAAGGGCGACGTGCACGACATCGGCAAGAACATCGTCGGCGTCGTGCTGCAGTGCAACAACTACGACGTCGTCGACCTCGGCGTCATGGTGCCCGCGCAGAAGATCCTGGACGCGGCGAAGGCCGAGGGCGCCGACGTGATCGGCCTGTCCGGCCTGATCACCCCGTCACTGGACGAGATGGTCAACTTCGCCAAGGAGATGGAGCGCCAGGGCTTCGACATCCCGCTGATGATCGGCGGCGCCACGACGTCCCGCGCCCACACCGCCGTCAAGGTCGCCCAGCAGTACCACGGGCCGGTCATCTGGGTGAAGGACGCGTCGCGGTCGGTCCCCGTCGTCGCGGCCCTGCTGTCGGACGAGCAGCGCCCGAAGCTGCTCGCCGACACCAGTGCCGACTACGAGGCGCTGCGCGAGCGGCACGCTGCCCGCCAGGACACCCGCTCCCTCCTGTCGATCCAGGCCGCCCGCGAGAAGGCGACCCCGATCGACTGGAGCAGCTACCAGCCGCCCCGGCCCCGCATGCTCGCGCAGCAGGCGCGTGACCTGTGCAGCGGTCCGGGCTGCGACCACCGCCACGGCGAGGCCACCCAGTTCGTCAAGACGTTCACCGACTACTCGTTGGAGGAGCTGCGGTCCTACATCGACTGGCAGCCGTTCTTCAACGCGTGGGAGATGAAGGGCAAGTTCCCCGACATCCTCAACAACCCGTCGACGGGCGAGGCTGCGCGCAAGCTCTACGAGGACGCGCAGACGATGCTCGACCAGATCATCGCCGAGAAGTGGATCCGGGCCAACGGCGTCTTCGGCCTGTTCCCGGCCAGCCAGGTCGCGGGTGACGACATCGAGGTCTACACCGACGAGTCGCGCACCACCGTCCTGACGACCCTGCACCAGCTGCGGCAGCAGGGCGAGGGCCGTGAGGGGTCCGCGCGCAAGTCACTGGCCGACTTCGTGGCGCCCAAGGAGACCGGGCTGCGCGACTACGTGGGGGCGTTCGCGGTCACCGCAGGGGCGGAGATCGGCGAGAAGATCGCGGAGTTCAAGAAGAACCTCGACGACTACAGCGCGATCCTGCTGGAGTCGCTCGCCGACCGACTGGCCGAGGCCTTCGCCGAGCGTCTGCACGAGCGCGTCCGCAAGGAGTTCTGGGCGTACGTCCCCAACGAGTCGCTCAGCAGCGAGGACCTCATCAAGGAGAAGTACGACGGCATCCGGCCGGCCCCGGGCTACCCCGCGTGCCCGGAGCACACCGAGAAGCAGACGATCTGGGAGCTCCTGGACGTCGAGGCCAACACCGGCATCGAGCTGACCGAGAGCATGGCGATGTGGCCGGGCGCCTCGGTCAGCGGCCTGTACTTCTCGCACCCGGACTCGCAGTACTTCGTCCTGGGCCGGATCGGTCGCGACCAGGTCGAGGACTACGCGGCGCGCAAGGGCTGGTCCGTGGCCGAGGCCGAGAAGTGGCTGTCACCCAACCTGGGCTACCGGACCGAGAACGAGTGATGGACGGGCGCGGCTAGGGTTGATCCGTGAGCTCACCTACTGACATCCCACCGCTGCGCGATCCCTGGATGGTGGCGGCGTTCGAAGGGTGGAACGACGCGGCCGACGCCGCTTCGGGCGTCGTCGACCACCTCATCGAGGAGTGGGACGCCGAGCTGCTGATCGAGCTGGACCCCGAGGACTTCTACGACTTCCAGGTGCACCGCCCCGAGGTGGGCCCGTCCGACTCGGGCGAGCGGGTCATCAGCTGGCCCGCACCCGCGATCTACCAGGCGCGTCCCCCGCGCGGTGACCGCGACGTCCTGCTGCTGCGGGGTCCCGAGCCCAACTTCCGCTGGAAGGCGTTCTGCTCGACCGTGCTCGGTGTGGCCAAGCTCGCGGGCGTCACCGAGCTCGTGACGCTGGGCGCCCTGCTCGCGGACTCCCCCCACACCCGTCCGGTGCCGGTCAGCGGCTCCACGAGCGATCCGCGGCTCATCGAGCGCATGTCGCTCACGCCCTCGCGCTACACCGGACCGGTCGGCATCACCTCGGTGCTCAACGAGATGGCCGCCCGCGAAGGCATCGGCGCGGCCTCGCTGTGGGCCGCGGTCCCCCACTACCTCGCCGAGCCCCCGTGCCCCAAGGCCACGCTGGCCCTCCTCGGGGCGCTCGAGGACGCGATGGGGATCCCCCTGCCCCAGGGCGTCCTCACCGAGATGGCCGAGGCGTGGCAGCGCGGAGCCGACGACCTCACGTCCCACGACGACGAGATCGCCGAGTACGTCGAAGCGCTCGAGAACGAGCAGGACACCAGCGAGCTGCCCGAGGCCTCCGGCGACGCGATCGCCCGCGAGTTCGAGCGCTACCTGCGCCGCCGCAACGTCGACCCCGAGTAGATCGCCCGATCACGATTTGCGCCCTCCGGATTCAGTGGGACTCTCGAAGTAACGGGCGGCACCACTCGCCTGTGTGACTCGAGGAGCAATCATGAGCACTCACGACAACGTCACCTCCCCGACCGTCCAGCCGGTCACCGACTGGTCCGACCTGGGCCGCGAGATGTGGACGTACCTGACGGGCAAGGGAGCCGCGGTGAACTACGAGTTCATCGACATGGCGGTGGAGGTCCCCCGCGACACCGGGCCGGACGCGCCCCGCGCGACCTGGAAGGTCAGCGGGACGCTGCGCGTCACGACGAGCGACGAAGACCTGGCCGCACGCGCCGACCGGCCCGGGGAATGAGATGTCCCGGGATCTGCAGCTCGAGGCGGACCTGACGTTCGACATCGATGTCCCCGCGGGTGAAGGACATCCCGCCGCTCACGTGCACGCGACGGTGACCGCCGAGGGCAACCACGTCCGCGTCCACAGCGACGACATCCTCTCGCTCGTGGGCCAGCCCTCGCGCGCAGCCGTCCGGTCCATGGCGGCACAGCTCGCGCGGCTCGGTCTGGTCGTCGACGTCTCGGGCCCCGACGGCCTGATCGTGAGCCTGGGGGCCGTCGACCCCTCCCCCGCACACCGCCTCGTGACGCGCTCGCGGCACATGCGGCTCGGCAGCTGGACGCGTGCCGCAGCAGCCGCGCGGGCCCGGCTGCGTCCGTCGAGCCGGGCAACCAGGCTGCGGGGACCGGGCCTTCCCCCTGGCACCCCCTGGCCACCGCTGCCGGCCATGGCGCCGCACCCCTACGTCGCGTCGACGACCCACGACCCCGCAGGTGGCGGCCATCCGCGCCTCTACCTCTGCGACACGTCCGACCCGCTCGCGCCGTGGCCCGTCGGGGTCTTCGAGCTGTCGCCGGACGGGGTCACGATCGGCAGCGGCGAGGGAGTCGGTCTGCAGCTGGCCGGCATCGACGACCTGCAGGCCGAGATCGTCCGCACCGACGACGACGAGTACGTGCTGGTCGCGCGCAGCACCCGCATGCTCAGCACGGTCGGCGGGCAGCAGCTGCCCGAGCAGATCCTGCGCACGGGTGCCCGGATCGAGCTGGGCACCTGGCGCATGTCCTACGTCCGCGACGAGTACGCCGACCACGGACGTCCGTACGGGGGGCGCATCGGCGGTGAGCTGGGTCGCCAGCGCACCCAGCCGATCCCCGAGAACCGCCGGGGCCCGAGCTTCTAGCGCGGGGCTAGAGCGCGACGCCGAGCAGGGCGTCGATCGCGGCGCGCACCGTCCGGCCGGCCTGGGGGTCCTCGGCCGAGTCGTCCGCGGCCCACGCGTCCACCGCGGCGATCGCGGCCGGCGCGTCGAGGTCGTCCGCCATCGCGGCGCGGATCGCCGCGAGGACGGCCTCGCCCGACGGTGCGACCGTGCGGGCCACCGCGTCACGCCAGCGGGCCAGGCGTGCCTCGGCCTCCTCGATCTCGGTGCCGAACCACTCCCAGTCGCTGCGGTAGTGGTGGGCCAGCAACGACAGCCGGATCGCCATCGGGTCGTGGCCGGCGGCGCGGAGCCGGGAGACCAGGACGAGGTTGCCCTTGGACTTGGACATCTTCTCGCCCTCGTAGCCGACCATGCCGGCGTGGACGTACGCCTTCGCGAACGGCTCGCCCGTCGCGACGGTGGCCTCCGACGCGGACATCTCGTGGTGCGGGAAGACCAGGTCCGATCCGCCGCCCTGCACGTCGAAGGCGGGATCGAGGTGGTGCAGCGCGATTGCGGCGCACTCGATGTGCCAGCCGGGTCGTCCCTTGCCGAGACGCGTCTCCCACGACGGGTCGTCCGGGCGCTCGGCCTGCCACAGCAGGCAGTCCAGGGGGTGCTTCTTGCCGGGTCGGTCGGGATCGCCGCCGCGCTGCGGGAAGATCGTGAGCATCTCCTCCTCGTCGAAGCTCGAGACCAGGCCGAAGCCCGGGTCCGCGTGGACGTCGAAGTAGAGGTCGTCGTCGACCTGGTAGACCGCTCCGGCGGCGCGGAGCCGGTCGATGAGGTCCACCACGAGGTCGATCGACTCGACCGCACCGATGTAGTGCTGCGGGGGGATGATCCGCAGCGCCGTCATGTCCTCGCGGAACAGCTGGATCTCGCGCTCGGCCAGCTCGACCCAGTCGACGCCGGTGGCCTTGGCGCGTTCCAGCAGCGGGTCGTCGACGTCGGTGATGTTCTGCGTGTAGGTCACGTCCAGGCCCCGGTCGCGCCAGGCGCGCTGCAGGAGGTCGAACGCGAGGTAGGTCGCGGCATGGCCCATGTGGGTCGCGTCGTAGGGAGTGATCCCGCAGACGTACAGTCGCGCGCGTCCGTCGGGATCGAGGGCCTGAACGTGCCCCGAGGACGTGTCGTGGACCTGGACGGCCGGACCGGCACCGAGCCCGAGATCCGCAAGAGAAGGGACCTCGGGAATCGACCAGCTGCGCATGGTGACGAGCGTATCTGTTGAGCGGTAGCGAGTGGTGCACGGCCGCCCACCGACCGGCAGGCACAATGGCGCCATGATCATCGACTGCGCGGTCTACCGCGACGGAGTGCGCGAGACGACCCCGGACGACTCGGCGGCGCTCGACGCGGCGCTCGCAGGTCTGGGCACCGACGACTTCCTCTGGATCGGCATCGCCAACCCCACGTCCGACGAGCTGCACCGGATCGCCGGGCCCTTGTCGCTCCACCCGTTGGCGGTCGAGGACGCACTGGAGGCCCACCAGCGCCCGAAGATCGAGAAGTACGAGGATCACACCTTCATGTCGATCCGCACGGTGTCCTACAGCGACGACGACATCACGACGCACGAGGTGAACATCTTCCTCGGCCCCAACTACCTGCTGACCGTGCGGCACGGCGGTCCCGAGCTGCACGGTGCCCGCAAGGCCGCCGAGTCGATGATCGAGCACCTCTCCCACGGCCCCACCGCGGCGCTGTACGCGGTGGTCGACTCGATCGTGGACCACTACGAGGACGTAGCCACCGAGCTGGAGACCGACGTCCAGGAGGTCGAGAGCTCGGTGTTCTCCGCGCAGCGGTCCAACGACTCGACGCGCATCTACCGGCTCAAGCGCGAGACGCTGGAGTTCCGGCGGGCGGTCATGCCGCTGCGCGAGCCCGTCCACCGGTTCGCCACGGTGTCGGCCCCCGAGCGCGCCCGACCGTACTTCCGGGACATCTCGGACCACCTGTCCCGGGCGGCGGAGTCGATCGACTCGATCGACCACCTGCTCGACAACGCGCTCAACGCGCACCTGGCCCAGCTGAGCGTCCAGCAGAACGAGGACATGCGCAAGCTCACCGCGGGCGCCACGATCTTCGCGGTGCCGACCGCGATCGCGGGCGTCTACGGGATGAACTTCGAGCACATGCCCGAGCTCAGCTGGACGTACGGCTATCCGGCCTGCCTGGCCGTGATCGGGGCCCTGTGCCTGTACATCTACAGCCGCTTCAAGCGCTCCGGGTGGCTCTGAGCCCGCCCGTCATCCGCGTCCGAACAGCCCCTTCTTCGGGGCCCGCTTGCGGGCGATGCCCCACTGGAACTCGGGGACCTCTTCGACGTCGTAGCCCAGGTGCTCGGCGATGTGCTCGAACGTCATCCGGACGCCCTTGGCGGCCTTCTCGTCGTCGGAGTACGCCGCGTACGTCCGCTGCCCCGCCTCGGTCTTGGCCTGCGGCGAGCGCGCGATCGTCCAATCGAGGTCGTCCAGCAAGATGATGCCGCCGGGCTTGAGCATCATGTCCACGAGCAGGAAGCCGAATCCCGTGACGTCCCACGTGTGGCCGCCGTCGAGATAGCAGAAGTCGAACTGCGGGCGCGGCGTCTGCTCGAGCATCTTGCCGAGCTCCCACGTGAACGAGCGGTGCGCGAAGATCGGCGTCACCCGGTGCGAGAGGCCGACCGTCGAGAGCACCTCGTTGATCTCGGGCTGCTGCTTGCGCGCGCTGGGGCGGTCCATCGTGACCAGGTGGCCCCGGCCGAGGTCCTCGAGCATCCCGGCGAGGTAGGCGCTGCTCTTGCCCTTGTAGAACCCCAGCTCGAGCAGGTCCTTCAGGTCGTTCTTGACGACGAGGTCGCGCAGATAGGTGGCACGCGGGAGATCCATGTACTTCAGATCGCCCCAGCTCTCGGTGACGCGGTCAAAGGCCGACATAGGGGTCCTGTTCGGTCGTGGCGTTTCACGGACGGGTGGCGCGGTCCCGAGCATAACGGGAACAGGCTGTGACTCAGCCGACTGTCGTGCCTGCGGCGATCACGCCGGTGCCGACCAGCACGAGCACCAGCGCACCGAGGCCGATGCGGTAGACCACGAACGGCGTGTACGAGTGGGTGCTCACGTAGCGCAGCAGCCAGTGGATGACCGCAAGGCCGACCACGAACGACACGACGGTGCCGACGATCGTCGGCCCGACCCCGTAGGCGTTGTCGCCACCGATGTCCTTGAGCTTGTAGATGCCCGCACCCACCACGGCGGGGATCGCGAGCAGGAAGGCGTACCTCGTGGCGGCAGCGCGCTCGTAGCCGAGGAACAGGCCCATGCTGATGGTCGCGCCGGAGCGGGAGACGCCCGGGACGAGCGCTCCGGCCTGCGCGAGGCCGAGCAGGATCGCGTGCTTCATCGTCAGGTCCTCGATCGGGCTGCTCTTGCGGCCCACCCGCTCGGCGATGCCGAGGACGATGCCGAGCACGATCAGGGTCGTGCCGATGACCCAGAGATTGCGGAACTCGCGGTCAATCGCGTCCTGCAGGAGCAGGCCCAGCACGACGATCGGCAGCGAGCCGATGATGACGAACCAGCCCATCCGCCACTCGGGCGCCTGACGCGCCTCGCGGGAGAACACCCCGCGTACCCAGCCCGAGCCGATGGTCCAGATGTCCCGCCAGAAGTACAGCAGCACCGCGAGCTCGGTGCCGATCTGGATCACCGCCGTGTACGCGGCGCCGGGATCGTCCCAGCCGAAGAACTTGGGGAAGATCGCGAGGTGCGCACTGCTGGAGATCGGGAGGAACTCGGTCAGCCCCTGGATCACGCCCAGGACGACGGCTTGTAGGAAATCCACAGCGCGAGCCTACCGGCGCCGCTGGGGACGTCCCACTAGCCTTCAGACATGCAGTATCGCCGCGTCGGTCGTTCCGGGCTGACCGTGTCCCGCCTCGCGCTCGGCACCATGAACTTCGGTGGGACGGTCGACTCGTACGAGGCGCAGGACCAGCTCACCACCTTCCTCGACGCCGGCGGCACGCTCGTCGACACCGCGCCCATCTACGGCGACGGCGCGTGCGAGGAGCTGCTCGGCACCCTGATCTCCAAGAACGGCGTGCGCGATCGCCTCGTGCTCGCGGGCAAGGCCGGCTTCGTCCGGCGGGGCGGTCAGACGGTCCGGGACGGGTCGCGGGGCAATCTGCTCGACCAGCTCGACCTGTCACTGCGCCAGCTCGGCACCGACCACCTCGACCTGTGGCAGATCCACACGCCCGATCCCGACGTGCCGATGGAGGAGACGCTCGGCGCCCTCGAGCACGCGGTGCGCACCGGGCGGGTCCGCTACGTCGGCATCTCCAACTACACGGGGTGGCAGACCGCGATCGCCCAGACCTGGCTCGCGGGTCGCGCCGACACGATCCCCCTGGTGAGCACCCAGGTCGAGTACTCGCTGGTCAACCGCGACCCCGAGGACGAGGTCGTGCCCGCCGCGGCCCACCTCGGCATGGGCCTGCTGGCCTGGTCGCCCTTGGGCCGTGGCGTCCTGTCCGGCAAGTACCGCGCAGGCATCCCCGGCGACTCCCGCGCCGCGACCCCCGGCTGGGACGCGTTCGTGGGCGAGTACCTCACGCCCGGCAAGGCCGGGGTCGTCGAGGCCCTCGCCCGTGCGTCCGAAGGTCTCGGTGTCACGATCGCGCACGTCGCCCTCGCCTGGCTGCTGGAGCGTCCGCAGGTCTCCGCGGCGATCGTCGGGGCCCGCACGACCTCGCAGCTGCAGGAGAACCTGGCCGCGGAGGACGTCGAGCTGCCCGCCGAGATCCACCAGGCACTGGACGACGTCTCGGAGGCTGCAGGGTGAAAGGACAGTCGATGGTCGAGTACGAGTTCTGGAACCTCACGATCGACCGGGCCAAGTCGCGGTCCGCGGTGTGCCGCATGCTCACCGACGCAGCCGAGTACCAGGGCTGGGAGCTGGACCGTCTGCGCAAGGACGGCTCCGGCCAGCGCACCGTGACCCTGCGCCGCAAGATCATCCGCATGCGCAGCACCCTCTGACCCCTCCCCCCTTCCCCCCTTCCGCTGAGGCGCGCCTCCGGTCCGCCGACGCGCGCGTTGCGGCGCGCCTAGGCGCGCGTCAGCGGACGGGAGGCGCGCGTCGGCGGACGGGAGGCGCGCGTCGGCGGACGGGAGGCGCGCGTCAGCGTTGGTGGGGTCAGGCGAGGTTGAGGAACTCGTCGAAGACCTTGGCGCCGAACTCGAGGGAGTCGACCGGGACGCGCTCGTCGACGCCGTGGAACAGCGCGGTGAAGTCGAGGTCGGCCGGCAGGCGCAGCGGCACGAAGCCGTACGACGTGATGCCGAGCTTGTGCCAGGCCTTGGCGTCGGTGCCCCCGGACATCAGGAACGGCGCGACGTGCGCATCCGGGTCCTGCGAGTGCAGGGCGACGGTCATCGCATCGACCAGGTCGCCCTCGAAGGCGTACTCCAGCGCGGGCTGGCTGATGAACGGCTCCACCTGCACGCGGTCGCCGACGATCTGCTGGACCGTCGCCGGGAACGTCTCGCCGGCGCCGGGCAGGAACCGGCCGTCGACGTACGCGACGGCCTCTCCCGGGATCACGTTGTGCTTGTAGCCGGCCTGCAGCATCGTCGCGTTGGTCGTGTTGCGCAGTCCCGCGCCGATCATGCGAATGCCGGGACCGAAGTGGGCGAGCAGCTCGTCGACCGTGCCGTCCGCGCCGGTGAGCTCGCGGACCTTGTCGAGCAGGATGCGCATCGACGGGCCCTCCGCGGCGGGCCACTCGTGCTCCCCCAGCGCCAGCAGGCCACGAGCCAGGTGCGTGATCGCGTTGTCGTCATTGCCCATCGACCCGTGCCCGGCGGTGCCCCGGGCGCGCAGCCGCATCCACGAGATGCCCTTCTCGCCGGTCTCGATGAGATAGAGCCGCTGACCGCCGACTTCGGTCGAGAAGCCGCCCACCTCGCCGATCGCCTCGGTGCACCCCTCGAACAGCTCCGGGTGGTGCTCGACGAGCCAGTGCGCGCCGAGGACGCCGCCGGCCTCCTCGTCGGCGGTGAAGACCAGCGTGACCGGGCGGTTGGGCAGGACGCCCGCGCGCTGACGGGCGCGGACCACCGACAGCAGCATGCCGTCGAAGTCCTTCATGTCGACCGCGCCGCGGCCGTAGAGATAGCCGTCGACGACCTCACCGGCGAACGGGTCGACGCTCCAGTCAGCGGCCTGAGCGGGCACGACGTCGAGGTGGCCGTGGATCAGCAGACCGGGACGGCTCGAGTCCTGGTCGCCCCAGCGCGCCACGACGCTCGCGCGGCCCGACTCGGACTCCAGGATCTGCGACTCGATGCCCACCTCGGCGAGCAGCCCTGCGACGTGCTCGGCGGCCTTGCGCTCCCCCGGCCCGGACGCGTCACCGTAGTTGCTGGTGTCGATCCGGATCAGGTCGCGGCAGATCTCGAGTGCTTCGGTCTCCGGTGAGTAGCCCATGCTGCGATCGTACGGGTGGACGCGCGTCAGGCCAGCAAACCGTCGATGACGCGGGAGAACAGCCGGCGGCTGGACGCCCGGGTGACGGCGTCCATGAGCCGCGGCATGCCCGTGACGTGGATGTCCTCGCGCCAGGTGACCCTGCTCCCGCCGTCGATCGGGTCCACGCTGAGCTCGGCCCAGCCGGTCACCACCCGGCCGCGCTTCTCCAGGCGACAGAACGACGGCTCGCGCCACTGGACCACGTCCATCGGGTCGTGGAAGCCGATGCGCCCGACGCCCGTGAACGCGTCGAAGCCGTCCGGGGTGCGCGTGATGCGCGTGAGCGGGACGTGGTCGCCGTGCCGCTCCCACGTGGTGAGCCGCGCGAACGCCTCGGCAGGTGGGAGACGTACCTCACGGACGATCTCGATCAGGGCCACGGCATCATCGTAGGCATGCGCACCATGCCGTTCGACTCGATTGCCGACGTCAAGACCAAGCTGGCCGCCGCCGGCTACCTGGCGTCGGACGCGATCGCGACCACCGTGTTCCTCGCGAGCGAGCTCGGCAAGCCCCTGCTCGTCGAAGGTCCGGCGGGCGTCGGCAAGACGGCCCTGTCCAGCGCGGTCGCGGACGCGTGCGGGGCCGAGCTCATCCGGTTGCAGTGCTACGAGGGCGTGGACGAGGCCCGCGCGCTGTACGAGTGGAACCACGCCAAGCAGCTGCTGCGCATCACCGCGGGCCAGGGCGAGTCGTGGGACGAGGCGCGCAACGACATCTTCTCGGAGGAGTTCCTGCTCCCCCGCCCCCTGCTGACAGCCATCCGCAGCGAGAGCCCCACCGTGCTGCTCATCGACGAGACGGACAAGGCCGACGTGGAGATCGAGGGCCTCCTGCTGGAGGTGCTGGGCGAGTTCCAGGTCACGGTGCCCGAGCTCGGGACGATCACCGCGAAGCACCGCCCGTTCGTGGTCCTGACCTCCAACGCGACGCGCGAGCTGTCCGAGGCGCTGCGCCGGCGCTGCCTCTTCCTGCACGTCGACTTCCCCGACGCACAGCTCGAGCAGGACATCGTCCGGCTCAAGGTGCCCGAGCTCGACACCGCCCTGGGCGAGTCGCTCGTCCGCGTCATCAACGCACTGCGGGTCATGCCGCTGCGCAAGGCGCCGTCGGTGTCGGAGACGATCGACTGGGCCCGTACGCTCGTCGCGCTCGGCGCCGATGTCCTGGACGACGAGGTGGTCAAGGAGAGCCTGGGCGTGATCCTCAAGCACCAGGATGATCTGCAGAAGGCGCGCACGCGTCTTGACCTGGACGCGGTCCTGAGCACGCCATGACCCGAGGAGCCGTATGACGGAGGGGCCGCAGGACCTGGCGGGGCGGCTCGTCGAGCTCGTCGCGGCGCTGCGGAGCAAGGGCATCCCCGCCGGCACGAGCGAGACCGTGGACGCCGCAGCGGTGATCCGGGTGCTCGGCATGGCCGACCGCAACCAGCTGCGTGAGGGGCTCGCCGCCGCCCTCATACGCCGTGGGGGCCAGCGCGATGTCTTCGACATGGCGTTCGACCTCTACTTCCCCGCGGGCGTGGGCACCCCCCAGGCCGCGATCGACACCGACGGGCCGCTCGACCTGGACGACCTCCGTGACGTGCTCACGGCGGCGCTCGCCGACAACGACCTGCGCGGCATGGAGCAGGTCGCCGAGATCGCGGTCGACCAGCTCGGGCAGGTGGGATCGCCCGGTACCCAGACCGCGGGCTGGTCGGCGTACCAGACGCTCGAGCGGCTCCAGCCCCAGACCACGGTCGCCCGGGCCGTGCAGATGCGCGGCGAGGGTGGCGGGCAGAGCCAGGGGCAGGGCTCGGGCCAGGGCGCCGGCTTCACGCAACGCCTGGAGCGTGACGAGGTCCGCAGCAACGTCGAGCGCTTCCGCGCGATGGTGGCCGCCGAGGCGCGTCGTCGCACGGCGGAGGTCCGAGGACGCGACACGGTGACCCGTCACGCGGTCCGGGCAGGCACCGACCGCATCGACTTCCTGAGCGCCAGCAAGCAGCAGCTCGAGGAGCTCGGCCGCACGGTCAAGCCGCTCTCGCGCAAGCTCGCGACCCGCCTGTCCGCCCGCCGGCGCAAGGCCAGCCGCGGGAAGATCGACATCCGCCGGACGCTGCGCCGGTCGATGTCCACCGGCGGCGTCCCGATGCACCCGGTCCTGGCCAAGCCGCACCCGTCACGTCCTGAGCTCGTCCTGCTGTGCGACGTGTCTGGGTCGGTGTCGGGCTTCTCCGGCTTCACGATGCACCTGGTCCAGGCCCTGAGCGGCCAGTTCAGCAAGGTCCGCGTGTTCGCGTTCGTCAACGCGATGGACGAGGTGACCGACCTGGTCAAGCAGGCCGCCGAGGGCGGGCAGGACGATCTGTCCGCCCGCATCGCGCGTGACGCCCACATCACGAAGTGGCACACGAGCAGCGACTACGGCGAGGCGTTCGCGGACTTCCGGGCCGATCACATGAACGCGATCGGCCCGCGCACCGCGGTCCTGATCCTCGGCGACGCCCGCAACAACAACCAGGACCCCAACCTGGGCGCCCTCCACGACATCAACCAGAAGGCGCGCCGGACCTTCTGGCTCAACCCGGAGGCGTCCATGCGCTGGGGCCTGGGCGACTCGGAGGCCCCTGCGTACGCGGAGGTGGTCGAGATGCACGAGTGCTGCAACGTCGACCAGCTCACCCGGTTCATCACCAGGCTGTTGCCCGTGTGACAGCGCATCACGCGTGGGACTGGTGGTGTCGGTGGGGAAGTTCTGACAAAACCTCCCATTATCGGCACCCAGGTCCTACCGTGGAGTGATGAGGACCCGGCACGTCTCGTCGATCGTCCGCGCCCGTCGTCTGCGCACGGGCGCCCTGGCGGTCGCTGTCGTCGCCGGCGCCGGTCTGCTCGTGGGACCCGCCGGACCGGGCCAGGCCACCGAGGAGGCCATGAGCGCGGTGCGGGTGTCGATCGCCGACGAGAGCGCCGCCTGGAAGCCGTCGTCGAACGCCCGGGTGAAGAATCTGCGTCCCCACAGGCCCGCGGCCGCCCTGCAGCTCAAGGCGAGACGGGCCACCGGGGTGCGAAGCGTCTGGATGAGGTCGCCGGTCTCGACGGGGGCCGCGATGACCGCCTCCTCGACGGTCAGGGCCACGGCCCGCCTGCAGACGTCACAGCCCGGTCGACGGCTCACGTTCCGCGTCCAGGAGATCGTGGCCGGACGCGTCGTGGCCAGTCGCTCGACGACCCTGAAGCCCGGGTCCCGGTCCTGGCGCCATGTCGGGGTCACCCTGCGCACGACCCGGTCGGGCAGTCACCTGCGGCTCGTCACCGAGGCGAAGCGGCTGCGCGGGGGCCAGCACGTCCGCGCGACCGACATCCGTGTGGCCGTCACGCGCCCTCACGTCGGCGGCCCCGCGTGCGAGGACATCGACTACTCCCAGCCCGATCAGGGCGTCGAGACGTTCCGCGAGGACTTCGACGGCTCGTCGATCGACCGCTCGCGGTGGCGCGTGCGCGACAACACGTTCCTCAACCAGGACAAGGCGTGGATCACCAAGGACGCCGTCTCGGTGCAGGACGGCCATCTCGACATCCGCGGCCGCCGGCTCCCGGACGGCGAGCACAAGCAGAACAAGAACGCCCTCTACCCCGCCAACGTGGAGCGTGACTACTCCACGGGGTACGTCGACACGATGGACGGCGCCGGCTACGGCAACGCCGCCGCGGACCGCTTCGGCCAGAAGTACGGGCACTTCGAGATCCGGGCCTGGGTGCCGAGCGAGCCGACGATGTCACGCGGCATCTGGCCTGCGTTCTGGCTGCGTGCAGATCACAAGGCCGGCGAGATCGACCCCATGGAGTCCTACGGCGGACCGACGATCCGGTCGTTCGACCCGTCGAGCTCGTACGAGTGGAACAGCTGGGCCGACACGGCCGAGGGCTCGATGACCGGCATCACGAAGCGACAGACGCACGGCCGTGCCGACGTCGGCGCGGACAAGATCTGGCAGGGCTGGCACACGTACGGCGTGAACTGGTCGCCGCGCTGCCTGCGCTACCTCTACGACGGGCGGACCGTCGGCATCGTCGACTTCGACGCCCCGGGCACCGCGTCGTACTTCCGTGAGAGCAGCTTCGACGACACGTTCCACATCCGTCTCAACATGCAGGTGGGGTCGAGCTACTGGGGCTGGCCCGACGCCGAGCACACCCGCGACGACTTCAGCTACAAGGTCGACTGGGTGCGGGTCCATCAGGGCAAGGACCTGCTCGCCGACCGCTGACCGACGTGCAGGGTCACGAGCATCCAGGCCCAGCCCAGCGCGATGGCGATCATCGACAGCACGCCCGCGGGCCAGTAGACGTGCTCCTGCATGAAGGCGTAGGCGCCGCCGATCGCGACCAGGGCACCGGGCAGGGCGCGCAGGCCGACCACGCGGATCACGCACCCCGCGGCGGCAGCGGTCGCGCCGATGTAGGCGATCGATCCCACCTCGCCGAGGTCGGAGGCCAACCCGAACACCGTGCCCAGCCCGCTCTCGCGGTCGACCTTCAAGCCGCCCGCCGCGATGCCGGCGAGGATGTCGAGCGCAGAGTAGAAGCACGCGTAGACGTAGCCCAGCACCAACGTGATCCGTCCGTAGAGCGGGTCGACCGAGCGCGCGAGGAGCCATGGTCCCACCGCCAGCAAAGGAAAGAGCGGCAGCAGGACGATGTGCATGTTGCGCCAGTGGACGGCGGCGTCCATCGTCAGGCGGTCGGGGTGCGTCGTCCCCACCAGGGCGATCAGCACCGGCGGCACCAGCAGAGCGGCGAGGAGCAGGCGATCAGGACGAGGCATGACTCGACCCTAGGTGCGGGTCGCGACCGCGGCAGTGCGAGTCGGGCTCAGACCTCGACGGTGACCTCGGACGTACGCCTGGCCGCGCGTCGTCCACGCACCCGGGAGTCGATCACCAGGCCGGCAGCCATCAAGGCCACCGCCACGATGCCGTCGAGCCACCAGTGGTGCCCCGTGGCCGCCACGACGAACACCGTGACGGGCAGGTGCAGGAGGACCAGCCACCGCCACCAGCCGCTCGCCATCGCGAACGTGCCGAGCGCCACGACCGCGGCCCAGCCGACGTGGATCGACGGCATCGCGGCGAACTGGTCGGAGACGCCGGTCCCGACGTCACCGTAGACGCCCAGGCCGAACCGGCTGGAGAGGTCGACGAAGCCCAGCTCATCGACGAACCGCGGCGGCGCCACGCGGATGAACCGGATGAGGAGACAGCCCGCAGTGACCGCCACCAGTCCGTTGCGCCAGTGCGGGTACAGGTCGCGGTGCCGAACGAACGCCCAGACGAGAAACGCGATCAGGGCCGGCACGTGGACGATCGCGTAGTAGGCGTTGACGAACCGGGCGAGCCAGTCGTGGTTGACCACGAAGTGCTGCATCGAGATCTCGGTCGGCAGGTGCAGCAGGCGCTGCAGGTGGTCGATCTCGCGGGCCCGGTCGAGGGCTCCGCTCTCGTGGGTGATCGGCAGCATCCGCGCCAGCCGCCAGATCCCGTAGAGACCGCTGATCAGCGCGAACTCGCGGAATGCGGGCAGGATCGCATCGCCCACCCGGCTGGGCGGCAGCCACCTCAGCACGAGCCAAGCAATGACGCTGACCAGGCAGGCAACACCCGCTTGCTCCCACGACGGCCACGGCACCGGGCCATTCTTGTCGATCGCCGGCCGGGACCCGGACCGAGCCCCCTCCGTGCGCGGTCAGACCCTCGGCGGCAGGTCCTGGTCCACCTCGTCGTGACCCTCCCGGCGGAACAGCGGCGGCATGAACCGCAGCATCAGCGCCGACCACGTCAGGTGGGTGAGCAGGGGGGCCTGGATGCCCCCGGACGCCCGGCGTTGCAGACCGAACAGCGTGCCCATGACGCCCCCGGCCATCACCAGGGCAGGATTGCGGGTCGCCGTGGTGGCCAGGGTGTAGATCGCGGTGGACTTGGCGACCGGGTGGCGGGTGCCCGCCGCAGCGTAGAGCGCGCCGCGGAAGAACACCTCCTCGGCCGCCCCGTTCGCGAACGTCGTCGCGGCGACGAGTGGCGCGGACCCCTGGTCGGCGAACGCCAGGATGTCGGTGAGCGCACGGTTGAGGACCGGCACCCGGCGGCACACGAGCGCCGCGCCGTAGAACGCCCCGAACGACGCGACGCCGAGGGCGACCGGCGTGACGAGGGGCCGCCGGAGCAGGTTGTCGTCGGCCTGCTCCCAGCCGCGGTGCAGCGGGCCGGACGCGAGGGCGCCGGCCGTCCAGGTGGCGGCGACGCCGAGGGTGAGCCCGTAGAACTGCTTGGAGTCCGGCTCGGTCGTGAGCGAGCGGCCGAGGAGCGCCGCCCCTGCGATGCTGACTCCCCCGACGACTCGGCGACGACGGTGGAACGCGGCATCGGTCTCGAGGTGGTCGCGCGGCACCTTCTCGCGCAGCTCACGGGGGGCGAGCGCGATCAGGCGTCGGGAGAGGCCGCGGGTCTTGGAGGTCATCAGCTTCGACGCTACTGGCTCTGCCCCGGACCCACACCTCGACCGCGGCGGTCCGCTAGCCTCACAGGATGTCGGCGATCTTCCGCCTCGGGTTCAAGAACGTGCTGGGGTCCAACTGGACCCGCACCCACCACCGCTGGCCGGGACGGGCCGAGATGCTCGAGCGCGAGATGCACGCACCGGGCGGCATGCAGGCCAGCGTGTACTTCCTCGTCGAGGTCAACCGGCGCGCTGAGCGCCGCAGCCTGGCGCACATCCTGCCCGGCTGGGAGGTCGCGCGGTCGCGCCACGGCCACAACGACGGCTACAGCGATCCGGCCGTCCATCGGCTCCTGGAGACTCACGAGCACCCCCTCGGCACGTTCACCCGCCAGCAGCGCCACGTGCTCATCGCCCGCTACGAGCACGTGGCGACAGGGCTGGAATGGGTCGCGGCCACGACCCACCTGTCGTCCTCGGTGCACACGACCCCCGAGAAGGCCGAGGCCTCCAGGCAGCTCCAGGCCACCCGGCTCGTCGAGCTCTGCGCGGAGCACGCCGTGGACGTCGTGGCGGCCGACATCAACAACATCGCGGTGCGGGCCGACACACCGCGCGGCATCCTGCAGGCGGCCGGCTACACCGACTGGCGCGCCGCGACCGACGTGCAGGACGTCGACGTCGACGTCCATCACCGCATCGGCGAGCCCCTCAAGCGCAACGGACGCCATCTCGACGCGATCTACCTCGGTCCCCGGGTCACCGCGATCGACGGCCGCGTGCAGATGACCGAGCCGGACAGCTCGGACCACCTGGGGCTGGTCTGCACGGTGGCGATCAACCCCAGGTGACCCTGGCGTCAGGCGACGGCCGCAGTTCCCTCGACCGCCGGGATGTCGTCCTTCTTGGCATTGATCAGCGTCACCGCGGTGATCAGGGCGAGCACCAGCAGCATCGCTCCCCAGAAGAAGGCCACGTGGTAGCCGCTGACGAACGCATCGGCCATCACCGCGTCGGGATTGCGCGCTCCGCGCATGTTGTCGGTCAGGTAGGCCGTCACGGCGCCCGCGTAGAGCGTGTTGAGCAGCGCGGTCCCGAGCGAGCCGCCAACCTGCTGGGAGGTGTTGAGCAGTGCGCTGGCGACGCCGGCGTCGTGCGATCCGACCCCGACCAGGGCCGTGCTCGACGCCGGGATGAACACCGCCGCCATGCCGACGCTGAGCAGCACCAGCGAGGGCAGCACGTGCGTCCAGTAGGAGGTGTCGGCCGTCACCCGGGTCAGCAGCACCATGCCGATCGAGGCCGACACCAGCCCGGGCACCATGATCGGCTTGGGGCCGAGGCGTGGCAGCACCTGCGAGATCACGCCCGCACCCAGGATGATGCCGATGCTGAACGGCAGGAAGGCGAATCCCGAGCGCAGCGGGGTGTAGCCGAGCGTCGCCTGGAAGTAGAACGTCAGGAACAGGAACATCGCGAAGAGTCCGGCACCCACGAACAAGAAGACCAGGTAGGAGCCGCCGCGGTTGCGGTCGAGCGCCACGTGCAGGGGCAGCAGCGGGTGCGCCGTGCGGCGCTCCCACAGGACGAACGCCACCAGCAGGACCACGGCCACGCCGAGGAAGGTCAACGTGCTGCTGTCGGTCCAGCCCAGCACCTCGGTGCTCTTGCCCGGGTTCTTCTCCTTCGCGGCCTCGGTGAACCCGTAGACCAGCGACACGAGGCCGAGGGACACCAGGATCGCGCCGGGGATGTCGTACTTGGTGTTGCCCTCGGCCTTGCTCTCGCGCACCACGCGCGTCGCGGCGAAGGCGGTGACCAGCGCGATCGGGACGTTGACGCCGAGGCACCAGCGCCACGACGCGTACTCGGTCAGGACGCCACCGACGATCAGGCCGATCGCGGCACCGCCGCCGGAGATCGCACCGAAGACGCCGAACGCGGTCGCCCGCTCCTTGGACTCGGTGAACGTCACCGAGATCAGCGACAACGCGGCGGGAGCCATGAGAGCCGCGAAGAGCCCCTGCAGCCCGCGGGCCGCGAAGAGCAGGCCTGCCGTCGACGCGATGCCGCCGAGGGCGGACGCCACGGCGAAGCCGATCAGTCCCACGACGAAGACGCGCTTGCGGCCGGCGAAGTCCGCGATGCGGCCGCCGAGGAGCAGGAGCCCGCCGAACGCGAGCGTGTAGGCCGTGACGACCCATTGGCGGTCGGCGTCGCTGATGCCCAGATCCTTCTGGGCCGACGGCAGGGCGATGTTCACGATGGAGGCGTCGAGCACGATCATGAGCTGGGCGATCGCGATGACGCCGAGCGCCAGCCATCGTCGGGGATCGGGCTCTCGCTCCGTTTCGGGCAGCACGGGGTCAGCAGCAGTCATCGGATGTCCTCGGGGGATGAGTCGAGTGGGGATCGCGGCGGCGGAGCCCACACATGGCCGGGCCGGGGCGAGTTCGTGCTGCTTGGTTGCAGCGCTCAACGTCATGATCGTATTCCGGGCGGACAGTTTTCTGCCTCGCCCCGCTGGTCCGGGGATCGGCGGTCCCCGTCACTGCCAGAGGTAGTCGGCGCTGTCCTCAGGCGTTCGTGACTCGCTCGGACCGAGGTGCCTCGGCAGGTCGAGCGTGGCGCACTCCCCGTGCGAGGACTTGCGCAGCGTGCGGGCAGCCTCGTCCCGCCGGATGAGCACCTGCTTGCCGCAGATCTCGTCGACCCCCACGTAGTGCTTCGCGATGAGCCGGCGGGTCTCCCCCGACGCGTCCATCCCGAAGATCGTCGCCTCCTGCCACTCCACGATCCAGGTGGGACGGCGACTCGAGGAGCGCAGCATGTCGCGCAGCCGCTCCTCGGCGTTCGGCACGGTGCGGACCATCTGCGTCCACGAGTACGGGTAGGGGGTGGTCATGTCCGCGTAGTAGAGCAGGTTCGCACGGGCGTACAGCACGTAGAGGGTGTCGTCGGGGCGCGCATTGCTCTGCAGGTAGTCCGCGACCGCCAGGGTCCGCTGCTGCGGAGGGTTGACGGTCTGCAGGGTCGTGCCCACGGCCACGTTGCCGACCGCGAGCACGAGGACCAGCGCCGCGGTCGCACTGGCCAGGATGCGACGTCCCGTCACGGCCAGGGCGCAGCCCGACAGCACCGCCAGTGCGGCCACGGGCTGGATGAAGTAGTGGGGGTAGTAGTTGCCTCCGCCCGCGACCGCGAGGAATCCCAACGCGAGCCACGCCGTCAGCGGGAGCACGAGCTGCGGGTCGGCCCGGCGGCGCACCAACCAGGCCACGGACCACGGCACGAGGAACACGCAGCCCGAGACGATCAGGATCGGCAGCCCGAGGCGCACCAGCATGAAGCCGGCCCCCTGCGGAGCGCCGGTGATCTCGGCGATGCTGTCGAGCCTGAAGCCCGCGGCGGCGTACACGAAGCCCCTGACGCCGACCGAGTACGCCTCGAACCACGCGAACGTCACCAGGACCGGCGTCGCCACACCGCCGAGCCACCAGCCGAGCCAGGACCACCGGAAGTCAGAGCGCGCCCGGGTCACCCAGCTCACGAGCAGGAACACCGCACCGGCCACCAGCACCTCGGCGAACGACTGCTTGACCAACAGGGCACACGTGGCCAGGGCGCCCGAGACGAACAGCCACCGGTGGGGCACGACCGCGTCGCGAGCCCGCATGAGGGCGAGGATCGAGTACGTCGCAGGGACGCTCGCGATGAGCTCGTTGTCGGTGAACACCGCCCCGAGGACGACCGACGAGGTCATGACGGCGGTCAGGATGCCCGCGATGCGCGCCGCCCGGGCCCCGCTGATGCGGTGCGCGATCGCCATGGTCCCCGCGACGAGCAGGACCGCCGCGACCATCCCGACCAGACGCACCCCGAGATCACCTCCGAGCACGCCGATCTTGTAGACCAGCACCAGCAGCGGTGGGCGGTCGAGCCAGGATCCGCCGTACATCGAGCCGTCCGTCGAGCCCCACGCACGGGCGACGAACGAGCCGCCGCCCTCGTCGATGCCCAGGGGGACGTTGATGAAGGGGGTGCGCAGCAGGACGACGACGCCGGCGCACAGCAGCCACCACCGGATCAGCGAGTCGCGCGTCCGCGGGGTCGGCACCTCGACCCGCTCGTCCAGCACCGTCACGCCGCGGACCTCCCGGGTGGGTGGACCGTGAGGCGGCCGAGGCGCACCGCGGCCCAGGCGATGGCCAGGCCGGCCACGTCGTCGAGCACGTAGTGCCACCCGAGGTAGATCGTGGACACCATGACCGCCACGAGGTAGAGGACCATGAGGTTCGCGGCCCGGCGCAGGCCGTAGTAGCGCAGCATCAGCAGGACGAGGAACGTGAAGCCGGTGTGCAGGCTCGCGAACGCACCGATGCTGGCGAACGAGCCGGCCGCGCCCGGGTCGAGGAGGAGCTCGGAGCGCTCGGCCATGTACGTGGCCTGGGTCGCGGTGACGCTCGTGCGGTCCAGCCCCGCGAACTCCTGCGGCACGGCGTCGAACGGGCCGATCGCCGGGATCAGGTAGTAGGACGCGACGCCGAGGATCCAGACCCACATCGCGGAGGTGAGGAACACGTAACCCTCACGCATCCGCGGCGCGAGGACGAGGGCGGCGACGAACGAGATCGGCACCATGACCGAGAACGACTCGTAGATCGCCCGGAAGACGTGCGGGGCCACGTCCCGGCCGAAGAGGTCGTGCAGCAGCACCGCCGGGCTGTGGCCGAAGAAGAGCCACCGGTCGCTGTCGACGAGCGCGTCGTCGTGCTGGGTCCGGAAGGCGTTCCAGCTCTTGAGGTTGCGGTAGGACGCGTAGACGAGGTGGTACGCCAGGAGGCCGGTGACCGCGAGCAGCACCCGGTCCCGCGTCCACCGCGTCGAGATGGCCTCCCGCGTACGACGCAGGCTCCAGCCGCCGCGCCGGGCCCGGACGACCCCGTCGAGGACCATCAGGACGACGAGGATCCCGAGCGAGAGCGCGATGCGGGACATGAAGACCCGCCCGTCGGGATCACGGAACGGCACGTCGACCTGGCGCGAGCGCCACAGGGCGACCGCACCGAAGACCACCACCACTGCCCACGTCGGGACCCACCAGCGCGATCCCTGGACCCGCGGGCGCACCGTCGTCCCGGTCGCGGAGCCTGCCTGGGACACGATGGGGGTCACCTCGATCTCGGACGTCGTGCGGGTGCGTGCCGGGCCCGATGGAGCACCCGGGATCACGATACGGCCTCGGATCGCCTTGATGGGGGGTTCACGCGGGCGCAGATGCGACGTGCCGTTCCCGGCTCCTCAGGCAAGGATGGGGCGATGCGCACCGTCTTTCACACCGCAGACCCCGACGTCGAGTCGTACCGGCTGCTCACGGCCCTCGTCGTCCCCCGCCCGGTCGCCTGGATCTCGACGCTGTCCGCGGAGGGCATCGGCAACCTCGCGCCGCACTCGTTCTTCAGCGTCGCGTGTGCGAACCCGCCGATCGTCTCGTGGACCTCGGTCGGCCGCAAGGACACGCTCGCGAACGTGCTGGCGACCGAGGAGTTCGTCGTGAACCTCGCGACGCTGCCCCAGCTCGACCTCGTCAACGCGAGCAGCGCAGCGTTCGCACCAGACGACGACGAGGCGGTCCGGCTCGACATCGAGATGGAGCCCAGCGACAGCGTCGCCCCGCCGCGTGTCGCCGGATCGCCCGCTTCGCTGGAGTGCCGGCTTCACTCCACGATCGAGCTCGGTGACTCCGTGCTGGTGCTCGGCGCCGTCGTCGCGATCACGGTCGACGACTACGCCTTGGTGGAGGGACACCCGGAGATGGCGCGTCTTCAGCCCGTCTCGCGCCTCGGCAAGGACGAGTGGGGGCTGCCACCCACGGTGCACGCGACACCTCGTCCCCGCCGGCCGGAGGACGTCGGACGGCTGACCACGCCGCCGGCCTGACCTACTCTGACCACATGAGCCATGCCGCGGAGCAGTTCTGGATCTGTCGCACCTGCGCCGTGGAGCACGCCGACCGGGTCGACGTCTGCGCGATCTGCGACGACGAGCGCCAGTACGTCCCCGCCGGAGGTCAGGAGTGGACCACCCTGGACCAGATGACCCACGAGGGGTGTCGCGCCGAGCTCGTCGAGCTGGAGCCTGATCTCTGGGGCATCACGACGTCGCCCGACGTCGGCATCGGCCAGCAGGCGAAGCTCGTGCGGACCCCCGACGGAAATCTGCTGTGGGACCCCGTCGGATTCGTCGACGACGACATCGCTCGACGCGTCCGCGCCCTGGGCGAGGTGCGGGCGATCGTCGCGAGCCACCCGCACATGTTCGGCGTACAGGTGGAGTGGAGCAGGCGTCTCGGTGGCGCAGCGGTGCTGGTCGCCGAGGCCGATCAACGCTGGGTCGCCCGCCCCGACGCGATCATCGAGACCTGGGCAGACGACGTCGAGATCCTGCCCGGGGTCACCCTGACCCAGCCGGGCGGTCACTTCCCCGGCAGCGCCGTGGCCCACTGGGCAGCGGGAGCCGAGGGAAAGGGAGTGCTCCTGGCCGGCGACACCGTGGCGCCCAACCCGGACCGCCGCTCGTTCAGCTTCATGCGCAGCTTCCCCAACCGCCTCCCGCTCTCCGGTGCCGTGGCCCAGCGGGTCACCACACACCTCGAGGCGTTCGCCTTCGACCGGGTCTACGGCAACTTCGGCCGCAACCTGATCGCCGCCGACGCCCGCGCGATCATGCGCTGGTCGGCGGACCGGCACGCCGACTGGGTCAACGGCGTGCACGACGACCTCACGTAGGTCGCCGCTCCGGTCAGAGCCCGGTGACGACCTCGTTCTCGCCGCCGTCATAGGGCTTGCCGGTGAGCTTGGACTTGGCGAGGCTGATCAGCGTCGAGACACGTCCGCCGGGGTTGTCCCAGTACTCCGCGGTGCTCGCGTCGAACCGCACCAGGACCGCGTTGGGGTCCTTCGGGCCCTCAGGCAGCCAGGCCTCGGCGAAGGTGCTCCACAGCTCCTCCAGTTTGGCGGTGTCGTCGACGATCTCAGCGGTGCCCGACAGCGACACCCACGAGTTGTCGGTGGAGACAGTCACGGCGGCCGTCGGGTTGGCACGCAGGTGCTGGGCCTTGCGGGAGTCGCGCGTCGCGATGAACCACATCTCGACGTCGAGGTCGACCTCCTGGCGCGACATCGGTCGGCTGACGAGCGTGCCGTCGGAGTCGACGGTCGTCAACATGCAGAACCGGGAGTCCTTGGTCAGCTCGACCAGCTTCTCGACGTGCTCGCCGCGGGTCGTCATGCACTCAGCACGTCGACCGCCGACACGTCGCCGTCCTTGTCGTAGATGGCCGCGGCGAGCTTGTCGACGTGCTCGGGAGCCACCTGGATCTCGGCCTCGTCGAAGCCCTTGCGCAGCTCCTTCTCGACGAATCCCTCCTCGGCACCGTCCTGGTAGGCCGAGACGCGGTTGACGACGAACTGGATGGCTTCGATCTCTTCGCTCTGGTAGTCACTCATGGCTCGCAGGTACCCAGCCGACCGTCGGTCAACCGGCCCAGGAGCCGCGGCCTCCCCAGAACGAGTCGCCGTGCCCGCCCCGCCCGCCGGGATCGCGCGATCCGAGATAGGAGCCCACCACCGCGGCACCGAGATCGTCGAGCTCGGGCGCGACGACCGACCCGCCCACACGCCGTGCCATCGAGTCGATGAATCGGGCCAGGCCCGGGTCGTCCCCCAGACGAAAGAAGGTGGTCTGGGCACCCAGGCGCATCGAGTTGTCCAGCTCGCGCACGGAGAGCGCGACGGTCACGGGGTGCGGTGGATAGCTGAAGAACACGTCGCCACTGGACTCCAGGTGGGAGGTCGGCTCGCCGTCGGTGACGATCAGGAGCACGGGCTGGGCGTTGGGGTGCTTGCGGAAGTGCCGGTTGGCGAGCAGCAGCGCGTGGTGCAGGTTGGTGCCCTTGTCCCACAGCGCGTCGAGCCCGGTGAGCTGCTCGATGTCCATGACCTCCGCGTGGCGCCCGAAGCCGATGAGCTGCAGGTCGTCGCCGCGGAAGCGGCTCGTGATGAGGGTGTGCAGCGCGAGGGCGGTGCGCTTCATCGGGACCCAGCGTCCGTCCATCGCCATCGAGAAGGAGGTGTCGACCAGGAGCGCGACACAGGCCTGGGTACGGGCCTCGGTCTCCTGGACCTCGACGTCGCCGATCTCGATGTGGACACCGGCCGCCGTCGAGCCGCCCTCACCGGCCGTGCGGGTGATCGCGTTGGTGATCGTGCGGGTGACGTCCCACGGCTCGGTGTCCCCGAAGGCCCACTCGCGGGTCGCGCCCGAGCGCTCGCCCGCGGCGCCGGCCTGCCGCAGGTCGCGGTTGCCCTGCCGTCCTGACATCTTGTCGGCCACGTCGCGCAGGAGCGCCTTGCCGAGCTGACGCATCGCCTTGGGGGTGAGCTTGAGCTGGCCGTCGGTGCCGCGCTTCACCGTCCCGGAGTCACGCAGGGCCCTCTCCAGGGCCTGGAGGGTCTTGGCGTCCACCGCAGCCTCGTCGCCGAGCTGACGGGCGACCTTGTCCAGGTCGATGTCGTCCATGCGGGAGCCGTCGTACGACTGCGCGAGCTGCTCCGCGAGCTCGTCGAGGTCGGCGATGTCCTGGAAGACCCCCGTCCCGTCGCCGAGCCCGAGCCCTTCGTCGCCGTCCATGCGCTCGGAGCCTCCCCAGTCCTCGCCGGGGCGCAAGGACTGCAGGTTGGCGTCGAGCTCGGCGAGCGACTGCATCAGCTCCGGAGAGCCGAACGCCTGCTGCGCGAGCGCGTCGAGCTCGGCCCGCTGCTCGGCCGTCATCGAGTTGCGCATGCGCTGTGCCGCGGCGGCCCGCTCCGCCAAGGTGTCGAGGAGCTCCTGGATCGTGGCGGGCTGCTCGGGGAAGTAGCCGCCGTGCTTGGCCATGAACTCCTCGAACTGCTCCTGGGTGTCGACGCCCCTGCGGTGCGCGTCGAGCAGCGTGTTCAGATCGCCGAGCATCTCCTGGATCGCGGCCCGGTCCTCGTCCGTCGCGTTCTCGAGGGCGTCCTTCATGCCCGCGAAGCGTTGCTCGAGCATCTCGCGGCCGAGGAGGTCCTTGATCCGCTCGAAGTCCGCGCGCGCCTCCTGGCTCCTCCACTCGTAGCCGCCCAGCTCGCTGACCGCGGCGGCCGGGGACGCAGGGAGGTGGTCCAGCTGCATCTCGGCGAGCATGCGATCGCCGTCGTCGATGTCCACGTCGCGGGCCAGCTGCTTGCGCTCGGCCAGGACCGCGCGGTCGAGGAGCTCCTTGACCTCCTGCAGCGTGCCGTCGAGGTGGTGCCGCTCGGCCAGCTCTCGCCGACGCTCCGCGACGCGGCGAGCGAGCTCGTCCAGTCCGGCCTGGTCCTTGCCGCCACGGCGCAGGAACTCGCGCATCGCGCGCTCAGGGGAGTAGCCCGCCATGACCTCCTCGCCGATCGCGTCGAGCGCCTCGGTCAGGTCGACAGGTGGGGCGAGCGGATCGGGTCCGTCGACGTACTTGCCGTAGCGGGCGTCCCGCGTGAGGCGACGGTTCTGCCTAGCCATAGATCGTCTCGCCGCCCCCGCTGTCCTTGCTCACCCTCCGGGCGAGGTAGAGCCCTTCCAGGGCCAGCTCGATCGCGCCGGCCCGCTGGCCGTCATTCGTCGCGCCCAGCCGGTCGCACACCTCGTCGTACAGCTCGGACTCCCCCAACACCGGCAGCCCGGCGAGGAAGTCGCGTGCGGTGACCTGCTCGCCGGTGGACACCATCGCACCGCCCTCGATCGCGTCCACCAGG
The DNA here is from genome assembly GCF_009661045.1 of Aeromicrobium sp. S22. Taxonomy (NCBI): domain Bacteria; kingdom Bacillati; phylum Actinomycetota; class Actinomycetes; order Propionibacteriales; family Nocardioidaceae; genus Aeromicrobium; species Aeromicrobium sp. S22. The sequence continues at coordinate 274,086 of NZ_WJWV01000002.1, forward strand.
ACCGCGAGGTCGATGCCGCGGAAGTGGCTGCGGACCGTCTCGGCCGTGGCCGTCCGGAGCAGGTGGTCGAGGATCTCGTCCTCGCGACCCTCCTCGCCCGACTCGAACTCGATCTTGCCGCCCAGCACGTCGACCGCGGTCTCGAGGTCCACCGGACGCGCCACCGGGACGTCCTCACCCTGTCGCGTCGCCCGGTGCAGCGCTGCCGCGGCGATCGTCTCGGCACCTGCGATCGCGAACCGGGCGCTGACGCCGCTGCGCTGGTCGACCGCGCTGGACTCGCGCAATGCCTTGGTGAAGCGCGCCAGGATCTCGACGAGGTGGTCGGGCACGTCCGCGACGAGCTCGGCCTCCTGACGGATCACCGCCACCTCGTCGGCCAGCTCTGTCGGGTAGTGCGTGCGGATCTCGGCGCCGAAGCGGTCCTTCAGGGGTGTGATGATCCGGCCGCGATTGGTGTAGTCCTCGGGGTTGGCGCTCGCCACGACGAGCACGTCGAGCGGCAGGCGCAGCACGTAGCCGCGGATCTGGATGTCGCGCTCCTCCATCACGTTGAGCATCGCGACCTGGATGCGCTCGGCGAGGTCGGGCAGCTCGTTGATCGCCACGATGCCGCGGTGACTGCGCGGGATCAGCCCGAAGTGGATCGTCTCCGGGTCACCCAGGCTGCGTCCCTCGGCGACCTTCATCGGGTCGACGTCGCCGATCAGGTCCGCGACGCTGGTGTCAGGGGTCGCGAGCTTCTCGGCGTACCGCTCGTCCCGTCCGCGCCAGCTGATGGGCAGCTCGTCGCCCATCTCCTCGGCCCGGCGCCGGCTGGCGGTCGTGATCGGCTCGTACGGGTGCTCGCCCAGCTCGGAGCCGTCGATGACCGGCGACCACTCGTCGAGCAATCCGACCATCGTGCGCAGCAGACGCGTCTTTCCCTGGCCGCGCTCCCCGAGCAGGACGATGTCGTGGCCCGCGATCAGGGCCCTTTCGAGCTGCGGGATCACGGTGGACTCGAACCCGTGGAGCCCGGGCCACGGATCACGTCCCTCGCGGAGCGCGGAGAGCAGGTTGTCGCGGATCTCGGCTCGGAGGGACTTCAGGACGTGGCCGGAGGCGCGCAGCTCACCGACCGTGGCGATGGAAGGAGGGGTCACGTGATCCACGCTACTGCGGCACCTGTAGCCGGCAGGGTGACTGTGCGGGGCCGGTCGTCCCGCGTGGCCCGGGACCAACGCCCCTGCCAAAAAAATAATTCTGGGACCCGTGCGCCCTCGACCGCCGCGATGCCAGCCGACAACGGATTTCGGGCGTAGCCTTATTGAACGTGTTAGGCCGTAGCACGATCGAGGGAGACAGTCATGGACGCATCCAGGCCGGGGAGCGCAGGACGGTCACGAGACCACACAACGATGCATGTGCCGGCCCGGGTTCCGGACGCGGCCTACTCGCACGACCGATTGCGGGACCTCGTGCGGATCAACCACGAGCTCACCAGCAGCCTGGACATGGCCGAGATCCTCCAGCGGATCGTGGAGGTCGGCAAGGAGCTGCTCGACGCCCGCTACGCGGCGATCGGGATCCTCGGCGATGAACGGCGGATCAAGGAGCTGATCCACGCCGGGATGGAGCAGGAGGTGGTCGACATGATCGGCCGCGTCCCGCAGGGCAGGGGTCTGCTCGGAGCCATGATCGACGATCCGCGCCCGGTCCGGCTCTCGTTGGTCGACGCCGACGAGCGGTCGGTGGGGTTCCCGCCGCACCACCCGCTGATGCGCAGCTTCCTCGGCGTGCCGATCAAGGTGCACGACGCGCTCTACGGGACCCTCTACATCGCCGACAGCCGGACGGAGACGTTCACCGCAGCTGACGAGGAGCTGGCCGAGGCGCTCGCCGCCACCGCCGGGATCGCGATCCAGAACGCGCGGCTGTTCGACGCCTCGACCTACCGCGCGACCTGGTCGTCGGCCCTCGCCGACATGGCCCGCAGGCTCGTGGAGCACGACGACGAGGACCAGATCGGCCACATCGTCGACGAGGTGCGCACGCTGGCCGGGGCCGATCTGGCGTTCGTCGCGCTGGTCACGAGCGAGGGGCACGCCGTCGTCGAACGCGCGTCCGGCGATGACGCCGGCGACCTGAGCGAGCTCTCGTTCCCGTTGAACGAGATGGTGCTGACCGAGGCGATCTTCCGGGGTGAGTCGGTCCTCGCCGACGGCGTGAGTCGTGCGGGGCTGGGCGGACTGGCCATCCCTGCGCTGTCCGGGCCGTCGATGATCGTGCCCTTCACCCGGCACGACCAGCCGCCCGGTGTGCTCGTGGTGTGCCGTGAGGTCGGTGGGGGTGCCTTCGGCGGACGCGACCTGGAGATGGGCAAGTCGTTCGCGACGCACATCAACGTGTCCCTGCAGCGCCGCGAGCTGCTGCGGAGCCAGCGCCGGGTTGCCGTCCTCGAGGACCGCAACCGGATCGCCCGCGACCTCCACGACCACGTGATCCAGCGCCTGTTCGCGACCGGTCTCAATCTCGAGGGAGTCGGCGCGATGCTCGGCGGCGACGCCGCCGAGCGCATCTCCCGCCAGGTCGACGAGATCGACGGCGCCATCGCGCAGATCCGGCAGAGCATCTTCGCGCTGCGCCATGACGAGGGGCCGGGTGCGGTCAATCTCCGCACCCGGATCCTGCAGATCATCGACCGGGTGACCGGCCAGTCCCCGGGCACGACCCATGTGGTCCTCGCCGGGCCCGTGGACACCGTCGTGTCGGGCACGCGCAGGGACGACGTGGCCGCGGTCGTCACCGAGTCGCTCATGAACGTCGTCCGTCATGCCGAGGCCACCAGGGTCGACATCGCCGTGACGGTCACGCCCCATGAGGTCAGCGTCGAGGTCACGGACGACGGGATCGGTCCGGGCCGGGGCAACGAGCTGAGCGGCCTGGCCAACCTCCGCCGCCGTGCGGAGGCCCTGGGCGGGACGTTCGCACTGCAGGAGGCTCCCGGCGGAGGCACCCAAGTGGCCTGGGCAGTGCCCATCTGACGTCGCGGGACCGGTCAGCCGGCATGTCGTCCCACGGCCGGCATCGACCACCCGCGCGGATCCGAGACCCGCATGACCACCCCGTTGCCGTCGACCTCCACCACCGGGCTGGACGTCTGCCGGCGGAGGTCGAGGAGGGTGGGATCGACGTCCCGCCCCCCGCTCTGGACGACCATGCGGTCCGAGCACGCGCTGACCTTGGCCAGGGAAGCGGACGGGACCCCGCTCAGGTCGTCGACCGGGATCGGGCACGGCCGCTCGAGCCGCGACCGCGGACGTACCCGGACGGCACGGACACTCGCAGGCATGAACAGTGCACAGTCGAGCGCGTACGCCATCGCGCCGGAGAACTCATCGCCCAGCACCACCACGGTGATGACCGGCTGACGGCCCGGGTCGGGTGGTCGTGCGAACGTCCCCGGACGCCCGAACCGCTCAGTCATGCCGCCATCCTGCGTGCCACTCCCCCGTGCCGTTCTGGGCCGCCTCGACCTTCTTCGCCTCGCCCGACCCGGACTCGGGCTCCTCGAGCAACCGGCTGGCGAAGACTGCTGCCTGGGTGCGCCGCTCGAACCCGAGCTTGGCCAGCACGTTGGACATGTAGTTCTTCACGGTCTTCTCCGCGAGCTTGAGACGCTCGCCGATCTGTCGATTGGTCAGCCCCTCGGCGACCAGCACCAGGATGCGGCGTTCCTGCGGGGTCAGCCGCTTGAACTCGTCCGGCTCCTCCGGACTGCCGACGCGGAGCCGCTCCATGACCTTCGCCGTCGCGAGCGGATCCAGGAGGGAGCCGCCCCCCGCGACGTGGCGCACCGCATCGACGAGCTCCTGCCCCCTGATCTGCTTGAGCACGTAGCCTGCGGCGCCCGCGACGATGGCCGAGAACAGCGCGTCGTCGTCGTCGTACGACGTGAGGATGATCGCGCCGATCTCGGCCTGCCGCGACCTGATCTGCCGGCAGACCTCGATCCCGCTCCCGTCCGGCAGGCGGCCGTCGAGGACTGCGACGTCAGGCTTCACGGCCGGGATCCGCGACAGCGCCGCTGCAGCCGTGCCTGCCTCGCCGACGACCACGATGTCACCGTCTCGCTCCAGCAGCTCCTTGACGCCCGCCCGTACCACCTCGTGATCGTCCAGCAAGAACACACGAATCATGACCGCTCCCCCTCCGAACCGCGTGGCGTGTGACGTAGTTCGCTCATTGACTGTGACACCTGCGCCACTATCTGGCATCTGGGCCGCGATCACGAGTCGGTGGGAGTTGCCGCCGCCCCGTTCCTGCAGGCTCCAGACCATCCCGGGCGTGCTCTGGGGCATAGGGCCTAACGTCCCCCCTGAACCTGCTCGCACGAGTTGGGCCGCGGCACGATCACCGATGACATTGGTCCCTTGAGCGGCTCGCCTCGCACCTTCACAGTGGAACCCGAGACGACAGCACCACCGGCCCATCCAACGGTGCTCTCGATCTCCTCGACCGCCCCACGCGCCCCTCCCTCGGAGCACGTGGGGCGGCCGTGCGTCGCCTCCTTCGACCCGCGTCCGTCGACGTCCCTCAACAGGGTCCGCAGTCCCTGGTCGCTGGGACGTCCGGCCGCTGCCTGCGGGGCGGACGAGTGCGAGCGTGAACGCGGGACGCGCACGCGCCCCTCCCCTGCCAGAGTGAGGACCTGCCATGACCCCCAGCATCGTTCGACGTCCACAAGGACCCTTCACGGACCTGATGGACTGGCTCGACGGTGAGGTCCGCCGCGTGGGCGTGTCTCCCGCAGTCCCGATCGAGGACTTCGTGGAGGACGGTCAGTACGTCGTGCGGGCCGAGCTGCCGGGCGTCGACCCGGACAAGGACGTGAGCGTGACCGTCGAGGGCGACATCTTGACGATCCACGGCGAGCGGCACGAGGAGAAGAAGGAGAAGAACCTCCAGGAGCACCGCTACGGATCGTTCACCCGCAAGGTCCGCGTACCGACGGGCACCGTGGCGTCAGAGGTGAAGGCGACGTACACGAACGGGATCCTGGAGGTCCGTGTGCCCGTCAAGACCGCTGACGACCAGGCGCAGAAGGTCACGATCGAGCGAGGCGAGTAGGCCCGATGAACCTGCCAGCCAATGAGCGCCCCGTCGTGGTCGGTGTCCGCGACCAGCAACCGGGGGTGCTGGACTTCGCCCGCGAGCTCGCCAGGCTCTACGAGACCCGCCTGCGTGTCGTCCACGCGTGCCAGATCCCGTATCCGTACGCGTTCTCGCCCCTCTCGGTGGGCGACCTGCCGGACAGCATCGTCACGGCTGCGCGCAAGACGCTGACGGACGCCGAGAAGCACCTCGAGGCCGACGAGCCGCAGCCCGACATCGCGTACGAGCTGGTCGCCGGCTTCCCTCCCGCGGTGCTCGGATCCGAGAGCGACGGCGCGAAGTCGGTCGTCGTCGGCACCGACGACGTCGGGTGGCTGGACCGGCTCACGGGTGAGGCGGTCACCAACTTCCTCGTCCTGCACGCCCACAGCCCGGTCATCGTGGTCCCGCCCGGGGTCGACAGCTTCGAGGTCGAGCAGATCATCGTCGCGGTCGACACCCAGACGTCGGCGTCCGGCCCCGTGCAGTTCGCGTTCGAGCTGGCCGACAAGATCTCGGTCGACCTGCGCGTCCTGCACGTGATGCGCCACCGGGAGGCGGCCAAGGACATCGAGATGTCACGGGTGCACCTGGCCGAGGTGCTGGCGGGCTGGTCGGAGACCTATCCGGACCTGAACGTCACGTCCGAGCTGATCGAGGGCAAGGATCCTGCGGACGAGACCCTGGCCGTCGCGGGCGACGGCGCCCTGGTGGTCGCCGGCCGTCCGCACTCGGGCGCCCTGCGCGGGTGGCGGGCGCCCGTGGCCCGCGCACTGGCCCGCGCCGGGCGACGGCCCGTGGCAGTGGTGCCCCCGGACTACACGGTCTGACCACACCGCCGCGAACGACGTCCCGTCAGGATCGACGGGACGTCGTTCGCGCGTGACGGGCCGTGCTCGTGCCGGTCTCCCGTGCGGCGCGGCCGATCTCGAGATGCTTGTGGACCGCCACGACCGCGGAGACGACCACGGCCACCGCGAGGATCCGCAGCCAGCTGTCCCACCCGATCGGAGCGGTCTGGAACAGCGTGTTCATCGCCGGGACGTACGTCAGGCCGAGCTGGCCCACGGCCTGCAGCGCGACGCCAGCCACCAGGTAAGGGTTCGCGAACAGGCCCGCGGTCCAGCCGGGACGTCGAAGCGAGCGGCAGCTGAACAGATAGAACGCCTCGACCATGACGAAGACGTTGACCGCGGCCGTCCGGCTCGCGTCGATCGACGCCCCTGCGTCGCGCTCGGAGCGGTAGACCCACCACGAGCCCGCGAGGAGCAACAGGGAGACGAGCACGGTCCGGATCGCCTCGGGACGTCCGAAGATCGGCGCGTGCGGGTCCCGCGGTGGACGCGCCATGATGCCGGGCTCCTTGGGCTCCCACGCCAGGGTCAGTCCGAGGAGCACCGCGGTCGTCATGTTGATCCACAGGATCTGGGTGGGCAGGATCGGCAGGTCGGTGGCGAGCAGGATCGCCACGAGGATCACCAGCCCCTCACCGAGGTTGGTCGGCAGGGTCCAGACGATGAACTTGGTGAGGTTGTCGAACACGCCGCGCCCCTCCTCGACCGCAGCCTCGATCGTCGCGAAGTCGTCGTCGGTGAGCACCATGTCCGCGGCGTCCTTGGCCGCCTCGGTGCCGACGACTCCCATCGCGATGCCGATGTCGGCCTGCTTGAGCGCCGGCGCGTCGTTGACCCCGTCCCCCGTCATCGCGACGACGTGGTCGCGTGACTGCAGGGCCTTCACGAGCCTCAGCTTCTGCTCGGGGGTGACCCGTGCGAACACCGAGGCCCGCTCGACCGCCTCCGGCAGACCGCTCTCGTCGATGCGTTCGATCTCACCGCCGGTGAGGACGCTGCCGTCGCCGTCCTCCCGCAGGATCCCGATGTGGCGGGCGATCGCCGCGGCCGTCGTCGCGTGGTCACCGGTGATCATCTTGACCGACAGGCCGGCCTCGTGGCACGACCGCACGGCGTCAGCGGCGGTCGCCCGTGGCGGGTCGATCATCGCCTCCAGCCCGGTGAAGACCAGGCCGTGGACCTCGCCGCGCACGAGCCCGTCGAGGGCGTCGTCCTCGGGGTTGCGCTGGAACGCCGTGGCAAGCACCCTCATGCCCTGCTGCGCGTATCCCTCGGCCGCAGCCATCACGGCGCCCTCGTCGAGGGGCTCGGTGGTCCCGTCGGCGGCCATCTGCTGTGTGCTGACGTGGAGGACCCGCTCCACGGCGCCCTTGACCATCAGCAGCCGGTCGCCGGTCTGCGGATCCACGTGGGTCGTGGCCATGTACTGCCGCTCCGAGCTGAACGGCAGCGACCCGACCCGCTCGAGACCGCGCGGCTCGATGCCGTGGTGCTGCGCGACCGTCAGCATCGCGGTCTCGGTGGGATCGCCCGACGGCGTCCCGTCCTCGGCCATCCACGCGTCATTGCAGTTGGCGCCGACCAGGAGGCACCAGTGGACCGCACCACCGACCGAGCCGGGCTGGCTCGCCCGGTCTCCCGCGACGGCGACTTCCCCGTCGACCGTCCAGACGCTCTGGACCGTCATCCGGTTCTCGGTCAGCGTCCCGGTCTTGTCCGAGCAGATCACGGTCGCGCTGCCCAGGGTCTCCACCACCGGGAGCCGGCGGATCACGGCGCGCCGCCGCGCCATCCGCGACACCCCGATCGCCAGGGTGATCGCCACCGCGGCCGGGAGACCCTCGGGGATGGCACCCACCGCGAGGGCCACGACGGCCACGAACATGTCCGTCGCCGACTCACCCTGGGCGACGCCGGCGATGAAGGCGATCACTGCCAGGGCCAGGATGACGACGGTCAGCTGGGTACTGAACTTCGCGAGCTTGCGGGTCAGCGGGGTGGCCATCGTCTCGGTGCTGCCCACCAGGCGGTGGATCTCGCCGAGCTCGGTCTCCCCGCCGGTCCCGACCACGATGCCGGACCCCGACCCGCTGGTGACCAACGTGCCGGAGAAGGCCATGTTGACCCGGTCGGCGACCGCGGTCTCGGTCGGCAGGAGGAGGTGCCCCTTCTCGACCGGCAGGGACTCCCCCGTGAGCGCCGACTCGTCGACCTTCAGGTGGCTCTCGCTGATGAGACGCACATCGGCCGGCACCCGGTCCCCCGCCTCGATCAGCACGAGGTCACCCGGGACGAGCTCCTCCGACGGGATTCTCTGCTGCGCGCCACTGCGCACGACCGTCGCGCTCGTGTGGACCATCGATCGCAGCGCCTCCAGCGCCGACTCGGCCTTCGACTCCTGCACGAAGCCCAGGATCGCGTTGATGACCACGACGCCGAAGATCACCGAGGAGTCCACCACCTCGTCCAGCAGCAGCGTGACGATGCCAGCCACGATCAGCACGATCACCAACGGGCTGTTGAGCTGGCGCAGGAACCGGCGTACCGCCCCTTCGCCCTTCGCCTGCGGGAGGCTGTTGGGTCCGAACCGCTCGAGCCGGCTCCGCGCCTCGTCCCGGTCGAGCCCCGTGCGGTGATCACTCTCCAGGAGCAGCAACGCCTCGTGAGCGGTGAGGTCGTGGTAGGTCTGCACGTCGCCTGCTGCACCTGGGGCCATGCCCGCAAGTCCAGCCCGGGCCCCCGTCCCGACCCAGAGGCGATGGTCCTGCGGGGGGATCCCCCCGGCGCGCAGGGCCGTTGGTCACTACGCGGCGCACGCACCGGGGCGGAAAATGGACTGTCCAACCCCAACCAGGGAGCTGTGATGGACGCTGTGACCCACCGCCTGAAGATCGCCGACCTCGCCGGCCGTCTGATATCCGAGTTCGAGGGGATCCTCGTGCCCGGTCAGGTCATGCGGCTGGTCTACCAAGCCGATCGGCTCGTCCTGCGATCCGCGAGCAGCACGGACGACCCGGTCGTGCTGTGCGAGCAGATCGCCAGACGGCTGCTGGACGACCGGGTCGTGCACGAGGCGCGCCGCCGCACGGTGGCCTGAGCGCCCTGGCACCACGCCGATCGCTCACCACACCGAGCCGATCACCACGAACGCCAGGCTGAGCACGAGCAGGATCCCGACCAGCGGCAGGACGAATCGCAGGTAGTGGTCGTAGCGGACCTTGGCCAGCGCGAGACCGCCCATGACCACCGCGGAGGTGGGCGTGATGAGGTTGATCAGGCCCGACGCCGACTGGTATGCCGTGACGACCACCGCGCGGTCGACGTTGGCGAAGTCCGCCAACGGGGCGAGGATCGGCATCGCGAGGGCGGCGTGTCCCGACGACGACGGGACGAGGAAGGCCAGCGGCAGGTTGATCAGCAGCATGAGCGCCCCGAACACACCCGACGAGGTGTTGTTCACGATGTTCTCCATCGAGTGCAGGATCGTGTCGGTGATCTCTGAGTTGTTCATGATGACCGTCACGCCGCGTGCCAGCACGATGATCAGCCCGACGCCGATGAAGTCGCCGGCTCCTCTCACGAGGGTGTCCGTCATCCCCTTCTCGCCCATGCCGCCGATCAGGCCGACCACGATCGACATCACGATGAACAGGGCCGCGAGCTCGGGGAAGTACCAGTCGAGCTGCCACCCGTAGCTCTCGGCGTTGGGGCCGTTGATGATCTGCGCCCAGGGCACGATCGAGAAGATCATGAACACGAAGGTGAGTCCCACGACGGTCAGCACGATCTTCTCGCGCGTCGGCAGGGCTCCGACCTCGCGCAGGCCTTGGGAGCGCAGCTCCTCGTCCTCGTCAGCCACCCCGACCCGTGAGGCGGCCGGGTCGGCCTTGACCTTGCGCGCATAGCGCAGGACGTACCAGATCCCGATCGGGACCAGCACGATGTACATGATGAACCGCAGGACGATGCCGTCGCCGATCGAGATGTCGGCGGCGTCCGAGGCGACACCCGTCGCGAAGGGATTCACCGTCGACGCCAGCACGCCGATGCCGGCGCCCACCAGGATGATGGATGCCGCGACCAGCCGGTCGTAGCCGAGGGCGAGGATCAGCGGGACCACCAGGGCGTAGAAGCCCAGCGTCTCCTCCGCCATGCCCTCCGCGGTGCCGCCGATCGAGAACAGCACCATGAGCACGGCGATCAGGAGGGATCCCCGCGTGCTCATGCGCTGGGCGATGCGCGCCACGCCGTTGTCGATCGCCCCCGTGCTCATCGACATCGTGATGAAGATGCCGATCGCGACGACGAAGAAGAACACGCCGGCCGCGCCGTACAGCTCACCGGTCTCGTTGGGACCGATGAAGCCGTCCGAGTTGAGGATGCCGTAGAGGCCGTTCACCGGCGCCAGGAACAGCTGCATCAGGCGATCGAGGAACGACAGGCCCGCCTCGGTGCGCTCATAGCTGCCCGGGATCGGACGACCGGTGTCCTGATTGGTCTGGTAGCTCCCGGTGGGGATCACGAACGCCAGGAGCCACACCGCGACCGTGACGGCGAACAGCACCGTGAACGCGCTGGGGAAGCGCAGGGTCTTGCCGCCGGTCCCGCCGTCCCCCTGCCCGCCTCCGTCCGACGTGCCCGATGCGCCCTTGCCCTTGTGCGTGGCGGCCATGGTGAGGTCCTCTCCGTACGGATGATCGGATGCAGATCAGGCAAGCAGCGCGACACGCACGGAGGATGAGGCTTTGCTCCCTCCCGCGCAGGACCTTCGGCCCTCGCATCGTCCGTGTGCGCCCGCGAGGCTGGCGGGCAAACGAGACGGGATATCAACATGAACCTGCACGTCGATTCTGAAGTGGGCACGCTGCGGCAGGTCATCCTGCACCGCCCCAACCTGGAGCTCAAGAGGCTCACCCCGAGCAATCACGACGAGTACCTGTTCGACGACGTGCTGTGGGTCAAGCACGCCAAGCAGGAGCATGACGCGTTCGCCGACACGCTGCGCGACGCAGGTGTCACGGTGCACCTGCTCGGCCAGCTGCTCGAGGAGACGCTGGCCCTGCCGGACGCACGCAAGTTCGTGCTGGAGCGGACGCTCGACGAGCGGGTCTACGGTCCGCTCGCGGTCGGTGCCCTGCTCCCGGTGTTCGACGGCCTGGACGATGCGACCCTCGCGACGCACCTCATCGGCGGCATGACCAAGCGTGAGCTGCTGGAGCACACGCAGGAGCCGTCGTCCCTGGTGGTGCAGGCGCTCGAGCTGGACGATCTCCTGCTGCCGCCCCTGCCCAACCACCTGTTCACCCGCGACACCTCGGCCTGGGTCTACGACGGCGTGTCGATCAACACGATGCGCAAGCGTGCCCGAGCGCGGGAGACGATCCACTACGAGGCGATCTACCAGTGGCACCCCACGTTCGCCGATGCGCAGTACGCCGAGTGGGCCGACGGGACAGCGGGGGACGCGACCACCGAGGGCGGCGACATCCTCGTGCTGGGTCGCGGCGTGGTCCTCATCGGCATGAGCGAGCGCACCACGCCCCAGGGCGTCGAGCGGCTCGCGCGCCGGCTGTTCGAGGCGGGCAGCGCGACCAAGGTCGTGGCGATCTCCATGCCCCAGCAGCGTGCGTTCATGCACCTCGACACCGTGATGACGATGGTCGACGACCACACGTTCACCAAGTACGTCGGCATGGGGATGCTGCCCTCGTACACCGTCGAGCCCGACGACAGCGAGTCCGGCCTGAAGGTCACGAGCCACGCGCCGGAGGAGATGCACGACGCGATCGCATCGGCCCTCGGACTGGACTCGATCCGGGTACTCACCGCGACGCAGGACGTGCACGCGGCCGAGCGTGAGCAGTGGGACGACGGGTGCAACGTGCTGGCCCTCTCCCCCGGCGTCGTGGTCGCGTACGAGCGCAACGTCACGACCAACACGTACCTGCGCAAGAACGGCGTCGAGGTCATCACGATCCAGGGCAATGAGCTCGGACGTGGTCGCGGCGGCCCGCGCTGCATGTCGTGCCCCATCGAGCGAGAAGGTATCTGACCATGGCGTTCAACCTGCGTAACCGCAGCTTCCTCAAGGAGCTGGACTTCACCCCCAAGGAGTGGAAGTTCCTGATCGACCTCGCGGCCGAGCTCAAGCTGGCCAAGTACACCGGTGCGGAGCAGCCGCGTCTGACCGGCAAGAACATCGCGCTGATCTTCGAGAAGACGTCCACGCGCACCCGGTGCTCGTTCGAGGTCGCGGCGTACGACCAGGGCGCCCAGGTGACCTACCTGGACCCTCAGGGCTCTCAGATCGGGCACAAGGAGTCGATGGCCGACACGGCCCGGGTGCTGGGCCGCATGTTCGACGGCATCGAGTACCGGGGCGCGGCACAGGAGAACGTGGAGGTCCTGGCCAGGTACGCGGGCGTGCCGGTGTGGAACGGACTGACCGACGACTGGCACCCCACGCAGATGCTGTGCGACATGCTGACGATGCGCGAGAACTCCCCCAAGCACGACGGCGAGATCGCCTTTGCCTACCTGGGCGACGCGCGCAACAACATGGCGAACTCGCTGCTGGTGAGCGGGGCGATGATGGGGATGGACGTACGCATCGTGGGGCCCGAAGAGCTGTGGAACGACTCCGAGATCATCGACCAGGCCAAGGCCATCGCGGACCAGACCGGCGCCCGCATCCTGCACACCGCGGACGTCAAGGAAGGCGTGGCCGGCGCCGACTTCCTGTACACCGACGTCTGGGTGTCGATGGGTGAGCCCGTCGAGGCGTGGGAGTCGCGCATCCAGCAGCTCAAGGACTACCAGGTCAACTCCGCGGCGATGAGTGCCACGGGCAACCCGAACGTGAAGTTCATGCACTGCCTGCCAGCCTTCCACGACCGGCACACGAAGGTCGGCGAGGACCTGTACCAGAAGACCGGCATGGAGGCGCTGGAGGTCACCGACGAGGTCTTCGAGTCCCCCGCCTCGATCGTGTTCGACCAGGCCGAGAACCGGATGCACACGATCAAGGCCATCCTCGTCGCGACGTTGGGCAGCTGACATGCGGATCATGGTGGCCCTGGGCGGCAATGCGCTGCTGCAGCGCGGACAGAAGCCGGATGCGGAGGTCCAGGAGGAGAATGTGCGGCGCGCCGTCGCCGCGCTCGCTCCGTTGAGTGCCCAGCACGAGCTGATCGTGACGCACGGCAACGGGCCGCAGGTCGGCGTCCTCGCGCTGCAGTCCGCCTCCGACCCCAACCTCACGTCGCCGTACCCGTTCGACGTCCTGGGCGCACAGACCCAGGGCATGATCGGCTACTGGCTGCTGCAGGCGATGCAGAACGAGCTGCCCGGCCGGCAGGTCGCCGCGGTGATCAACCAGACGCTTGTCGAGGCCGGGGACCCCGCCTTCGACAACCCCACGAAGTTCGTGGGCGAGATGTACACGGAGGAGGAGGCCAAGGCCGTGGCCGCGGAGCGCGGGTGGGTCGTCAAGCCGGACGGCTCCAGCGGCTGGCGGCGGGTCGTCGGCTCGCCGCGTCCGCAGCGGGTCGTGGAGACCCGCCTCATCCGGAAGCTGCTGCAAAGCGATGCCGTCGTGGTGTGCGCCGGAGGCGGCGGCGTGCCGGTCATCCGCGACGAGGAGGGACGCCTGCGGGGCGTCGAGGCGGTCGTCGACAAGGACCTCACCAGCTCGGTGCTGGCCGAGGCGCTGGACGCCGACTTCCTGATCGTGGCGACCGACGTCCCTCAGGTCATGAAGGACTTCGGCCAGCCCACCGAGGAGCCGATCCTGCGCGCGACACCGGCGGGTCTCCGGGCCCTCGACCTGCCCGCCGGCTCGATGGGTCCCAAGGTCGAGGCGGTGTGCCGCTTCGTTGAGCTGACCGGCGGTGCGGCGGCCATCGGGGCGCTGGACCACACCGTCCAGATCCTCGCGGGCGAGTCGGGCACCATCGTGACGCCGTCGGGGACGTACGACCCTGCCCTTCTCCGCGCCACGAAGTCACACTCCACGGTGTCGGCCACCCAGGGAGGACTGGCCAGCTGACGCACCCGTCGCCGAGGTCCCCGCTCCGACAGGGGCGGGGACCTCTCTGCGCGGGCCGACGTGACGACGTCCCACCGGTAGGTGGGCTGCGGTCGTCAGCCTTCGAACTCCTCGAGTGTCGAACCCGGCCGCGAAGCACGTGGCACCGCCGTGAAGCCGACGCCGTCTGTGCCGATCGTGAGCGCGGGCTGCGGCAGGAGCTGGACGTCATATGGCGTCTGACGCACGTTGCAGCCGCCGACGTCCCGGTCCCGGGTGACCACCAGCTCGTCGGACGTGTCGGCACCGAGCGCCTCGGGCGTCACCTGGTCGCCGGTGGCCTCCGGCAGCTCCTTGGTGTACGAGAACTCGTGCCCGCGATGGGTGAGGAACGCTGACAACCGCGCGTCCATCTCGAACCATGCCTTGCTCCTCGCCGCGGCCGGCAGCACCACCGTCACGTGGTGGTCGAGCACGGCGACCGCGTCACGCACGGTGTGCGTCCGTTCATTCAGCTCCCCCTTGATCCGCGTGCGCGCCTCCAGCACGACCAGGGGACCGAGCTCGGTCGTCAGGTCGCACCGCCGCTGGTCGGGACTGCCGGTCGTCCGCACCTGCACCTTCACCTCGCCGTCCTTCACCGTGCTCGACTTCGCGACCTCGGTTCGCCCGCGGAGCGCGAGCGCGGGCATCTCCAGGCGGGATTCGATCGGCACCGGGATGGTGAAGGTCTGTGCGGTGGCGTTGTCGTCGCTGTCGAACCACGACGGGTTGGCGATTGCGAAGACCGCGACGAGGAGCACCGTCACGCCGAGCAGCGCCAGGGCTCCCTTCGGCACCCACGAGCGAGCCATCACGCGTCGCGCCGCGTCGCGCCGCGTGTCGTTCCAGTACGACTGGACCAGCTGGTTCATGATGCGCGGACCGTGTCCTGGAAGTTGATGAACGCACGGGTCTGCCCACCGGTGCCGTGCACGGTCAGCGGCGTCGCGATCGGGGTGAACGACTGGACCCCGAGCTCGTCGTCCATGCGACGGCGCACGAGATTGTCGACGATCGTCACGTCATGGCCTGCGCGTGAGAGGTGGACGGCGCTGGGCCAGCCGCAGAATCCGTCTCCGCCGAGCACTACTACCTTCATGGGCTATCCCCCGGTCGACTCGAACACTGAACGTATTTCTCGTCCCTCCGGACGACCACGGGACAGCGTCCCCATGCCGAGGGACCATGTGCCCACAGCGCCCCTCGGGGGCCGACGCGGTGGGCGCTTTGACCCCGGACGCCCTGTCCGGGCGCGGCTAGCGTCGGTGCATGGACATACGGCCCTTGTGGCTGGCCGCGCTCGGCGGCGCGCTCGGCGGGGCTCTCGGCGCGGCCCCACGGGGTGGTGGTTCCTGCGCCGTACGAGGGCGTATCCGGCCCCAATCGGTGGCGTACGTACCGCGCGAGGGGGAAACGGTGGCGTACGCACCGCGCCCGGGGGGAGACTAGGTGCGCTTGGCTGACGGCACGTAGTCCGGCGTGCGCCCGGCTGCGATCAGGATCGGGACGAGCGCCTCCGTGAAAGCGGTCTTCCCCGAGCCGACGGGACCGCCGATGCGATCCTCAGTGCGTTGTCGTTCATGAGTCCTCTTCCGTGGTCGTGGTCGACATGCGGTGCAGCTCAGCTGGCGAACAGCCGCGCGTCGGCTCGTTCGTGACGGGCCGACATGATGTCGGCGACGGGAGCGCATCCGCCGAGGTCCTGCAGGTCACGCTCGACCGCGTCGAGGGCGACGCGCTCGATCACCGGGGCGATGTCGTACAGCACGACCTGGGCGTGCCGCTGGTCCGTGAGCCGGAGCCGCAGGGCGGCGCCCACGAAGCTGACCGCGTACGCGAACAGGTCCGACGCGACCGCCGACCGGGTGGTGAGCCCGGTGGACGCGTAGACGACGGCCGTCGCGACCGGCTGGCATCCCGGTGTCGCCCGGGCGGTCACCCGGCCGGCGTACTCCGCGATGCCGTCGCCGCCGACGACCTCGCCGGCCATGTCGATGAGCTGATGACCACTGCGCACCGAGGCCCGGCGCATCTCGGCCGTGAGCTTGGACGCGAAGAGGCGTTGATCAGCCTCCTGCACCCCGTCCCAGTCAGTGGCCCTCGCGGCCCGGTGCGCGACGGCCAGAGCCGTCGCGTCCCCGGGACCGAGCGCGTGGACGAGCAGGTCCTCCAGCAGGTCGCGCACGTCACCGCGGTCGACCAGCCCGGCCTGGCTGTAGCCCTCGAGTCCGTGCGACATCGTGTAGAAGCCGCTCGGGAAGGCCGAGTCCGAGAATTGCAGGCTCGCGAGCAGCTGCCGCAGGTCTGAGGCGTCCATGGCCGTCTCACGCGAGGAAGAACAGCTGCGTCACGGGCAGCGTCTCGGCCGGTTCGATCGTGGCAACGGTCCCGTCGTAGGTCGCGGCGTAGGTCTTGTCGATCTCGCGTGGAGTGAGGTTCATGGAGGTCTCCGGCTTCTGCTCCGTCGGACCGACCGGGGACTCCCCCGACGGGTTGCTACACGTGCACTCTTCTTGGCCGCTGGGCCGCAAGGTAGGGCCGTTGGACCCCGAGCGCGCCACGGCGGAACCGCTCGGGCGGCCGGAGCGGAGCGCCCGGCGCGTCAGGACGGCCTCGCCCAGGTCTCCGAGATCCATCAGGTCGGGGTCCGGCTCGACCGCGTCCGCCGCGCCGGGCGCGTACGCCGCGGCGAGCGCGTCGAAGCTCCGCACGGTCTGCTCCTCGACCTGCGCCCACTGCCGAAGACGCACAGCTGTCACGACCCCGTCTGTCCCCGCCCGAGGCCGGACCCCGTGCGACGAGGATCACCTGCTGTGGGTGACGACCGCCGCCCACGGGACGCATAGCGTCACCGAGGAGGTTCGAGCGGAAGGTGCCGAGATGGCTACGCGACGCAAGCCGGACGCTCGGCACGCGGGGGACGCCTACGGCGAGACACGGTGGCCCATGGCGGTGGCGGTGGTGGTTGCCATGGTGATCACCGCCCTGCTCCCGGACACCCTGAGGCTGTCTCGGCCATGGGTGCTGCCCACTGTGTGCGGGCTGCTGCTCGCAGCACTGCTCGCCGGCGACCCGGGGCAGATCTCGAGACGGACCACGCTGCTCCGTATCGCATCCGTCGCGCTGAGCGTCGTGCTGTCCTTGGGAGCGATCTGGTCGACGATCCAGCTCGTCGATGACATCTGCAGGGACGGTCACGAGACCGATTCGGCGGTGGAGCTGCTGCAGGCGGGCTCGTGCGTCTGGCTCGGCACCGTCATCGCGTGCGCGGTTCTCTACTTCGAGCTCGACTGCGGGGGCTCCGCAGCTCGCGCCGAGCGGATGCCGCGCTACCCAGACCTGGCGTTTCCGCAGCAGCTCAACCCCGGGGTGAGTCCCGAGGGGTGGCGCCCGCGCTTCGTCGACTACCTCTACCTCGGCCTGACCAACGCCACGGCGTTCAGCCCGACCGATGTCATGCCGCTCGTGCCGTGGGCCAAGGCCATCATGTCGATCCAGGCGCTGATCTCACTCATCATCACCGGCCTCGTCGTCGCCCGGGCGGTGAACGTCCTTCAGTGACGTCGCATCCTCTGACACGTACGACGGCCAGGAACAACGGCTCCCCGGGCGGGGCCGAAGGTCCCCCTGCTTCGTGATCCGTCGGTCCTTTTCACCGCGTGGGTCAACGCCAGGCCGGAGGGATCACACGTTCTGGGTGATGAGGGCCAACCCGCGACGCCCATAGCGTCGTCGGACAAGGACCCCCAGCGGAAGGTACCGAGATGGCCACGCACAAAGACGCACATCCACCTGCCTCCGGCAGATCTGTACCCGGCCGCACGTTCATCAGCTGGACCTCGATGGCGATCCTCATCGCCACTGCGGTGGCGAGCGTGCGCGGGCTTCCCGCGATGGCCGCGTATGGCTGGGCATCGATCTTCCTGTACGTCCTGCCTGCCATCTTGTTCATGGTGCCGGTCGCCCTCGTGGCAGCAGAGCTGGCCAGCGGTTGGAAGGGCGGCGTGTTCGTCTGGGTCAAGGAGGCCTTCGGCGACAGGCTCGGATTCTTTGCCATCTGGCAGCAGTGGATGCAGAACGTTGCGTGGTATCCGGCGCAGCTGGCGTTCTTCGCCTCCGCACTCGCCTACGTGTTCGACCCGAAGCTCGCCAACTCTGGCCTCTTCACGGGCCTGGTCATCCTCGTCGTGTACTGGTTCTCGACCCTGATCGCGACCCGCGGGGTCGACACCTTCGCGAAGGTCAGCACCTGGGGATTCCTGGCCGGGACGATCGTGCCCGCCGCGGCGCTCATCATCTTCGCGGTCATCTTCTGGCAGGACGGCGGCACCTCGCACCTGCAGTCGATCGATGACGCGAACTGGTTCCCCAAGTTCACGGGCCTCGCCAGCATCGTGCTCATCGTCAGCAACTTCCTCTCGTACGCCGGCATGGAGATGAACGCCGTGCACGTGACGGAGATGCGCAAGCCCAGCTCAGAGTTCCCGAAGGCGATCGTCCTGTCGGTCGTCCTCATCCTGTTCGTGTTCATCCTGCCCACGCTCGCCATCTCCGTGGCGGTGCCGGGATCCAGCGTCAACCTGACCCAGGGCGTGCTCCAGGCGTTCGACGTCTTCTTCGGTCATCTCGGGATCCCCTGGGCAACCACGGTGATGGCCCTGTTGATCGTCATCGGGATCCTCGCCTCCGTGGTCAACTGGATCCCCGGCCCGAGCCGTGGACTCCTCTTGGTCGGCAAGGAGGGCTATCTCCCGCCCCGACTGCAGGGCACCAACAGCCGGGGAATGCAGGTCCCGATCATGATGGTCCAGGGCCTGATCGTGACCGTGATGGCTGTGCTGTTCGCGATCCTGCCTTCCGTACAGTCGGTCTTCTGGATCCTGACCGCGATGGCCGTGCAGCTGTACCTGCTGATGTACATGGTCATGTTCTTGGCCGCCATGAAGCTGCGGCGCACCCACCCCGACGTACCTCGCGGTTTCCGTACACCGGCGATGCCGGTGGTCGGGTGGGTCGGCTTCCTCGGCAGCCTCGCCGCCTTCTTCCTCGGCTTCGTCGAACCGTCCGGGAACGCGGACTCGACTCCCCAGGGCGTGTACATCCTGATCCTGGTGGCCGGCATCATCCTGCTCGGCATCTGGCCATTCGTCCTGTACAAGCTGCGCAGACCGGAGTGGAAGATCGACCCCTCCCCGGATCACACCCATTCCGACGACCCCGCACAGGAGGCGTGAGTCCGATGACCGTCACGCGATCTACTCCCACCCGTCTCACCTGGCTGCGCACGGCGATTCTCGCGGCGGCACTGGCTGCCGGGCTCTCAGCGTGCACGCCGTCGGGGACGGCGAGCGACCCCGGCAGCGCCCGGGCCCAGCGGCTCGCCGACGAGCTCAACGCCAACCTCGCCCGCCTCGAGCTCCCCCCTGTCGACCAGGAAACCGCCACTGCTCTCTACGGCACCGACGGCGGGGTGAGCTGCGAGAACGTGAACGAGCTCCAGCATGAGTTGTCCTTGTCCCAGTTCGGCAACAACTCCCTCAACCTTCGCCGAGTGAGGCTCGACCCCAGCATCGTCGCCTATGACGTGGCCGTGATTGCGACCTACTGCCCGGAGAAGGCCGGCTCGCTGCGAGACGTGCTCGGCGAGCTCAAGACGGACGACACCATCCCGACCTCCTAGCGAACGAGAACCACCTGCCACCTGCACCACCCCATCGCGCACCGATGCGCTGACTCGAGGAGCAAAACCTATGCTGCACAACAAGAACACGATCCGCGGGGCCATCGAGGACGACGTCTTCGCGTCGACCGACCTCTCGGTCCCGATGCCCAAGTACCGGTTCCCCACGGACGAGCACGTGGCGCGGCATGTGTACCAGGTCGTGCACGACGAGCTCATGCTTGACGGGAACTCGCGCCAGAACCTCGCGACGTTCTGCCAGACGTGGGTCGAGCCCGAGATCGACGAGCTGATGGCGTTGTCGGTCGACAAGAACATGATCGACAAAGACGAATATCCCCAGACCGCCGAGCTCGAGGCCCGCTGCGTGCACATGCTTGCCGACCTCTGGAACAGCCCGGAATCAGCAGACACGATGGGCACCTCCACCACGGGGTCGAGCGAGGCGGCGATGCTCGGCGGGATGGCCCTGTTGTGGAAGTGGCGCGAGCGCCGACGTGCCGAGGGCAAGTCCACCGACAGGCCCAACCTGGTCACCGGCCCGGTCCAGATCTGCTGGCACAAGTTCACCCGCTACTGGGACATCGAGCACCGCGAGATCCCCATGGAGGGAGATCGTCTGCTCATGAACCCCGAGGAAGTGCTCAAGCGCGTCGACGAGAACACGATCGGCGTCGTCCCAACGCTGGGTGTCACGTTCACCTGCCAGTACGAGCCCGTGGCAGACGTCGCGGCGGCGCTGGACAAGCTCCAGGAGGACACCGGACTCGACGTCCCGATGCATGTCGACGGGGCAAGTGGCGGATTCATCGCCCCGTTCGTCGAGCCGGACCTGGTCTGGGACTTCCGGCTGCCGCGCGTCAAGTCGATCAATGCCTCGGGGCACAAGTTCGGCCTGGCACCACTGGGCGTGGGGTGGGTCGTGTGGCGAGATGCCGAGGAACTGCCGGACGACTTGGTCTTCCATGTCAACTACCTCGGCGGTGACATGGCCGTGTTCGCGCTGAACTTCTCGCGCCCCGGGGGGCAGATCGTGGCGCAGTACTACAACTTCCTGCGCCTGGGCCGCGAGGGGTACCGCAAGGTGCACCAGGCGGGCTATGAGACAGCACGGTACCTCGCCGACGAGATCGCCCAGATGGGTCCGTTCGAGATGATCTACGACGGCCGCGGCGGCATCCCGGGACTCACCTGGAAGCTCAAGGAGGGCATCGACCACGGATTCAACCTGTTCGACCTGGCCGATCGGCTACGCACTCGCGGCTGGCAGGTTCCCGCGTACACGTTGCCCCCCGATCGGGAGGACCTGGCCATCCAGCGCATCCTGGTGCGTCACGACTTCAGCCGGGACATGGCCTCGCTTCTGCTCGATGACTACCGCCGGTCGCTGGCGGTACTCGACAAGCACGGACCCAAGGAGTCCCTGACGGCCGAGGAGGGAACCAGTTTCCACCACTGATGGCAGGGGTGAGCCCGGCCGGGGCCGGGCTCACCCTCCCAGCAGACCCAGCAGCGTTGCCTGACTGACTGCCTCGCCGCGCGAGGTGACTCCGAGCTTGCGATACACCGCTGAGACCTCGGAGGCGACGGTGTTACGAGACACGTGGAGGCGTTGAGCGATGTCGGCGATCCGCAGGTGAGTTTGGAGATAGGGAAGGACGCGCAACTCCGCCGGGGTCAGAGCCACCCCACGGGGCGCGGTGCCGGGGGTTGCGGACGTCGTCATCTCACGGAACGCGGCGATCTCACCGACCAGCGTTCCCAGCCCTGGACGGCGTCGGAGAACATCGTCGATCTCCCGCAGAAGGACCCTGGCGCCCTCGTAGTCACCGCGGGTCCAGCACGCTCGGGCGAGCTGGAGCCGGCCCCTCGCGGCGAGGCACGGGAACACGAACGTGGACGCCGACCTGGCCCTCATGGCGCGCGCGATCTGGAGGTCGGCCTGGGTCAGGTCCGCCTGGTGCACGGCCAGTCGAGCCGCGACCGCGCGCGGCATCAGACTGATCGCACAGTTATCCAGGTGGTGCTGTTCGATCGTGCTCAGCGCGAGCTCGACGTGCTCGGATGCCTCGTCCCACCGACCGTCATCCATCGAGATGAGGGCCAGGCCCGACTCGCTGAGGGCGACCGGGACCGAGTCGCCCATCGCGAGCCCGACCCGGGTCGCGTCCTCGAACAGCATCTCGGCACGAGCTGGCTCGCCGGCGAGCAGGCGGGCCTCCGCGAGGACGCAGAGGGCAGATGGGCGCCACACGCTCCACTCCTCGTCGCCTGAGGCGAGCTCTGCGTCGGCCACCATCTGTTCGTGACCCTCGGAACACATCATAGCCCGCAGCACCGATCGGGAGGCTGCGAAGGACGCCCTCCGGTCGGTCGTCGCCAGGGAATGGAAGGCGTCGTCCGCCACCGCCGCCCACCGCAGGGCCTCGACGGTCCCGCCCTCCCACGCAGCGACCCACCCCGCCAGGACCGCCAGTGGCGGGTACGCCTCGATAGCGGGGTGGCCGAGCGTCTTCATCCACCGTTGGACTGTCGATGCGTGTCCACTCCCGTACTCGGACTGCACGAGCTCGGCGACCAGCTCGGTGCACCTGCGCTGCTCGTGAGTGCCCAGGAGGTGTTCTACGGCCGCCGCCGGTGCGTCGTGGGACTCGAACCAGTCCGCAGCCCGCAGGTGCAGCTCCTCGATCAGCTCCGGCTCGTGCCGATGAAGCTCACCGAGGAGGAACTCACGGAAGAGGGTGTGGCAGCGGTACCGCTCCCTTCGCCGGTCCAGCGGCACGAGGAACGCGCTCGACGCCTCAAGGTCTCGCAGGCGGTCCTGGGCCTCCGGCTCCCCCAGGACGGCACCGCACAGCGGGCCGTGCAACTCGTCGAGAACGGCGGTGCGGCGCAGGAATCGTTGCTCGGCCGGCTCGAGCCGCCGGAAGACCTCGCGCTCCAAGTAGTCGGAGACGTAGCGGTCCGTCCCGGTCACGCTCGGCGCCCCGTCCTCCTCCTCACGCGCAACGAGAGCCGCCAGCTGAAGCCCTGCCGGCCAGCCCTCGGTCCGTTCGACGACCTCATGTGCCCGGCGGAGATCGATCGAGATGCCGGCCGTGGCGAAGATCCGCTCTGCCGCAGCCGCGTCGAGGGTGAGATCCCGGGCTGCGAGCTCGACCACGCCTCCTGCCACGCGCAGACCAGCAAGGTGCGGTTGTTCGTGCCGGCTGGCCGTCACCACTTGGCAGCCCATGGGAATTGCGGCCAGCACGACGCCCAGGACGTCGTGGCATTCGGGCGACCTGAGCTCGTGCAGGTCATCGATCAGGAGGACGAACGGTGCCGACGCCTGTTGGAAGGCCGCCGCGAGACGCAGGGTGCCGGACCTCAGCGCTGCGGCGCCCACGCCGCTGATGGCGGCGGCGAGACCACTGTGCGCCGGGACCGCTCGCTCGAATGCCGACGCGAGCAAGAAGAGCAGCGTGCTCGGATGGTCGTCGATCGCATCGAGCGAGATCCACCCGACCTTCCGACGCTCGACGTGGGCCCGCTCGATCAACAGCGTGGACTTCCCGTAGCCTGCCGGCGCGGTGACGCCGACAGTGGCTGCCTCGGCGTCCCACCTCGCGTCCGTCAGCGCCGCACGGGTCACGAGACCGGGACGACGTCCTGGAACTGAGAGCTTGACGTCAAGGAGGACCGCATCCAGCCCCATGTCGCCGCCGAGCGCAACAGGCATCGTTGATCCCCCTGTGATGTGAGCAGGACCTCGAACGTATGCGTGCCTGCGCTCGCCCCGAAGAGGACAGCGACCCCGTGCGCGGGGACCATGTTCCCTGGGTTCACTCGTCGGTGTCGACCCCGCCGGCATCCTCGTTGCACTCGATCTGCGTGGCTCCTCGCCCGGGAAGGCAAGGACGTCGTGCTGCGGCAGGTCGAACCCGTCCAGGTCGAACGACAGTGCCGAGCGCAACCACCTCCTGCCATCCGTCCCGGTGAAGACGTAGCCCGAGGTGCCCCGGTCCACCCCCGTCTCGGACACCCCCACGGTGTACATGCACTCGTCGAACTGATGGAAGTCCTCGATCGGGCTCTGCAGGTCCGCGACGTCCTCGCGGACGTCCTGCAGGTCCTCCTTGAGGTTGGCGATGCGTCGGTCGAGCCTCGATCCCTTCTTCTTGGCAGCGGCGGTCGACCCGGCCACCGCGACACGGTCGGCCGACTCCCCCGGGTCGCGGTCGCAGCCTGCGGCTCCCCTCGTGAACGGGAGCGCGGCGCCCTTGAAGGCGAGCAGCTGGTAGTCGGGGTCGTCCCAGCTCGAGTGGTCGATGCCGATCGCGGGGAGATGGCCCCGTTGCGTGGGGGTCTCGTAGCGGAAGCCCATGTCTTGCGCCGCGTCACCGCGCTGGGTGGTGGGCAGCCACTCCAGGCACGACTCCCACTCGTCCCATCGGTCGAACGCCGTCTCGTCACGGCGGACACGCTGCTCGAGCCGGTCGACCGCGCGACGCAGCGCGGCCACCCGCCGCGTGGCCTGCCGGGTCGTGAGCGTCCGGACCTTCGCGCTCGGCGGGCTGGTGACCCGGCGGGCCGCATCTGCGGTTCCACCCGTTCGGGTCGGGGCGCTGCGGCAGGACCCGGTCCGCCTGAACGTCAGCAAGGTCCACATCGGTCGTCCCGCTCCGCGGTGGACGGTCAGGGCACGCCGGTTGCTCTCCCCCGTCCCGTCGCGCGCGTCGAGGGCGAAGCCCGATCCGCGGGCCGGGTCGCCGGCCTCATCGACGCCGACGCTGCTCACGCAGCGCAGCCAGGTTGCGAGGTTGCGGGCGGCGCGGTCCCTGGACGCGATCGCGGGGTTCGTGGCCCGCACTGCTGCCTCCAGCCTCAGGATCTGGCGGGTCCGACGTGCCTTCCTGCGCGACGTCGGCGTGCTTCGGGTCGTCGCCCGGCCCGCCTCTGCCAGCGACACCTGCTGGCTCGCACCGGCGTCGCCGCGCACGACGGCGGTGCCCGCCATGGGATCGGCATCGAGGTGGGGCGCTCCCCCGGCCAGGACGACGCCGAGCAGCAGGACCAACCCCGTCCGGCCCCTCATCGATCGGACCCGGGCTCAGCGGCGCCCACGTCGCACGCCGTGCCCTGCGGCCGTACGCGCCCTGCTCCGTCCATCGAGGCTGCCGCACGCCAGTCGACGTGCTGGCTCAACAGGAAGTCGGGTGCCTCGGGGGCAGCGATGACCGGGTGGCAGTCCGCCTCCGGGATCACGTCGAGCACCGGGCTGCCCGGTCGCGGCACGAGCATCCGGCTGTCCGGGTCCAGCTCCAGGCCGTCGATCTGGAGGTCACCGACACCGACCACGTTCGTGGGATCGTCCAGCTTGCAGCTCTGGTCGGTGACGACGTTGTAGGTCGAGCCCGTCGTTTCGCCGCTCACGCAGTTCCGGGTCGTCGGCACCATGCCGCCGCGCGTGCCGGCTGGACCGATGATGCTCCCGAACATCACCAGGCCGTGCCCGGAGGCAAGGTTCGCAGCCGAGCTGGCCGAGTTGGACGACACGGTCGAGCTGACCACGGAGAGGCGTCCCGCTGCGAGCACGCCGCCGCCCTGGCCCTCCGCGTAGTTGTCCGCCACCGTCGAGCCCACCAGGGTCATGTCGCCCCGGCTCCAGACCGCTCCTCCCACGTGGGCGCTCGCGAAGTTCCGCGCCAGGGTGGTGTTCACCAGCAGCACGTCGGCCTCGCCCGAGATCGCCCCGCCCCGGTCGTCGGCGCGGTTGCCGATGAGGGTGGAGCCGTAGATCGCCACGTCCCCGTCGAGGGTGAAGATCGCCCCGCCGGGTCCGTCGGCGTCGCTGCCGTCGACGGTGGAGTCGACGACCGTCACGTCGCCGTCCTCGTCGGTGTAGATCGCCCCGCCGTCACCGTCGGTGGTGTTGCCGTCGACGTGCGACCGCACCACGACGACGTCGCCGGTGGAGCCGATCGCGCCTCCCGAGCCGTCCACCAGGTTGTTGCTGAGGGTCGAGTCGTAGACCCTGACCCCTCCTCGCCTGGCGTAGACGGCCCCGCCGTCGTCGTTGGCGAGGTTGCCCGTCATCACCGAGTCGACGATCGTGGCACCGCGCATCGAGAAGATCCCACCGCCGGGCTCCTCGGCGAGGTTCTGCCGGATCACGCTGCTCTCGACCCTGATCTCGCCCCGGGTCGTGACGGCTGCTCCAGGACCGTCGGAGCCGCCTCGGCTGAGGGTGAGACCCCGCAGCAGGATGTAACCCGTGCCGTCCTGACGCAGCAGCCGCTGCTCGAAGCAGGTCTGCCGGATCGAGTGGTCGTTCCCCTCGACGAGCACCGGGTACGCGGTCTCGCGGATCGGGTCACCGGCCTCGCAGTCGCGCAGGACGATGTTCGCGCCGATCTCGAGCTTCGTGCGGCGAGGGTCGGCCCACGCAGCTCGCAGCTGCGTCTCCGTGGTGATGACGTCGGCACCTGCGACAACGTCGGCGACGCCTGCCGACGCTGCCGGTCCGGGGGCCGTCGCGATGACGGCGGTGACGACCAGTGCGGACAGCAACGGGCCGGCCAGCCTCCTCATGGTCGGCACGGTAGCCCGCCACCGTCAAAGATGCGTGAAACGCGCGGCGTGCGTCAGGCCTGCAGTGCGGCACGCACAAAGGCCGAGATCAGGTCGCCGTCCTTGCGCCCGGGCGCCGTCTCGACGCCGCTGGAGACGTCGACGCCCCACGGCTGCACCGCGCGCACCGCGTCGGCCACGTTGCCGGGCGTGAGCCCGCCGGCCAGCAGCCACGTGCCGGCCGGCGCGTCGGCGGCCAGGGACGAGGAGTCCCAACGCTCGCCCGAACCGGGGCTCGGGGAGTCCAGCAGCAGGATCTCCTCGCCGTGCGCGCCGACCTGCAGGGACGGGGCCGTGGCCAGCGACGTCGCTCGCCAGACGCGGGGCAACACCGACAGCGCCGCGACGAAGTCGGCGCGACCATAGGCGGGGCCGTGCAGCTGGAGAATGTCGAAGCCGAGCCGGCGGGCGGTCTGCGCGGCCTCGGCAGCCGGCATGTCGTTGACGACGAGCACCGTGTCGACCCGCCCAGCCGTAGCGGAGACGACGGCGGCCGCCTCCGTCTCGGTCGCTCGTCGCGAGCTGGTCTCGTTCATCACGACGCCGACCGCGCGCGCACCGGCCTCGACGGCGACGTCCACGTGCTCGGGCTCACGCAGGCCGCAGATCTTCACGTACATGCCCGCATCCTCTCGCACGACCGTGGCGCTACGGTGGCGGCATGGGTGCGAGCCGGTGGGTCACGAAGGTCGAGCGGTTCCTGGAGTCGACGCCCCTCCTCTCACCTCGCTCGGCACCCACGACGTTTCGGATCGAGTCGTACGGCGGGCACGGCGGTCCCGCCGGCGTGGTCGTGCGGGGACGCGTCCTGGACAATCCGCCGCCGACCCGGGCGGCCGAGGGCGAGGGCGTCGGCGCCGCGGTGCGCCGCGGCGTCCAGAACTTCATGACCCGGGAGCTGCCAGGGGTCCCGCTCCGGGTCGAGGTCGGCGGGACGCAGATCCGGACCGTCTCGGACGAGGACGGCTACTTCCTCGTCACGGTCCCCGTCGCCTCCCCCCTTCCGTCGCCGTGGGCCGCCGGGACGGTCTCGCTCGACGGGGAGTACCGAGGCTTCCTCCCCGGACCGGGCACCAGCACCACGGTCGACGTCCGTGTCCCGGGTCCGTCCGCCCGCCTGGGGATCCTGTCCGACGTGGACGACACCGTCATCAAGACCGGGGTGCAGCGGGTCGGCCAGATGGTCCTGCACACGCTCGCGGGCTCGGAGCTCACCCGTGAGGCGTTCCCGGGGGCTGCGGCGCTCTACCGCGATCTCGCGGCCGGCGACACGAATCCGGTCTTCTACGTCTCGTCGAGCCCCTGGAACCTGCACACGTTCCTGACCGCGTTCCTCGAGCACCACGAGTTCCCCCGCGGCCCCCTGCTGCTGCGCGACCTCCTCGGCACCCGCGCCGGCAGGGAGGACAAGCACGGGCGCATCCGCGAGATCCTGGACCTGCACCCGGACCTGCAGTTCGTGCTGATCGGCGACTCCGGCGAGAAGGACCCCGCGATCTACGCCGACATCGTTCGCTCGTACCCCGGCAGGATCCTCGCGGTGTACATCCGCGAGGTCCGTCTCGACCCGGGTGACGGCACGGTGGAGCAGATCGCGCAGGACTGGGCGCCGGATGTGCCGTTCGTGCTGGCCGCCGACAGCTCGGCGGTTCGCCGGCATGCGGAGAGCGTGGGCCTGCTATGAAAACAAGACCCCCACACCGGCGAGAGTGTGAAGGTCTTGCGAGTCCGATGCTACACCGCGCCTGCTGAGACGAGCAGGTCGGTCGCGTGCAGGCTCACCGTGACGCTGCTCCCGACGCGAAGACCTGGAGCGCTCGACGCCGGCACCTGCACGAGCAGCTCGGTCCCGTCCGGACGGCCGACCGTGATCCTCGAGTACGAGCCGAGGAAGCTCAGGTGCGCGACGACCCCGTCCCCCGCGTCGGCGGCGTCGGTGACCGACAGCTGCTCGGGGCGTACGAGCGCGACACCCGGCCCGTCGGTGATCGAGCCGGGCAGGGTCGTGATCGACCGGCCGAGCACCTCGGCACCGCCGTCCCGCACCTGGCAGGGCACCCGGTTCATGAGGCCCACGAAGGAGGCGACGAACGTGCTGGCGGGGCGGGAGTAGAGCGCCTCGGGCGCATCGAGCTGCTCGAGCCGCCCGTCGCTCATGACACCGACCCGATCGGCGATCGCCAGCGCCTCCTCCTGGTCGTGGGTGACGAACAGCGTGGTCGTGCCGACCTCCAGCTGCACCCGCCGGATCTCGTCGCGCAGCTGCGCCCGCACCTTGGCGTCGAGCGCAGACAGCGGCTCGTCCAGCAGCAGGACCGATGGCTCGATCGCGAGGGCACGCGCCAGGGCGACCCGCTGCTGCTGACCGCCGGACATCTGGGCGGCGTACTTGTTCGTGTGGGCGGACAGCCCCACGAGCTCGAGGACCTCTGATGCGCGGGCGCGCCTTCCTCGGGCGTCGCGTCCGCGCAGCTTGAGCCCGAACTCGACGTTCTGCTGGGCCGTCATGTGCGGGAACAGGCTGTACGCCTGGAACACCATGCCCATGTCGCGCTTGCTGGCCGGCACGTCCGTCACGTCGTCGTCGCCGACCACGACCCGTCCGCTGTCGGGCTCGTCGAGGCCCGCCACGATGCGCAGCGCCGTCGTCTTGCCGCACCCCGAGGGGCCCAGCAACGCGACCAGTTCGCCCGGGGCGAGAGTGAGGGACAGGCCGTCGAGAGCGGTCACGCCCCCGAAGCTGCGCCTCAAGTCCTCCAGGCGGATCTCGAGACCTTCACGCGTGGCCGTCGTCGGGGCGGTCATGGCTCAGCCTTCTTTCGTGGATGGTTGAGGCGCCGGCGCGATGTCGATCGTCGCGCGGCGCGCGGTCCGACGTCGTCCGACGAAGGACAGCAGGATGAGGATCACGAATGCGAAGACCAACGAGGCGAGGGAGGCCGCGACGGAGGTCTGGCTGTCGCTCTTGCCCAACAGGTTGATCACGACCTGCAGGTTCGTGTAGTTGAGCAGCGAGGCCAGGGTGAACTCGCCGAGCACGAGGGCCACCGAGATGAAAGCCGCCGAGAGCAGCGCGGCGCCGATGTTGGGCACGATGATCCTGGCGATCACGGTGAACCAGCCGGCTCCGAGGCTGCGGGCAGCCTCGGACAGGGTGACCACGTCGATCGAGGCCAGTCCAGCGTCGATCGCCCGGTAGGCATAGGGCAGCACGAGCACGACGTACGCGAAGGTCAGCGTCAGGCTCGTGTCGCCGAAGAAGTAGGCGACCCACGCATAGACGCCCTTGAGCCCGACCACCAGCACGATCGCGGGGATCGTCAGGGGCAGCAGGCACAAGAACTCCACGACCCGTGACATCGACCTGACCCGCAGGCGCACCCAGATCATGGTCGGCACGAGAAGCACGAGCATCAGCACGACGGTCAGGAACGCGAGCTCGAGCGAGGTGATGATCGCGCTGCGCAGATCCGGATCCTGGCCCAGCTGCTTCCAGTAGTCGAGCGTCCGCCCGCCGCCGGGCACCCGGATGCTGTAGGCGGCCATCGAGGCGAGCGGCACGAGGAAGAACAGCCCCAGCACCGTGAACACCGTGATGCGGAACGCCTGGAGCCGGCGGCGGGCACGGGTGCGGTTGACGCTCATGTCAGCCACCTCGAGGTCCGCCGCAGCAGCAGGGCGTACAGCGTCATGACGATCACGACGACGACGATCATGTCGAGCGCCAGGGCGAACGCCAGATGGCTCTGACCGAGGACGATCTCACTGGTGAGGGCGTTGCGGATCAGCAGGGGCAGGATCGGGCTCCCCTGGCTCACGAGCGCCGCGGCGGTCGCGTACGCCGCGAAGGCGTTCGCGAACAGGAGCAGCATCGAGCCGAGGAACGCCGGCAGGAGCAGCGGACCGGCGATGTACCGCCAGAACTGCCAGGTGGAGGCGCCGAGGCTCTCCGCGGCCTCGCGCCACTGCACCCGCATGCCGTCCAACGACGGCAGGAAGACGATCACCATCAGCGGGATCTGGAAGTACGTGTAGACCAGCGTCAGACCCTTGAGGCCGAACAGCCACCCGCTGCCGAACAGGTCGATGCCGAGCAGGTCGCGACCGGCCTCGGTCACCACACCGGAGAATCCGAGCGTGGCGATGAAGGCGAACGCGAGCGTGACGCCGCCGAACTGCGCGAGGACGCCGCACGCACTGGTCACCGATCGCCTCAGCAGGCCGTCCGGGTTGCCGGTCACCACCGCGTACGCGAGCAACGCACCCAGCACGGCACCGATCACCGCGCTCTCGGCCGACAGCACGACGCTGTGCCACAGGGTGCGCAGCACGACGTCGTCGCCGAGGGCCTTGATGTTGGACAGGCTCGCACGGTCGTTCTCCACGAACGCCCCGACGACGACCGCGACGGTCGGGATCAGGAGGAAGATCGTGAGGTAGCCGAAGAACGGCACCAGGCCCAGCAAGGGGGCCAGGCGCCGGGCCCTCCGGCTCACCGCCACGGAGTCGACGGACTCATCAGCCGGCGACCTTCGACCAGTTCTTGGACAGGTAGGCCGCGGCCGTCTTGGTCTGCTCCTCGGTCGGCAGGACCGGATCGCCCTGCACCGCAGGCAGCTTGTCGTAGAGCGCCTCGTCCAGCGTGCCGTCGGCCTTCATCGCATCGGCACGCACCGGACGGGCGCCGCCACCGAGATAGAGGTTCTGGCCCTCGTCGGAGTACAGGAACTCCTGCCACAGCCGGGCCGCCGCAGGATGCGGAGCGTCCTTGTTGATCGCCTGGTAGTAGTAGCCACCCACTGCCGCGCCCTCGGGCACGACGACCTTCCACGACGGGAGCTTGGCCGTCTCGGCAGCGTTCGTGTAGTCCCAGTCGATCACGACGGGGGTCTGCCCGGACTCGATCGTCGCGGGGGTCGGGTCGACGGGCAGGAAGTTGCCCGCCTTCTTGAGCTTCTCGAAGAAGTCGACTCCGGGGGCGACGTCGTCGGCCGAGCCACCGTTGGCCACCGCAGCCATGACGACACCGCTGAACGCGGCACCGGCCTGGGTCGGGTCGCCGTTGAGCGCGACCTTGCCCTTGTACTTCGCGCCGAGCAGATCGTCCAGACTCGTGACCTCGGGAACCTTGTCAGTGTCGAACCCGATCGACATGAATCCTCCGTAGTCGTTGACCCAGGTGCCGTCGGGATCCTTGAAGTCCTCGGGGATCGAGTCGAACGTCGCGACCTTGTAGGGCGCGAACATCGCGGTGTTCGCCAGGGCGACGGACTGGCCGAGGTCGAACACGTCCGGGGCCCGCTTGGTGCCCTTGAGCGTGTTGGCTGCGTTGATCTCGTCCTGGCTCGCGGCGTCGGGCTGGGCGGAATTGATCTTGATGTCGTACTTGGACTCGAACGCGTCGATGATCTTGCCGTAGTTGGCCCACGTCGGAGGCAGCGCGATGACGTTGAGCTGACCCTCCTTCTGGGCGGCCTTGACGAGCGCGTCCATGCCGCCGACGTCCTTGGCCGACGTGGCGCTCGCGGCCTTCGAGGTGCTGTCGGAGTCCTTGTCCGGCGGACCGCCGCACGCTGCCGCACCGAGGCTCATCGCGGCGATCGAGATGATGAGGGTGGCGGACTTGATGGATCGCTTCACTGCAGTCTCCCGTTCTCGCCCCCGGTCGGGGACGGGCACATGGTGGCGCTCCAAGACATCCGGAACGGACACGATGTCTGTCCGTGAAGTGAACCACACGTGGCCGGTGGGAGATGGTCGCCGCGCGCGTCGGCCGATGAGTCTCAGAACCTGTCGGTGCCCCGGATCGGCCGCGGGCGGCCGTCGGGATCGTGCAGGACGCGGTACGGGACGGCCGCGAGGGCGCGCTTGACCACGCCCAGGTGCGGCGGAGCGAGGCGGCGGAGTCGACCGTCCGGCCGGTCCCCCGCCCGTCCGCCCGCGTGCCAGTCGTCGAGGTCGGCTGCGGCTCGGGCGTACGCCGCGAACATGGTGGCCGGATCCGCGCAGTCCTGCACGTCCTCGCGGTCGAGGTGCTCCGCAGCGAGCGTGAGGCGCAGGTCGCGCGGGAACGATCCGTCCTCCGCGAGGTCGATCACGGCGGCCGACAGCTCGGAGTCGTGGGTCCACGAGCGGCGGTTGAAGTTGTCCGAGCCGATCGTCGCCCAGGTGTCGTCGACGATGCACGTCTTGGCGTGGACGTACACCGGCGTGCCCGCGTGGTTCTCGAT
Organism: Aeromicrobium sp. S22; assembly: GCF_009661045.1. Classification (NCBI taxonomy): domain Bacteria; kingdom Bacillati; phylum Actinomycetota; class Actinomycetes; order Propionibacteriales; family Nocardioidaceae; genus Aeromicrobium; species Aeromicrobium sp. S22. The sequence continues at coordinate 306,666 of NZ_WJWV01000002.1, forward strand.
GCCGTACACCGCGACCCGGTCCGGCGCGGCCTCCATCATCTCGAGCATCGCCCGCCGTCGGCCGAGGAGCTGGGCCGTCCGGGAGAAGCCCTTCTTGTCCGGATGGATCGGGACGACCACGATGACGTGCAGGTCCTGGTGCTCGCGCAACGCCTTGGTGAACACGTCGCCGATGCGGGTCCCCCACAGGTACTGGTCCTCGACGTAGACCAGCCGTCGCGCCTTGGCGATGACCTTGCTGTATCCGCGGGCCACGCTCCGCTCTCCGCCGTGCGCGAAGTCGTAGTCGCGATCCAGGCGCAGGTCCGGGTAGGTCCGCAGCAGCTGGACCGCATGCGTGCCGCCCTCCACCTCGGGCGGGGCGGGCTGCTGGTCGGGCAGGGGGTCCGGGCTGCGGTCCAGCCGCCGCACCACGTCGGCGAGCAGGTTGATCGGGCTGCGGCTCAGTGGGGTCGGGTCCAGCCACCGTTCACGGAACACCGTCTCGACGTCGCGGACGGCCGGTCCGGAGATCGCGGCCTGGATGTCGTGCCACGGCGGGGTGGGACCGTACTCCTCGGCCATCTCCAGCGCCTGCGGGTCTCCCCCGTGCTCGGCGTTGTCGCGCCGTGAGTGGCACAGGTCGATGCCGCCGACGTACGCGATGTCGCGCGTCGGGTCGTCGCGGTGCCGGATGACGACCATCTTCTGGTGGTGGGAGCCGCCCAGCCTGACCCTCATGTCGAGCAGGGCCTCGGCTCCCCTGTCCTGCAGGGCCTTGCCGAGACGCCGGTTCTCACCCGAGGAGAAGCCCAACGCCTCGGAGTGTGAGCGCCACACCAGACCGCGCACGTCGACTCCTCGCTCGTCGGCCCGGCCGAGGACCTCGACGACCTCGCTGCCCGGCTCACCGGTCAGGCGCTCGTCGGCATCGCCTTGCCAGTCGGTGAAGTAGATGAGATCGCCCTCGCGCGTGGCCTCGATGCGCTCGAACAGCTCGGCGAAGTACGTCTCACCGTGCACGAGGGGGCGGACCCGGTTGCCGGTCGACCAGGCCTGGTCAGCCGGGTGGCCCTCGTCGATCCGGGTGCGGGGGTTGCCGCGCTCGGCGACGGTGAGGAACCAGGACAGCTTGTCGGAGGACGGCACACACCACTTTTGCACGGATACCGCACCGGCGAGAGCCGCGACCGTCGAGGACGGTCGCGGCTCCCTCCCTGCGCGGGATCGGATGCGATCCCGGTGCTGCCTAGAACCTCGCGAACGGTCGCGGCGTCGCGTAGCCGAAGGTGGCGTTCTCGGCGAAGGCGTCGACACCGAACGTGGTGTTGAGCGCTCCGGCCGCGGTGTCCGTCAGCGTCAGACGCACCAGGCCGAGATCGCCCCGGTCCGAGCCCTTGATCTTGAACAGGTCGACCCGTCCGACGTTGCCGACAGTGCCGTTGACGACACCGCTGACCCGACCCCGGGCGAGGTCGATGTTGAAGTCGGAGAGGGAGATCGTCGCCGTGCCGGCGGTCAGGCTGATGCCGCCGGTGTGCCTGATCTGCAGGCCGCGCAGCCGGTAGCTGGTGATGGGGAACTTGGCCGCGAGCGTGCCCTTGAAGGCGGACGCCTTGGCGCCGTTGAGGGGGGCCGGGGTGATCCCCGCGGACGTGACCAGGTCGTAGACCGGCGGCGCGACGACCACCTGGGTGTAGCCCAGACGTGCGTGGGACTGCGAGTGGCGCGTGCTGTGCGCGGACGCCGACGTGCTGGTCGTGGCGACCAGGCCAGTGACGGTCATCAGTGCCACCGCTACCGCTGCAAGAGCTCGTTTCATGACTGTTCCTCCCAGTTCGGCCGGTGAGTCCGACCGTTGCCCCGTACTTCGTCCTAGGGGCCCTGATCGGATGCACGATCGTCGAACTGGTATCCGCCGCGCAGGACCGACGTCACCGAGTGCCCGGGATCGCCGTCGTCGGCCTCGAGACTCACGTCGACCGCGCTGTACGCCGCCAGGGTCGTGTCGGACACGTCGAACGAGCCACCGTCCGGCCCCAGCTGACCCAGGGGCAGCATCTTCTGGGTGCGGGGATCGAGCAACCAGGCGTAGTAGAAGTGTCCGGTGGCAGCCGGTGGGAGGTCGGTGGCGCTGATCCTCATCGACGTGCGCCCGGCCCGCCCCTGGTACACCTCGGCCTCGCCGCTCACCGCCGCGTCGCCGTCCGCGACAGGGAGCAACGAGGCGCTCGCCAGCGTCCGCGGAGCGCTCGTCGGTGGGACCGACGGGTCGTCGCCGAGCACCGACAGCGCGAGCCCGCCGGCCGCGGCACAGAGGACGGCGGCGGCCGCGACGAGGACTCCGACCCTGCGCGGTCGAGCGCGTGGCTGCACCATCGGCGGCAACGCACCGTGCTCCTGGGCCCCGGCAGGGTCCGGAGACAGCGTCCGCGAGCTGCGGGTCAGGAGGGCGTGCCCGACAGCGGTCTCGGCGAGCTCACGGCGGCACGGATCGCACCGCCTGAGGTGTGATCCTGCGGCGGTGGCGTCGCGGTTGGGGAGCTCTCCGGTGATGAGCCCGAACAGGTCCGGGTGGTCGTCAACGTTCATGATGGCCTTCGTCGATGTCGGTCTCGTCCGTGATGAGGCCGGCGAGACGATGGGTGCCGCGCGAGGCGCGAGCCTTCACCGTCCCGAGCGGGACGTCGAGATGGGTCGCGATCTCGCGCTGCGTCAGGTCCTCGTAGTAGGCCAGCTGGAGGACCGTCCGTTCATGATCAGGAAGACGAGCGAGAGCCGCCCGCACCTCCGCCGCATCCGCGTACCTCGCGGCCGTCTCGCGCCCATCCTCGCCGATCAGCCCGCGCACCGTGTCGACATCGACGACCGTGGCGCGGCGGCGGCGGACCGTGTCCACGGCACGGTGGTGGGCGATCGTGAACAACCAGCTGCTGAAGCGCTGCTCGGGCTCGTACCTCCCCGCGCTTCGCCACACGTCCAGGAAGGTCCGCTGCAGCACGTCCTCGGCTTCGTCCGGGCCCACGTACCGGCGCAGGTACGTCAGCAGCGCCGGGCCGTACGCCGCGTAGATGTCCTCGAGGGCGCACTCGTCCTGGCGGGCGAGCCGCACACCGAGTGCCTGACCGGGGTCCACACTCGTGTTTCGGCGCCCGAGGCCGTTCGGATTGGCCGGATGGCCCGGAATCCTCACACGCGGGCCCACGAGGTGAGGTCGGTGCCGCCGGCACATGGTTTGAACCGGCGGCACCTCGGGGCGTCGTCATTTCCTAGGTGCAACTCGACCCGTGCCTGTGCACTACCCCGCTGAGGCGCCCCGAACCGGTCGAGCTCAGACACCCGGTCACACGCGGCCGATATGCTGAGCTGGCCCGCGGGCGGATCGACGAGGAGGTACACGATGGCCTGGGTCCGGCCCGGATGGACCGCCGTCGCCCTGCTGCTCGTCTACTTCGCGGTGCCGGTGACCTGGGACAGCTCTCCCACCCGGATCGGCATCAGCCTGGCCCTCACCGTCGCCGGGCTGGTCCTGCTGGCCGGCATGATGGTGCTGGAGCTGCGGGCGGTGAGGGACGGCATGACGAGGCGCAGTGACCGCGCGGTGGTCCTGATGCTCATGCTCGTCGTCGTGACGTCCGCGATGACCTTCTACCTGATGGAGCTGTCCGATCCCGATCAGATGTCCGGGCTCCGGACGCGCACCGACGCGCTCTACTTCACGTTGAGCACCATGGCCACCGTGGGCTACGGCGACGTCCACGCGACAGGGCAGGCGGCTCGGGCACTGGTCTGCGCGCTCATCGTCTTCACCGCTGTCGTCGTGGTCTCACTGGTTCGGACCCACACCAGGCTCGGTCGGGCGCGGGACTGAGTACGCCCTCGTCACGTGTCGTCGAGGAGTCGTGCGTGGACGATGCCGGCGATGGCGGCACCGACGATCGGCGCGAGGATGAAGGCCCAGACCTGCGCCATCGCGTCGCTGCCGGCGAACCAGGCCACGCCGAGCGAGCGCGCCGGGTTCACGGAGGTGTTGCTGACCGGGATGCTGATCAGGTGGATGAGGGTGAGCGCCAGACCGATCGCCAGACCTGAGAAGCCCACGGCCGCCCGCCGCGACGACGCGCCCAGGATCACGAACAGGAAGAACGCGGTGAGCACCACCTCGGTCACCAGGACCGCCGCGAGCGAGTACCCGCCCGGGGAACGGTCGCCGTACCCGTTGCTCGCGAAGCCGCTCGCCACGGCGTCGAAGCCGGGCTGGCCGTTGGCGATCGCCAGCAGGAGTGCGCCGGCGATCGTCGCGCCGACGATCTGGGCCACGGCGTACGCAGGGACGTCGCGCCAGGCGAACCGGCCGGCCGTCGCCAGGCCGACGCTCACGGCCGGGTTGAAGTGTCCCCCTGAGATCGGCCCGAACGCGTAGGCGCCGGTGAGGACCGTGAGGCCGAAGGCGAAGGCGACACCGAGGGCCCCGACCGCCTGTCCGGCGAGGACGGCTGTCCCACACCCGCCGAGCACCAGCCAGAAGGTGCCGAGCGCCTCGGCACTCAGACGTTGCGCCGTGCTCGGGTCGTCCGTGCGTGCGTCATCCATCGTCTCTCCTCCCGGGTCCGTCCTGTCGATCGTCCGCTCAACCGAGCCGGGACGCCTCACCCACATTGGGTGAGACGACTCTCCGCGTGTGCTCGACGACGATCTGGGAGACACTTCGAGTGGCGGCCCTGGATGACAGGAGCACACGATGTGTCGTTGGCTGGCGTACTCGGGTAGCCCAATCCTGCTCGAGGAGCTGCTCTACCGACCATCACCGTCCCTGATCGACCAGAGCCTGCACGCGCAGATGGGGGCGGAGGCGACCAACGGCGACGGCTTCGGCGTCGGTTGGTACGGCTTGGACACCACCATGCGCGACATGCCGGACACGCGCGGTCCGGACGTCCCGGTCCTGTTCCGCGGCGTCGAACCCGCATGGAACGACCAGAACCTGCGCGAGCTCGCCCGATCGACCTCGTCCGGCCTGTTCTTCGCCCACCTGCGCGCGAGCACCGGTTCGCCCGTGCAGCAGACGAACTGCCACCCGTTCCGGCACGACCGGTGGCTGTGGATGCACAACGGCCTGATCCGGGACTTCGCGCTGCTGAAGCGCGACCTCGCCCTCGCGGTGGACCCGGCGCTCTACCCGTCCATCGAGGGATCGACCGACTCCGAGGTCATGTTCCACCTGGCCCTGACGTTCGGGCTCACGGACGATCCGGTGGCGGCCGTCGAACGGATGGTCGGCTTCGTCGAGGCGACCGGGCGCCGGCACGGGGTCGAGCACCCGGTGCAGATGACCGTGGCGACGTCGGACGGCGAGCGCCTGTGGTCGTTCCGCTACTCCAGCGAGCACCAGAGCCGGACGCTGTACGTCAGCGCCGCCATCTCCACGCTCCGCAACCTGTATCCGGACAATCCCGCGTTCGTGGGTCTGTCGGACGAGACCCGCGTCGTCGTGTCCGAGCCGGTGGGCAGCTTCGCCGGCGCCTGGCAGCCGTTCCCCGAGTCGAGCTACGGCATCGTCCAGCCCGGCGACGACGTGATCGGCGACTTCCGTCCACGTGAGCCGTGAGCGCGCGGCCGACGACAGGTCATGGAGTGAGGCCGTGCTGGCGCATGACCGTCTCGGGGTTCACCGGTGAGCCACCGGACGGCCTGACCTCCAGGTGAAGGTGCGGACCGGTCACGTTGCCGGTCGAGCCTGAGTATCCGATCACCTCTCCCGGCGAGACCTTGTCGCCGACGTTCACCACGATCCTGCTCTGATGGCAGTACCAGACCTCAGTGCCGTCGGCCAGCTTGATGACCGTCCGATTGCCGTAGGCGCCCGAGTAGCCTGCCGACGTGACCGTGCCCGAGGCCATCGCCACGAGCTTGGACCCCGACGGACCTGCGAAGTCGAGGCCGGTGTGTGCGCCACTCGACCACAGCGAGCTCTGCTGGCCGAACCGGGCGGTCAGGGTGTAGCCCTTGACGGGCATGACCCATCCGTTGCGACGCTTCTTCTCCAGCTTGGCCTGACGAATCTTCTCCAGCTTCGCCCGACGCTCCTTCTTCTTCACGAGCTCGGCAGCCCGGGCCGCGATGACCCGGTCGTTCTTGGTCACGGCAGCCTCACGCTGCTGGACCAGCTCGGCGGTCTCCCGCTCGATCGGAGGGCGGTCGTAGCTGCGACTCACGTCGACCTCACCGGCGTCCTCCGCGCGGTCGTCGTCTGCGCCGCCGCTCGTCGATGTCGGGTATCCCTGGCTGACCAGGGTGTGTCCCGCGGCGCTGGCCTCAGTCGTCGCGAACGAACCCAGGCCTGCGGCTACGAGGGCGACGACGCCCAGCATCGCGGGTGAGAGCTTGCTGGTTGCCACGATCCGGCGCCAACGGCTCGGCGTGCGGGTGGTCTTCTTGGTCGTCTCGTCGGGCTGTTGGGTGATTGCGTTCCAGATGATCGGGTAACTCCACTACGTCGGTTCACGCTTACCCATTCGACGGTAATCCGACGTTTCAAGGGTTCGCGGTGCCCCTCAGCGGCAAAATTCGCTGTCATTCGTGGTTTTCATCACGATGAGGGCATCTGCGCCGCGGGATCGAGCCGCGGCGCGCACATGATCACCATCACGCCGTGAAACTGCTCGAGACGCCCACTGCGCCCCGAACGACGCCCGTCAGCCGGCGGCGTTGGGCTCCGCGCCGAGCACCAGCAGCACCAGCTTGTCGCCCTTTTCCTTGACCTTGAGGGCGTACTCGGTGCCCTGGACATTGACCTCGAACGTCCCGTCGCCCGAACGGTAGGCGCGGTAGGCGGCCTCGCCGTCCTTGTGGGTCAGGGGCAGACCGTACGTGTCCCTGGCCTCGGTGACGAAGGCATCCACCCGCTTGTCGGAGTCGACCAGCACGGTGTCGGTCGAGCACACGAACGAGACCACGGCTGCTGCGAACGCGACCGCCAGCACGGCACCTGCGGCCCGCGACTGACCCTTCCTGAACAGGTGCAGGGCGGCCGCGACGCCGATCACGATCAGTGCCAGTGCCGCACCTACCAGCACGGCTGACAGATCCTCGTGACCGCCGGCGGTGAACACGTTCTCCATGGGTGTGGAACCTCTCGATGTGGTGGATGTCCGTCGTCGACGTTATCCGGTGCGATGAAGCACGACACGACGCGGTCCCCCACTTGGTGGTCAGGTCCCGGCGAGCACGTCCCGCCACGAGTACCGCGGCTCGAAGCCCAGGAGGTCGCGGGCCTTGTCGATCGCGTAGAACGTCTCGTCCGGCCCCATCCCGCGTCGCACCGGCACCCCGTCGTAGAAGCGGTCGCGTATCTCGTCCGTCGTCGCAGCCACGGACATGTCCGCGTTGGCGACATTGAAGACCTCGTAGCCCAGCCCGTCAGTCTCCAGGCACCGCTGCACCATCTGCCCGAGGTCGCGAGCGTCGATGTAGGCGAACACGTTGCGACGTCTAAGCGACGGGTCCTCGAGGAACGCCGGAAAGATCTCGGCGTACTCGTGCGGTTCGATGACGTTGTTGATCCGCAGGCCGTAGACGTCCGTCCCGGTGCGCGCCTGGAACGATCGCGCCGTGACCTCCCCCGCGACCTTCGACATCGCGTAGGCGTCCTCCGGCACCGTGGGGTGCTCCTCGTCGATGGGCACGTAGAGCGGACGGCGCTCGCCCTGGGCGAAGCAGATCCCGTACGTCGTCTCCGATGAGGCGAACACGATCTTGTTCACTCCCAGCCGGGTCGCCGCCTCGAGCACGTTGTAGGTGCTGAGGACGTTCGTCTCGTAGGTCGCGGCGTCCGACGTCAGCGCGATCCGGGGTACCGCCGCGAAGTGCACGACCGCGTCGTACGTGGGCTTCTCGGGCAGATCCAGCTCCTCGAGCGTCGCGAGCCCCGCGAGCGCCGAGTAGACCTCCCCGGCATCGGTGAGGTCGACACGCAGGTCGGCGACCCCCGGCTGACCCAGAGGAACAAGATCGATGTTGGTGACCTGATGGCCCTGCTCGACGAGATGGGCGACAACGTGCCTGCCGGCCTTGCCGCTGCCGCCGGTGAAGAAGATGCGCATGCCCCCAGTACTACCCCGTGGCGGATCCCCGACGCTGTGCTCAGGCGGCGACGTACTCCATGACGAAGTGGGTCGCGGGTGGGTGGATCTCGATGACGAGCGGCTCGGGTGGCGGTTTCGGTGGGCTGGTCGACCAGTGGAGCAGGCCGTGGCCCTTGAGGTTGTGATGTCTTCGACAGAGCGGCCCCATGTTGTCGCCACTGGTGGGACCAACCGGGTGCGGTATCCGGTGGTCGAGATCGCACCGCTCCGACGGCACCATGCACCCGGGTGCTTGGCAGACGCCGTGCAGGAACTGCAGCGCTAGAGCGAGGGAGTCAGGTGCGAACCGGCCCACGTACTCGTGGGAAAGGACGTCGTCGGTGACCGGGTCGACGACGATGCGGTGCCAAAACGTGCTGCCGGTCGCGATCACGTCCTCAAGCCACGGGGCGGGGACGGCCCATGTCCCGTCGGTGGATTCGGCAAACCCCGGTGCCGCACCAGCAAGGACGTCTGCCCCGACAGTGACCGCGATGTTCGCGTCAACCGCTGAGGTGACGGCCTCGGAGCTGGTGCACCAGGCGACCAGCAGGTCGGCCTCACGCTGGGCCACGGTGCGGTCATCGTCCGGGGCAGCCGGCTTGCGCGCCTCCTTGCGAAGACGCGCTTCGATGGCCGCTGCCTGGTGAGAAGGCAGGTAGGCGTTCAGCCAGGACATCGAGTCGTCACCATGAGTGACCGTCACGCGCCGATCGGCGCGCTCGGTCTCGGCCCGTTCGACGGCCAGATCAGCCTCGACCCGCTGGACGAACCGCCGCAACCACTGATGCAGCTCAGCCGCGGTATGGCTGGTCGCGTAGCCGATCACCCGACTCTCGAGTCGGGCGATGGACTCGTCGCGGTGCAGCTTCTCGATCGTCGCGCTGATGTCCCGGACCCGGGAGAAGTCGATCAGCCCGTCGACAAAGGAGGCCCACACGAGCGGTGTCTTCTCCCGCACCCGGTCAGCCACTGACAGCCGCAGGTGGATCTGCGCCTCCGACATCCCGGTCGCCTCACCAATCGTCAACGCGATCGCCGACCGCTCGATCTTGCGCCGCAGAGACGACTCGATCAGCGCAGTGCGAGCCATCTCCGCGTCGCGATAGTCGACCATCCGGCCGATCGCGTACGCCTCGGCTCGGGCCTGCCACCGCACGACATCGGACAGATCTTCTGTCGTCAGAGCTGTCGTGGTGGCCATACCTCAAACCTAGACGTGACCACCGACACCCCATCTGACGCGACTGAGCCAGCCGGGTCGATGGTCCGGCCGCACTCGACCATCACGACTCAGCCCTGCTTCGCATTCACCTCGTACGAGGTGTTGGTCGACTCGAAGAAGTTGACGAGCTGCAGCGTGTCGTTGGCCGTGGCCATCCACTTGGCCGGGTTGGCGACGTTGTAGTGCGGACCGAAGCCCAGCTCCTCGAGGCGCCGGTCGGCGAGGTAGCGGACGTACTGGTTGATGTAGTCGGCGTTGAGCCCGAGGATGCCGCTGGGCAGGAGATCGCGGTTGTACGCCTCCTCCATGTCGACGGCGTCGAGGATCATCTGCTGGATCTCGGCGGCGAACTCCTCGGTCGCGACGTCCGGGTTCTCGTCCAGCACCGTGAGGATCAGGTTGATGCCGAACTTCAGGTGCAGGCTCTCGTCCCGCACGATCCAGTCGACGAGCGAGCCGAAGTTGCGCAGCAGGTTCCGCTGCCGGAAGCTCAGCGCGACCATGAAGCCGGAGTAGAACCAGATGCCCTCCAAGATGACGTTGTACGCCACGAGGTTGCGGACGAAGTCCTGCTTGCCCTCGGTCGTCGTGATGTCGAGTGTCTGCTCGGTCATCCGCTTGATGTAGCGGACCTCGAACTCCTCCTTGGCCACCATCGAGGGCACCGTGACGTGGGAGTCGTACGCGGCCTCACGGTCGATCGGGAACGTCTCCAGGACGTACTCGAAGCTCATGCAGTGGTTGGCCTCCTCCCACATCTGCTTGGCGAGATAGAGGTGGCACTCGGCCGCGTTGACGTACGGGTAGACGCCGAACGCCAGCGCCTTGTTGACGAGCAGCTCGTTGGGGTTGAAGTAGCTCATCAAGAACGTCAGCGCATGACGTTCCTCATCGCTCATGCGCTCGAAGTCGGCCAGGTCCTCGCCGAGCTGGATCTCGTTGGGGAACCAGGTGTTGGCGACGGCCTGGTCGTACAGGTCCATGGCCCACTGGTAGGTCACGGGCTTGAGCAGCAGACCCTCCTCGATGCCAGTGCCCAGGATGCCGCGGCTCACTGGCACGACTCGCAGTTCAGTCGCTCCTGCGGGTCGACAGGGCAGGCGGCACCGTCGACGACGTCCACCTGCTCGAGCTCGACGACCTCTGCGGGGACGACGGCGGGAGCGGGGGCCGTGGCGACAGCGGTGCCGACAGCGCCGAAGCCCCTTCGGGCCGCTCCCCCGGCCGGCGTCGAGGCCGCAGCCTTGTTGACCTTGACGGTGCTCTGCTCGGCGGTGTGCCGCGGCATCATGTGCAGGTAGTACGTCGTCTTGACGCCCATGCGCCACGCCGCGGCGTAGAGCTCGACCATCTCGCCGACGTCACGGCTCTGCAGGTAGATGTTGCGGCTGATGGCCTGGTCGATCCACTTCTGCGCGCGGGCGGCGACGTTGACGAACGCGTACGGCGAGAGCTGGAAGCTCGTGCGGTAGATCTCCTGCAGCTCGGCCGGCACCCCGTCGACCTTCGACAGGTCGCCCTGGTGCCGCAGCAGGTCCTCACGGACGCTCTCCCACAGGCCTAGCGCCCGCAGGTCGTCGACCAGGTTCCGGTTGACCTCCAAGAACTTGCCCGAGCTGGTGGCCCGGCTGAAGATCTGGCTGAACTGTGGGTCGAGGCCGGGCGTCGTCCCGGCGACGAGCCCGATGGACGCGGTTGGCGCGATCGCCATGAGAGTGGAGTTGCGGATGCCCGCCTGGACCTTGCCACGCAGAGCGTCCCAGTCGAGGCGCGTCGTGCGGTCGACGTCGACGGGCACGCCGCGGTCGGCCTCCAACAGGTCGAGGGAGTCGATCGGCACCATGCCCTGGCTCCAGCGTGATCCCTCGAAGTTCGGGTAGGCGCCGCGCTCGCGGGCCAGGTCGGCCGACGCGTCGATCGCGTGCCAGCTGATGAACTCCATCACCTGGTCGATCAGCTCGTACGACTGCTCGGACTCGTAGGAGTAGCCGAAGCGCTCGACGACGTCCGTGAAGCCCATGACGCCGAGGCCGAGGGCGCGGTTGAGCTCGTTGGAGTGCTCCGACTCGGGCACCGACGAGATCGTGATGTCGATGAGGTTGTCGAGCTGACGGACGGCCAAGCGGGTCGACTCTGCCAGCCGCTTCCAGTCGACGCGGGCCTGCTGGCGGCGCCCGGTGACGTGACGGGACAGGTTGATCGAGGCGAGGTTGCAGACGGCGACGTTGTCGCGGTCCTGCGGCAGCGTGATCTCGGTGCACAGGTTGGACAGGTGGATCGTGCCGGTGTTGTGGTTCAGCGCCCGCGTGTTGATGGTGTCCTTCCACGTCAGCCACGGGTGCGAGCTGGCCTGCAGCGAGACCAGGATCGCGCGGAACTGCTCACGGGCGCGCATCTTCTTGTGCCGCAGCTGTCCCGCGTCGGCCATCGCGGCGTACTCGGCGTAGCGGGCCGAGAAGGCCGCGCCGTACAGCTCGACGAGGTCGGGAGCGTCGAGCGGGTCGAACAGGTACCAGTCCTGGTCGTCCTGCACGCGCTTCATGAAGTCGTCGCTGATCCACACCGCGGTGTTGGCGGTGCGGGTGCGTCGGTACGGGTCGCCGGAGTTGGCGCGCAGGTCGAGGAACTGGGCGAAGTCGAGGTGCCAGTTCTCCATGTAGAAGCACAACGCGCCGAACTTCTTGCCCCCGCGGCTGATGGCGCGCAGCGTCGAGTCGATCGTGTGCATGAACGGGATGGGCCCGGTCGAGGCGGTGTTGTTGCTGCGGATGGGCGATCCCTCGGCCCGCAGCTTGCTGACCGACATGCCGATGCCACCGGTGCCCTTGGTCAGCCACATGACGTCGCGGACGCTCTTGGCGATGTGCTCGATGTCGTCCTCCATCTGCATCACGAAGCAGTTGGAGAGCTGGCTGTACGCCGTCCCGGCGTTGACCAGCGTCGAGCCGGCCGCCAGGTACTCGAGGCGCGACATCTTGTCGTAGAACCCGACGGCAGCAGAGGTCGGATCGTCCTCGTTGAGCGACAGGCCCATCGCGACCCGCATCCAGAAGAACTGCGGCACCTCCAGCGGCGTCCCGTCGGGCTCGCAGATCATGTAGCGGGTACGCATGGTCTGCGCGCCGATGTAGCGGACGAGGTCGTCGCGGTCGGGGTCGAGGGCGGCGCCCAGCACCTCGAGGTCGAACAGCTCCGCCAGACGTGGGTCGAGCAGCTGCAGCTCGACGCCCCTCAGGACTGAGGCGACGAACGCCGGGCCGTGGAAGGCGTAGACCTCGTCGCGGGTGACGCCCTCGCCGAAGACCTTCTTGTAGAGGGTCTTGACCAGCAGGCGTGAGGCGATCGTGTCGAAGGCCGGGTCGTCCTTGACGTTCTGCAGGGCGACCTGCACGACGGCTTCGTCGAGCTCTTCGCTGGTGATGCCGTCGAACAGCGTGATCTCGAGCTCGGACTGCAGCTGCGTGACGCGGGCGACCTGGTCGTCGAGCCCGGCGCTCGCCTCCTCGATGGACCTGGCGATCTCGTAGCCGTCGTACGGTGCGCGCGTTCCGTCGCGCTTGATGACAGTGATGGTCATGCGGTTCACCCCTCGTGAACTGGTGCGTGGACGCAATCCGAGCTCAGGGGTGACGGAGACGGGACGACACAGCGACCCAGATCCCCTGACCTTCCCACGAGGTCGCGGACCCACACCGTCGTCTGGACGGTGCGGCACTGGCAGGTCTTCGGACTCATGGGCCAGGAGGTGCCGGAGCACCGCCGCCTACTGTTCGTCGCTTCCCAGGCCACAGAGTTGTCTGGAGGGCCAAGTGCTTGATGACGAAGGTCGTTCCCACTTACCGCTGCGGGGCAGTCCCGGATTCACACCGGGTTCCCTGTTGCCACGACTCCCCTGGCTGAGGAGCCGAACCAGCTGCGTCGACCACTCTATCTGGAAACAACAGTCTTGTAACTACCCAGATGTGGTGTTCTCCGACGGGACCGCCTGTGCCTCTCGCCACACCTGGCGCATCGTGAGGGGACCACTCAGCAACGGGATCAGCGCGAGAACGCGCGTCCTGGTGCCGAGGCCACGTCCGAGCAGGGCGGTGACGGCCACTGCGAGGTACAGGGCGCCGTGGATCGGCCCGAGCGCGCTCGTGACCGCCCGGTCGTGCACCGTCACCGCGTTCCCGAGCAGGACCACGACACTGATCAGCTCGAGGACCGACAGGAGGCTCAGCGTCCGCAGCAGCGGTCTCACACCTGCACCGATCCGGGTCGCACGATCATGAGCACGACCACCGCGACCCACAGCAGGTTGAAGACGCCGGCCATCATGCTGAGCCGCCGCAGCTGGGAGCCGTCATCAGGACGATCGAGGGCGGAGGACTGTGCCGGGACGACCTGCAGCGCGAGCAGGCCTCCCGCGACAGCAGTCAGCACCATCGCCACCACGACCCACACCTCGGTCGTCCGGCCCTGAACCATGGCCAGGACAAGTCCGACGACCGGCACGATGAGCGCCATCGCGGCGTAGCTGCGGGTGATGCGGTGCAGCACGCGCGCCGTGCCCGCGTCCCTGATCGCGGGGCGACCCGCCGGAGCATCGGTCGTGGGCGCATACCGCAGGAAGAGACTGGCCGCGACGGCCACCGGGCCGACGAAGAGGATGCCCGCCACCACGTGCACGGACAGCAAGAACGATTCCATGACCTTCAGCCTATCTGAAGGTTAGGGGCGTGCGGCGAACACCTCCGCCACGTGCGCCCGCAGCGCGTCGACCAGGCCGGGGTGCTGATCGGCGAACCGGGCGTCGATGTCGTCGACGACCTCCGCTGCCCGCGCCAGCAGCGCCTCGCCCTCAGCAGTCACCCGCAGGGCCGACGCGGACCCGGCGTGGGCGGTGTCGTCGTCGACGAGACCGTTCTGCACGAACCCCGCCACGGCCGTGTGGACGCTCTGCACCGTGATCCGGGACCGACGCGCGAGCTCGCTGAACGAGATGCCCGGCGTGCCGCGAATGTGTCCGAGAAGGCCGTACTTGCGGCTCGTGAGTCCCAACGCCTTGAGCTCGTCGGCAAGCGCAGCGTCCCACACCCGCGCCACCGTCAGGAGTGCGATGGTCGGGCTGAACGGCGGCGGCTCGGACATGTTCGAAGACTAGTCGCCGCCTCACCACGCCGAGCGTGGGTCAACCTGTTCCGCCGGCACCTGTCCTTCGAGGCGAGAGGCGCACGACGCGACCTCCGATGAACCACTCGGTGAGCACCCAGGAGCGATCCGTCGGGTCGACTGCGACGCCGTGGGGGCTGTTGAGCGCTCCGGGACGCACGTCGGGCCGGACCATGGCTCCGGCGGCCATCGCGTTGGGCCAACCGGGACGCCCGGGCTCCGCGGGCTGTTCAGCGACCCGGTCGACGACCGCGCCGTCGCGGTTGAGCACCACCAGGTCACCCCACAGCTCTGTGACGAGCAGGAGGTCGTCGTCGATCGCGAGCCCCGAGGGGCTCCAGACCTGGTCGGCGGCGAGCACCCTGCGGGTGCGTCCGTCGAGCCCTAGCTCGACGAGTCGCTGGTTGGCCCGGTCCGCCACGACAAGGACCGGCTCAGGGCCGCGTTGGTCCACGACGATGCCGTGCGGACAGTCGAAGGCCGTGCCGGAGTCGGCTCCGTCGACGGTGATCAGCCAGGACCCGTCCGGGGCGTAGGCGTGGACCAGGGACGCGCCGTATCCGTCGGCGACCCAGATCCGTCCGTCCTCGCCCTCGACCGCGAGGGCCGTCGGGCTCCAGCCCGTGTGCGCGTACGCCGGGTGGGCAGGTGCGTGAAGCTCGTGGACGACGTCTCCGTCGGGAGTCACGGCAACGAGTCGCCCCTGCACCCGGTGGTCGAGGTACGCCGGGCTGGCCGGGACGTACTTGTGGCCGTGGTCGACGAGCCAGAAGACGTCGCGGCCGTCGATGACGTCGCGCACGATGCCGTGCAGGTCCGTGGTGGGCGTCGCCACCCGGCGCAGCTCCGCGCCGTCACGATCGAGGAAGACCATCGCGTCCCCCTCGGGTGAAGCCACGACCACCTCGCCGCTGTCGGTCACCGCGATCCCGGAGTGCATCCACGCAGGGCTCGAGGTGCCCCGAGGGAGCAGCTCAGTCCATTCACGTTCCTCGGCGCCGATGGAGACCTTCACAGGTCCAGGACCAGTCTTGGCGAGCAGGAGCGCGAGACGCAGACCATCATGCAGTCGTTGCGCCGCTGCTCCGCCGGCGTCAGGACGGAGTCGCGGTGGTCCGGCACGCCGTCCAGCACCTGCGTCTCGCAGGTCCCGCACGTCCCTTCGCCGCACGAGGTCAGCACGACGACGCCCGCGTCGTCCAGCACCTCCACGACGCTGCGGTCCGTGGGGACGGTGAGCACTCGTCCGGACCGTGACAGCTCGACCTCGAACGGTTCGTCCAGGGCGGGAGCACCCACGGGCTTGGCAGCGAACCGCTCCAGGTGCAGGGCGTTCTCCGGCCACACCCGGCACCGCTCCTCGACGGCGTCCAGCAACGGGGAGGGCCCACACACGTAGACGAGGGTGTCGGCGCGCGGTTCGCCCAGCAGCGAGTCCAGATCGATGTGGCCACGCTCGTCCTGGGGCCACAGGACGACCCGGTCACCGTACGCAGCGAGCTCGTCCAGGAAGGCCATGGTCGCCCGGGTCCGCCCGCCGTACACGAGTGTCCAGTCCGCGCCCGCGGCCTCGGCCTGGGCGATCATCGGCAGGATCGGCGTGATGCCGATGCCGCCGGCGATGAAGACGTACTGCGGCGACTCCTCGAGCGCGAAGTGGTTGCGCGGCCCGCGGACCTCCACCCGGCTGCCGGCTCGCAGACTCGTGTGCACGAACGTCGAGCCTCCGCGCCCGTCGGGCTCGTGGAGGATCCCGACGCGGTAGCAGGAGCGATCGGCCGGATCCCCGCTGAGCGAGTACTGCCGCACCAGGCCGTCCCCGAGGACGAGGTCGACGTGCGCGCCGGGTTGCCATGGCGGCAGGTCCGAGCCGTCCCTCGACGTCAGGGTCAGGGCCACCACCTGGTCGGAGACCTCGACCCGCTCCTCGACCACCATCGGCAGGGAGGTCGGAGCGTGCCGATGATCCGCGCTCGGCACGGACGACTGCGCCGCGGAGGCGTGCGCCGGGTCGAACTCGATGTCGAGATGGTCGAGCACCGCCATGTTGGGCGTGGACGGGTAGCGCTCGACGCGGCCGGAGATGCGGTACTCCCCCAGGCGGGGCAGCACCTCCTCCAGCGCGACTCGCGCTTCCAGCCGTGCGAGCGGGTTGCCCAGGCATCCGTGCAGGCCCTCGCCGAAGCCGAGGTGGCGGACGTTGGGTCGCAGTGCGTCGAACTCGCCCGCGCGCTCGTACTGCCGCGGGTCGTGGTTGGCGGCGCCGATCACCATCGCCACGCGGTCACCGGCCGGGATGGTCACGCCGTGCAGCTCGACGTCGCGGGTCGCGGTCCGCACCGTCAGCTGCAACGGCGTCCGGAACCGGAGCCCTTCCTCGACCGCGTTGCGGATCAGGCTCGGGTCCTCGCGCAGGGCGCGTTGCTGGTCGGGGCGCGCAGCGAGCTCCTGGAACAGTGTCGACAGCAAGCCCGCGGTGGTCTCGATGCCGGCGAGGTACAGGCCGAACACCAGTCCGACGATCTCTGAGGCCTGCTCGATCTCCGGCTCGGCGAGCGGGATGCCGTTGATCTCCGCCTGCACGACGTGGGTCAGCAGGTCGTTCCTCGGATGGACGCGGCGTTGCATGAGCAGGTCGGCGATGTACTCGCGTGAGCTGACGGTGGAGTGGATGGCCAACGGCGTGAGTGTGTCGTCGTCCGGGACCCGGTCCTTCAGACCGTGCGACCAGGTGATGAGCTGTTCGCGGTCGTCTCCGTCGGGCAGACCGAGGAAGTCGAAGAACACCTCGTAGGGCAGTGGCCACGACAGCTCCTGAGCCAGATCGGCCGTCCCGCGATGGGCGAAGCCGTCAACCATCCGGCGGGTGATGCGCCGGACGTCGTCCTCGAGCCGAGCGATGCTGCGCGGCATGAACAGTCGCTGGACCACGTTGCGGATCTCGTCGTGGCGTGGGTTGTCCAGGTTGGGGATGTTGCCCTCGCCGCCCTGGTCGTTCGTCGCGTCGAGGTCGATGCCCGGATGGTTCTTGAACGTCTCCGGGTCCAGCAGCGCGGCGCGGACGTCGTCGTACCGCGACAGTGCCCAGAAGCCCCACTTCTCGCTGCGGTAGACGGGGGCGTCCTCCCGAAGGCGTTCGTAGACCGGAAACGGGTCTTCCTGGAACGCGACGCTGAAGGGGTCGTAGACGACGCTCGAGACGTCCTGCTGCGTGGTCACCGGTCGTTCTCCTTCTCTGGTGGCGTCAAGGTCGCGGGTGCGCGCCGGTCTATCGGGTGCCGTTCGCGGCGTACTTCGCGATGGCCTTGGCGTTCGAGGAGTCGACGAAGGCGGGCCCGGAGTAGATCGGCTGGCCGCCACCGAGGTCATTGCCGTTGACGCTCTTGAGATACAGGACCGAGATGCCCTCGAACCCCTGCACGAACGGCTGCTGGTCGACAGCCCACTGGATCTCGCCGGCCTCGATGCCCGCCAGGACGTCCTCGGACAGGTCGAACGTGACGACCTTCGCGTCACTGCCTGCGTCCTTGACCGCTGCCACGGCGTCGATGGCCTGCTGGCCGCCGAGCGTGAGGATGACGTCGATGTTCTTGTCGCTCTGCAGCCGCGTGGTGATCGTCGTGGTGACCTGGCTGTCGTCCGTGCCGTCGACCTGAAGGTTCTTCATCGTGCCGCCCATCGCGCCCTTGGCAGCGGCGCACCGCTCCTCGAGGTTGACGGCACCTGCGACCTGGATGACGCAGACGGCGTTCGAGAAGCCGTCCTTCTTCATCCGAGCGCCGACCGCCTCGCCCGCGAGGGTCTCGGACTGTCCCACGTGGGTGATGGCTCCGAAAGCTCTCGACTGGTCCTGCCCGGCGTTCACGGTCACCACGGGGATGCCCGCCGCGACAGCCTTCTCGACGCTGCTCTTGACGCCGTCGGGGTTGGCCATCGAGACCACGAGCCCGTCGACCCCGTCCGCGACGGCGCTGTCGATGAGGTTGGACTGCTCGGCAGGATCCGGGTCACCGGAGTACGTCATCGTGAGCCCGTAGTCGTCCGCGGCCCGCTCGGCGCCGGACTTGACCCGGTCCCAGAACGCGTCGCCGGGCGGCGCGTGCGTCACGACTGCGTAGGTCAGGTCGAGGTCCTTGGAGTTGGCGGGGCCCTCGCTCTTGCCGGTGCCGCTGCACGCGGTCACCGCCAGCATCCCTGCGGCGACTGCACCGATCATCGCGATCTTCTTCATCATCACTCGTCTCTAGTCAGTGAGCCTGCCGATCCCGGTCCGACCTTTGTCTAGACATTCGGCGCAACTCTGGAGCGCTCCAAAACGTACGCTGTGATGCAGGACACGTCAACCCCTGCCAAGTGAGAACTGCTACCTGGCGGCTGGACGAGTCGTCGACCGCACGATCAGCGACGGGGTGAGCAGCAGCGTGGACGCCTCCGTCATGGCTCCCCCGATCCGGTCGAGGAGAACCCGGGCGGTCTCACGTCCGACGTCCAGGCTCCGGTCGTCGACCGTGGTCATGTCGAGGTACGCGGCCTGGGCGATCAGCGAGTTGTCGTACCCCACGATCGAGACGTCGTCCGGCACCGACAGACCCACCTCGCGCAGAGCGCCCATGCACCCCAGCCCCATCGCGTCGTTGGCGGCGAAGATCGCGGTCACGTCGCGGCGGGCGGCGAGCAGCTCGCGCGTCGCCACGGTCGCGGCCTCGTCGTTGGTGGGGTTGCCGTGCCCGACGACCAGCGGCTCGAGACCCGCTTCGGTCATCGTGGCCTCGTACGCCTCGCGCCGGACCTGCGCCGCGCCCCCTTCGCCGGTGACGTGCGCGATGCGGGTGTGCCCGAGCTCGATGAGGTGCCTGGTGGCGAGCCTCGCCCCCGAGCGATCATCGTTGGCCACCTTCGCAACACCGTCAGGATGCGGTCCACGCTCGCCGGCGACGACAGCGGGGATCCCGTGCAGGCCCGTCAGCACGTCCGGCGGATCCAGGGCGAGCACCAGCCCCTCCACGCGCATCGACACGAACGCGTCGATCGCGTCGCGACCGGGGGACATCGTCATCTGCCTGTCCCCCATCAACACCTGCAGTCCCTCGGGCTTCAGCACTTCGCGCAGGCCCTGCAGCAGATCGACGAACCACAGGTTGGCGAAGTCCTCCACGACCATGCCGATCGTCCTGGTCCGTGTCCCCGCCAGCGACGCGGCCGCCGAGCTCGGTCGGTACCCGAGCTCGTCGATCGCCTCCAGGACCGCGCGCCGCCGGCGTTCACTCACGGTGCCGGGCTCGCGCAGGACCAACGAGACCAAGGACTTGGACACCCCAGCACGAGCCGCCACGTCGTAGATCGTCGGGCGCGAGGAGTTCGTCACGTCGCCATCGTCCCACTTGAGGACGGCGAGCTGGGGCAAGACGGCTTCAGCGACACGACGGAGACTTCTAGAGGGCGAGAGGCACGTGGTGAAGGTCTTCGACGACGGTGACTCGGCCGCCATCGCCGGGATCGGGATCCGGCACGATCGATTCCGGGTCCACCAGGTAGACGTCGTGGCCGTCCAGGGTGAGCCGACGCGTGACCTCGAGCAGCATGCGTCGTGCCACGTCGTCGATCGAGTAGACCATGGTGAGATCCAGAGCCACCCTGGTCTCGGGGAACACGCCAGCAGCTTCACGGACGATTCGTTCGGCGCCGGCGAAGCGGATTCCCCCTTGCAGCTGGATCACCCGGACGGCATCCGATCGGTCGCCATCGACGCGGTTCGATCGCACGACCGAGGGCGCAGACTCCGGCACCTCCATCACGTGCAGGCCCGCGTCGGACGAGAACTGTTCGAACAAGGACACCCCCCGCACGCTGTTGCCATGCGCGTCCAGCCGTGGTGAGAACGTGGCGATGCCGATCTGTCCGGGCAATGCGCCGATGAGCCCGCCAGCCACGCCGCTCTTCGCCGGGATGCCGACGTGTGTCGCCCAGTCCCCTGCGGCGTCGTACATTCCGCAGGTGGCCATGACGCTGAGCACCTGACGCACGACCGGTCGATGGACCACCTGCTCACCCGAGAGCGGATTCACCCCGCCGTTGGCAAGCGTCGCGGCCATGACGGCCAGGTCCCGCACGGTGACGAGCACGGAGCACTGCCGGACGTAGCCCTCGACGACGGCCGTGGGGTCCTCGGTGAGGATGTCGTAGCTGCGGAGCATGTGCGCGATGGCAAGGTTGCGGTGCGCGTGCCTCATCTCGGACGCGCACACCGCCTCGTCGATCGCCAGCCGTCGGCCGGCGAACGCGGACAAGCCGTCGATCACTCGCTCGACCCGCCCTGCCGGATCCAGCCCTGGCGGGCCGGCCAAGGAGTGTGCGGTGATCGCGCCGGCGTTGATCATCGGATTGAGCGGGCGCCCACTCCCACGTTCGAGGGAGATCTGGTTGAAGGCCTCCCCCGACGGCTCGACGCCGACCTTGTCGAGCACCGGATGGAAACCGCGATCAGCCAGCGCAAGCGCATACGTGAACGGTTTGGAGATCGATTGGATCGTGAACTCGTGGTCGATGTCGCCGGCGCCGTAGATCGTGCCGTCCAGAGTGGCGAAGACGGCACCGAGGCGATCAGGGTCTGCTCCCGCGAGCTCGGGTATGTATGCCGCCAGCTCTCCCGAGACGTCCGGCTCGACATCAGCGAGCGCATCGGTCAGGTAGTCGGGAATGATGGGTCGCACCGGGCCTCCTCCGTCATGCTTCGCCTCGTGCAGCCCGGGTGACCACGGCGATGTCGGCAGGGGTTGGTCTGCGGAACACTCCGCCTCTCGCGGTGAACTCGCTGCCGTGCGTCCTCAGGTGCCGCGCGAAGACCGGACACACCGGCACGACGGTGACCTTGCTGCGGATGCTGTCGTCGAGCGCCGCCCGGACCAGCAACCCCGCCAGGCCGCGTCCACCGAACTCGTCGTCCACCTCGGTGTGGAAGAAGATCCGGTCATGGCCGGTCCCGGGGGAATCGATGAAGTCGGCACGTCCCACAGCCGGCTCGCCCTCCGGGCTCACCGTGTACGAGCTGACCGGGGTGTCGATCTCCAGCTCGACCGTCATGGTCGCACCGCGCTTGTCCTTGAGTGTCGTGATCATCTACTTGTCCTTCGCCGGCTCAGGGACGCCGTACACGAGGTGGCACGGACGTCGTCCAGCGCGAACCGGGCGATCGCCGAGCCGACGCCCTTGCCCTCGATCCGTGGGTGCACCTCGGTGTGCGTGAAGACGATCAGCTCATCGGTCACGATGTACTCGACAAAGCCTGCGACCTCACCGTCGATGCTCGCCTGGTAGCGCAGGCGGGACGGGTCCGGGAGAACCTGGATGGCTGTCATGTGTGCGTCCTCCTGGTAGTGGTGGTTGAGGCGGTCACGGCGCATCGATCAGGACGTAGAGGCTGGTGATCAGGTCGCCACGGGTGACGATGCTCTCGACGGCGCTCATCGGTCCGCCGAGAAGGCGAGCAGCGCGTCATTCACGTCGTCGGCGTGCGTCCAGAGCAGCCCGTGCGGCGCACCCTCGATCTCGAGGTACCGGGCGTCCGGGAGGAGCTGCCGGAACCGACGCGACGTCGCATCGATCGGCAGGATGTTGTCCGCGGTGCCGTGCAGGATCAAGACCGGCTTGCCGCTCGCACGGACCGCCTCGATGTCCGGCCGGAAGTCCTCGAGCCAGGACGGAACGACGGCGTGGGCGGCGACCGGAGCACTGGAGATCGCGACGTTCCAGCTGCCAGTCACCGCATCCTGGCTGATCCGGGTCCCGAGGTTCTCGTCAAGGTTGTAGAAGTCAGCGAAGAACTGGGTGAACCAGGCATAGCGGTCAGCCTTCGCCGCGGCCTCGATCCCGCTGAAGATCTCCTGCGGCACTCCCTCGGGGTTGTCATCACCGGCGAGAAGGAAGGGCTCCAGCGAGGCGAGGAAGGCGAGCCGCGCCACCCGCTCGGGCCCGTACGTCGAGACGTAACGGGCCAGCTCTCCTGTACCCATCGAGAAGCCGACGAGGATGACGTCGCGCAGGTCGAGCGTCCGCAGCAGGACGTCCAGGTCTGCGGCGAACGTGTCGTAGTCATAACCCGTGCCGACCTTCGAGGACTGGCCGAAGCCGCGCCGGTCGTAGGTGATGACGCGGTATCCGGCAGAGAGCAGCGTGCGCGTCTGGCGCTCCCAGCTGTGCCCGCTCAGCGGATAGCCGTGGATGAGGACCACGGGTTGTCCCCCGCCCTGATCCTCGTAGTAGAGCTCGACCGGCGTGCCGCTCTCGTCCCCAACAGTGATGAGTCCCATGATCGTCTTCCCTCTCTCGTTGATCTGCTGTCGGTCAGCAGTCGACTGCGGCCACCTCGGCGTGGCCGCTCATGGCTGGTGCTGTGCGTGGGCCGCGGACGATGCCTTCGGCCGCGGACCCCAGGGCCTCGCTGAAGGCCCGCGCGCTCCGGAACCGATCGGTCCGGGACTTGGCGAGAGCTTTGGCGAGCACGGCGTCGAGCCGGGCGACATCGGTGCTGGCCGGCGCAGGTTGCTCATGGACGTGTTGGTAGGCGACCGAGATCGGGTCACCGACGAAGGGAGGCCGTCCGGTCAGCAGCTCGTAGAGCAGGCAGCCCGCAGAGTAGATGTCGCTGCTGATGTCCGCCGTCTCACCGAGCGCCTGCTCCGGTGAGAGGTACGACGGCGTGCCCAGCACGGCCTGCGCCTGGGTGATCATCGGTGCCAGGTCACCGCTGGCGCGCGCGATCCCGAAGTCGACGAGCTTGACGGCCCCTTCGGACGTGATCATCACGTTGGCCGGTTTGATGTCGCAGTGGACGACGCCGGCGCGGTGACTGAACTCGAGTGCCGAGAGCACGCCGAGCTGATACTGGACCGCACTGGCGAGCGTGAGCTCCCCGAGCCGCAACACGTCGCGCAGGGTCTGCCCGTCGACATGCTCCATGACGATGAACGGGACGCGCACGGTTGCGTGGGAGCCGTCCTCGATCACGTCGGTTCCCGTGTCGAAGATGCAGACGATGGCGGGGTGGCACAGGCCGACCATCGTCTGCGCCTCGCGCCGGAACCTGGATCGGAACAGGGGGTCCTTGGCGAGGTGCCGGTGGAGCACCTTGATCGCGACCCGACGGCCCGAGCGGAGGTCGCGACCCGCATGGACCACCGCCATCCCGCCACGACCGATGACGTCACCCAGCTCGTAGCGCCCGCCCAGCAGCGACGTCGGCCTCATCGGCGTGGCTCCCACTGGAAGAACCGCGTGGCCAGCGCGACGGCGGCAGCGAC
This sequence comes from Aeromicrobium sp. S22, assembly GCF_009661045.1. Lineage (NCBI taxonomy): Bacteria > Bacillati > Actinomycetota > Actinomycetes > Propionibacteriales > Nocardioidaceae > Aeromicrobium > Aeromicrobium sp. S22. Next base: position 330,443 of record NZ_WJWV01000002.1, read on the forward strand.
CCAGCCCACGGTCGGGATCAGGAGCAACAGGGACTGGTCGAGAGGGACACTGCCCTCCCATGCATTGACGACCAGCTCGGTGGCCGACCCTCCCGGCAGCAGTCGTTTGAGCTGGGCGAGGTTCTCTGTACCGGTGATCCCGACCCAGCTCGCTACCGCAATCACCGCGAGAGTGACCGGCAGCGTGGTCACCTGGGCGTGCTCGGGCGAGTTCGTGAGCCCCGCGGTGGCCAGCGCAAGAGCGACCATCATCGACGTGGTGGCCAGGACGGCCACCACGAGCAGCCAGGTGTGGACCGGGCTGGTGGCGACCACGCCGAGCACGGCCAGCATCGCGCCGACCTGCAGGAGGGCCACGAGCGTCAGCGGGGCGAGGAGCCCGGCCAGGATGTTCACGTCACTCGCAGCGGTGGACCGCAGCCGCTTGAGGAAGAGGTCCTGCCGGCGGGAGGCCAACGTGGTCACCGCCGTGGTGTAGAGCCCGAGGGCCATCACGACGAACATCATGATCGCCGCGACGTAGCCGAGGCTTCCCAGGTCGAGGAACGTCTGGCGCTGGTGCACGACGTACACGCTGAAGGCGACCGGGATGATCAGTCCGGTCACCAGGACCAGCCTGTTGCGGAAGATCTGGATCAGTTCGGTGCGGGCAATCTCGATCATGGCGGAGCTCCTTCGTGGCACGGGGTGGGTCGGAGTGCTCAGGCGGCGGCGTCGAGGGTGCGGAAGACGTCGTCGAGACGGGTTGGTCCGGCTTCCAGCTGCTGCAGCTCCACGCCGGCCCGCTGCGCCCAGTCCAGGAGCCGGTGGAGGTCACCCTGCAGGTCGAAGGTCTCGACGTGGAAGGCACCGTTGCGGGCACCGAGGACCGGCGGTTCGGGGTCACCCGGAGCCAGCGCGAAGCTGATCTTCGACGGCAGGGTTTGTGTGAGCTCCTCGACGGTGCCCTCTCGCCGGAGGGTGCCTCGGTGCATGAGCCCGACGCGGTCGGCGCGCTGCTGCGCCTCCTCCAGGTAGTGGGTGGTCAGGACGACCGTGGATCCCTTGTCACGAAGCTGGTCCACGGCGGCCCAGAGCGCATCCCGGGACTGGATGTCCAGGCCTGCCGTGGGCTCGTCCAGGATGATGAGCTCCGGCGCCCCGAACACGGCAGTGGCGAAGTCCAGGCGACGCTTCTCGCCGCCGGAGAGCTGGGAGACCCGGGTGTCCCGCTTGCGAGTCAGCCCAGCCATCCCGAGCACCCGGTCGAGGTCGTCGTGCCTTCCGCTCAGCGCGCCGATCAGACCGACGGAGTCCCGGACCGTCAGATCGCGAGCGAAGCCGCTCTCCTGCAGCATCATTCCCATGCGCGGACGTACCGCGCTCCGGTTCTGCGGGCTCTCCCCGAACACCCGCACCGCGCCCGATGTGACCGGGCGGTGACCTTCGACGACCTCCAGGGTGGACGTCTTGCCGGCTCCGTTCGATCCGAGCAACGCGTAGAGCTCACCCCGCTTCACGTGGAAGGACAGGTCGCGGACGGCGGCGAAGTCGCCATAGGCGACGCTGAGACGGTCGACCTCGATGACGTGATCGGCGGACATGGTGGGCTCCTTGCCTGCGCACCGGCGGGTCCCGGTGCTGTGTCATCAGATTCGCCCAGGTGGACACGCTGTCGCATCGGTGAAAACCTCGGTGTTGTCGGCGGCTGCCCGCCCCCTCTTGCGGCGAAATCGCAGCGGGAGGCGGCTCGCGTAGGTGATAATCGCCTAGTCCGCACGTCACGAGACGGGAGTGCGCCCAGTGGGTCTGTTAGGTCGCCCTGCGGAGCGCGAGGCGATCGAGCGGCTGCTCAGTGATGCGCAAGCCGAACGCAGCGGGGTGCTGGTCGTGCGCGGGGAGGCGGGCATCGGCAAGAGCGCGCTCCTGGAACATGCTCGCGAAGCTGCGTCCGCCTGTGGGTTCCGGGTGGAGACCTCGGTCGGAGTGGAGGCGGAGACGCAGTTCGCGTTCGCGGGCCTGCACCAGCTGTGTGCGCCGCTGCTGGACCGCGCGGGCGAGCTGCCGGTCCCCCAGCAAGCTGCCTTGGGCGTGGCCTTCGGGCAGCGCAGCGGCCCCGCGCCGGAAGGACTCCTCCTGGGTCTGGCCGTTCTCCACCTGCTGGCCGGGGGCGCCGAGGACGGGCCGGTGCTGTGTCTGGTCGACGATGTGCAGTGGCTGGACGAGGCGTCTGCGCAGGTCCTGGCGTTCGTGGCACGGCGGGTGTCCGCCGAGCGGGTGGTTCTGCTGTTCGCGCGGCGCGACACCGTGGCGGGCGACGATCCGCTCGCAGGCCTTCCCGAGATGAGGCTGGACGGCCTCGGTGACTCCGACGCACGGCAGCTTCTGGCCACCGCGGTCGGCACGCCGTTGGACGAAACGGTCTGCAACCGGATCATCGCGGAGGCGCGCGGCAACCCCTTGGCGCTCCTGGAGCTGCCTCGCGGTGGGTCTGCCGCGCTGCTGGCCGGTGGATTCGAGGTGCCGGAGGCGGCGAGCGTGCCAAGCCGCATCGAGGACAGCTTCCGACGTCGTTCCGCCCACCTGCCGGCCGAGACCCGACTTCTGCTGTTGCTCGCCGCAGCAGAGCCCACCGGGGAGGCGGCACTGTTGTGGCGCGCAGCGGCTGAGCTCGGCATCGGTCCTGAGTCAGCTGCGCCCGCAGAGGCCAGCGGGTTGCTGGAGATCGCCGATCGGGTGTGGTTCCGCCATCCGTTGGCCCGCTCGGCGGTCTACCAGGCGGCCACACCTCCGGACCAGCGTCGAGCCCACGCCGCACTGGCTGCCGCCACCGACGCCCAGCGGGACCCCGACCGGAGAGCGTGGCACCGTGCGAGATCCGTGCTGGGAACCGACGAGGAGGCTGCCGCCGACCTGGCGCGCTCGGCGGCCCAGGTCCGAGCGCGAGGCGGGCTGGCTGCCGCAGCCGCATTCCTGGAGCGCGCGGCAGAGCTGACGCCTGATCCTTCCACCCGCGCAACGCGGGCACTGGCCGCTGCCCACGCCAAGTACGAGGCCGGCGCATCCGAGGCCGCCCTGGGGTTGCTGGATGTGGCCAGAACCGGGTCATTGGACGCCCTGCAGCGCGCCCAGCTCGAGCTGCTGGACGCACGGATCGCTTTCCACCTGACCCGGGGCGGCGACATGCCGGGGACGCTGCTCGACGTGGCCAAGACCCTCACCCCACTGGATCCGACCTTGGCACGCGAGACCTACCTGCACGCGATCGATGCCGCGATCCACGCCGGCCACCTCGCCTGTGGGTGCGGCGTGCTGGACGCAGCCGAAGCCGCCCGCGATGCTCCCCCGCCGCCGGCGTCGCTGCGACCGGTCGATCTGCTGCTGAACGGGCTGTCGACGAGGTTCACGGACGGGTTCGAGGCCAGCGTCCCACCCCTGAAGCGGGCATTGGAGATGCTGCTCGACCCCGAGACCTGCGTCGACGACGAAGACCTCCGCTGGCTCTGGCTGGCCTGCCATGTCGCGGCGATGCTGTGGGACGACGAGGCCCTCCATGTCCTGGCCAACCGCGCGGTCCGCCTCGCTCGAGACGCCGGCGCGCTGTCCGCCCTCCCTGCCGCGCTCAACGCCGTCGCCTCGATACTCGTGATCGCCGGCGAGCTTGCGCATGCCACCGAGCTCGCCGCCGAGGAGTCCGCCATCACGGAGGCGACCGGGGCCCCGCCGCTGCCGAACGCGCGGCTCATGATCGCGGCGTGGCGTGGCGAACAGCCCAAGACGCTGGAGCTGTACGCAACCATGGTCGAGGAGGCGACCGAGCGTGGCGAGGGGGCGACGGTCAGCCTGGCCGAGTCCACGCTGGCCGCCTTCCACAACGGCCTGGGCAACTACGACGCCGCGCTCGCCGCCGCGATACCGCCTTGCAAGCACGACGACCTGGCGTACAGCAGCCTGGCGCTTCCTGAGCTCGTCGAGGCGGCAGTGCGCGTCGGTGACCACGACCGCGCCGCCGCCGCACTGGAGCAGCTCAGCTCCAGGGCCCAGGCCAGCGGGACGAACTTCGCGCTGGGGCTGGCCGCACGATCACGCGCGATGACGATGACCGGCCCTGCCGCGGAGGAGCACTACCGCGAGGCCATCACGCGGCTCACCAAGTGCCGGTGGGCCGTCTTCCTGGCGCGCGCCCACCTGGTCTACGGCGAGTGGCTGCGCCGCGAGGGCCGACGGCAGGACGCCCGCGAACAGCTCCGCACGGCCCACAGCATGCTCTCGGACATGGGGATCGAGGGGTTTGCCGAGCGCGCCGCCCGCGAGCTGCGCGCCACGGGCGAGCATCCTCGCAAGCGCACAGCTCAACCGACGGACGCGCTCACCGCCCAGGAAGCGCAGATCGCCAGGCTCGTGGCGACCGGCGCGACCTCACGGGAGGTGGCGGCGCAGCTGTTCCTGAGTCCCCGCACCATCGACGCCCACCTCCGCAACATCTTCCGCAAGCTGGACATCACCTCCCGGCGCCAGCTCAGGGACTTTCCGCTCCCCTGACCTACCGATCCACCCTGGCGTGCTCCCGGCCGACTGCGACCCGACCAAGCGACTCGACGACATCCCGTCTTGGGACTCCATGAGCGCGGCCTGCTCAGCTGGCCGGCGGGGCATCGAAGTGAAGGAGAAATTGCGCTGCGTCGTCGCCCCAGTCGATCGGGGTCCGCCCGGTCAGGCGCCAACCAAGCCGTCCATACAGGGCGATGGCGCGGGCGCAGTTCTCGGCCACGTCGAGCGTCAATCGAAGTCCGCGCTCTGCCGCCCACCTGCTCGCATGGTCAACCAGAGCTCCACCCACACCAGACCCCGCCGCATCGGGCGATACGAAAAGGCGCTCGAGCGTCAGTTCCGGCGGCATCGGATGATTTCGAGCCACGCACACATGACCCATGACCTGGCCGTCCCGCACCGCCACCCAGGCAGCTGCTGCATCGGCATACGTCAGCCAGGCGCGAGGATCGTCGGGCCATCGGACGGGATAACGCTGGTCGACATGCACCTGGGCGAGTATCGCGGCGCAGGCTTCGAGATCCAGATCTTGCCGCTCCCTGATGAGGTAAGACACCGCTTCATGCAAACGCACCCTCCCGCGGGAGACAAGCGACTGTCGCGGTCGCGGCTGCTGTGCCGACGATGATCCTCGACTCGACGCCCGACGGCATGTGCTCCCATGGCCGCAAATGCACAGTGGCCCCGACTGCGTTTCCGCAGTTCAGGGCCACTTTTCTTGTGTGTCCGAGGGGGGACTTGAACCCCCACGCCCGTAACCGGGCACTAGCACCTCAAGCTAGCGCGTCTACCATTCCGCCACCCGGACATGCACCCCGTTTTGGTGGGGCGCGGTGCAGCACTGAACTCTAACAAACGTCCCTCCGGGTGCCGAACCCGGGATGCCGTTCAGCCGGCACACGAGCAGCACGCCTTGGAATGCCAACGATCAGCGCGGTGCGTTACCCACAGGTTGTCCACACGTGTGGGTAACCCTCCACCAGACCTTGAGAGTCAGATGACCGTCGAGATCGCATGGATGACGATTCCGGCCAGGCCGCCCACGACGGTGCCGTTGATACGGATGAATTGCAGGTCGCGGCCGACGTGCAGCTCGATGCGGTCCGCGGTCTCCTTGCCGTCCCACCGGTTGACCGTCGCCGAGATGACCGTGGCGACCTCGTGGCCGTAGTTGTTGACCGCGTACGACGCGATGTCGGCGATCGTGGTGTCCACCCGCTCGGCAAGGACGGGGTCGTCGATCAACCGGTGACCGAGCTTGTCGATCTCCTGGTTCGCACGGGTGCGCAGCAGACCGGTCTCGTCGCCGAGCGACCCGATGAGCGCCCGGCGCAGCGCCTCCCACAGCTGGACGGACGTCGTGCTGAGCCGCGGCTGCGACAGCATCCGCTCCTTGAGGCGCTCGAACCGCTCCATGGTGTCGGGGTCGTGCTGCAGCCCGTCGGCGAGATCGCGCAGCCAGTTGTCGAGCGCGATGCGGGCGTTGTGGTCGGGCGTCCGGCCGATGTCGGCGACCCACTCGACGACCTGCTCGTGGACCCAGGTCGCGACCCGCTTGTCGAGCCACTGCGGCGTCCACGACGGTGCGCGGTTCTCGATCAGGGCCGCCACCTCGTCGTGGTTGCTGGCCAGCCAGCGGCTCAGCTCGTCGACGGCCAGGTCGACGAGCCCGCGGTGGGCGTCGTCGCGCAGCACCTCCTCGAGCAGCTGGCCGACGACGGGACTGAGCTCCTCCTCCTTCAGCCGCGGGATCAGGGCCTCCTGGACGACTGCGGCGACGTCTGATTCCCGGACGTGCGACAGGGCGTCGGCCAGGATCCGGGATCCCTCGTGGACGAGGCGTTCGGAGTGCTTGCCGACCACGAGCCACTCCCCGACCCGCCGGCTCATCCCGGCCGAGCCGATCCGCTCGCGGATGACGTCCTCCTTGAGGAAGTTGTCCGCGACGAACTCCTGCAGGCTCTCCCCCAGCGCCTCCTTGCGCTTGGGGATGATCGCGGTGTGCGGGATCGGCAGCCCGAGGGGATGGCGGAACAACGCCGTCACGGCGAACCAGTCGGCGATCGCGCCGACCATGGCCGCTTCCGACCCGGCATTGACGTAGCCGAGGAAGCCCGAGTCGTGATCGCGGGTCAGCACATAGATGATCGCGGCGAGGATGAGCAGGGACAGGGCGAGCGCCCGCATCCGGCGCAGCCCTCTGCGACGTACGGCGTCACCCGCGGACATCCCCTCGGGCATGGCAAGACTGGCGGCATCTGTCGAGGTCACACGGCGACAGTAGTCCCGTGCGGCGACGCCCGCGCTGCGTAGACTTCCGGACATGAACCACGGGATCGCCGCATGAGCTTCAACGAGGGCTCGAACCTCGACACCAGCCAGGTGACGGGCGGTGGCTCACGCGGCGGACTCGCGATCGGCGGCGGCATCGGCACCCTGGTCATCGTCCTGATCGGCGCCTTCCTCGGCGTCGACCTCACCTCCCTCGGCAGCAGCGCCGCGAACCCGTACGACCAGGGCCAGGTGCAGCCGGGCGGCGCCACCTCCGAGCAGTCCTTCGAGCAGTGCAAGACCGGCGCGGACGCCAACCGCGACGACACGTGCCGCATCATCGGCACCGTCAACAGCGTGCAGGACTACTGGCAGGACGCCCTTCCCGCGGACGTCGGCCGCCAGTACCGCGCGGCAAAGACCGTCATCTACTCCGGCTCGACCCAGAGCCCCTGCGGCACGGCCTCGAACCAGACGGGTCCGTTCTACTGCCCCAGCGACGAGCGCATCTACATCGACGCGAGCTTCTTCGACGAGCTCACGAGCCGCTTCGGCGCCGACGACGGAGCGCTCGCGCAGGAGTACGTCGTGGCGCACGAGTACGGCCACCACGTCGAGAACATCCTGGGCTTCCTGGCCAAGGGCCAGGACCGCAAGACGGGTCCACTGAGCGGCGGCGTACGCATCGAGCTCATGGCCGACTGCATGGCGGGCGTGTGGGCCAATCACGCCGCCACCACCAAGGACGACCAGGGCAACACGCTCCTCAAGCCCTTCACCGACGCCGACATCCGCTCGGCTCTCTCGGCGGCGTCCGCGGTCGGCGACGACCACATCCAGGAAGACCTCGGCGGCGGCACCGTCAACCCCGAGACCTGGACCCACGGCTCGAGCGAGTCGCGCCAGAAGTGGTTCCTCGCGGGCTACGAGAGCGGCACGGTCAACGCCTGCGACACGTTCAGCACGAACGATCTGTGAGCGGTGGCTGATCCCGTAAGCCCCGAGGACGCCCCCTGGGACCGCAGGCCCCTGGGGCTCGAGATCTGGATCGTCCTCGGCCTCTCGCTCGGCGCCTCCGGGGTGTACGCCCTCGTCAGCCTGATCCGCAAGGCCACGCTCCCGGGCGGGCTCCGCGACCAGACCGCGACGCTCAACAGCACGCAGGACGACCGCCAGGTCTTCGACTTCATCTACCAGGTGCTCGGCATCGGGTTCGCCCTCGTGCCGGTCGCGCTGGTGCTCTACCTGCTCTCGCTCGACCCCGTCCGCGAGCCCGTCACGCGCCGCCTCGGCCTGGACCGCGCGCGCTGGCGCTTCGACGCGCTCTCGGGCTTCGGCCTCTTCGCGCTGATCGGCATCCCCGGTCTCGCGTTCTACTTCGCCGGCCGGGCGCTCGGGATCACCGCCGAGATCATCCCGTCGCCCGACATCGAGTACTGGTGGACGATCCCCGTCCTCATCCTTGCGGCGGTGCAGAACGCCGTGCTGGAGGAGGTCGTGGTCATCGGCTACCTGATGACCCGGCTGCGCCAGATGAGCTGGGGCGTCCCGGCGACGATCGTCGCCGCGGCCGCCCTGCGGGCCAGCTATCACCTCTACCAGGGCGTCGGCCCGGGCATCGGCAACTTCGTGATGGGCCTGGTCTTCGGCTACTGGTTCCACCGCTCCCGGCGTGTCATGCCGCTGGTCGTCGCCCACACCTTGCTCGACGTCGTAGCCTTTGTCGGTTACCTCCTGTTCGCCGAGTCCCTGGGTTTGAAGTGAAGATCTCGTACGACCCGGCGCTGCCGATCACCGATCGCCACGACGACATCGCTGCGGCGATGCGCGACCACCAGGTCGTCGTGGTGGCCGGCGAGACCGGCTCCGGCAAGACCACGCAGCTGCCCAAGATCGCGTACGAGCTGGGTCGCCGCGCGATCGCGCACACCCAGCCGCGCCGCATCGCCGCCCGCTCGGTCGCCAAGCGCATCGCCGACGAGTGCGAGGTCGACCTGGGCGCCGAGGTCGGCTACGCCGTCCGTTTCGACGACCAGACCAGCGAGGCGACCGCGATCCGGCTGGTCACCGACGGTCTCCTCCTGGCCGAGCTGCAGCGCGACCGCAGGCTGTCCCGCTACGACACGGTCATCATCGACGAGGCCCACGAGCGGTCGCTGTCGATCGACTTCCTGCTCGGCTACCTCAAGCAGCTGCTCCCCCGACGTCCCGACCTCAAGGTCGTCATCACGTCCGCGACGATCGACGTCGAGCGCTTCGCGGAGATGTTCGACGCGCCCGTCATCGAGGTCAGCGGCCGGACGTACCCGGTCGAGATCCGCTATCGCCCGCCGGCCGAGACCGGCGCCGACGACGAGCTCGACGCGATCGCCCAGGCCGTCTCCGAGCTGCCCACCGAGGGCGACATCCTGGTGTTCCTGTCCGGCGAGCGCGAGATCCGCGACGCGACCGACCACCTCAACGGCAAGAAGTACCCGCGCACCGAGATCCTGCCGCTCTACGGACGGCTCGCCGCCGCCGACCAGCAGAAGATCTTCAGCAGCCACCCCGGCCGCCGCATCGTCCTGGCGACGAACGTCGCCGAGACGTCCCTGACGGTCCCCGGCATCCGGTACGTCATCGACCCCGGCCTGGCCCGCATCTCGCGCTTCAGCCAGCGGCTCAAGGTGCAGCGCCTGCCGATCGAGCCCATCTCGCAGGCCAGCGCGTCCCAGCGCGCCGGGCGGTGCGGCCGCGTCGCGGACGGCATCTGCATCCGGCTGTACTCCGAGGAGGACCACGACAGTCGTCCCGAGTTCACCGATCCCGAGATCCAGCGCACCAACCTGGCGTCCGTGCTGCTGCAGATGGCGTCCCTCGACCTCGGCGACATCAAGGACTTCCCGTTCCTCGACCCGCCGGACTCGCGCGCGGTCAGCGACGGCCTCAACCTGCTGTACGAGCTCGGGGCCCTGGACACCAAGAAGGGTGGCCGGGCGCTGACCAAGATCGGCCGGCGCATGTCGACGCTGCCGACCGATCCACGTCTCGCGCGCATGCTGCTGGCCGCCGACCAGCTCGGCTGCCTCGGCGACGTCCTGGTGATCGTCTCGGCCATGTCGATCCAGGACCCTCGCGAGCGTCCGCTCGAGCACCAACAGGCTGCCGACGAGATGCACCGCCGCTTCCGCGAGCCCGACTCGGACTTCCTGTCCTACCTGACCCTGTGGAAGTACATCCGCGAGATGCGCGACGAGCTGTCGAGCTCGGCGTTCCGCCGGTTGTGCCGCGACGAGTTCCTGCACTGGCTGCGCATCCGCGAGTGGCAGGACGTGCACGCGCAGCTGCGGCGCACGGCCAAGGAGCTCGGGCTCAAGCCCGGTGCAGTCGGCGCGGACCCCGACCGGGTCCACCAGGCGCTGCTGAGCGGCTTGCTCTCACACGTGGGCCTGCGCGACACCGACGGCCGGGAGTACCTCGGCGCCCGCCAGGCCAAGTTCATGATCTTCCCGGGCTCCGGCCTCGCCAAGAAGCCTCCGCGCATGGTGATGGTCGCCGAGCTCGTCGAGACCGGACGGCTCTGGGGGCGTACGGCCGCCAAGATCCAGCCCGAGTGGGCCGAGGAGGTCGGCGCGCACCTGGTCAACCACGTCTACAGCGAGCCGCACTGGTCACGTCGCCGCGGTGCGGTGATGGCCCGCGAGAAGGTGCTGCTGTTCGGCATCCCGCTGATCGCGGACCGGCTGGTGCAATACGGCAAGATCGACCCGGTCGTCTCCCGCGACCTGTTCATCCGTCACGCGCTGGTGCAGGGCGAGTGGCGTACGCACCACGAGTTCTTCGCGGCCAACCAGCGGATGATCGAGGGCGTCGAGGAGCTCGAGGAGCGGCTGCGGCGGCGCGACCTGCGGGTCGACGACGAGACGCTGTACGCGTTCTACGACCAGCGGGTGCCCGCCGACGTCGTGTCGACGCGGCACTTCGACTCGTGGTGGAAGCAGGCGCGTCGCAAGGACCCCGACCTGCTGACGTTCGATCCCGCGATGCTGAGCGACGGGCCCGAGGGGGCCGACGACGAGTTCCCGCGCGAGTGGCACTCCGACGGCGAGTCCTATCCGCTGACGTACGCGTTCGAGCCCGGTATGCAGGACGACGGGGTGACCGTCGACCTGCCGGTGGATCGCCTGATGACCGTGGACGACCGCGCGTTCGACTGGCACGTGCCGGGTCACCGCGTCGAGCTGGTCACCGAGCTCATCAGGTCGCTGCCCAAGCGCCTGCGGCGCGAGTTCGTGCCGGCGGGACAGTTCGCTCCGCGCCTCGTCGAGGCGATGGACCCGTCCGCGTCCGATCTCAGCGAGGAGCTCGCCCGCCAGATGCGGCTGCTCAACGGCACGATCGTGTCGGCGGACGACTTCGACTTCGACTCGCTGCCGCCGCACCTGCGCGTGACCTTCCGTGTGGTCGAGGGCGGGGTCGAGCTCGCGCGCGGCAAGGATCTCCAGGCGCTGCGGAAGGAGCTGTCCAGCCACGTGCGGGCCGACCTGACGAAGGTCGCGCGACAGGAGGAGCGCGCGGGGCTGCGCTGGTGGGACGTCGGCACGATCGAGCCGACGATCACGGCCGGCCAGGTGACCGGCTATCCGGCGCTCGTGGACGAGGGGGCCTCCGTGGCCCTGCGCATCCTCGACACCGCCGCCGAGCAGTCCGTCGCGATGGTCAAGGGTCAGGCGCGGCTGCTGTCGTACGCCCTGCCGACCCCCGTGCCCCAGCTGGGACGCGCGCTCGACCTGCACGCCAAGCTGCTGCTGTCGACGGGCCCGCACAAGGACGCGGCCGCGGTCATCGAGGAGTGCTGGCTCGCGGCCCTGGAGTCGCTCGTGGTGCGGCACGGCGGGCCGGTGTGGGACGAGGTGACGTTCGGCCTGCTGCACGACGCCGTGCGCGCCGAGGCGTACGACGAGACCGAGCAGGCCGTCCACGCGGTGATCGCGACGCTGCAGGCTCTCGGCGAGGTGACGCCGCTGCCGGCGACCGAGGCGGGCGAGGACGTACGCGTGCAGCTGTCATGGCTGATCTACCCCGGGTTCATCCGGGACGCGGGGGTGGCGCAGCTGCGGCGGCTGCCGCTGTACCTGCAGGCGGCCAAGCGCAGGCTGGACGCGCCGCTCACCGACGACCTGCTCGCGACGCAGGAGCTGGAGGCCCGGTTCCACGCGCGTACCGCATCGTTGTCGGTGTGGGCTCGGCTCTCACCGGAGGTGCAGCACGTCCGGTGGGCCCTCGAGGAGCTCCGCCTGAGCCTCCTGGCCCAGAACCTGCGGACCGCGTTCCCGGTCTCGGTCAAGCGCGTCACCGCCCTCGTCGACGCCCTCTGACCGCCCGCGGTTGCCGGGGGTTGCCGGTTTCCCACGGGACCGTGGGGTTTGCGCACCTCCCTCGCGTCGAAACGCTAGGGAAGTGACGAATCCCCACGGGACCGTGGGAAACCGACGACGGGGTCAGACGCCCAGGAGGTCGATCACGAAGACGAGCGTCTTGCCCGAGAGGCGGTGGCCGCCACCGGCGGGGCCGTACGCGAGCTCGGGCGGGCACACGAGCTGACGGCGACCGCCGACCTTCATGCCGGGGATGCCCTCCTGCCACGCCTTGATCAGCTGCGGCAGCGGGAAACGAGCGGACTGGCCGCGGTCCCACGAGGAGTCGAACTGCTCGCCGGTGTCGAACTCGACGCCGACGTAGTGGACGTCGACGACGCCACCGGGGACGGCCTCGGGTCCGTCGCCCACGATGAGGTCGGTGATCTGGAGCTCGGTGGGCGCGGGGCCCTCGATGAAGTCGATTTCAGGCTTTTCGGTCATGCTCCGATCCTTCCACATCCCCACGCTGCCACAATGTCGCCCATGCGTGCCACCGTCCTCCATGCCCCCCGTGACATCCGCCTCGACGAGGTCGCCGACCCGCAGCTGGTGCACGACACCGACGCGATCGTCCGGGTCGTCGCCTCCTGCGTCTGCGGCTCCGACCTGTGGCCCTATCGCGGGATCCACCCGCCGGCCCATCCGGTACGCATCGGGCACGAGTTCGTCGGCATCGTCGAGTCCATCGGCGCGAGCGTCTCGACCCTCTCGCCGGGCGACTTCGTCATCGCTCCGTTCATGTACGCCGACAACACCTGCCTGCTGTGCCGCCACGGCGTCCACACCTCGTGCCGCAACGGCGGCATCTGGGGAAGCCCGGACCGTCAGGGCCTGGACAACGACGGCGGTCAGGGCGAGATCGTCCGCGTGCCGCAGGCCGACGGGACGCTCGTCGCGACCCCCACCCAACCCGACCAGGACATGGTCGCCCACCTGCTGACCCTCTCGGACGTCTTCCCGACCGGCCACCACGCCGCCCTCGCCGCGGGGGTCACCGCCGGCAGCAACGTCGTGGTGGTCGGCGACGGCGCCGTCGGCCTCAGCGCCGTGCTCGCGGCCAAGCGACTCGGCGCCGCCTCGGTCATCGCGATGAGCCGGCACGAGGACCGCCAGCGGCTGGCCAAGCAGTTCGGTGCCGATCACATCGTCGCCGAGCGCGGCAAGGCGGGCGCCGCACAGGTCAAGGAGATGTTCGACGGCATCGGCGCCGACCACGTCCTGGAGTGCGTGGGCACCAAGGAGAGCATGGAGCAGGCGATCCGCAGCGCCCGCCCCGGTGGCCGCATCGGCTACGTCGGCATCCCGCACGAGGCGGTCGTCGACCTGCCCACGATGTTCGGCCGCAACATCGGCATCGGCGGCGGCGTGGCACCGGCTCGCGCGTACATCGAGGAGCTCCTCCCCGACGTCCTCGCCGGGACCGTGCGCCCCGGCGACGTCTTCGACCTCACCCTTCCGCTCGACCGGGTGGCCGACGGCTACCGGGCGATGGACGAGCGTACGGCGATCAAGTCGATGCTGACGGTCTGAACGGCTCCGCCGCGACCACCGCATCCGCGTTGATCGGCCCGTACACGTGCGGGAAGGGCTCGGGCTGGCCCGGCACGTCATCGAGCTGCCACGGGGACGTCAGCAGGTCGGTGTCGATCTCCAGCAGGGCGAGCGGCTCAGCGACCTCGCGGTAGAACCGCTCGTGGACGCCGTCCACCTGCCCCTCCTGGGAGCAGTGGATGAACCCCACGTCGGACAGGTCGAGACCCAGCGTCGAGACCGTGTACGTCCCGCGGCTCCGCGCCTCGGCCCACGCGTCCGCCGTCGCGAGGTGGAAGATCCTCACAGAGCACCTTCGGCGCGGTCGTTGAGCCGGGTGAGACTGCGGGCGAAGGTCGCGACCTCCTCGGGCGTCCAGTCGTCGAGCAGGCCGATCAGCACCTGGTGGCTCTTGCGGCGGTACTCCGCGACCTTCTCCTGCGTCTCGGGACGAGCCACGAGCAGGTGGGCCCGGCCGTCGTCGGGATCGGGGACACGGCTGATGAGCCCGAGCTTCTCCATCGAGGCGATCGCGCGGCTCGCAGTCGACTTGTGCACCCCGAGCTCCTCGGCGATCTCCGATCCGCGGATGCCGTCGGGGGCGTCGCAGATCGCGAGCAGGAACGTGAACGTGCCGTAGTCGAGGCGGGGGTGGATGTCTCCCAGGGAGCGGAGGCTGCGCCCTCGTACACGGCGGACGAACCGTGTCAGCTCGTAGTCGACGTCAAGATCGGCCGGGAGTTCGCTCGTCATGGCTGCATCATAGAGAACAACCCCGAACGCCCTTCCCCTCCGGTCGGAACAGCGGAGAGAGGATGTCGCTATCGCTCGGTCATCGCTCAGCGCAGCTCGGACGAGGTCAGGTCGAGCAGCCGCCGGGCCACGATGAGCTGCTGGATCTGCTGCGTGCCCTCGAAGATGTCGAGGATCTTGGAGTCCCGCGACCACTTCTCGATCAGCTCGCGCTCGCTGTAGCCGTAGGTGCCGGCCAGCTCGACGCACCGCAGGGTGATCTCGTTGCCGATGCGGCCGGCCTTGGCCTTGGCCATCGAGGCCTGCATCGAGTTGGGCTTGCGGTTGTCGGCCATCCACGCGGCCTGCAGGGTCAGCAGCAGGGCCGCCTCCCAGTCGGCCTCCATCGCGATGAAGGTCGCCGCGGCGTACGACTGGGTCTGCGCGGGACGGTCGTAGTCGATGACGACGCCGGCGGCCTCCAGCAGCTCGCGGGTGTCCTCGAGCGCCGCCCGCGCGCAGCCCACGGCCATGCCGGCCACCAGCGGACGGGTGTTGTCGAAGGTCGCCATGGCGCCCGCGAAGCCCTGCTTGGTGTCGATGTCCGGACTGCCCAGCAGGTTCTCGGCCGGCACGCGGCAGTTGTCCAGCACGATGACGGCCGTGTCGGACGAGCGGATGCCGAGCTTGTGCTCGAGCCGCTCGACCCGGATGCCGGGCAGGCTCTTGGGCACGAGGAACGACTTGATCGCCGCCCGGCCGAGGCTCTTGTCGAGCGTGGCCCACACGACGACGGAGTCGGCCCGCTCCCCCGACGTGACGTAGATCTTCTCGCCGTTGAGGACGTACGCGTCGCCGTCCTTGACCGCGGTCGTCGAGATGTTCGCCGAGTCCGATCCCGTGCCCGGCTCGGTGATCGCCATCGCGGCCCACGTGCCCTTGAAACGTTCGAGCTGCTCGTCGTTGGCCACCGAGGCGATCGCGGAGTTGCCGAGCCCCTGGCGTGGCATCGACAGCAGCAGGCCGACATCGGCCCAGCACATCTCGATCACGGACAGCACCGACGACATGTTGGCGCCGTTGCGGACCTTGCTCGTCCTGGCGTCCCCGTCGTCGTCCCCGCGACGTACGCCGGCCGCGCCCGCGCCCTGCCCCTGGCCCGAGTCGGCCATCCCGTCGACGAGGGACGCGAGCAGGTCGAGCTCCTTGGGATAGGCGTGCTCGGCGAGATCGTACTTGCGGGAGTTGGCGCGCAGGAACTCCTGCGCGACCTGGTGCGCCTGCTGGACGAACGGACGGAACTTGCGGGGGGTCTCAAGATTGATCATGACGTGGTCCGCCCTCAGACGAGGACTGCTCCTTCCATCAGGCTGACGGCTCGCAGATCGCGATACCACCGCTCCACCGGGTGCTCCTTGACGAAGCCGTGGCCACCCAGCAGCTGGACGCCGTCGGTGCCGATCTTCATGCCGTACTCCCCCGTGAGCCGCCGGGCGAGCGCGACCTCGCGGGAGAAGTCCAGGCCCTGCTCGGCACGGGACGCTGCCTTCAGAGTCACCAGGCGCATGCCCTCCAGCTCGATCGCGATGTTGGCGACCATGAACGCGACCGCCTGGCGATGCGCGATGGGCTCGCCGAACGCCGAGCGGGTCTTGACGTAGTCCTTCACGTAGTCCAGGACGGCCGCTCCGGTGCCGAGCGCGAGCCCGGCCCACGCGAGGCGGGACAGCCGGACGCACTCGCGGTAGTCGTCCGCGCTGCCCTCGCCGAGCACCGCGTCGCGGTCGATCCGCACGTCGTCCAGGATCAACCGGGTCAGCCCCGCGGCCCGCAGGCCCATGCTCGGATCGGCCTCGATCGTGACGCCGGGCGTGCTGGACTCCACCAGCACGAGCATCGGATCGCCGCCGTCGAGCTCGACCGCCACGACGAACAGCTCGGCCTCGCTGCCGCGGACGACACCGGACTTGACCCCGTTGAGCACGTAACCGTCGTCGGTGGCCTCTGCCGTGGTCTCCAGGCCGAAGGGGTCGAACAGGGGCCGGGGCTCGGCGATCGCGAGCGCCGCGGCGGGGATGTCGTCACCCGCGAAGGCCGGCAGGTACGTCTGCTGCTGCGCGTCGGAGCCCCACAGCGAGATCGCCGTGGCGACCGCGGCCGGCGCCAGGCACGCGACGGCCTGGCCCATGTCGCCCTCGGCGAGCGCCTCGGCCACGAGCACCCCCGTGACGGCCGAGCGATCCTCGGACAGTCCCCCGAGGCTCTCGGGGATGTTGAGCAGCGGCAGGCCGAGCTCGCTGGTCTGCGCAAGCACCTCCTTGGGGGTGTCATTCGCGCTCTCGGCCTCGGCCGCGCCGGGACGCAGCACCTCGGCCGCGAACTCGCGGATGACCCCGACGATCATCTGCTGGTCCTCGGTCGGCTCGAGGTCGAACACACCGCTGTCGGGCGTACGCGCGAGACGCGCGGGCGCGCCGCCGCCCTTGACGTGCCGGAAGGCCCGGCTGGTGGCGCCCGCGACGCGGAAACCGCTCCTCGCCCCTTCGTACACCGCGCGCTCCGCAGTCCTGCGCAGGCCGAGCCTGTCGACGGCCGATGAGCTCGCGATGCGATTCAGCACCGCCAGCCCGATGCCCATGGGGTCTCGCCGAGTGGCCACAAGAACTCCTCGAAGTGTGTGTGCGGGCGAGCATGCCCGCCCCGACGACCATGTAACTGGGAGTTACGCGGTCGGGGTGACCATCGTATTCCACCTCGGGCCCGGGGGGCCAGCACCTCGGGCCGGGTCGCCAGCCGGATAACCTTGGGCCACCGAACCCAAGGAGCCCCGTCCACGTGTCAAGCCTCGCCTCCCAGTCCCGTCCCCTGCCCGAGGGAGGCTCCGTCCTGCCCATCACCCGCTGGGGGACGCCGGTCATGCACCATGAGCTCGCCGACGTGACGGTCTTCGACGACGAGCTGCGAACCCTGGTCGCCGACATGGTCGCCACGATGTACGCAGCCCGCGGCGTGGGCCTGGCCGCCAACCAGGTCGGCGTCGATCTCAAGGTCTTCGTGTTCGACTGCCCCGACGGCGACGACAACATCGTCCGCGGCGTGGTGTGCAACCCCGTCCTCACGCTGCCCGAGGGCAAGGACCGCCACCTCGAGGACGAGGACGAGGGCTGCCTGTCGCTCCCCGGCGCATTCACGTCGTGCGCCCGCCCCGACGTCGCCCACGTGACCGGTCAGGACGAGAACGGCGATCCGGTCGAGTTCCACGGCACCGGTCTCCTGGCCCGCTGCCTGCAGCACGAGACCGATCACCTCTTCGGCACCGTGTTCGGCGACCGTGTCCCCGAGCGGGCGCGCAAGAAGCTCTACAAGCAGCACCAGGAGCTGGCCGACAACTACCCCGACGACTGGCCCGTCACGATCCTCGTCGACGACGACGAGGACTGAACCCACCGCTCCCGGCGGCGACGCCGGGCTGCGTGATCTGTGGGTGCCGCCCGGTAGATTTGGGGCCGGACGAATGAAGGAGGGATCGATGGCAGGGATGCCACACACGACGGTCCCGTCGTCGATCCCGATCGTGCTGCGCACGATCCGCTCGGCCACCGTCCCCCGCAAGGTCACCGGGCAATTCCTCGAGGCCAACGGCCTCCCGGAGGGCGAGGGCATCCACATGGTCGGGCTCCTGCGAGCCCTGGGCTTCATCGACGGCGCCGGCCGCCCCACGATCATCTGGAGCCGCTACCGCCGCCCCGACCAGTCCGCCGTCGTCCTCGCGACCGCGGTGCGGTCGGCGTACGCGCCGCTGTTCCAGCGCTTCAACGACGCCTACGACCAGCCGGCAGAGGCCCTCGCCCGGGTCATCCGCCGGCACACCGAGTACGCCGAGCACCACATCGCCCGCACCGCCGAGTGCTTCCTGGTGCTGTGCGAGCACTCCGACTTCACCGTGACGGTCCTCGTGCCCACCCAGCAGCAGCCGTCGGGGACGATCAAGCTCACCGCCCGCGAGCGGCTGACCGCGATGCGACGCCTCACCGCGGCGCACAGCGAGGCCCTGGAGTGCCTCAGCCACGAGCTGCACCGCCCCGCGCACGTCTCGGTGTGGAACGCCTTCGCCGCGACCGCGCTGACGATCCTCGCGGCCGACGAGTTCGGCGCGGTGCGCGCGGTCCGCCCCTCCTGGAAGGGCACGACCGTCGAGGACCTCTCGATGCACACCAGCGGCGAGCTCCTGCTCGAGATGCTGTCGCAGCTCGGCCTCGTCGATCTCGCCGAGGTCGACGACCTGGGCATCTTGCTCCAGCGGCGCGACGACTGCGCACACCCGACGTTCTACACGCCGACCTCGGAGGAGACCGTCGTCTATGTCGCGGAGGTCGTCGCAGCAGCGCTGGCGCTCATCGGCCGCGCACTCGACACCCAGGACACCTAGGCGCGGGCGCGCAGCTCCCAGCACGCGACAGCGACGGACGACGCGACGTTGAGCGAGTCGATCTGCGCCGCCATGGGGATCGTGACGCGGTGGTCCGCCCCCTGCTCCCAGCGCGCGCTCAGACCGTGGCCCTCGGATCCGACGACCAGCGCCAGACGCTCGACGTCGTGGTCCACCTCGTCGATCGGCACGCTGTCGTCGGCGAGCGTCATCGCGTACGTCGTGTAGCCCGCGGCGCGCAGCAGGTCGGGGGCGGTGTACCAGTCGTCCACGCGGGCGTACGGCAGCCAGAACACCGATCCCATCGAGACCTTGATGGCCCGGCGGTAGAGCGGGTCCGCGCACCGCGGCGAGAGCAGCACGGCGTCGAAGCCCAGCGCCGCGACGCTGCGGAAGATCGCGCCCACGTTGGTGTGGTCGGCCAGGTCCTCGACCACCACGACCCGGCGGGCGTCCGCCAGCACCTGCTCGGGCGACGGGAGGTCGGGACGCTCGAGGGCCGCGAGCGCCCCGCGGTGCACGTGGAATCCCGTGAGCTTCTCGATCGCGGCGTCGTCGAGCACGAAGCACGGCGCGTCGGTGGCGTCGAGGATGTCGGCGAGGCCGTCGAGCCAGCGCGGCGACATCAGGAACGAGCGGGGCCGGTGCCCGGACTCGACCGCGCGCCGCACGACCTTCTCCCCCTCGGCCAGGAACAGACCGCGCTCGGACTCCAGCTGCAGCCGCAGCTGGACGTCGCGCAGGTCGACGTAGTCCCGGAGTCGCGGATCATCGAGGTCGTCCAGTCGTACGATCGCAGCCACCGCGTTAGCCTATCGACCATGAGCCTCGAACGCCCCGTCACACCCGATCCGTACCCGCTGCTGCCCGCCGTCGCCTCGTTCACCGTGAAGAGTGACGACGTGACGGACGGCCAGCCCCTCAAGGACGACCAGGTCGCCGCCGCCGGCGACACGTCGCCGCAGCTGTCGTGGAGCGGCGCCCCGGAGGGCACCAAGTCGTACGTCGTCACGTGCTTCGATCCCGACGCGCCGACGGTGTCCGGCTTCTGGCACTGGGTCGCCGTCGACATCCCCGCCGACGTGACCGAGCTCGCCGCGGGCGCCGGCGCCTCCGACGACACCCTGCCCGGCAACGCGTTCCACGTGCGCAACGACGGCGGCGGCCTCGGCTTCACCGGCGCGGCGCCGCCGGAGGGCGATCAGGTCCACCGCTACTTCTTCGTGGTCCACGCGGTGGGCGAGGAGACGCTGGGCGTCGACTCGTCCGTCTCCCCCGCGGTCGTCGGCTTCAACCTGGCGTTCAAGACGCTGGGTCGCGCGATCATCCACGGCACGTACGCCCACTGACCGTCCCCCCACCCAGCCCAGATCTGCGGAGTTCTGCACCGCCCCGGAGGGGCGGAACCGTGCAGGAGTCCGCAAATCTGGGCTGGGTTGTCGGGCCCGGGGTCAGTCGCCTGCGTAGCGGTTGGCCCGGGCCAGGACGCTGAGGACGTACGCGTCGGAGTGGTTGTAGGAGAACACCGCCCGGGTCCACCCGGGGCCGGTCGTCAGGTCACCGCCGGATGCGCACAGGTATCGCCCGGCCGCGTAGGCCGCGTCGAAGATGTTGTGCGGGTCGGCGACCCCGTCGCGGTTGCCGTCGGAGCGCCAGCGCTGCCACGTGGACGGGATGAACTGCATGGGTCCCATCGCGTGGTCCCACTGCGCGTCACCGTGCAGGCGCGCGGAGTCCCGGTCCGAGCGGATGCTCCCGCTGCCTGCCGTGCCGTCGAGCGCGGGCCCGAGGATCTTGCGGGTCGTGGTCCCGTCGGTGCGCAGCCGGGAACCGCCCTCGGTGCCGTGGCCCGACTCGACCGCGCCGATGCCCGCGAGGGTCGTCCAGCCCAGCCGGCACGCGGGCCGTTCCCTGGCCAGGCGCAGCGACGCCGCGCCGTACGCCTCCACGGCCACCGGCCCGATCCCGGTGCCCGCCGCGATCCGGTCCACCCAGGCCGGGGCGACGCCCGAGCGGACGCGGGCCGGCTCGGGCCTGACGGCCTCGTCGGCCGGCTGGACCGGAGCCATCGTGGTGGTCGGCGTCGCTGTCGGTGCCGGCAGCTGCTGCGTGACGGGAGGCTGCCCGGTGGAGCGGTCCGGGACGTCGTCGGTGCCCACTGTCAGCGCCGAGACCGCGATGAGCGCGGCCGCGACGACCAGGACGCCGCTCAGTGCGAGCAGCAGGCCGTTCGTCGAGCGGTCCCCGTTGGACTCGACCCTTCTCATGGCGCGCTCACGGGCGCACCCGGTCGGGCGAGGAGTCCTGCGTGCACGCGGTCACCTCTTCAGTATCCGCGCGTCTGCACAGAACGCCTCGCCCAGCCGGTGTCAGGCCTGCGGAGTCCCGCCCGCGGGGGGCGGCGGCGGGGGCTCCTCCTGCGACGGCAGGTCCGCGGCAGTGGTCGCCGGGTTCTCCGCCGCCTTGGCCGCGTCCAGCGCCTCCTGGACCGCCTCGTTGGTCGCCGCGGTGTCGGCTGCGACGTCGTCCTCGATCGACGCGTCGTAGTCCACGCGGGTCTTGCTGCCGCCACCGTCGACGGGGATCGAGCCGATCGTGCCGCCCAGCGTGCCGAGCGCCTTGGTGAGCTCGGCGGGGATGATCCACGTCGTGGCGTTGTCGCCCTCGGCGATCTTCGGCAGCATCTGCAGGTACTGGTAGGACAGCAGCTTCTGGTCCGGGTTGCCGTCGTGAATGGCCTGGAAGACCGTCTGGATGGCCTGGGCCTCACCCTGCGAGCGCAGGATCTGCGCCTGCCGATCGGCCTGAGCGGTGAGGATCTGCGCCTGGCGCTGGCCCTCGGCGGTCAGGATGGCCGACTGCTTGTCGCCCTCGGCGGTCAGGATCGCGGACTGGCGCTCGCCCTCGGCCGTGAGGATCGCGGCACGCTTGTTGCGCTCGGCGCGCATCTGCTGCTCCATCGCGTCGATGATCGACGGCGGCGGGTCGATGCCCTTGAGCTCGACCCGGTTGACGCGGATGCCCCACTTGCCGGTCGCGGAGTCCAGCTCGCCGCGCAGGCCGGAGTTGATCTGGTCACGGCTGGTCAGCGCGTGCTCCAGCGTCATGCCACCGGTGATGTTGCGCAGCGTCGTCATGGTGAGCTGCTCGATCGCCTGGATGTAGTTGGCGATCTCGTACGTCGCGGCGACCGGGTCGGTCACCTGGAAGTAGATGACCGTGTCGATCGAGACCACGAGGTTGTCCTCGGTGATGACCGGCTGCGGCGGGAACGAGACGACCTGCTCGCGCAGGTCGATCACGTAGCGGACCTTGTCGACGAACGGCACGACGATGTTGAGGCCCGCCGACAGGGTCGTGCGGTACTTGCCGAATCGCTCGACGATCCCCGATCGCGCCTGGGGCACGATCTTGACCGTCATGGAGACGACCACGATCGCCAGGACGGCGAGCAGGATGAGCACGATGAGTGCTGCTGACATCAGATCTCCTTGGAGGTGACGACGGCGGTGGCGCCGTCGATCTGGGTGACGAGGACGTGGTGGCCGGTCTCGTACGCAGCGTCGTCCATCGCGCGAGCCGACCAGATCTCACCGCGCAACAGGATGCGTCCGTCCAGCGGGGTGACGGGCTCGACCACGATGCCGGTGGCGCCGACCAGCGCCTCGGGACCGGTCTTCAGGGTCGGCCCGGCGTGCAGCTTCTCGACGACGGGCGGACGGACCAGGAACAGCAGCATCACCGACACGAGCGCGAACACGACGATCGCGAGCCAGACCGGGCCACCGACCGCCGCGACGACCGCGGCCGACAGGGCCCCGATCGCGAACATCAGCAGGACCAGGTCGAGGCTCACGAGCTCGATGAGCGCCAGGACCACGGCCAGCCCGAGCCAGGTCGCCCAGGCGTGCTCCTGCATCCAGTCGATCATGCGGTGTCCCCTGTCTGGTGGCTTCGGTCGGCGCGTCGTCCGTATGCTGCCCGACGAGCCGCATAGCGTCCACCCGCGCGGTCCAGCGCGATGCGCTGGCCGAAGGTGACGCCGAGATTGTCCGCGGTCAGGGTCGTCTCCAGAGGGCCCTGCGCGACGACCTTGCCGTCGCGCATCAGCAGCACGTGGGTGAACCCGACCGGGATCTCCTCGACGTGGTGCGACACCATCACCAGCACGGGTGAGTCGTCGGCGCGGGAGAGCATCTCGAGGCTCGCCAGCAGGTCCTCGCGCGCACCGAGGTCGAGTCCTGCGCCCGGCTCGTCGAGAAGCAGCAGCTCGGGATCGGTCATGAGCGCGCGAGCGATCAGCACGCGCTTGCGCTCACCCTCGGACAGCGTGCCGAAGGTCCGGCCCGCGAGCGCCGAGACGCCCCACTCGCCCAGGATCTGCTCCGCACGGGCGAGGTCCTCCTCGTCGTACTCCTCGTGCCAGCGCCCGGTCACCGCGTGGGCGGCCGACAGCACCGCGTCGCGGACGGACTCGGCCGGGGGGATGCGGTCGGCGACCTTGGTGCTGGTGTGGCCGATGCGGGTGCGCAGCTCGGCGACGGCGACCTGGCCGAGCGTGTCGCCGAGGATCTCGACGGTGCCCTTGGTCGGGTGCAGCATGGCCCCGATGACCTGCAGGAGGGTCGTCTTGCCCGCTCCGTTGGGACCGAGCACGACCCAGCGCTCACCTTCACCGACCGTCCAGCTCACGTCATCCAGCAACGCCTTGCCCGATCGCTCCACACTCACGTGGGTGAGCTCGAAAGCTGCAGGCATGAACCCTCCTGGTCGGCGGTGCGGGGCGGTGGTGTCAACCTATCGCGAGCCCGGTGAGGCTCAGCGATAGCCTCGGGTGCGATGACCGATCCCGTGCCCACGCTGCACTTCACCGACCCCACCGTCCTCGTGACCCTCACCGGTCCCGACCAGAGCGGCGTCACGACGCGCCTGTTCGCCGACCTGCAGCCCTACGGGGTCGAGGTGATCGACGTCGAGCAGCTCGTCGTCCGCGGACGCCTCATCCTGAGCGTCCTGCTGACCGTCCCGTCCGACGTCGACGCCCTCGCCGCGACGGTCGACTCGGTGGGCGCAGCGTTCGGGCTGGAGGTCAGCGTCGAGCACGGGACGGGCGACAACCGCCCCCGCCGCGTCGGCCGGTCCCAGGTCGTGGTGCTGGGCGCTCCCCTGCAGCCGGCCGCGATGGCCGCGATCTCCCAGCGGATCAAGGACGACGGCGGCAACATCGACCGGATCGTCCGCATGGCGCGCTATCCCGTCACCGCGATCCGCATGGAGGTCTCGGGCGCCGATCCCGATCAGCTGCAGGCCGACCTGGCCGCCGTGGCGTACGAGCAGGGCGTGGACGTCGCGGTGCAGGAGAACGGCATCCTGCGCCACGCCCAGCGCCTCGTCGTGATGGACGTGGACTCGACGCTGATCCAGGGCGAGGTGATCGAGATGATCGCCGCCCACGCGGGGTGCGAGGACGAGGTCGCCCGGATCACCGAGTCCGCGATGCGCGGCGAGCTCGACTTCGCCCAGTCGCTGGTCGCCCGGGTCGCGCTGCTCGAGGGCGTCGAGGAGTCCGCGCTGGACGCGGTCTACGACACGCTGACGTACGCGCCGGGCGCCCGCACCATGATCCGTACGCTCAAGCGCCTCGGCTACCGGTTCGCGCTCGTGAGCGGCGGCTTCACCCAGATCATCGAGAAGATCGCGGCCGAGCTCGACATCGACTACTACGCCGCGAACGATCTCGAGGTCGTCGACGGGCGGCTGACCGGCCGCATCTCGGGGCGCATCGTGGACCGCGCGGGCAAGGCCGAGGCGCTGCGCACGTTCGCCGAGGCCGCGCGCATCCCGGTCAAGAACACCGTCGCGATCGGCGACGGAGCCAACGACCTCGACATGCTCGCCGCCTCGGGCCTCGGCATCGCCTTCAACGCCAAGCCGCTCGTGCAGGAGCAGGCCAGGACGTCGGTCAACGTCCCCTACCTCGACGCGATCATCTACCTGCTCGGCATCACGCGCGAGGAGGTCGAGGCGGCGGACGCCGCCGACGCCGGTTAGTCGCGGGCGCCCAGCACCGAGTCCAGCAGGCCCGGGAACGCGGCGTCGAGCTCGTCGCGTCGCAGGGTCACGACCCGGCGCCGCCCGTCGGGCTCGTTGCGGACGATGCCGGCCTCGCGCAGGACCTTCATGAGGTGCGACTTGGTCGACTTGGGCAGGTCGGGGTTGGTGGCCCCGCACTCGGCCATCCCGAGCGGGCCGTCCGCGAGCTCGCGCACGATCTCCAGACGCGCCGGGTCGCTCAGCGCGAACAGGACGTCGGTCAGTGCGACGTCCTCGATGGCCGGGTGCGGCAGCGGTGCAATCGTCGCCATGGTTCGAGAATACTTGAACAATGGTGAAAGTCGAGTAGAGTCGCTCGAGTTCCATAATTTTCGAACGATCTGCGAGCCGACATGACCGTGATCACCGCCGCCCGTCCCGGCCGCACCCTCCGCACCTACGGTTTCGCGCTCGCAGTGACCGCCGTCGTCGCGCTGATGGTCGGCGCCAGCGCCCCCTCGCCCTTCTACCCGGTGCTGGAGCAGGAGATCGGCTTCTCCGCCGCCACCATGACGGCGATCTTCGCGGTGTACGCCGTCGCGCTCCTGTTGACGCTCCTGGTCGCCGGGTCGCTCTCGGATCACCTGGGCCGCAAGCCGGTGGTCTCGGCGGGCTTCGTCGTGCTGGCCGTGAGCATGGTCGCGTTCTGGCACGCCGACACGGTCGCCGTGCTGTTCGCGGCCCGGATCGTGCAGGGCGTCGCCGCAGGCCTGCTCATGTCGTCCCTCTCGGCCGCCGTGGTCGATCTGGAGCCGCCGACTCGGCCGGGGTCGGCCGCGACCCTCAACAGCGTCAGCCCGCTCGGCGGGCTCGCAGCCGGCGCATTGTTCGCGGGCCTGCTGCTCGACCACTCGTCGTCCGCGCCGGCCGTCGTGTTCGGCGGGCTCACCGCGGCGTACCTGGTGATCGCCGCGGCCGTGTGGCTCGTGCCCGAGACGTCACCCCGGCGCACGGGACTCGCGCGCTCGTTCCTGCCCCGGGTGGGCCTGCCCGTGGCAGCCCGGGCAGCGTTCCTGCGCAGCGCCCCCGCGGTGTTCGCGGGGTGGGCGACCGGCGGTCTCTACCTGTCGCTCGGCGCTCCCCTGGTCGGGCAGGAGCTGGGCGGCACGACCCACCTCGAGCAGGGTCTCGTGGTGGCGGTGCTGACCGGCGTCGGATCCGTGACGTGCTTCGTCGCGCGCCACCACTCGCCCCGCCAGGTCACGATCTTCGGCACCACGGCGCTGGCCGCCGGGACGGCACTGTCGCTCCTGGCCCTCGCCGCCGGCTCCTACGCGGCCTTCGTGGCGGCCGCCGTCGTCGCGGGGACGGGCTTCGGCGCGTCGTTCTTCGGCATCATGCGCTCCATCACACCCACGGCGGCACCGCACGAGCGTGGAGAGCTGTTCGCGTCGGTGTACGTCGTGAGCTACCTGGCGTTCGGCGTGCCGGCGGTCGCCGCCGGCATCGCCGCGCCACACCTGGGTCTGGCCGAGACGACGTACGTCTACGGCACGGTCGTCGTCGTGCTGGCGGCGTCGGCCGCGCTGTTGCGGACGTTCACGACCCGGGACTGAGGATCACTCGTCGTCCTCGAGGCGGAAGCCCAGCTTCATCGTCACCTGGTAGTGCGACACGTCGGTGTCGGTGATCTGTCCACGGATGCCGGTGACCTCGAACCAGTCGAGGTGGCGCAGGGTCTGGCCCGCGCGCCTGATGCCGTTGTCCACCGCCTCGGTGATGCCATCCGGAGAGGTGCCGACGATCTCGGTGATGCGGTATGTGCGGTCAGTCATGTGCCCATCATGCAGCCTCGGAGCCCCGACGTAGAGTGGGAGGGTGCCCGAGTCACGCGAACCCCGCAAGCAGCAGGTCTTCTCGATCACGTCCGCGGCGGAGTCGCAGACCCAGGATCGGGTTCGACGTGAGAAGCGCTATGCGTTCTCGATGCTGGTCCGCACCGTGTGCTTCCTGGGCGGCGTCGTGCTCGTCATGCAGCCCATGCCGTGGGCCGTGATCGGCTGGCTGATGTTCGTCGGCGCGATCTTCCTGCCGTACGTCGCGGTGATCTTCGCCAATGCGGGCGTCCGCAAGAAGGGTGACGGCCCGTCGCCGTTCGGCCCCGAGCCGGGCAAGCAGATCGAAGGCCCCCGCTCGACCCCCCTCGACCATGGCTGAGGCGCTCATCTGCTCGGCCAAGGGGTGCCCGGCCGAGGCACAGCACCAGGTCATGTGGAACAACCCCAAGCTGCACACGCCCGATCGTCGCAAGATCTGGCTCGCGTGCGACGAGCACGAGGAGACGCTCCGCGCATTCCTCGGGGCCCGCGGCTTCTGGAAGCAGACCGTCCCCGTCGAGTAGGGCGTCAGCCGCCGATCGCGGACATCGGACGCGACGACTGCAGGAACGTCGGGTCGGCGATGCCGTGGCCGGGCAGCTTGGTCATCATCGCCGCCGCCCAGCGCTCGGCGATCTCCACATCGGACGCTCCCCCGCGCATCGCGGCGCGCAGGTCGGACTCCTCGCGGGCGAACAGGCAGTTCATGATCTGGCCGTCGGCGGTCAGGCGTACGCGGTTGCAGTCACCACAGAACGGCCGCGTCACGGACCCGATGATGCCGACCGTGTGCGGTCCGTCGTCGACCAGGAACTTCTCCGCGGGCGCCGAGCCACGTCCGTCGAGGCCCGTGAGGGTGAAGTGCTCGCCCAGCAGTGTGAGGGTCTCGTCGGCGGTGACCATCGCCTCGCGGTTCCAGCCGTGCTGGGCGTCGAGGGGCATCTGCTCGATGAACCGCAGCTCGTAGTCGTGGTCCATGGCCCAGCGCAGCAGATCGGGCGCCTCGAGGTCGTTGATGCCGCGCAGCAGCACCGCGTTGATCTTGACCGGCGTCAGGCCCGCGTCGCGGGCGGCGGCGAGTCCGGCGACCACGTCGTGGAGCCGGTTGCGGCGGGTGATGCGCTCGAACGTCGCGGGATCTGTCGTGTCGAGGCTGATGTTGACCCGGTCCAGTCCGGCCTCGGCGAGTGCGCGCGCGGTGTGCTTGAGCCCGAGCCCGTTGGACGTCATCGCGGTGCGCGGGTTGGACGGCAGCGCCTTGGTGGCCGCGATGATCGCCGGCAGGCTGCGACGCAGCAGCGGCTCGCCGCCGGTGAAGCGGACGTCGCGGATGCCCAGCACCTCGACGCCGATCGTGATCAGCCTGACCAGCTCGTCGTCGGTCAGCGTGTCCTCGGTGGGCAGCCAGTCAAGTCCCTCGGCGGGCATGCAGTACTGGCAGCGCAGATTGCAGCGGTCGGTCAGCGACACGCGCAGATCGGTCGCCACCCGCCCGTGACTGTCGATCAGCTCCATTGCTTCATCCTAGGCGCCCCCTCCCAGCCCGGCTGAGTGATCTTTGGGGCGACGAACTAACGTCGGGGTGTGTATCGCTTCATCTTGAGTGCGCGCTGGATCGGATTCGCGATCTTCGTGGTCATCCTGGCGGCCGTCTGCACTCGACTGGGGCTCTGGCAGATGCACAAGCTCGAGCACCGCCTGGACCGCAACGACGTCATCACGGCGCACTTCAAGGCCGACCCGATCGACCTGACGAAGGCGCTGCCGGCCGGCGCCAAGGTCGACGAGACCTCGGAGTGGACCCGGGTGAGGGCGACGGGCACGTACGACGTCGAGCACGAGGTCACGGTCAAGTTCACGACCCGCGACGGCGCCCCGGGCGCCGACGTGATCACTCCCCTGGTCCTCGACTCCGGTGACGCGATCCTCATCAACCGCGGCTGGGTCGAGACCGAGAACAACGTCACCCGCCCCGACGTGTCGGAGCCGCCGAGCGGCGAGGTCACCGTCGAGGGCTGGCTGCGGCAGAACAACGGAGCCGGCGGGGACGCGGTCAAGCCCAACGGTGGCCAGGTCCGCGCGGTGTCCAGCGAGGGCATGGCCGACTTCGTGCCGTACGACCTGCTCGACGGCTACGTGAACCTGCAGGAGCAGACGCCCCCGGCGTCGGACGACCTGGCCGCCCAGCCCCACCCCGAGCTCGGCCAGGGCCCGCACTTCTTCTACGCCCTGCAGTGGTGGTTCTTCGCCCTGCTGGCCGTCGTCGGCTACTTCTGGTTCGCGCGCGCCGAGGCCAAGGAGCGCCGCAAGCCGACCCGCATCGACGGATTCGCGCCGGCGAAGGAGCGCAGCCCCGTCAGCTGACGGGGCCGGCCGCTCTCAGGCCAGCGTGACGAGGTCGAGGTAGTCCTCGGACCACAGGTCCTCGTCGCCGTCGGGGAGCAGCAGCACCCGGTCGGGCTCGAGCGCCCGCACGGCGCCCTCGTCGTGCGACACGAGCACGATGGCTCCCTCGTACGTACGGATGGCGCGCAGGACCTCTTCGCGTGACGCGGGGTCCAGGTTGTTGGTCGGCTCGTCGAGCAGCAGCACGTTGGCGCTGGAGACGATGAGGCTCGCGAGCGCCAGACGGGTCTTCTCGCCGCCGGACAGGACGCCTGCGGGCTTCGAGGTGTCGTCGCCGCTGAACAGGAACGATCCCAGGACGCTGCGCGCCTCGGTGTCGGTGAGCTGCGGGGCCGAGGCCTGCATGTTCTCCAGCACCGTGCGGGAGGTGTCGAGGGTCTCGTGCTCCTGCGCGAAGTAGCCGATCTTGAGGCCGTGGCCCGGCTGCAGCTCGCCCGTGTCGGGCGTGAGGGTGCCGGCCAGCATGCGCAGCAGGGTCGTCTTGCCCGCGCCGTTGAGGCCCAGGATGACGACGCGACTGCCGCGGTCGATCGCCAGGTCCACACCGGTGAAGATCTCCAGCGAGCCGTACGACTTGGACAGGCCCTCGGCCATGAGCGGGGTCTTGCCGCACGGGGCGGGCTTGGGGAACTTGATGTTGGCGACCTTGTCCTGCACGCGCTCGCCCTCGAGGCCGGAGACAAGCTGCTCGGCCCGGCGCAGCATCTGCTGGGCGGTGGACGCCTTGGACGCCTTCGCGCGGAACTTGTTGGCCTGGCTCGTCAGGGCGTCGGCCTTCTTGACCGCCAGGGCGCGCTCGCGCTTGCGCCGGGCCTCGTCGGCCTCGCGCTGCTTGACGTACGACGCCCAGCCCATGTTGTAGATGTCGATCGTGCCGCGGTTGGCGTCGAGGTAGAGGACCTTGTTGACGGTCTCCTCGATCAGGTCCACGTCGTGGCTGATGATCACCACGCCGCCGCTGAACGTCTTGAGGAAGCCGCGCAGCCAGGTGACCGAGTCGGCGTCCAGGTGGTTGGTCGGCTCGTCCAGCAGGAGCGTGTCGGCGTCGGAGAACAGGATGCGCGCGAGCTCGATGCGGCGGCGCTGACCGCCCGAGAGCGTCGACAGCGGCTGCTCCAGCACGCGATCGGGCAGTCCCAGCGCGTGTGAGATCGTGGCAGCCTCGGACTCCGCGGCGTACCCGCCGCCGGCACCGAACAGCGTCTCGGCGCGGCTGTACGACTTCATGGCCTTCTCGGCGATCTCCGGATCGGGCGAGCCCATGTCGATCTCGGCCTTGCGCATCGCGGTGAGCGCCTCGTCGAGGCCGCGTGCGCCGAGGATGCGGTCCCGCGCGGTCGTCGACAGGTCACCGGACTTGGGGTCCTGCGGCAGGTAGCCGATCTTGCCCGTGGACGTGATCGACCCGGCCGCGGGCTGCCCGTCGCCGGAGAGCATCCGCGTCAGGGTGGTCTTGCCGGCGCCGTTGCGTCCGACGAGCCCGACCTTGTCGCCCTTGTCGACACGGAACGAGACATCGGACATCAGGACGCGCGCGCCGAAGCGCAGCTCCACATTGGAGACGGTGAGCATGAACAACCTTCGATATGGGTGAGTGGGGGGTCGACGGAGCCAGGGCTCGACGTCACTCCCGCTGGTAGAAACTCACCTGTTCATCGTACGCCCCCGCTGAGGGGAGGGTTACGTCCGCCGAGGGGAGAGTTGTGGTGTTTGCAGTCACACGCAGGTGACCAACGATGAGGGCTTACGGCACCCCCAACAGCCGCAATCCCTCATCTCACGTCGCCTCGCGGCCAGCCGGGACGAACGATGAGGGCTTGCGGCAGCGTCAGCAACCCCAAACCCTCACCCTCCGTCACCCCACGCCGGGAGGCGCGCGTCAGCGGACGGGAGGCGCGCGTCAGCCGATGTTGAAGCCGAGGGCGCGCAGCATCTCGCGGCCGTCGTCGGTGATCTTGTCGGGGCCCCACGGCGGCATCCAGACCCACTCGATCCGGAAGTCGTTGACGATGCCGTCGAGCGCCGCGCGGGTCTGGTCCTCGATGACGTCGGTCAGCGGGCAGGCCGCGGACGTCAGCGTCATCGACAGCACCGTGTTGCTGTGCTCGTCGACCTCGGCGCCGTAGACGAGACCGAGGTCGACGACGTTGATGCCGAGCTCGGGGTCGACGACGTCCTTCATCGCCTCGAGGACGTCCTCGGTCGTGGTGGCGCCGGCGGGAGCCGTCGACACCTCGGGCAGGTCACTGTGATCGGTGGTCATGCGGGATCTCCCGTGGTTGACGAAACGTTGGTGACGAGGGCCTGCGAGACGGCGTCCTTCCAGGCCATCCAGCCCAGCAGCGCGCACTTGACGCGGGCCGGGAACTGGGCGACGCCTGCGAAGGCGATGCCGTCCTCGAGGACGTCCTCGTCGGGCTCGACCTTGCCCTTGCCCTGCATGAGCTCGGTGAAGCTGTCGAGCACGGCCATGCCCTGGTCGACGGACTTGCCGAGGACGAGGTCGTTGAGCACCGACACCGACGCCTGGCTGATCGAGCAGCCCTGCGCGGCGTACGAGACGTCGGAGACGGTCTCGCCGTCGAGGTGCACGCGCAGCGTGACCTCGTCGCCGCAGGTCGGGTTGACGTGGTGGACCTCAGCCTCGTAGGGCTCGCGAAGTCCAGCCCCGTGCGGGTGCTTGTAGTGGTCCAGGATGATCTCCTGGTAGAGCGCGTCCATGTTCGATGCTGCGACGTTCACGAGACCTCCTCTCAGGCTCCGAAGTACTTCTTGGTGTGGTGCAACGCCTCGACGAGCGCATCAATTTCCAGCTCGGTCGTGTAGAGGTAGAACGACGCACGCGTCGTCGACTGCACACCGAACCGCAGGTGAGCGGGCTTGGCGCAGTGGTGACCGGCCCGGACGGCGACGCCGCGCGAGTCGAGCAGCTGCGAGACGTCGTGCGGGTGCACGCCCTCGAGGGTGAAGCTGATCGCTCCCCCGCGCATGACCGGCTCCTTGGGGCCGATGACCGTGAGGCCCTCGATCTCCTGCATGGCCTCCAGCGCGTACGCCGTGATGGCCTGCTCGTGGGCGGCGATGTTCTCCATGCCGATCGCGCTGAGGTAGTCGACCGCTGCACCGAGACCGACCGACTGCGCGATCGGCGGCGTGCCGGCCTCGAACCGTGCCGGCGGCGGGGCGTACGTGGACTCCCCCATCGTGACGGTCTCGATCATCTCGCCGCCACCGAGGAACGGCGGCAGCTCGGCGAGCAGGTCGTAGCGGCCCCACAGGACGCCGATGCCGGTCGGCCCGACCAGCTTGTGACCCGTGAAGGCCACGAAGTCGGCGCCGAGCGCTGCGACGTCGACCGGGATCTGCGGCACGGCCTGCGACGCGTCCACGACCACCAGCGCTCCGACCGCGTGGGCCTTCGCGATGATCGTGTCGAGCGGGTTGATCGTGCCGAGCATGTTGGAGACCCAGGTCAGCGAGACGATCTTGGTGCGCTCGGTGATGAGCCCGTCGATGTCGTCCAGGTCGAGCCGACCCTCGTCGGTGACGCCGAACCAGCGCAGGCTCGCGCCCGTGCGCTGGGTCAGCTGCTGCCACGGCACGATGTTGGAGTGGTGCTCCATCTCGGTGATGACGACCTCATCGCCCTCACCGACCCGCCCCGCGTCGCCCAGCACCCGCGCCACGAGGTTGAGCGCCTCGGAGGCGTTCTTGGTGAAGATGACCTCTTCGCGGCTCGGTGCGCCGATGAAGCTCGCGACCTTGGTGCGGCCCAGCTCGAACGCCTCGCTCGCCTCGGCACCGAGCTGGTGCATCGCACGAGCGACGTTGGCGTTGTGGTGCTGGTAGTGGTCGGCGATCGCGTCGATGACCTGTCGCGGCTTCTGCGACGTGTTCGCGCTGTCGAGGTAGACCAGCGGGAGGTCGCCGGCCAGGCGACGGCCCAGGATCGGGAAGTCACCCCTGAGGCTCGCGACGTCGTACGCGGTCGTGCCCTCGACGACGGTCACGCCGGCGTCACAGCCTCGGCAGCAGCCTTGACGTACTTGTCGTAGCCGTTGGCCTCGAGCTCGTCGGCCAGCTCGGGTCCGCCCTGGTCGGCGACCCGGCCCGCGACGAACACGTGCACGTAGTCGGGCTTGATGTAGCGCAGGATGCGCGTGTAGTGCGTGATCAGCAGCACGCCACGGTCGCCCTGCGCGCTGAACCGGTTGACTCCCTCGGAGACGACGCGCAGCGCGTCGATGTCCAGTCCGGAGTCCGTCTCGTCCAGCACCGCGAACTTGGGGTTGAGCAGCTCGAGCTGGGCGATCTCGTGGCGCTTCTTCTCGCCGCCGGAGAAGCCCTCGTTGACGCTGCGCTGAGCG
This sequence comes from Aeromicrobium sp. S22, assembly GCF_009661045.1. NCBI lineage: Bacteria > Bacillati > Actinomycetota > Actinomycetes > Propionibacteriales > Nocardioidaceae > Aeromicrobium > Aeromicrobium sp. S22. The sequence continues at coordinate 364,017 of NZ_WJWV01000002.1, forward strand.
AACTCCTTGTCGAGGGTGACCCGCTCGAGCGCCTCGTTGACGTCCTTGACCCACGTGCGGAGCTTGGGCGCCTGACCGTCGATCGCGGTCTTGGCGGTGCGCAGGAAGTTGGCGACCGAGACGCCGGGGACCTCGACGGGGTACTGCATCGCGAGGAACAGGCCCGCGCGGGCGCGCTCGTCGACCGTCATCGACAAGATGTCGACGCCGTCGAGGGTCACGCTGCCCTGGGTGATCGTGTACTTGGGGTGACCGGCGATCGAGTACGCGAGGGTCGACTTGCCCGAGCCGTTGGGGCCCATGATGGCGTGGACCTCGCCGCTCTTGATCGTCAGGTCGACGCCGCGGAGGATCTCCTTCGCGCCTTCCTCGGTGTTGACCGAGACGTGCAGGTCCTTGATCTCGAGTGTTGCCATGTTCAGCTCCTGGGGGTGGAGAGATCGACCATCACGGTGTCTCCCTCGATCTGGGTGGAATAGGTCGGGACGGCCTCGGTGGCCGGGTAGTTCAGCGGCTTGCCGGTGCGGACGTCGAAGCGCGAGCCGTGCAGCCAGCACTCGATCTCGCAACCCTCGACATCGCCCTCGGACAGCGGGATCGACGCGTGCGAGCACTCGTCCCGGACCGCGTAGACGTCGTCGCCGTCACGCACGAGGGCGACCTCGGTGCCCTCGACCTCGACGGCGAGCGCTCCCCCGTCAGGGACGTCCGCGAGCTTGGCGGCCTCGACGAAGCTCATCCGTCGAGCCGTCCCACGTGCTCGGCGAGCTCGTCCTCGATCGACGCGGTGAGCCGCTCCTGCAGCTCGGGCACGCCGATGCGGCGGATGATGTCGTTGAAGAAGCCGTGGACGACGAGGCGACGGGCTTCCTCCGCGGGGATGCCGCGGCTCTGCAGGTAGAACAGGTGCTGGTCGTCGAAGCGGCCGGTCGTTGACGCGTGACCCGCGCCCTCGATCTCGCCGGTCTCGATCTCCAGGTTGGGCACCGAGTCGGCCTTGGCGCCGTCGGTCAGCACGAGGTTGTCGTTCTGTTCGAACGTCTCGATCCCCTCGGCCTCCTTGCGGATCAGCACGTTGCCGATCCACACCGTGTGGGCGTCCTGACCCTGCAGCGCACCCTTGTAGAGCACGTCGCTCTTGGTCTTGGGGGCCGTGTGGTCGGCGAAGAGACGGTGCTCGATGTGCTGGCCGGCGTCGGCGAAGTAGACGCCCAACAGCTCGACGCTGCCGCCGGTGCCGACGTAGTCGGCCGAGGTGCTGGCGCGCAGCACGTCGCCGCCCAGCGACACCGCGACGTGCTTGAACGTCGCGTCGCGACCGACACGGGCGTGCTGGGTGACGACGTGGACGCTGTCGTCGTTCCAGTCCTGCACCGTCACGAAGGTCAGCTCGGCGCCGTCCTCGAGGACGATCTCGATGTTCTCGGCCCACGTGGCCGACCCGACGTAGTCGACGATGACGACCGCGCGGCTGAACCGGCCGGCGCGGACGAGCAGGTGCCCGGCCGCGGCCTTCTCGACGCCGCCGCCGTGCAGCAGCAGCGTCGTCGCCTGCTCGATCTCGGCCTCGGCCGGGATCGTGACCTCGAAGACCGACGATGCTGCGGCCCAGGCGCGGGCCGACACCCGGTCGACCGGCACGTAGCCGGACAGACCGCGCGCGGACTCCGCGACGGGGACGGACACGGCGGTCACGCCGGGAGCGGCGTCGACCTCGACACGGAAGTCGTCACCGTCGAGCGGGGCGTCCTTGTGCAGGTCGCGGAGGCGCTTGAGCGGCGTGAACCGCCAGATCTCCTCGCGGCCCGTGGGCACCTCGTGGTCGGCCAGGTCGAACGACCCCTCGGGGTGAAGATGTGATTCAACTGGAGCGAGCTCCAGGGCTTCTGCCAGAGATGAGGTGCTAGTGCTCAACCGACTGCCCCTTCCATCTGGAGTTCAATTAGACGGTTCAGCTCGAGCGCGTACTCCATGGGCAGCTCGCGAGCGATCGGCTCGACGAAGCCGCGGACGATCATGGCCATCGCCTCGTCCTCCTCCATGCCGCGTGACATGAAGTAGAAGAGCTGGTCGTCGCTGAGCTTGGAGACGGTCGCCTCGTGGCCGAGGGTCACGTCGTCCTCGCGGACGTCGACGTACGGGTAGGTGTCCGAGCGGCTGATCTGGTCGACCAGCAGCGCATCGCACTTGACCGTGCTGGCCGAGCCCTCGGCACCCTCGAGCACCTGCAGCAGGCCGCGGTACGACGTACGTCCACCGCCGCGCGCGACGGACTTGCTGAGGATCGAGCTCGACGTGTTGGGGGCCGCGTGCACCATCTTGGCGCCGGCGTCCTGGTGCTGGCCCTCGCCCGCGAAGGCGATGGACAGCGTCTCGCCACGGGCGTGCTCGCCCATGAGGTAGACCGCGGGGTACTTCATGGTGACCTTGGAGCCGATGTTGCCGTCGACCCACTCCATGGTCGCGCCCTCTTCGCAGACGGCACGCTTGGTGACCAGGTTGTAGACGTTGTTCGACCAGTTCTGGATCGTCGTGTAGCGGACGCGGGCGCCCTTCTTGACGATGATCTCGACGACCGCGGAGTGCAGCGAGTCGCTGGAGTAGATCGGCGCGGTGCAGCCCTCGACGTAGTGCACGTACGAGTCCTCGTCGGCGATGATCAGCGTGCGCTCGAACTGGCCCATGTTCTCGGTGTTGATCCGGAAGTAGGCCTGCAGCGGGATGTCCACGTGGACGCCCTTGGGCACGTAGATGAACGAGCCGCCCGACCAGACGGCCGAGTTGAGCGCGGAGAACTTGTTGTCGCCGACCGGGATGACGGTCGCGAAGTACTCCTGGAAGAGCTCGGGGTGCTCCTTGAGCGCGGTGTCGGTGTCGAGGAACAGGACGCCCTGGGCCTCGAGGTCCTCACGGATCGAGTGGTAGACGACCTCGGACTCGTACTGCGCGGCGACACCGGAGACGAGGCGCTGCTTCTCGGCCTCGGGGATGCCCAGACGGTCGTACGTGTTCTTGATGTCCTCAGGCAGGTCGTCCCACGTCGCGGCCTGCTTCTCGGTCGACCGGACGAAGTACTTGATGTTGTCGAAATCGATGCCGCTGAGGTCGGAGCCCCACGTCGGCATGGGCTTGCGGCCGAAGAGCTTGAGACCCTTCAGGCGCAGGTCCAGCATCCACTGGGGCTCGCTCTTGAGCGCCGAGATGTTGCGGACGACGTCCTCGCTGAGGCCGCGCCGGACGTTGGCGCCGGCGACGTCGGTGTCGGACCAGCCGAACTCGTATCGCCCCACGTCCTTGAGGCCGGGGTTGGCCTCCTCGATCGCGTTGGGTACGCCGTTGGATGGTGCAGTGGTCTCTGACGTGGTCGTCATGAGGGCAACCTCTCTGCTGCGGTGGAGCTGGGGGTGTCTGGGCTGTCTGGGATGTGTGGCAGGTGGGTCGTGCAGACGCCGTCGCCGTGGGCGATCGTTGCGAGCCGCTGCACGTGGGTGCCGAGGAGACGCGCGAACATCTCGCTCTCGGCCTCGCACATCTGGGGGAACTCGACCGCCACGTGGGCGACCGGGCAGTGGTGCTGGCACATCTGGGAGCCGGCCGGGGTGGTGCCGATGGACGCCGCGAAGCCGTCGCGGCTCAATGCATCGGCCAGCACCTGCGGTCGCTGGGCCGGGTCGGCGAGCTGCAGCAGCGGACGGTAACGGTCCTCCAGGTCGCTGAGCCGGTGACGGGCGAAGGCCATGACGGCGTCGTCCCCTCCGGTCTTGGCCAGGAAGCGCAGAGCCTCGACCGCGAGCTCGTCGTACGAGCTGTCGAACGTCGAGCGGCCCGCGTCGGTGAGCGCGAAGACCTTGGCCGGGCGGCCGCGGCCGCGCTGGCCGATCACCCGCTGGTCACGAGCCTCGACGATCCCGTCGGCGAGCAGCTGGTCGAGGTGGCGGCGGACCGCTGCCGGGGTGAGATGCAGCCGCAGCGCCAGATCGGCGGCGGTGGACGGGCCGTTCTCCATGATGCTCTTGGTGACACGCGTACGAGTGGGAGCGTCGTCGACCGACACCTTCTCCACTGGCTGCATGTATTTCACAACACCAGTGTGCCGTTATTGATTCCGCCGGTTCAACGAAGGACAGCCTTAGTGGGACTCCACCGCACCGGCCGGCAGCACCGCGGCGTCGGCCGCGCGGGTGCCGGCGTCCCAGCCCCGGGCGTCGAGCTGGCGGCGGCGCGATCCGGTCGTCAGGTGTGGGAACAGCCGGTCGACGTGCGCGGAGACGGCCTCGGCCTGGCGCTCCAGGACCGGCACGAGCGCCTGGCCGTAGCTCGCCTCCGCCTCGTGCGTGGCCGTGGTGAGGCGCTCGCCGATGCGGACCGCGAACGCGTGCAGGAACGCGCGGCGGAAGGCCGCGCCCGACACGTGGACCTGGGTCATCGACCGGGTCGCCTGCACGAGCAGGGAGGTGAACAGCAGGTCGACCTGCTCGACGTCGGCCGACAGGCCGATCAGTGTCACGCACGCCGAGAAGTCGTTCCAGACCGCGCGGACCCGGTTGGCCTCGGCCACGACGTGGAGCAGCGTCGCCTTCTCCAGCGCGTAGGGCTGGTCGATCAGCACCCGCACGCCGCCGACGTCGAAGGACTCCCCCACGTCGGCCGCGAGCAGCGCCTCGTCGATCGAGTGGCGGGTCATCAGGTCCTGCGCCTTGGCCGTGAACGCCTCGGCCTCGGCCGCGAACTCGGTCGACTCCGCCTTGGCCAGCAGCGAGCGGACCTTCGACAGCATCTTGGTGCGCTGCTCGGTGGGCCGGGGCGAGGCGGACGCCGCGGGGCTGCTCCTGCTCCAGCGCGACGGCGGGGGCATGAGCAGCTGCGAGGTGGGCAGCACGCGCAGCAGGTCGAGCGTGACCAGAGCGTCGAGCCACTGCTCCACGCTCGCACCGCCGCCGCTCGGCAGCAGGTCGGCCGGCTCGTGCCGGCTGCCCGCGCGTTGCTCGAGCGTACGGAGCTGGTCCGTCCACGCCGGCGGAGCGGCCTCGCGGGTCGGACAGCGACGTGCCTCGACGAGGACTGCGCGGGTCACCCACCGGGCGGCCCCCTTGGAGCCGCGCCGGTGGACGACGTGCACCAGGTCGGCCGGCTGCCAGCCGTGCTCCCAGGCCCCCGCGATGCGCGCGAGCACGTCGTCGACGACCAGGGCGGCCGGGTCGTCCGCGCGATCCGTCGCCGTCGCCGACAGCTCGTTGAGCACCGCGATCCGGGGCCTCGCGGCGGACGGGGCGGCGACGGCGAACCGGCACGCGACGTCGATCAGCGCCTCGACGTCGTCCGGAGCCGTCGACCGCCCCACGACTCGTCGCCGGGCGTCACGGCGCTGCCTGCTGCTGCTTCCCATGCGCCCATCCTTGCAACGGGCGCCGACACCGCGGTCTACGGCTTCGTGGTGCCCTGCAGCAGCTCGATCAGCGCGGCCGCGGCCGGCGCGGACGACGCGGGGTTCTGCCCGGTGATGAGCAGGCCGTCGCGCACGACGTACGGCCCCCAGTCGTCACCCTTGGAGTAGTGGGCGCCCTTCTCCTTGAGCATGTCCTCGACGAGGAAGGGGACGACGTCGGTCAGACCGACACCCTCCTCCTCGGTGTTGGTGAACCCGGTGACGTCCTTGCCCTCGACCAGCGGGGCTCCGGACGGCGTCGTGACGTCGCGCAGCACACCGGGCGCGTGGCACACCAGCGCGACCGGCTTGTCCGCGGCGATGGCGCCCTCGATGATCGCCTTCGAGGCCGGGTCGCCCGCGAGGTCCCACAGCGGGCCGTGACCGCCGGCGTAGAAGACCGCGTCGAACGCCGTCGGGTCGACGCTGTCGAGCCGCACGGTCGAGGCCAGGGCCGCCTTTGCGTCGGGGTCCGCCTCGAACCGCCGGGTGTCGTCGGTCTGGGCGTCGGGCTCGTTGCTCTTGGGGTCCAGCGGCGGCTGACCGCCCTCCGGGGACGCGAGCGTCACCTCGATGCCGGCCTTCGTGAGCTCGTAATAGGGGGCGGCAAGCTCCTCGAGCCAGAAGCCGGTCTTGTTGCCGGTGTCGCCGAGCTTGTCGTGCGAGGTGAGAACGATGAGGACCTTCACTGCCAACTCCTTGTTCGGGGACCTCTTTCGTACCCCCTTGCGCCACGTCCGACCCATGCCGAACGTCACGTCGCGCCCTACAGTCGTCCCATGGCGAGCGACGCGGTCGAGATCGAGGCGGGTGGACGGTCGGTCCGGGTGTCGAGCCCGACCCGGGTGATCTTCGAGGCGACCGACGTCTCGCCCGAGGTCACGAAGGTCATGGTCGCCGAGTACTACGTCGCGGTCGCCGACGGCCTGATGCGCGCCCTGCGGGACCGGCCGGTCGCACTGGAGCGTTGGCCCAAGGGCGTGCGCGAGGGCATGGTCATGTCGACCCGGGCGGACAGCCACGGCGACGCGTTCTACCAGAAGCGGATGATGCGCGGCGCTCCTTCGTACGTCGAGAGCACGCAGGTGCTGTTCCCGTCCGGCCGTCCCGCGGACGAGATGTGCATGACGGAGATCGCGGTCGCGGCCTGGGCGGCGCACATGGGGGCGATCACGTTCCACCCGTGGCCGACCCGCCGCATCGACAACGACCGGCCCGACGAGCTGCGCATCGATCTCGATCCGTTCGGCGCCGCGACGTTCGCGGACGCCGTGCGAGTCGCCGCGGTCGCCCGCGACCTGTTCGCCGAGCTGGGCATCCGCGCATTCGCCAAGACCAGCGGCAAGCGCGGCGTCCACATCTACGCGCGCGTCGCCCCGTCCTGGACGTTCACCGACGTACGCCATGCCGCGATCGCGTTCGCCCGCGAGCTCGGGCGCCGCACGGACGGCGTGACGACCGCGTGGTGGAAGGAGGAACGCGGCGACAACATCTTCGTGGACTTCAACCAGAACTGCCGCGACCGCACGATCGCCTCCGCGTACAGCCTGCGGCCCGCCCCGGGTGCGACGGTCTCCATGCCGGTGACCTGGGACGAGCTCGCGGCCCTCGACGGCCCGCAGGCGTTCACGCTGCACACCGTCCCGGACAAGCTCGCGGCCGACGGCGACGCGTGGGCCGAGATCGACGACGTCCACCACTCGCTCGAGCCGCTCCTGGAGCTCTGGGCCGCCGACCCGGTCGAGATGCCCTATCCCCCGGAGTACCCGAAGATGCCGGGCGAGCCGAAGCGGGTGCAGCCGAGCAAGGCCAAGAAGGCGTAGCCCGCGCGCTCGGCGTGAGACGTGGGCCACACGGAGCGATTTCGGGACGTTTGTCTAAAGTGGCTCTCGTGGACATCACGCCCTCGCGGATCGATCTCGGCCGCCTGCTCGATCGTCCGGGGGACGACTTCACGGACGAGGACTCCGAGCAGCTGCGTCAGGACTTCACCAGGTTCATGATGCGCTACAAGTTCGGCATGGAGGAGATCGTCACCAAGCTCTCGATCCTGCGGGACGAGTTCGCCCACCTGCACGACGCCAACCCCATCGAGAACATCTCGTCGCGGCTCAAGAACCCCGACAGCATGCTGGAGAAGATGGGCCGCAAGGGGTGCGAGCCGACCTTCGACTCGATCACCGAGAAGATCACCGACATCGCCGGAGTCCGGGTCACGTGCAGCTTCGTCTCGGACGTCTATCACGTGTTCGAGCTGCTCACGAGCCAGTCGGACGTCAACGTGGTCGACATCCGCGACTACATCACCACTCCGAAGCCGAACGGCTATCGCAGCCTGCACGCCCTCATCGAGGTGCCGGTGTTCATGAGCAACGGTGAGGTGCCGGTGCTGGTCGAGGTGCAGATGCGGACCATCGCGATGGACTTCTGGGCCAGCCTCGAGCACAAGATCCACTACAAGTACCGCGAGGACGTCCCCCAGTCGCTGCTCGACGGGCTCAAGCAGGCCGCCGACACCGCGACCGAGCTCGACGTGACGATGGAGCGGCTCCACACCGAGGTCAAGACGGCCGGGGCGCTGCCCCTCGAGCTGCGCCGCGAGCTGCAGCAGGGCTCGGACGTCGTCCCCGACGAGGCCTTCGTCGAGCGCCTCCGCAACCTCGACTCCTGACCGGACCGGGCCGGAGCCCCCGGCGTCAGGTGAGGACGGCACCGAGGTCGTACTTCGCGACCTCCTCGAGCTGGTCGTACGTGCAGCTGGTCGGCTCGCGGTCGGGGCGCCAGCGCTTGAACTGAGCCGTGTGGCGGAAGCGGTCGCCCTCCATGTGCTCGTAGCCGACCTCGGCGACCAGGTCGGGCCGCAGGGTCACGAACGACAGGTCCTTGGTGCCGGACCAGCGGCTCTGCCCGCCCGGGAGCCGCGAGGACGCCTGCGCGTCCGGGTCCTGCCACGCGCCCCACGGGTGGTCGGAGCTGTCCACCACGAGCGGGGCGAGCTCCTCGACGAGCTCGGCGCGGCGAGCCTCGGTGAACGACGCCGCGACGCCGACGTGCTGCAGCTGGCCGTCGGCGGCGTAGAGGCCGAGCAGCATCGATCCCAGCAGCGGCCGCTCGGCGGTGGACGTCTTGTGCAGGCGATAGCCCGCGACGACCACGTCGGCGGTGCGGGCGTGCTTGATCTTCAGCATCTGCCGGCCGTTCGGCGCGTACGCCTTGGCGAGCGGCTTGGCCACCACGCCGTCGAGCCCGGCGCCCTCGAAGATGCCGAACCACTCCTGCGCCACCGCCGCATCCGTCGTCGTCCGGGTCACGTGGACCGGCGCGGACGCCGGCGCGAGCGCCTCCTCGAGCCGCGCCCGCCGCTCCGAGAACGGCGCGTCCATCAACGACTCGTCCCCGAGCGCCAGCAGGTCGAACGCGACGAACGAAGCCGGCGTCTCCTTCGCGAGCATCTCGACCCGGGACGCCGCCGGGTGGATCCGCTGGGACAGCGCGTCGAAGTCCAGCCGGCCGTCGATCGCCAGGAAGATCTCGCCGTCGAGCACGCAACGATCGGGCGTCTCGCGCAGGATCGCCTCGACGACGTCGGGGAAGTAGCGGGTCAGCTCCTTGGTGGAGCGGCTCGCCAGTGCGACCTCGTCCCCGTCGCGGAAGACCAGGCAGCGGAACCCGTCCCACTTGGGCTCGTACGACAGGCCACCGTCGACCGAGTCCGCGGCCGGCACACCCTTGACCGACTTGGCGAGCATCGGACGGACCGGCGGCATGACGGGGAGATCCATGCAGCACAGCCTAAGCACCGAGACAGAGGAGCGCAGCGACGAGCGTCGAGGTGGACAGAGGAGCGCAGCGACGAGCGGCGAGGTGGCCAGAGGAGCGCAGCGACGAGCGTCGCAGACGCGACACCTACACTGTGGGGGTGTCAGAGTCGGCTAGTGAGACCCCCGCCGTCGAAGTCGTCGACCTCGTGATGTGCTACGGATCGGTCACCGCGGTCAACGGCCTCAGCCTCACGGTCGCGCCCGGCACGGTCACCGCAATCCTCGGCCCCAACGGCGCCGGCAAGACCACCACGATCGAGACGTGCGAGGGATTCCGGTCCCCCCACAGCGGCACGGTCCGCGTCCTCGGCCTCGACCCAATCGCCCAGGCGCACCTCCTGCGCCCCCGGGTCGGCGTGATGCTGCAGTCCGGTGGCGCGTGGTCCGGCGCCCGGTCGCACGAGATGCTGCGCCACATGGCGTCGCTGCACGCGCACCCGCTCGACGTCGACCTCCTCATCGAACGCCTCGGCATGGGCTCCTACGGCACGACGCCCTACCGCCGGCTCTCCGGCGGTCAGCAGCAGCGCCTCAGCCTGGCCATGGCGATCGTCGGTCGTCCCGAGCTGTTGTTCCTGGACGAGCCGACCGCCGGGCTCGACCCCGCCGCCCGTCGCTCGACGTGGGAGCTCATCTCCGAATTGCGCTCGAGCGGCGTCACCACCGTCCTGACGACCCACTTCATGGACGAGGCCGAGGCGCTGTCCGATCTCATCCACATCGTCGACGCGGGACAGGTCATCGCGTCGGGCACCCCCGCTGCGCTGGCCGCCTCGGGTGCCAAGAACACCGTGCGCTTCACCGCGCGGCCCGGTCTCGACCTCGAGAGCCTCATGCTCGCCCTCCCCCACGACACCAAGGTCGACGAGATCTCGGCCGGTTCGTACGTCATCGTGGGCGAGGTCGACCCCGCGCTGCTCGCGACCCTCACGGCCTGGTGCGCGTCCCACGGGATCCTCACCCAGTCACTGCTCGTCGAGCGCCAGACCCTCGAGGACAGATTCCTCGAGCTCACCGGGAAGGCCCTGCGATGAGCAGCCCGTCCACGCTCGATCTCAGCCCCCGCCCCGGCGCGGCTCCCCGCGCTGCGATGCTGCGGGCGCAGACGATGATGGAGCTGCGCCTCCAGGGGCGCAACGCCGAGCAGGTGCTGCTGACCATGGTCATCCCGCTCGTGCTGCTCGTGCTGGGCGCGAAGGCCAGCGGGGTCGTCGATCTCGGCCCCGGCCGGACGATCGACATCATCACGCCCGGCATCCTCGCGCTCGCCGTCCTGTCCACCTCGTTCACGTCGCTTGCGATCGCGACCGGCTTCGAGCGTCGTTACGGCATCATCAAGCGGCTCGGCGCCTCTCCCCTGCCCCGGTGGGGGCTGCTGTTCGGCAAGATCGGCGCCGTCGTGATCGTCGAGGTCGTCCAGCTGTCGGTGCTGTCCGGCGTGGGCTTCGCGCTGGGCTGGGAGCCGCACGGCGGGGTCAAGGCCCTGGTCGAGATGGTGGGCCTGATCGTGCTGGGCACCGCAGCGTTCGGCTCGCTCGGCCTGCTCATCGCGGGCACGCTGCGGGCCGAGGCGACCCTGGCGGTCGCCAACCTCGTGTACGTCCTGCTGCTCGTGGGCGGCGGGCTGATCGTGCCGCTGAGCCGCTATCCCGAGCCGGCCCGGCACGTGCTGGAGCTGCTGCCGTCCGGCGCGCTCGGCCAGGGACTGCGCGACACCTTCGCCGGCAACGGCCCGACCGCTTTCTCGGTGGTCGTACTTTTGATATGGACCGTGTGCGCAAGCCTCATGGTCTCGAGAACGTTCAAGTGGGAGTGAGCTGATGGCACCGACTCTGGGTCTGCGCGACCCTGACCGCACGATCGTCGAGCGATGGGCGTGGGCCACCGTGGTGGCCAACAGCATCATCATCTTGACCGGTGGCCTGGTCCGACTGACCGGTTCGGGCCTCGGCTGCCCGACGTGGCCCAAGTGCACCGACGAGTCGTTCGTCCCCCACCGTGAGCTCGGCATGCACGGCCTCATCGAGTTCGGCAACCGGTTGCTCACGTACGTCCTCATCGCCGTCGTGGTCGCCACGTTCGTGGCGGTGTGGCGCTGGTCCGGTACGAACCGTCGCATGCGCCAGCTCGCCGCACTCATCGCCCTCGGCGTGCCCTTCCAGGGCGTCATCGGCGGCATCACGGTGCTGACCGACCTCAACCCGTGGATCGTGTCGCTGCACCTGCTGCTCTCGATGGTGCTCGTCTCCGCCTCGATCCTGCTGCTCTTCCGGGTCCGCGGCGAGGGCCGCGTCGGCACCCGTCGCCCGATCATCGTGCTGACCTACGTCGTCTCCTGGGTCGTGGTCTATCTCGGCACGGTCGTCACGGGCAGCGGTCCGCACGCCGGCGACGACGAGTCCCCGCGCAACCTGCTCGACCCGCGCCTCATGAGCCACGTCCACGCCTGGGGCGTGTACCTCCTGGTCGCCCTGACGCTCCTGGTGATCTGGAAGGAGTCCGGGCGGGTACGCACGGCGGCCATCGTGCTGCTGGGTGTCGAGCTGGCCCAGGGCCTCATCGGCTTCGTGCAGTACTTCAACGACCTGCCCATCACGCTCGTCGCAGCCCACCTGATCGGCGCCGCGGTGCTCATGGCGGCGGCGACCGCGCTGTTGCTGACACCCGACCACGCACCCCGGCGCATCGCCGAGCCGAGCCGCGACACCTCGCGGGTCTGACCGCGATGGACGATCTCGAGCTTGCGACCGCTCTCGTGAGCGAGGCCGGCGCACTGGCCGCCCTGATGCGCGCCGACGGCCTCTCCGCGGAGCAGAAGACCTCGGTGAGCGACGTCGTGACCGCGGCCGACCGCGCGGCGGAGGATCTCGTCACCTCGACCCTGGAGCGTCTGCGCCCCGCCGACGGGCTGCTTGGCGAGGAGGGTGCCCAGCACGACGGGACGTCCGGGCGCCGCTGGGTCATCGATCCGGTCGATGGCACCTACAACTTCTTCTCGGGGCTGGCCTACTGGTGCAGCGCCCTCGCCCTCGAGGACGCCGACGGCACGGTGCTGGGGGCGGTGCACCAGCCCGTCACTGGCGAGACGTGGCTCGGAGGACGCGACCACCCAACGACCCTCGACGGCGTGCCCGTCGCACCGCTGGCCGACCGGCCGCTGTCCGAGTGCAGCCTCGCGACGTACGTCCACCCGTCCACGCTGGCCGACCCCGACGTCCGCGAGGTGTGGCTCGCACTGGTGCAGGCCTCCGCGACACCCCGCGTCCTCGGCTCCGGTTCGTGCGACCTGGCCGGTGTCGCGGGCGGACGCGTCGGCGTTTGGGCCCAGCACTCGTGCCCCGACTGGGACTGGCTCCCGGGACAGGCGCTCGTCCGCGCTGCCGGCGGACGCGCCGAGGTCGTTGAGCACCGCGGCCACCGCTGGCACGTGGCCGGCAACCCGCAGGCGGTCGCAGAGCTGCTCGACGTTCTCCGCCGGGCCTGAGGCCCTCCTGGGCTCCTCGGCCGACCACCACTGGTCTGCCTCCCCACCGCCTCCCGATCAACTTTCCACCTGTCCTCGGCCTGCCCCCGCCGTCGTGCTCTCGTGCTCTGCGAACTCGCGAAGGTCTGGGCGTCGGCGCTGTCGGGCGGATCTGAGACGCGCCGACACGAACACCCTTCGGCGATGGCGAACATGGTCACGACTCGACTATTGCTCAGGAACAACGCGGCGAACGCCAACCACATCGCCGACACTGGTCAGATTCACAGTGCTTGCCGCACGTCGAGACGGCGCCGGAAATCGCAGGATGTCGCTCCCGCTCGACGTTGGCTCCTCCGGGGCCCATCGACCTCGAAATGCGCAGCAATACGCAGGCATTCACTCAGAATGGGCGTGTCCCGCAGGGTGCGGCTTTCCGCCCACTTAGACGCAGGTGCCCACCGCCCGGATTGCCGCGTCTGGTCAGGGCGCTTTGGACTGCCCGGACCGTTAATATCCATTTGGGAATTCGACGGAGTTCCGCCTGCAGCGTGCAGCAGGCCTTAGCGTGAGCGAATGAAGACCGTCATCTATCTCACAGGACCTCCTGGCATTGGCAAGACCACGCTGGCCGGAGGATTGGAGCGCCTAGCCGGAGCTGAGGTAATTAGTTACGGAAGCCTCCTAACCAAGACTCACAAGGTCATCGACCAGGCGGATCTAAGGCGGCAGTCGGCCCAGGTGATCACGCCTAGTTCTGTGCAAGACATAGACCGTGCCATGGCTGAACGAGTGGCCCAGAGTGTTCGGTCTGTCGTGGTAATCGACTCTCATGCCCTGACTCGCGAGAGGTATGGGTTTCGTGCAATTCCATATGACGTCGCCACCCTAAGATCTCTCGGTCTCACGACTGTCGTCTGTCTATTCGCCGACCCAGCCACCGTTGGGCGACGTCACGACGTCGACAGAGCTGGTAGGCGAGAAGGAACACCATTCCATCTTTCGACCCACATGGATCTGCAGGCCTCACTAGCGCTGACATACAGCCACACTGCAGGTGTTCCTGTGCACTTCATAGACGCAACTGACACACCTGAAGAGGTCCTTCGGCTCACGATCGGTGCTTGTGGTCTTCGCAGCAGTTAGGAAGAGCGCGCCTCGCGACGAGGGGTCTACTGAAATCGCAACATCATGACCTCCTGTCACCTACGATCGAAGGGCGCTAACCTTCGCGAGGGCAGCCAACCTCAGCAGTCGCGGCGCGATAAGGGTGACTGATCGGAGAAGATCGTGAGCGACATCGATCTGCGGGCTGCAATCAATGCAGTCTCGGATGTAGTTCAAAACCGTCCCCCGCCGCTCCGCGAATTCGACCAGATTTATATGAAAACAGGCGACATGGTCATGCAGAGCGAATTCGTATCCCGTTGGGCCGACTCCAAGCGTCTGGCCTTCGTCGGTGACGGGGATGCAATCAGCGTTTGCGTCGCGCACATGCATTCACAAGGGATCCTGGAGACCACGCCTTCCGAGATTGTTGTATTCGACTTCGACGAGCGCATGGTGAACTCGGTGAATCGCTTTGCAGAAGCGCATGAGATTCCTTGGCTGAGCGCTCAGCTCTACAATTGCCTCGACCCATTGCCTCCGGTCGAAACCTTTGACTACTTCTATACAAACCCGCCTTGGGGTGCGAGTAACCAAGGATCCAGCGTTCACCTATTCATGCGTCGTGGGTTTGAGCTCACCAACTACCGGGGCGACGGCGTCATCGTCATCGGTGATGACGCGGAGCTGGAGTGGACTAAAGAGGTGCTACAAAGTTGCCAATCTTATGGACTAGCGGCTAACTACTACGTGAGTCGCATGATGCCGCAACTACACTCCTACCACCTTGACGACGCCCCCTTGTTGAGGTCGTGCAACCTCATTTTTTCGCCGCTTTCTAACGGAACTCCTGCCAGCACTAGCACGGCCGTCGATCCCGTTGACCTTGATCACTTCTATGGGAGCGGACTCAGTCCTGAGGTCCGCTACGTTCGCGACACCAAGCTGCGCGATCCCAGCCACGCGTCATCCTCCGACTATCGCTTTGACAGATTTTGAGAGGGTCTAGGCATGCAATTTGAAACTGGTGATCGCCTTCTTTACATGAAGGTCGGAGTCCACGCCCAAGAGACTTTAGAGGACATAATCGAGCGTAAACAGCGGGAGATCGAGGCGGAGGGCTGGGCCATGTGGGGCTACGGCGGCAATACGTGCCACCCCTACAGCATGGTTCAACCTTTCGTCGCGGGCGGGAGCGGCCCGATCTACTTGGCGATGCAGCCGATGAAGTCGAAGCACAGCGCGACGCCGGTTCGCGCGTCGGAGTATTCGCCCAACGGAGTCGACTGGGAGACTATCCCGCCAGGGATCGATGTGCTCGGCTCACGAATGGCGTTGTGCATTGACACGCTCGAGCAGGTCGAGACCGAACTCGATCTCGGTACTACACGTGTTGCCGTAGGTCCTAGTAAGGGCCGCAGCGGGATCGATTACATCGGGCATCGAGTGGACAAGGCGTGCTTCGAGGTGGGAGCACCACGGATGGACGCCAGCCGCCCTGTGAAGATCGAACTTGCAGCACGGCTTCGCGCGCCGTACGCGGTCCTCGTCAGGGACTAGCAAGAGTCAGCGTGTCTCCCGGAAACATGACAATCGGAGCGGATGCTCTCTGGTCACGGATGTAACTCTCCAAACTCTTAGGCTCAAAAGTAGAGTCGATCGTCGGGTCCGTGCATTTGAAGCAAACGTAAACCGCGGTATCGGCGGCGCGGTCCGCGCAGACCGAAGCTCGCAATTCAAGGACGTCAAGGCTGGTGGCCAACTGCCGCACTGCCTGCTCGAAAGACGCCACGCGCCCCGCAATTGAGGCAAGTTCGTGAACATCACTCATCAGTTGCTCGACGGCCACAACGGCTCGCTTGTCGCCAGTTAAGACGATCGCTTCCCCTCGCATGATCGCTATTGCGACGAGTTGGCTTTCCCCGCCATCAAGTTCGAGTCCGCGCGCGATAGCGTTCTCTTCCATCTCGGCGGACAACCTCAGTTCATCGTCGGTGGGCTCGACTTCGATGAACCTAGGAAGAGCCTCGCGCCAAGCCGAAACTCGATGGTCACCGATATCGCCCCGTCTTGCCAGACGATCCAGCCTCTTACCAACAACGAATCGCGCCGCTCCTAGAATCCCGGACTCGTGCGGGCAGCCGTCTGCACAGTCAATGTGGTCCAAGGCGTCGACGACCCCATAGCGCGCCGTTTTCAGAAGGACATCGTTGTCAATGACAATTTCAAGCACGATCGTTCTCCAATCCGAGTATCAGACGGAGATACTGGCTCGACTCTTGGGAGAGTCGTTCCCAGTCGAGTTGACTTTCCGCCAGTGCATTCAACTCGGTCGAGACCTGAGTGCGGCCCTGTCCCAATGCCCGTAGCGCGAGCGCAACAACATCCCAGGACCCCGAGGACCGGCCGTACCCCAGGACCACGGCGCCCGGGTCGATCCGCAGCTCATCGCCGAGTCGCCCCGCTTCCCTTGCCAGCTCGCGGGGGCTCGCGCTGGGCACGCCGAACACTTCGAAATCCGGCTGCCCAGTAAGCAGAGTCAGCGCGAACTCGTTCGCGGCCTGTTCTTCGCTGTCCTCAAGGGCTTCTGTATCGAGACCTTCCATGTCGATGACAGCGGGTCCGTCGTTCAAGTGATTCAGGACTATGTGTCCGAGTTCGTGTGCAAGGGTGAAGGCCACCCTCGATGGCGAGGTCGACTCGTGACCAAGCAGGATGGCGAACGTTCCCTGGTGCGATACAGACATGGCATGCATGCGCTTCGCCGAGAGTGGAAACTTCTTTAGCTGAGCGACGGGAATCCCGAATGCCCAGCACATGGTCACGAGTGATGCGAGGTTTACTGTCTCGGAGCCAGCCAGGATTGCTCGACGGAGCTCGGCAGCGCTTGACACGTGCACTGGCTCAGCCACGGTCGCCTTTATCGTGGCACGCCCGACCACCTGACCAAATGAGGTAATGGCTGCAATGTCGTTCTCACTCAGCGTCTGCTCGAGGTTCTTGAACTTTGCGACGTCGTGCCATACAAACCGCGGCTGGTCTTCGATCAACGATGATGGTGAGAGCCCAAGTCGCCGAGCAACCGTGTAGCTCAGTTCGGCCGTTGCTGACAGGGAGGACGCTGCCTCATCGGACCACCAGTTAGGCCACGCCGCGTTAACGACGTCCTGTGACAGTCCAAGTTGACGCAGCTTCATACGCAGCTGGTCGGCGGGAAGAACCATGTTCTGAATTGAGCTCCGTTCGCGGTCGCGATACGACACCGAGTGGGTTGCGCCATCCGCTACGGTGGCTTCGTGCAGACGTTGAGCCCGCTAGTGAGGACGGCCCTCATTGTCGCGTAACGATACTGCAGTGTCAGGGCTCCCGGAACTATTCTGCTGGACGAAGTACGGCTCTGAAGCGGGTGAGCCTGCGGAACGAATCCTTGAACGCAAGGAACACGAGCGAGCCGCAAACGGCGGAACCTTCCTTTGGGGAATTGGCAACAGTCTGAGGCCGTCCATCGTTGACCTGCTTGCTCGGACTAGAGAGCCGACGGTGTGTTTCTCACCGATGCGTAGTCAGCCTGCGGCCATCGATGTGAACCCGACCGCCCTATCAATCTGGCACGCTGGAATCGGCCTTGACGGGATGACCTATCAAGTGCCGGAGCACTCGGTCGTGACGAGCAGATCTGGTACGGGGCCGAGGGGTGAACGCCACTTCGCGTTGGTATGTTCGAGCGCTCACCCCGTGGCAGCTGATGCAAGCGGCCCTAGCCTCGCACTTGGTGAACTCCAGAATCTGCGCACCGGATCGCCCCTCGGCACGTCGCAGGTCACTTCTGTCGTCCGATACCAGCGACGAGAATCGGACCTCAGTCGAAATTACTCGGTGAGGTTTGTGGCACGGCTCGCCCCGCCGTACTTCGTGGTCCTGACGGATCGATCTGAGGTCCCTGCTGATGTCCGTGCGCGAGCCGATGCTGATCCCGAAAGCGCCTGGGGAAAGTTGCTCGCGTTCAAACGACACGCGTCGTCCGTGTGTAACTCACTTCCCTTCTGATACCCGCTGGCCCGACCCGCACTAGGCTTGGCCATCGCGTGTGGGTCTGCAAGACAAATGGGCCACGGTTCGCTCCGTGGGTGTACGCGGCCGCCCATCGTCGTTCGCTGAGCGCGCCCCTTATTCCTGGTTGATACAACACCGCCCCACCGAGATTCGTCAGCCGTCGATGCCGAGTGCCCTCTTCGTGAAGGTGAGGAGGACGGCAGGGGCCGTCCCCGTCGTCATCTTGCCGGCGCCTCGCGAACGTTTGTTGTAGTTCGCTGAGCGACGGAAGGGGCTGTCACGACTGGCGATCTCAATCCGCACCGCGCTCGAACCCCTCAATGTGTGGTCGCTCCCGCGCCTCCATGTGTTGATGTGGTCAGACCCGGGAGGGAAAGACCTTCTTCGCAGGATGGCCTGATTTCGATACGACGTGTCGTTCTTCGGTGACGTAGTGCGTGGCCAAGCCTGCAACTCGCAACGCACCTATTCAGAGGTGGGCCGGAACGGCCACACGAACCAGACAAGCCCACCCAAGAACGCCAAGCCGAAGGCAGCGCCGAACCAATCGCGCCCGATGATGTCCCCGGAGAGGAGCACCACGGCGCGGACAAGCAGAGCGACGAGAACCAAGACGCTCAAGCAACGAGTCACGACAGCCATCCGGACACCCTAATTGCCAATCGCGTCCTCAGATCGCATCTGCGTCAACCCCCCCCCGCCTTTGACCCAGGACCACCCTCCTGCACCCGTTCGCCACGGTGAACCATCCATCAGGCTTAGGATCGGGACAATCTGTCCCGATACAGTGCGGCTGACCGCGGTGTACGGCCGTCCCGAAGGAGTCACATGACCGCGCCTGCTGACTGGTATCCCAGTCCGTACGAAGGCGAGGTTGGCCTCCTGCGTTACTGGGACGGCACCTCGTGGACATCGCACACGCATGACCCCGCGGCAGTCCAAGCGTCAGAGACGCCCGGGGATGAGGCTCCCCTAGTAACGGAACCCTCGCTGGAGCAGCACGTCGATGATTCAGCGCAAGAGGACGTTCTCGAAGAAGATCAGGGTGCAAGTGGCGGCGCTCATGGTGCGCCGTCCAGATCCGACCAGGGATCACCGGCAGCGGACGCCGTCGCCACAGGCGTCAACACCGCCGTTGGCCACGCTCCCGCGGCGTTTGGTCACGTGCCGGCGGCCGACCGGAAGATCACAGCTTTCAATGCGAAGAAGGTTGCCGAGGCGCTCGCCGACGAGGTGGGCGCCTTGCGATCCCGGTTGGCGCAGCAGGACCAGGTCCTGGCCGAGTACGGAATTGCTGACGTCGCGGAGCGCGCGCGGCGCGCAGATGACCTGTCCTCACGTGTTGCGGGACTGCAACGACAGCTGTCCGAACTCGACAGCCAGTTGCGCGTTGCCCGCCAAGGACTCGTCGATGCCGGCGAGCAGGCGACACTGGAGGAGGCGGGCCTGTTCCGCTACGTGCACCCGGCCCAGACGTCGGCACAGTTGCAGGGCCAGTTGGAGGCCCTGCGTGACCAGATAAAAGCCATGGTCAAGGCGAAGTCTGCGGTCAGGGCCACCTCGGCGTTCACCTTCAACAACTCGACAGCACAGGGCGCGAAGTTCGTGCGAAACATGTCGACGATCATGCTGCGTGCCTACAACGCTGAGGCCGAGAACGGGATCAAGTCGACAAAAGCCGGGAACTTGGCAGCGGCCCAGAAGCGTCTCGGAATGGTCAAGGATCAGATCGCAAAACAGGGATCAATGATCGACCTGAAAATCGATGACCGCTACCACGGGCTGCGCTTGAAGGAGCAGGAGCTCGCCGCAGCGCACCTCCAACGCCTAGCGGAGGAGCGTGAGATGGAGCGAGAGCGCAAGGCGGAGCTCCGCGAGCAGAAGCGGGTCGAAGCAGAAATGAAGGCCGAGAAGGATCGCCTGGAAAAGGAGCGGAACCACTATCTGAACTCGATCGCCGCGCTGGCCAGCAAGGGCGACACCGAGGGCATGGCCAGGCTCCAGGAGAAGTTGGCTGACGTGGACCGGGCCATCGAGGACGTGGACTACAGGGCGGCTAACATCCGCGCCGGCTACGTCTACGTGATCTCGAACGTCGGTTCCCTGGGTGAGGGAACGGTAAAGATCGGCATGACTCGCCGCCTTGAGCCGATGGATCGGGTCAAGGAACTAGGTGACGCGTCGGTGCCCTTCACATTCGACGTGCATGCGCTGTTCTTCTCTGACGACGCGGTAGGAGTGGAGGCGATGCTGCACCGGACGTTCGCGGAGGAACGAGTGAACAAAGTCAACCTGCGGCGGGAGTTCTTCCGGGTGAAGCCCGAGCAGGTGCTGGACGTGCTCAAGGCGCACGATGTTGAAGTCCTGGAATTCGATGTCGAGGCAGCCGCGGATGAGTTCCGCACCAGCTGGCCCGGCGGGCTGGAGTCAGTTCCGTCCCAGGCTTCCGCGATGCCTGCGCTGGGGTGACCCACCTGCTGCCAGACGAAGCGACCCGACATGGCTGTGGCTAGTGCGGCGGCTATCGCTGATAGCGCTGCGATTACTGCGATCCAAGTTCCATGAAGCGCCCCTACGCACGTAGGCCGACATTTGAGACGCTTCAACAGGCCCGCCACTCCACCGTTTTTTTTCGTTGTAACTGAGGCTGACTGGTGTCCCGCGATGTGCGAGAGGCAATTCAGATCAGCCTCCAGCACCCGCTATTCGAGGCCGTAAAGATCGCGTGCGGAACCGGCGGATACTAGGCGGCTGATTGGCCCCATAAGCCCAGAGTCCGGATCCAGCGGAATGTACGTCGGAGGGCGCGGCCCAGTTCTACATGCGGCCCGCGGTCCGGAATGTTCCGCCGGGCCAACGCAAACCAGGATCGCAACGTCATGATCGGGCCCCCCCGCCGCCGAGTACGGCAGAATCAGCGGCATGAGCCAGGGCGCCGAACGTACGTTCACGTTGCTCTCCTCGGCCCCGGCCAGCCCGTTCACCCCGGTCGCTGCGCTCGTGCTCGCGCTATTGGCCAACGGAACCGCGATCAGCCTCCAGCGAGAACCGGAAAGCGGCGTCCTATGGGTATCGGTGAACCTCGTGATCCTGGCCGTTCCTCTGGTCACGATCGGCAACAGCTTTCACCGACTGATCTCGATGCCATCTCGTCTGGCCCACTGGAGCCAGCTGGGTTCGTTCACGCTAGTCATGCTGGTCTTGTCTTCTGCATTCCTGGGGCCTTTGACGCTCGGCATCGTTCGCTGGGCAACCATCGTCATCGGCGTTCCCTGGATGTTGATGCTTTGGTTGACCCTGCGCGAGCTGGCTCGGCTCATTCGGAGCCACCGGGCGTCTGCCGACGGCAACACAACCGCCTCCGATACTGCAATCTGCACCACTCCCTCAACGGGGGCCTGACGTCGACGCCCCGGACGGCGCGTCGGCGGCAGATGCGCTCAATCAGGGACGAATAATCGCTCGCGCTCTGGCGAGGCCTGTGTCCGTGGCGCGGGTCGAAGAAGCGCGATGGCCGCCTGGTCGGCAGCGACTCCCCGCGACTCGGGCGCGTACGTAAGCGATCGCATATCGCCCGACGATGTCGTCGCGACGCTGCTAGTGTCCGAACAGTGCTGCGCGCATTATTCCGGCCGATCAAGCCCAGAGAACGGCCAGTCCTGTGGACGATCATGGTGGTTCCCTGGATCGTGTGGGCCATTCTCGTGCCAGACGACTGGTCGGTTCTCCACGCAGCCGTCGTCGCTGCCCTTGCGTTGGTGGTGTGGCTAGTGGTCTTTGCTTTGATCGCGGCATGGGACGACCGGCGGCGTGAACGCGCGGCATCGTCTTCTCGTTGACCGGAGGTTCCGCGGAGTTGCGTCTCTCTCCCCCGAAAGTGCTACGAACGACCCCAGATCGGGGGCCGCGACTGATTCCTCGCCGCTCGGCCGGCGGTCTCTGAACACGTTGGTCCCCAATGGCGAAACGCCCTGCGCTCGCGTAGAAGAGAGTGTCGGTGGCGACCTCTAGGTTTGAGGTATGGCCACGACGACAGCTTCGATGACAGAGCAGCTGTCGGACGCCGTGCGGTGGCAGGCCCGGGCCGAGGCATACACGATCCTGACGATGCTGGGCTGCCGGGACGTGGAGATGGCTCGCACCGCGCTGATCGAGTCGCCGCTTCGACGCAAGATCGAGCGCTCCGCGATCGCGTTGACGATCGGCGAGGCCACCGGGATGTCGGAGTCACAGATCCAGCTGCGGCTGTCGATCGCTGACCGCGCGCGGGAGAAGACCCCGCAGGTGTGGGATGCGTTCGTCGAGGGGCTGATCGACTTCTCCCGGGTCCGTGATATCAGCGCGACGATCGAGAAGCTGCACCGTCCCGAGTCGATCGCCCGGCTCGACAATCGGGTCATCGCCTACGCCACTGAGCACACCGGGGCCGAGCTGCAGCAATGGCTGCGCCGGTTCGTCCAGCGGGTCGAGGCCGACCTCGCCACCGAACGGGCCGACGCCGAGCGCGCCAACCGGCACGTGTCGGTAACCCATGGGGACGACTCCATGTCCTGGCTCAACGCCTACCTGCCTTCTCATCAAGCAGCCGCCATAGAGGCTCGTCTCCGCAAAGAGGCCCGCAAGGCTGCCGATCCGGACGACGACCGCACCGTCGCTCAGCGTGAGGCCGACCTGCTGGTCGGCTGGTGCGCCAGCTCCAAGGCCACCGCCTCGGCGATCGACGCGAACATCGCCGTGACCGTCGGAGCCGACGTCCTCGCTGGTGCGGCTTCCGGGTTCGCGGAGTCCACCGACGGCGGCTGGGCCGTTCCCGCACCCTGGCTGGCAGACGTGATCGCCACCGGCAGCACCTTTTGGCACCGGATCGTGGTCGACCCCGTCACCGACGACGTCCTTTCACACGAATACGTGGGCCGGTTCGCACCGGACTCCCTCGCTCTGGCGCTTCGGTTCCTCCACGGTGTGTGTCAGGCGCCGGGGTGCAGGGTGCCGTCAGAACGGTGCGACCTCGACCACCGGATACCGCACCCAGTTGGCCCCACCAACGGCGACAACATGGGACCCCTGTGTCGAAGACATCACAATCTCAAGGGACACGGACTCCTGAACTGGTCCACCAGTCCACCGAAGCCGCCACCCGCTGAGCCGATCGTCATCGAGCTCTACCTACCCGTACCCCCCATCGCAATGGAGTACGTCGCCGCCTGAGCGACGTCAGCGGCGCGGCGTCGTGGCCTGCAGGACCGCCTCCGACAATGCCTCGGTGCGCAGGTGGGTGATGCGCTGGTAGTCCGGGTCCGCGACCATCGCGCTGAACGCGGCGCGGGTCGGATACTCCACCAGCAGCACTGCGTCCCAGTCGAAGCCGTCGGGAGCGACCAGCGCGGTCGAGGTGTCGCCGATGTAGACCACGCGGGCGCCGACCTTCTGCAGGTGCGGGCCGATCTCGCGGGCGTACTGGTCGTAGAACTGGCGACCGTCCGGCGCGAACCGCAGGAGGTTCAGCATCACGACCGGGCCGCCCTCGTCCTCGGCGAGATAGCGCTTCAGGTCGTTGCCGGTCGGGTCCACGCTCATGCTGTCTCCTCGGTGCTGCGCTCGTCGCTGGGACGCCCATCGTGCCTGAACCAGCGGTCAGCCTCGCAGGCTGACACGCTGACCACCTACGGTTCGTCTGTGCCCACCCTCACCGCGTCCCGATCCAGCCTCGCGCCGGTCCTCGGCGTCCACGTCGCCCTCGCCGTCGCCGGTGCCGTCGTGCTCTCGCTGGACGCCCCCGCGAAGGGTTGGGGCGTCCTGGTCACGGTCGTCGTATACGTCTTCGCCCTGCGGGCAGCGTGCCGGCGTGCGGGTGCCCGCGATCTCGAGGCGCTCGCCTCGTTCCTGGTGGCGGTCTCGGTGTTCCAGCTGCTGCCCGACTGGGTGCTGGCCGACCTGATCGGCACGCTGCGGTTCCCCGACACCGGCGGGGTGCGCGTCGACGACGTCATCCCGCTGGCGATGGCCGGCATGTGGGTGGCTCCCCTGTTCGCTGCGGTCGCCCTGAGCGGAGGACGACCCGCCGTCGCCGCGGTGCTGGCCACCGCGATCTTCTTCGGCGCCGAGCTGGCCGCGCCGGGGCTCGGCCTGTGGGAGCCCACCGGCGACACGCACCGGTTCGCGGGCGTCGCGGTGTACGTGCTGCCGGCTGAGGCTGCGCTGGGGTGGGCCACCGCGGTGGCGTTCCGCGCGACCCGCCGCCTCGACCTCGTCCACCGCGTGGCGGCGGCGCTCGCGGTGTCCACGTTCTACCTCGGCGCGCTCGTGCTCTCGCACTTCCTGATCGACGTCGCCGGCTGGCGCCTCACCGCTTGAGGGCGAACCAGCGGTCGGCCTCGATCGCATAGACCCACCGGCGGCCGGGCCACTCCGTGAGCGACCAGAGCTGGCGCCGCTGCGGGAGCCAGGTGATGTCCTCCGGACCCGTCGGCAGGACGCCGCGGTGACGGGTGAACCGTCCCGGTCGGCCGATCCACAGATCTCCGGGCAGGCCCTCGCCGTTGCTCGAGGTGAGCACCCAGCGTCCGTCCGCGACGACCGCGCCCTGCATGCGGGCCACCTGGCGCTCGTGCATGTCGGTGGGCTGGGCACGTCCGCGCCTGTCGCTGCGCAGCAGGCCCGTGGCACCGTCGATCGCATAGCTGATGAGCCGGTGGCTGCCGCCCTTGCGGCCGTACTCCCCCGCCACGAGATGGTCGTCGCCGACGCCGCCGCGGTCCAGGGAGAGGAAGGAGTACGTCATCGGCCCGGCGTCGCCGTCGTGCTCCGCGGCGTAGACGGTCCGCTGGGGCAGGACGTAGCGGTAGCCGCCGGTGCGCAGGCGGTTGCGGACCCGCACGACGTCGTCGAGCCGGAAGACGCGCAGACCCGCCGAGCTGCCGGCAACGAACAGGTGGTCGCCGTACCAGACGATGCCGCCCGCGTGGACCCTCACGCGGCGCAGCCGGTGCAGCGGCCCCAGCCGGCGCGGCTCGACCAGCAGCACGTGGCGGTAGCGGGGCGGCTCGTCGTCGTGCCAGTCGATCACCGAGATGCGCGCGCCGAGCCGACGACCGATGCGCCCGTGCCCGTACCAGCTCGCGAGCACCACGTCGTGCCCCTCGTACGTGCCGCCGCTCGGCTCAGGTCCGTAGGCGTCCGCGGAGGTCGTGATCCCCTGGGGGAACCACCGCTGGGTGTCCTCGTCGGTGCGCTGCCAGGCCATCCCGTACGCCGCGGCCTCGGCCGGCACGTCGACGTGGCGTCCGCTCCGGTTGAGGTCGGCGAGCACCCCGCGCAGCCCGACCCGGCGGGCCCGCCGCAGCCACGCCACGGTCGCGCTCCCGGCCGAGGGCTGCACCAACCGGTGCGGCAGCGCACGACGCACCATGCGCCGGCAGCCCTCGTCGTCGACGCCGTCCAGCAGCACGAAGCCCGCGGCCTCGTACGTCGCGACGGCCGCGGTGTTGCCGTCGATCACGCGCAACGACAGCTCGCGGCCTGCGGCCCATCGCACGACCGCCGAGACGAGCTCGGCGCCCACCCCACGTCCGCGGACCTCGGGGGCGACCCACATCGAGGTGAGGGAGGCGGTCTCCCCGGCAAGCTGGCCGGCGACCATCCCGACCGGCCGCTCGTCCTCGTACGCGATGAAGCACGGGCCGTCAGCGACGCGTCCGCGCCAGCGCTCCTCGGTGTCATCGTCACCGGTCCACATCGTGGTGGACGCGGAGAACGCGGCACGGTCCTCGCTCAGCGAGCGGCCGCGCAGGGCACGCCAGACGGCCCAGTCGTCGGGCCCCAGCTGCCGGATCACCGGCGCCCTAGCGCAGGAAGGGATCGATCGCGGCGGCGACGAACAGCAGCGCGAGATAGGCGTTGCTGTAGTGGAACAGTCGCATCGGCTTGATGACCGACAGCTCCTCGGTGTCCTGAGCGCGGGACTTCAGGTCGTACGCCTCGACGATGAACACGATGCCGAGCACGATCGCGACCGCGGGGTAGAACCAGCCGGTCGCGAGCGGCCACAGCAGCAGCGAGGTGCCGACCATGACCCACGTGTAGATCACGATCTGGCGGGCCACCTCGGCCGATCCGACGACCGACGGCAGCATCGGGATGCTGGCCGCGGAGTAGTCCTCGCGGTAGCGCATCGCGAGCGACCAGAAGTGCGGCGGCGTCCAGAAGAAGATCACCAGGAAGAGCACGAACGGCGCGAGCGCCAGCTCGTTGGTCACGGCGGTCCAGCCGATCACTGCCGGGAAGCAGCCGGCCGCTCCGCCCCAGACGATGTTCTGGGTGGTGCGGCGCTTGAGGATCATGGTGTAGCCGACGACGTAGAACACGTTGGCCGCGAGCGCGAGGCCAGCCGACAGCCAGTTGACCCAGAAGCCCAGCATCGCGGTCGACACGACACCGAGCACGAGGCCGAAGATCAGCGCGTTGCGGGTCGGGATCTGGTGGCGGGCCAGCGGACGGCGCGACGTGCGCCGCATGAGCTGGTCGACGTCGGCGTCCACGACGCAGTTGAGCGCGTTGGCACTGCCCGCGGACAGCGCACCGCCGACGAACGTCGCGAGCACGAGCCAGAGCGAGGGCACGCCCTGCTCGGCCAGGAACATCACCGGCACGGTGGTCAGGAGCAGGAGCTCGATGATCCGCGGCTTGGTCAGTGCGACGTAGCCCTTGACGACATCGCTGAACTGCGGCGATGTGGGTACGTCAGCATGGCTGGCGGAGTTCACATCTACGGCAGTCACGTGCATCAGTCTAATGGACGCGAGTAGGCTCGGCGTGACGGGCTTCGACGCCTGTCTTCCAAGTCTCACGAACGACGATCAGGAGCCACCGCTGTGACGTCCGGAACCCCCGCGCTGGAGTGGACCGACCTCGACAAGAAGGCCGTGGACACTGTCCGCCTGCTGGCCGCCGACGCTGTGCAGAAGGTGGGCAACGGCCACCCCGGCACGGCCATGAGCCTGGCGCCTGCGGCGTACCTGCTCTACCAGAAGGTCATGCGCCACGACCCGACCGATCCGCACTGGGCCGGCCGTGACCGGTTCGTGCTGTCGTGCGGCCACTCGAGCCTGACGCAGTACATCCAGCTCTACCTCGCGGGCTACTCGATGACGCTGGACGACCTGAAGAGCCTCCGCACGTGGGGCAGCCAGACCCCCGGTCACCCCGAGTACAACCACACCCCCGGCGTCGAGGTGACGACCGGTCCGCTGGGCCAGGGCGTCGCGAACGCCGTGGGCTTCGCGATGGCGGCCCGCCGCGAGCGCGGACTGCTCGACCCCGACGCCGCGCCCGGCGAGAGCCCGTTCGACCACCACGTCTACGCGATCTGCTCCGACGGCGACCTCGAGGAGGGCGTCTCGGCCGAGGCCTCCTCGCTCGCCGGCACCCAGCAGCTGGGCAACCTGACGCTGCTGTGGGATGACAACCGGATCTCGATCGAGGACGACACCAACATCGCCTTCACCGAGGACGTCGCCGCACGCTACGAGGCGTACGGCTGGCACGTCCAGACCGTCGACTGGACCAACGGCGGCACAGGCTACGAAGAGGACGTCCAGGCACTCTGGGACGCCTACCAGGCCGCGGAGGCCGTCACCGACCGTCCCAGCTTCATCCAGCTGCGCACGATCATCGCCTGGCCGGCGCCGTCGGCCCAGGGAACCGGCGGATCGCACGGCTCGGCGCTCGGCGACGACGAGATCCGCGCCACCAAGGAGCTCTTGGGCTTCGATCCCGACCAGACGTTCATCGTCGACGACGAGGTCATCGCCCACACCCAGTCCGTACGTGACCGGGCCGCCCAGCAGCGCAAGACGTGGCAGGAGTCGCTCGACGCCTGGACCTCGGCCAACCCCGAGCGCGCAGCCCTGCTCGAGCGGCTCAAGAAGCGCGAGCTGCCGGACGGCTGGG
This sequence comes from Aeromicrobium sp. S22, assembly GCF_009661045.1. Lineage (NCBI taxonomy): Bacteria > Bacillati > Actinomycetota > Actinomycetes > Propionibacteriales > Nocardioidaceae > Aeromicrobium > Aeromicrobium sp. S22. The sequence continues at coordinate 391,834 of NZ_WJWV01000002.1, forward strand.
ACGCCGACCTGCCCGTCTACGAGGCCGACGCCAAGGGCGTCGCGACGCGTGTCGCCTCCGGTGACTTCCTGTCGGCGGCCGTCGCGGGCCTCCCCGAGCTGTGGGGCGGCTCGGCCGACCTGGCCGGCTCCAACAACACGACCCCCAAGGGCGAGCCGTCCTTCCTCCCGCCGGAGCGTTCCTCCGAGAAGTTCTCCGGCGACTGGTACGGCCGGGTGCTGCACTTCGGCATCCGTGAGCACGCGATGGGCGCGATCATGAACGGCATCGTCCAGCACGGGCTGACCCGCCCGTACGGCGGCACTTTCCTGGTGTTCAGCGACTACATGCGCCCCGCGGTCCGCCTCGCGGCCCTGCAGGAGCTGCCCGTCACGTACGTCTGGACCCACGACTCGATCGGTCTGGGCGAGGACGGTCCGACGCACCAGCCGATCGAGCACCTCGCGGCCCTGCGCGCGATCCCTGGGCTCGATGTCATCCGCCCCGCCGACGCCAACGAGACGATCGAGGCCTGGCGCACGATCATGGGCAACACCGATCGTCCGTCGGCCCTCGCGCTGAGCCGGCAGAACCTGCCGACGTTCCCCCGCGGCACCGACGGCTACGCCGAGGCGAGCCTCACGGCGAGGGGTGCGTACATCCTGCTCGACACCGAGGGCGATCCCGACGTGATCCTGTTCGGCACGGGCTCGGAGGTGCAGATCGCGGTCAAGGCCCGCGAGCTGCTCGCAGCCGAGGGCATCGCCGCCCGGGTCGTCTCCATGCCGAGCCGTGAGTGGTTCGAGCAGCAGGACGAGTCCTACCGCAACCAGGTCGTCCCGCCGACGTCGCGGGCACGCGTCTCGGTCGAGGCGGGCGTGGCCTTCGGCTGGCGTGACGTGGTCGGCGACGCCGGCCGCATCGTCAGCCTCGAGCACTACGGGGCCTCGGCCGACTACACGACGCTGTACAACGCCTTCGGCATCACCGCCGAGGCCGTCGTCGCAGCCGCCAAGGACTCGATCGCCGCTGCTGCGGGCGAGCCCGTCGCACCGTTCCACGCCCGTCCGGCAGGACCTGTCGGTCCGGGTGACAACTCAGACGCGCCCACCCACTGACGCGCTGCCATCTTCGTCACGAAGGAGCACACATGAACGACCGTCTCAAGGCCCTCGCCGACGCCGGAGTATCCGTCTGGCTCGACGACCTGTCCCGCGAGCGCATCGAGTCCGGCAACCTGGCCAAGCTGGTCGCGGAGTCCGGTGTCGTCGGCGTCACCACCAACCCGTCGATCTTCGCCTCGGCCCTCGCCAAGGGTGAGAAGTACGAGCCGCAGGTCAAGAAGCTCAAGGAGTCCGGCGCCGACATCGCCACGACCGTCTTCGAGCTCACGGCGACCGACGTGCAGATGGGCTGCGACATCATGCGTCCCGTCTACGACGCGAGCAACGGCTTCGACGGCCGGGTCTCGCTCGAGGTCGACCCCGATCTCGCCCGCGACACCGAGGGCACGATCAAGCTCGCTCACCGCCTCTGGGAGCGTGTCGGCCGACCCAACCTGATGATCAAGATCCCCGCCACGCTCGAGGGCCTCCCCGCGATCACCGCGGCGATCTCCGAGGGCATCAGCGTCAACGTGACCCTGATCTTCTCGCTCGAGCGCTACCGCGGCGTGATGGACGCCTACCTCGAGGGCCTCGAGCAGGCCGCGGCCGCCGGCCGTGACCTGTCGACGATCCACTCGGTCGCCTCGTTCTTCATCAGCCGCGTCGACACCGAGGTCGACCGTCGTCTGCCCGAGGACAGCCCGCTGCGTGGCACCGCCGCGCTCGCCAACGCCCGCCTCGCCTTCGAGGCGTACGAGGAGATCTTCGGCTCCGACCGCTTCAGGGCCCTGGTCTCGAAGGGCGCCAACCCGCAGCGTCCGCTGTGGGCGTCCACGGGCGTCAAGGACCCCAACCTGCCCGACACGCTCTACGTGTCCGAGCTCGTGGTCTCCGGCACGGTCAACACGATGCCGGAGAAGACGCTCGAGGCGTTCGCCGATCACGGCGAGGTCCTCGGCGACCGGGTGCACAACACGTACGAGGAGTCGCGCGACGCGTTCGCCGCGCTCGAGCGTGAGGGCGTCTCGTACGACGAGGTGGTCAAGATCCTCGAGGACGAGGGCCTGCAGAAGTTCGAGGCCTCGTGGGACGAGCTCCTCGAGACCGTGTCGGCCGAGCTCGACAAGGCCTGAGGCCGTGATCGGGGTCGCGCTCACTGTCCCGTCGCAGTCCGAGTTCGAGGACGCGCTGCAGAGCGCGATCGCCGATCGGGTCGCCTCCCGGATCGACGCCCAGGACCCCACGCTGTGGGGTCCTGATGCGGAGTCCGAGGCCAGCATCCGGCTCAGCTGGACGCACCTGCCGGAGTCGTCGCGGCCGCTGGTCGCCGAGATCAGCGCCTTGCGCGAGGACCTCGTGGCCCGGGGCCTCGACCACGTCGTGCTGTGCGGCATGGGCGGGTCCTCGCTCGCGCCGGAGGTCATCTGCCACACGGCGGGCGTCGACCTCACGGTGCTCGACTCCTCGCACCCCGACATGGTGCGCGCCGCGATCGCCGACCGGCTCGACCGGTCCGTGGTGGTCGTGTCCAGCAAGTCCGGCGGCACGGTCGAGACCGACAGCCAGCGCCGGGCGTACGAGCAGGCGTTCACCGAGGCGGGCATCGACCCGCTCGAGCGGATCATCGTGGTGACCGACCCCGGCTCCCCGCTCGACGAGGAGGCGACCGAGACCGGCTATCGCGTCTTCCGGGCCGATCCGCACGTCGGCGGACGCTATTCGGCGCTGACCGCCTTCGGTCTCGTGCCGAGCGGCCTGGCCGGTGTCGACATCGGCGCGCTGCTGTCCAGCGCCGAGGCCGAGGAGAAGCTGCTCTACTCCGACAGCGCCGACAACCCCGCCCTTCGCCTGGGTGTCCTGCTCGGCGTGGCCAACCAGCACCGTGTCGACAAGCTCGTGATCTCCGACCAGACCCGACACGGTGTGGGCGACTGGATCGAGCAGCTCGTCGCGGAGTCGACCGGCAAGCTCGGCAAGGGGATCCTGCCGGTCGTGGTCCCGTTCGAGAACGCGACCAACTTCAACCCGAGCACCCCCGACTCGATCCTGGTCACGATCGGCGGTGACGGACCGCCCGAGGCACAGTCCGGCTTCTCGGCCGATCTGCAGGGCGATCTCGGTGCGCAGATGCTGCTGTGGGAGGTCGCGGTCGCCGTGGCCGGCCGGCTCATCGGCATCGACCCGTTCGACCAGCCCGACGTCGAGAGCGCCAAGAAGGCCGCCCGCGAGCTGCTGAGCGGCAGCGGCAGCGTGCCCGACCCCGACTTCTCCGAGAACGGCATCGACGTCTACGGCTCGGGCTCGTCCCTCACCGAGGCGGTGCAGGAGCTGCTCGGCCAGGTCGACCTCGACCACGGCTACCTCGCGATCCAGGTTTATCTCGACCGCATCGCCTACGCCGACTTCGCGGGCGTCCGCGAGGTCGCGGCCGAGCGGCTGGCCCGCCCGGTGACGTTCGGCTGGGGTCCGCGCTTCCTGCACTCGACGGGTCAGTACCACAAGGGCGGCACCCCCAACGGCGTGTTCCTGCAGGTCACCGGGACGCCCGAGGAGGATCTCGCGATCGCCGGTCGCGACTTCACCTTCGGCTCGTTCATCGACTCGCAGGCCGCCGGCGACGCCGCAGTGCTGCGTGACCACGGGCGCCCCGTCCTGCGGCTGCACCTGCACGACGTCCCCGCCGGGCTCGCGACCATCCGGGAGCTGCTGGCATGACGGCGGAGCACGTCAACCCTCTGCGCGACCCCACCGATCGTCGTCTCCCCCGCATCGCCGGGCCGTGCAGCCTGATCCTGTTCGGTGTCACGGGCGACCTGGCCAAGAAGAAGCTCATCCCGGCCGTGTACGACCTGGCCAACCGCGGGCTCCTGCCCCCCGGGTTCGCCCTGGTCGGCTTCGCCCGGGCCGACTTCAAGGACGGCACGTTCGCCCAGATGATCAAGAAGGCCGCCAAGGAGGGTGCCCGCACCCCCTGGAGCGAGACCGTCTGGAAGCAGCTCGCGGCGGGCATCCGCTTCGTGCCGGGCGAGTTCGACGACGACGACGCGTGGGACCGGCTCGCCGACACCATGAAGGAGCTCGACGACCAGCAGGGCACGGGCGGCAACCACGCCTTCTACCTGTCGATCCCGCCGAGCCTGTTCCCCGTCGTGGTGTCGCAGATCAAGAAGCACGGCCTCGCCGAGTCGTCCAAGGGCTGGCGCCGGGTCGTGATCGAGAAGCCGTTCGGGCACGACCTCGCCTCCGCGGTCGAGCTCAACCGCATGGTGGGCGACGTGTTCTCGCGCGAGTCGGTCTTCCGCATCGACCACTACCTCGGCAAGGAGACGGTCCAGAACATCCTGGCCTTCCGCTTCGCCAACGGGATGTTCGAGCCGATCTGGAACAACCATTACGTCGACCACGTGCAGATCACGATGGCCGAGGACATCGGCATCGGCTCGCGGGCCGGCTACTACGACAGCATCGGCGCCGCACGCGACGTGATCCAGAACCACCTGCTGCAGCTCATGGCCCTCATCGCGATGGAGGAGCCGGTCTCGTTCAACGCCTCGAGCCTCCGCCTGGAGAAGCAGAAGATCCTCGCCAACGCCCGTCCCCCGGCCCGCATGGACCTGCACACCGCGCAGGCGCAGTACGTCGCCGGGTGGGCCGGCGGCGAGAAGGTGCGCGGCTACCTCGAGGAGGAGGGCGTCCACGAGGGCTCCCGCGCCGAGACGTACGCCGCGATCCGGGTCGACGTGTCGACCCGACGCTGGGCCGGGGTCCCGTTCTACCTGCGCACCGGCAAGCGTCTCGGACGGCGCGTCACCGAGGTCGCGGTCGTGTTCAAGCGCGCGCCCCACCAGCCGTTCAACAAGAACGACGTGGAGGAGCTCGGCCAGAACGCCCTGGTCATGCGCATCCAGCCCGATGAGGGCGTCACGCTGCGGTTCGGCGCCAAGGTGCCGGGCACCACGATGGAGATCCGTGACGTCAACATGGACTTCGCCTACGGCGGTGCGTTCGTCGAGAGCAGCCCCGAGGCGTACGAACGACTCATCCTCGACGTCCTGCTCGGCGATCCGCCGCTGTTCCCGCAGCACGAGGAGGTCGAGCTGTCCTGGAAGATCCTCGACCCGGTCATCGCGCACTGGAAGCAGGACAAGGAGATCGACACCTACCCGGCCGGCACCTGGGGCCCCCCGTCCGCCGATGCCATGATGGCCCGCGACGGCCGCACCTGGAGGCGTCCCTGATGGAGATCGCACTCACCGACACCAACTCCTCGCAGATCGCCCGCGCGCTCGTCAAGGCCCGGTCGGCTGCGGGCAGTCCCGCGATGGACATGGTGCTGACGCTGCTGGTCGTGACCGACGACGAGAACGTCAGCGAGGCGCTCAAGACCGCGACCACCCTGTCGCGCGAGCACCCCTCGCGCGTGATCGGGGTGATCATCGGCGACGGCCGCGGCGGGGCAAAGCTCGACGCCAAGGTGCGCGTCGGCGAGAGCTCCTCCGGCGAGTCGATCCTGCTGCGCATCTCCGGCGAGCTGACCAAGCACGCGGAGTCCGTCGTCCTGCCCCTGCTGCTGCCCGACTCCCCCGTCGTGGTGTGGTGGCCCGGCAAGCCCCCGTCGAACCCGTCCGCCGACGCGATCGGCCGGCTCGCCCGACGACGCCTCACCGACGCCGAGGCCACCGACTCGCCGATCCGTTCGCTCAAGGCCGTGGCGCGGGCCTATCAGCCGGGTGACACCGACCTGTCGTGGACGCGCTCGACCCCGTGGCGCGCCCTGCTCGCCGCGGCGCTCGACCAGACCACTGGCACCGTCACCGGCGGCACGGTGACCGCCGGCACCGGCAACCCGGTCGCGCTCCTGCTCGTGTCGTGGCTCGAGAGCAGGCTGAAGGTCCCGATCAAGCGCAAGCGCATCGACACCCCACAGATCGCGTCGGTGGTGCTGCACACCGCCGAGGGCGATGTGCTGATCGAGCGGGTCGACTCCGTGTCCTGCCACTTCAGCGTCCCGGGCTCGTCGCCGCGCGAGGTGCCACTGGGTGCCCGCACCCTGGCCGAGCTGCTCGCCGAGGACCTGCGCCGCCTCGACGCGGACGAGGTCTATGCCCAGACCATCCAGTACATGCTCGAGGAGGACGTATGACCACAGAGGTCTGGCCGACTGCGGAAGAGCTCGCGGCCGTCATCGCCCAACGCATCACCGACAAGGTCGCCGAGGTCCAGCGCGAGGGGCGTACGCCCGCCATCGTGCTCACCGGGGGCACGATCGCGATCGACGCGTACGAGCAGATCAGCGGCGGCGACGTCGACTGGACCGACGTGGACTTCTACTGGGGCGACGAGCGGTTCGTGCCGGCCGGCGATGCCGACCGCAACGACCAGCAGGCCAAGGACGCGTTCCTGGACCGCCTGGGCGTCCCGGCCGACCGGATCCACGCGATGCCGGCGGCCGACGGCGGGCTCGCGATCGGCGAGGCCGCCGACCAGTACGCCGCGGAGCTGCCCAGCGAGCCGTTCGACCTCGTGCTGCTCGGGGTGGGACCCGACGGCCACATCGCCTCGCTGTTCCCCGGTCACCCGCAGGTGCACGAGACCAAGCGTCTGGCCGTCGAGGTCCTCGACTCCCCCAAGCCGCCGCCCGAGCGCATCTCGCTGACCTATCCGGCCCTGCGCAATGCGCAGAGCGTGTGGCTGATCGTCGCCGGCGAGGGCAAGGCCGAGGCCGTTGCCCGCGCCCACGCCGACGGCACGATCGAGGACACCCCGGCATCCGGCGTGCAGGGCCTCGCCGAGACCGTGTGGCTGGTCGACGTGCCCGCGTCCGCGCTGATCGTCAGAAGATGATCTCGCCTGACTTGCGCTTGCTGCGCAGCATGTCGACGGCTTCCTTGAGGATCTCGTCGGCCTCGGTCTCGGAGCGACGCTCCTTCACGTAGGCCAGATGAGTCTTGTAGGGCTCGATCTTCTTGGCCGTCGGACGGTTGTCGGCGTCGACGCTGGCCGGCATGCCGCAGCGCGGGCAGTCCCACGACTCCGGCACCTCGGCCTCGATCGCGAACTGCAGCTCCGTCGTGTGGTTGTTGATGCAGAAGAACGTCACGAACTGTCGCGGGGCGGCTTCGCCACGCTCAGCCTCGCCCATGGGACCGGAGCCGATACGGCTTCCCCGGATTGCACCTGCTGCCACTAGTTACTCACCTTCAGGAGCAGGCCGAGTGCGAAGATGCACACGACCCAGACGACTGCGATACCGACCGTGATGCGGTCGAGGTTGCGTTCAGCGACCGAGGATCCTCCAAGGGAGCTGGAGACGCCTCCGCCGAACATGTCGGAGAGGCCACCTCCGCGGCCCTTGTGCATGAGGACCAGCACGATCATCAGCAGGCTGCTGATCGCGAGGAGGATGGAAAACGTCAGAATCACGTTGGGCCTTCGTTGTCAGGCGCCGGACAGGTCCGGCATGGCATAGAACCGGGCGATCGCGGCGAACTCCTCAGCCTGGAGGCTTGCTCCGCCAACCAGGGCCCCGTCGACGTCCGACTTGGCCATGATGGCGGCGATGTTCGCCGCTTTCACCGATCCGCCGTAAAGAATACGCGTTGCGGCGGCCACCTCCGACGACCAGGTCTCCTCGACACGCCCACGGATGGCCGCACAGACCTCCTGGGCGTCCTCGGGAGTGGCCACCTCGCCGGTCCCGATGGCCCACACGGGCTCGTACGCGATGACCACGTCGGCCATCTGCTCGGCGGTCAGGCCCGCGAGCGAGCCGTCGACCTGGTCGAGCGTGTAGGCGACGTGCTGACCGGACTGGCGGACCTCGAGGCCCTCGCCCACGCACACGATCGGGCTCATGCCCGCGCCGAGTGCCTTGGTGGCCTTGACGTTGACCTGCTGATCGGTCTCGCCGTGGTACTCGCGGCGCTCGGAGTGGCCGACCACGACGTACGAGCAGCCGAGCTTGGCGAGCATCGCCGCGGTGACCTCACCGGTGTAGGCGCCACCGTCGTGCTCGGACACGTCCTGCGCGCCGTAGCGGATCGACAGGTGATCGCCGTCGACGAGCGTCTGGACGCTGCGCAGATCGGTGAACGGCGGGACCACGACGACCTCGGCCTTGTCGTAGTCGTGCTTCTTGTCCTGCAGCGTCCACGCGAGCTTCTGGACGAGGACCAGCGCCTCCTGGTGGTCGAGGTTGGACTTCCAGTTGCCGGCCATGAGCGGCGTGCGGGCGGAGGCCATGTCAGTTCCCTTCGCTCTGCTGATCGAGGATGGCGAGGCCGGGGAGCGTCTTGCCCTCGAGGTACTCGAGCGAGGCGCCGCCGCCGGTGGAGATGTGACCGAACTGGTCGTCTGCGAAGCCCAGCTGGCGCACGGCCGCGGCCGAGTCGCCGCCACCGACGACCGACAGCCCGTCGACCTCGGTCAACGCCTGCGCGACGGCCTTGGTGCCGGCTGCGAACGACGCCATCTCGAACACGCCCATCGGGCCGTTCCAGAAGACCGTGCGGGAGCCGCGGATGACCTCGGCGAACGCTGCGGCCGAGTCCGGGCCGATGTCCAGACCGAGCTGATCGGCCGGGATCGCGTCGGCCGCGACGACCGTGGCTCCGGCGTCCTTGAACTCCGGTGCCACGACGATGTCGGTCGGCAGCAGGAGCGTGACGCCCTGCGCCTTGGCCTGCTCGATGTAGCCGCGGGCCACCTCGAGCTGGTCCTCCTCGAGCAGGGACGTGCCCACCTCGTGGCCCTGGGCCTTGAGGAAGGTGAAGACCATGCCGCCGCCGATCAGGAGGTGGTCGGCCTTGTCGAGCAGGTTGTCGATGACCCCGAGCTTGTCGGAGACCTTCGAGCCGCCGAGCACGACGGTGTAGGGACGTTCGGGCGACTCGGTGAGCCGCTTGAGCACCGTGACCTCGGCCTCGACGAGACCGCCGACCGCGGCGGGGAGCCGGGTCGCGACGTCGTAGACGCTGGCCTGCTTGCGGTGGACGACCCCGAAACCGTCGGAGACGAACACGTCGGCCAGCGCGGCCAGCTGATCGGCGAACGCGCCACGCTCGGCGTCGTCCTTGCTCGTCTCGCCCGCGTTGAAGCGGACGTTCTCGAGCACCGCGACCTGACCGTCCCGGAGCCCCGCGGAGACCCGCTGGGCCTCCGGGCCGACGGTGTCGCCCGCGAACTCGACCGGCGCACCGAGCAGCTCGGCCAGCCGAGCCGCCACGGGAGCCAGCGAGTACGCCGCGTCGGGCGCACCCTTGGGCCGACCCAGGTGCGCGGTCACGAGGACGCGCGCACCTGCGTCAGCCAGGGACTTGATGGTCGGGACGCTCGCGCGGACCCGCCCGTCGTCCGTGATCGTCGTGCCGTCGAGGGGCACGTTCAGGTCACTGCGGACGAGGACGCGTTTGCCGCGCAGGTCGCCGAGGTCCGAGACGGTCCGCACGTCAGAGGGAGGCGCCGACGTGGACGACGAGGTCGGCCAGGCGGTTGGAGTAGCCCCACTCGTTGTCGTACCAGCCGACGACCTTGACCTGGTCGCCGATGACCTTGGTCAGGCCCGAGTCGAAGATGCAGGACGCGGGGTCGGTGACGATGTCGGCCGACACGATCGGGTCCTCGGTGTAGACCAGGAAGCCCTTCATGGCGCCCTCAGCGGCATCCTTGACGATCTGGTTGACCTCTTCGACCGTCGTCTCGCGCGAGGCGGTGAACGTCAGGTCGGTCGCCGAGCCGGTCGGCACGGGGACGCGCAGCGCGTAGCCGTCGAGCTTGCCCTTGAGCTCGGGGAGCACGAGGCTCACGGCCTTGGCGGCACCGGTCGAGGTGGGGATGATGCTGAGGTTGGCGGCGCGCGCACGACGCAGGTCGCTGTGCGGGGCGTCCTGCAGGTTCTGGTCCTGCGTGTACGCGTGGATCGTGGTCATCAGGCCCTTCTCGATGCCGAGCGCGTCGTTGAGCGCCTTGGCCATCGGAGCGAGGCAGTTGGTCGTGCACGACGCGTTGGAGATCACCGTGTGGGCGGCCGGGTCGTAGAGCTCGTGGTTGACGCCCATGACGATCGTGACGTCCTCGTTCTTCGCCGGGGCGGAGATGATGACCTTCTTCGCACCGCCGTCGATGTGCGCCTTCGCCTTGGTCGCGTCGGTGAAGAAGCCGGTCGACTCGATGACGATGTCGACGCCGACGCTGGCCCAGTCGAGCTTGGCCGGGTCGCGCTCCTCGAAGGCCACGATCTTCTGCTCGCCGACGTAGATCGACGTCTCGTCGTACGTGACGTCGGCGTCGAGGCGACCGAGGATCGAGTCGTACTTCAGCAGGTGGGCGAGAGTCTTGTTGTCCGTCAGGTCGTTGACGGCGACGATCTCGATGTCGGCCCCGGCGGCACGGGCCGCGCGGAAGAAGTTGCGGCCGATGCGGCCAAATCCATTGATGCCTACGCGTACGGTCACGGGAAACAGCTCTCCTGCGGAAGGGGGTGGCTAACGTCACCACCCTACCGAGAACCCAGCGCTACCGGCGAGTCACCTCCACGCACCGGACAGGCAGTCAGTCGGTGCCGAGGTTGTCGTCGCCGAGGCTCGACTCGGTGTCGGGGATGCCGAGGTCCTCGGCACGCTTGTCGGCCATGGCCAGGAGACGGCGGATACGGCCTGCGATCGCGTCCTTCGTGAGCGCCGGCTCGTGCAGCTGACCGAGCTCCTCGAGGCTCGCCTGACGGTGCTCGACGCGCAGCGTGCCCGCCATCTTGAGGTGGTCGGGCACCTCGTCGCCGAGGATCTCCAGCGCGCGCTGCGCACGGGCGCCGGCCGCGACGGCGGCACGGGCCGAGCGGCGCAGGTTGGCGTCGTCGAAGTTGGCCAGCCGGTTGGCCGTCGCGCGCACCTCGCGGCGCATGCGTCGCTCCTCCCAGGCCAGCAGGGACTCGTGCGCCCCGAGGCGCGTCAGCAGGGCGCCGATGGCCTCCCCGTCGCGGATGACGACCCGGTCGATGCCGCGGACCTCACGTGCCTTGGCGCTGATGCCGACACGGCGGGCAGCGCCGACCAGGGCCAGGGCGGCCTCCGGGCTCGGGCAGCTCACCTCGAGCGCCGACGAGCGTCCGGGCTCGGTGAGCGAGCCGTGGGCCAGGAACGAGCCACGCCACGCGGCCACGGCGTCGCACGACGACCCGGAGACCACCTGCGGCGGGAGGCCGCGGATCGGACGACCGCTGCCGTCGATCAAGCCGGTCTGGCGGGCGAGCGCCTCACCGTCCTTGGAGACCCGGACGACGTAGTGGGTGTCCTTGCGGATGCCGGCGTTCTGGACCACGAGGATCTCGCTGTCGTGGCCGTAGATCTCGGCGATGTCCTTGCGGAGCCGACGCGCCGCCGCCCCGGTGTCGACCTCGGCCTCGACCACGATGCGGCCCGAGACGATGTGGAGCCCACCGGAGAACCGGAGGATCGAGGAGACCTCGGCCTTGCGGCAGCACGACTTGGTGATCGAGGTGTTGGCCAGCTCGGCCTTCACCTGTGCGGTCATCGCCATGCAGCGGGTCCCCTTTGGGTCGTCGGGAAAATGGTCACTTTACGCCTGCCTCATGACGTGTCCGAATGCGGCTGCAAGGGACGCGGGGTCGTGCTGGTCGGAGCCGGGGGTCACCGCGAGGTCCGACACGAACAGCGTCGCGCCGAGGCCCCGGGCAGCCGCCTCCAGCGTGCCACGCATGTCAACGAGGCTCGTGTCGGCGATGACCGCATCGAGTCTCAGCTCGGGTGCGTGGGCGGCCAGCACCTCCAGGTGGTCGGTGGGGCTCAGGCCCTCGGTCTCGCCGTCCTGCTCGGTGAGGTTGAGCACCAGGACGCGGCGCGCCGGCGTCGAGATCAGGGCGTCCCGCAGCTCGGGCACCAACAGGGTGGGCATCACGCTGGTGAACCACGAGCCCGGCCCCACGACGACCCAGTCGGCCACCTCGACGGCCTCGACCGCCTGCGGGCAGGCCGGCGGGTCGCTCGGGTCGAGCCGCACCGTGACGACCTGCCCGTCGACGCTCGCGACCTGGACCTGGCCGCGGACGATGGTCAGCCGGTCGGGGTCGGAGGTCAGACGGACGTCGGCCTCGATGTCGAGCGGGACCGAGGCCATCGGCAGCACCCGCCCCTGAGCACCCAGCAGGTCACCCACGAGGTCGAGGCCCGCCACGTGGTCGTGCTGGTCCCACAGGGCCGCGATCAGCAGGTTGCCGACCGCATGACCGTTGAGGGGGCCGCCGCTGGAGAAACGGTGCTGCAGGACGCTCGCCCACGTGCGTCCCCAGTCGTCGTCGCCGCAGAGCGCCGCGAGGGCCATGCGCAGGTCGCCGGGCGGCAGCCCGCCCAGCTCCTCGCGCAGACGACCCGACGAGCCGCCGTTGTCGGCCACTGTGACGACGCCGGTGAGCTCGGTCGTGAGGCGCCGCAGCGCCGAGAGGCTCGCGGCCAGCCCGTGCCCACCGCCGAGCGAGACGACCTTGAGGTCACCGTCGAAACGCTCGGGGCGCGCCGGGCGCGGAGTCCGCGGGATCACTCGCGCCCCAGGTCACGGTGCACCACCAGGGTGCGGACGCCGTGGGACCGCAGCCGCTCGGCGAACGCCTCGGACATCGCCACGCTGCGGTGGCGCCCCCCGGTGCAGCCGATCGCGATCGTCAGGAAGTGCTTGTCCTCGCGCAGGTAGCCGTCGGTCAGCAGGGCCACGAGCCGTTCGTACTGCTCGAGGAACTCCTCGGCCCGCGGCTGCGTCAGGACGTAGTCGCTCACGGGGGCGTCGAGGCCGCTGAGCGGGCGCAGCTCGTCGATCCAGTAGGGATTGGGCAGGAAGCGCAGGTCGGCGACCATGTCGGCGTCGATCGGGATGCCGTACTTGAAGCCGAACGACACCACCGAGGCCCGCAGGCCGCCGGAGTCGGCGTCCTCGAACGCCGCGTGGACCCGCTGGCCGAGCTGGTGGACGTTGAGGTTGGTCGTGTCGACCACGATGTCGGCGCGCCCACGCAGCTGGCGAAGCAGCTCGCGCTCGCGCTCGAAGCCGTCGAGCAGGCGCCCCTCCAGGCTGAGCGGGTGCGGGCGCCGCGCGGCCTCCTGGCGACGCACCAGCACCTCGTCGGACGCCTCGAGATAGAGGATCCGGGTGTCCACGCCGACCTCGCGCAGCGACTCCAGCGCCTCCATGAGCTCACCGAAGAACTGTCGCGAGCGCGCGTCCACGACGACCGCGAGCCGGGCGATGCCCGACTTCTGGACCGTGTCGACCGCGCCGTGCAGCAGCGACGGCGGCAGGTTGTCGATGACGTAGTAGTCGAGCTTCTCCAGGACCTTCGCGGCGGAGCCGCGGCCGGCACCGGTCATGCCGGTGACCAGCACCAGCTGGCTGAGGGTGGTCAACTGTCCTCCAGGATCTCGCCGGTCGCCGTGTTGATGGTCGGTGCGCTCTCACCGGTCGCGAGCGCCTCCACGATGGATTGTGCCGTAGCCGGGCCGATGCCGGGGACGGTCGCGATCTCCTCGGCCGTCGCGGACCGCAGCTTCTTGACCGACCCGAACGTCTTGAGCAGCGCCTTGCGACGAGTGGGGCCGAGGCCCGCGACGGGGTCGAGCACGCTCTCGATCATCGACTTGCTGCGCCGGCCACGGTGGTGGGTGATCGCGAAGCGGTGGGCCTCGTCGCGCAGTCGCTGCAGCAGGTAGAGACCCTCGCTGGTGCGCGGCAGGATCACGGGGTCCTCGTCCTCGGGCAGCCAGACCTCCTCGAGCCGCTTGGCCAGACCCACGAGGGCGACGTCGGTGACGCCCAGCTCCTGCATCGCCTGGTGCGCCGCCGCGACCTGCGGGGGGCCGCCGTCGACCACGACCAGGGACGGCTTGTAGGCGAAACGTCGCGGCTTGCCGGTCTCGGGGTCGATGCCGGGGCCCTCGTCGTCGTTCTCGTCGCGCGCCCGGAGCAGCTGGGTGAAGCGCCGTGTGATCACCTCGTGCATCGCGGCGACGTCGCTCTGCCCCTCGTTGCGGATCGTGAACCTGCGGTACTCGGACTTGCGGGGCAGGCCGTCCTCGAACACGACCATCGACGCCACGGTCTCGGTCGCACCGAGGTTGGAGATGTCGTAGCACTCGATGCGCAGCGGGGCGGTCTCGAGATCGAGCGCCTCCTGGATCTCCTCGAGCGCGAGGCTGCGCGCCGTCAGGTCGGACGTGCGCTTCATCTTGTGGCGCATGAGCGACTGCTTGGCGTTCTGCGTCACGGTCTCCATCAGCGCGCGCTTGTCGCCCCGCTGCGGGACGCGGATGCGGACGGGCCCCTCCCGGCGCTCGCTCAGCAGCTCGGTGATGGTGCTCGCGTCGAGCGGCATCTCCGGGACCAGCACCTCGCGCGGGATCGCCGAGGGTGCCGCGTCCTGGTAGAGCGTCATGAGCGCGCGCTGCACGAGCTCGGGGAACTCGGCCTCGTCGGACTTCTCCGCGACCCAGCCGCGCTGGCCGCGGATGCGTCCACCGCGCACCGAGAAGATCTGCACCGCGACCTCGAGCGGGTCCTCGACGAAGCCCAGGACGTCCGCGTCGGTGCCGTCGCCGAGCACCACGGTCTGCTTCTCCAGCACCCGTCGCAGGGCGCCGAGGTCGTCGCGCAGCTTGGCCGCGAGCTCGTACTCCTCGCGGGCGGACGCCTCCAGCATCTTGGTCTCGATGCGCTTGGTGAAGCCGGCGGTCTGCCCGCCCATGAAGGCCAGGAAGTCGTTGACGATCTCGCGGTGCTCCTCGGGGCTGACCCGCCCGACGCACGGGGCGGCGCACTTGCCGATGTCACCGAGCAGGCACGGGCGGCCGATCGCCTTGGCCCGGCGGAACACGCCTGCCGAGCACGACCGCATCGGGAACACGCGCAGGAGGGTGTCGACGGTGTCGCGGATCGCCCACGCGTGGCCGTAGGGGCCGAAGTAGCGCACGCCCTTGCGCTGGGCGCCGCGCATGACGGTCACCCGCGGGAACTCCTCGCTGACCGTGACCGCCAGCCAGGGATAGGACTTGTCGTCGCGGTACTTGACGTTGAAGCGCGGGTCGAACTCCTTGATCCAGGAGTACTCCAGCGCGAGGGCCTCGACCTCGGTGCTGACGACGGTCCACTCGACCGACGACGCGGTCATCACCATCTGTTGCGTCCGCGGGTGCAGGTTGGTGATGTCCTGGAAGTACGAGCTCAGTCGCGGCCGGAGGGACTTGGCCTTGCCGACGTAGATGACCCGGCGCTCAGCGTCCCTGAAGCGGTAGACCCCCGGTTCGGTGGGGATCTCCCCCGGCGCCGGACGATAGCTTGCTGGATCTGCCACCCCCCAAGCCTACGGCCCGGCGGTGACAGTCAGGCGTGGTCGGTCGCGTGCTTGCCCGGACGAGGGATGACGTGCCAGATCGCGACGACGATCGCGCCCCAGACCAGGCCGATCAGGGCGGACGCGACCGTGTTGGTGAGCCAGCCCGCGACCGCGCCGAATGCGCCCATCGCGTGGTGCACGTCCTCCTCGAGGTGGTGCACGAAGTCGTACGGCGGGTGGAAGCCCAGGTCGTCGACGCCGACCAGGATGATGTGGCCGCCGACCCAGACCATCGCCGCGATGCCGACCGTCGAGATGATCGCGAGCAGCACCGGCATGAACTTCACCAGGCCGTGACCGACCCGCTGGAGCAGCGCGCTCGACCGCTGCGTGAGGTGCACGCCCACATCGTCCATCTTGACGATCAGGGCGACCACGCCGTAGACGAGCAGGGTGATCGCGACCGCGACGACCAGCAGGATGGCCGCGCGGGCCACGAAGGGCTCGTCGGTGACCTCGTTGAGCGCGATGACCATGATCTCGCCCGACAGGATGAAGTCGGTGCGGATCGCGCCGGAGACCATCGTGGCCTCGTGCTCGGGGTCCAGCTCGGTGCTGGGCTCTTTGACCTCGGCCTCGTGGTGGCCGCTGATGCGCTCCCAGATCTTCTCGGCACCCTCGAAGCACAGATAGGTCCCGCCGACCATGAGCAGCGGTGTGAGCAGCCAGGGCAGGAACTGGCTCAGCAGCAGCGCCGCAGGCAGGATGAACAGGATCTTGTTGCGCAGCGAGCCGATCGCGATCTTCTTGATGATCGGCAGCTCGCGCTTGGCCGCGACCCCCTGGACGTACTGCGGGGTGACCGCGGTGTCGTCGACGACGACGCCGGCGGCCTTGACGCTGGCGCGTCCGGCGGCAGCGCCGACGTCATCGATGGACGCGGCCGCGATCCGTGCGATCGCGGCCACGTCGTCGAGCAGTGCAAATATTCCGCCGGCCATGCTGACAATCTACCGGCACTCAGCCGAGCAGGGGCTTCAGGAACCGTCCGGTGTGGCTCTCGGGGCTCTTCGCGATGTCCTCGGGCGTGCCCTCGGCGACCAGCAGGCCACCGCCGCTGCCGCCCTCGGGACCCATGTCGAGCACCCAGTCGGACGTCTTGATGACGTCCAGGTTGTGCTCGATCACGATGACCGAGTTGCCCGTGTCGACGATGCGCTGCAGGACGCCCAGCAGCTTGCGGATGTCCTCGAAGTGCAGTCCGGTCGTGGGCTCGTCCAGGACGTAGACCGTCCGGCCCGTCGACCGTTTCTGCAGCTCCGCCGACAGCTTGACCCGCTGGGACTCACCACCGGACAGCGTCGTGGCCGGCTGGCCGAGGCGGACGTAGCCGAGGCCGACCTCGACCAGGGTGCGCAGGTGACGTGCGATGACGTTGTGCGCCTCGAAGAAGTCGACGGCTTCCTCGATCGGCATGTCGAGCACGTCGGCGATCGACTTGCCCTTGTAGAGCACCTCGAGCGTCTCGCGGTTGTAGCGGGCGCCGTGGCAGACCTCGCACGGGACGTAGACGTCGGGCAGGAAGTTCATCTCGATCTTGATCGTGCCGTCGCCCGAGCACGCCTCGCAGCGTCCGCCCTTGACGTTGAACGAGAACCGGCCCTGCTGGTAGCCGCGCATCTTGGCCTCGGGCGTCTGCGCGAACAGCTTGCGGACGTGGTCGAAGACGCCGGTGTACGTCGCCGGGTTGGACCGCGGCGTGCGGCCGATCGGCGACTGGTCGACGTGGATGACCTTGTCGATCTGGTCGAGGCCGTCGATCGCGCGGTGCCGGCCCGGGATCGTCCGCGCGCCGTAGACCGTGCGGGCGAGCTGGGTGTAGAGGATGTCGTTGACCAGCGTGGACTTGCCGGAGCCCGAGACGCCCGTCACCGCGACGAGCATGCCCAGCGGGAACGTCACGTCGATGTTGCGCAGGTTGTTCTCCTTGGCCCCGCGCACCCTCAGCTCACGGCCCTTGACCCGCTTGCGCCGCTTCTCCGGCAGCGGGATCGACTTGCGGCCCGACAGGTACTGACCGGTCAGCGAGTCCTCGCTCTCGTAGAGCTCCTTGACCGGGCCGGAGACGATGACCTGGCCTCCGTGCTCGCCGGCGCCCGGACCGATGTCGACGGCCCAGTCAGCCGCCCGGATCGTGTCCTCGTCGTGCTCGACGACGATCAGCGTGTTGCCGAGGTCGCGCAGGCGTACGAGCGTCTCGATGAGGCGCTGGTTGTCGCGCTGGTGCAGGCCGATCGACGGCTCGTCCAGGACGTACAGGACGCCCACCAGACCCGCGCCGATCTGCGTCGCCAGGCGGATGCGCTGCGCCTCGCCGCCGGACAGGGTGCCCGCGGCACGGTCGAGCGCGAGGTAGTCCAGGCCGACGTCGAGCAGGAACCGGAGCCGCTCGTTGATCTCCTTGAGCACCTGCTCGCCGATCTGGCGCTCGCGATCGCTCATCTCCAGCGTCTTGAGGTAGTCGGCGGCCTCGGAGATCGACATCGCGCACACCTCGGCGATGTTCTTGGGGCCGTACTCGGTCGAGTTGAGCGTCACCGCGAGGATCACGGGGCGCAGACGGGTGCCGTTGCAGACCCGGCACGGCACCTCGCGCATGAAGCCCTCGAGGCGCTCCTTGCTGGTGTCGGACTCGGTCTCCGCGTGGCGGCGCTCGATGTAGGTGATCGCGCCCTCGAACTCGGTGTAGTAGGAGCGGACGCGGCCGTAGCGGTTCTTGTAGCGGACGTGGACCTTGGTCGAGTGGCCGCGCAGGATCGCGTCCTTGACCTCCTCGGACAGATCGCCCCACGGCGTGTCGGCGCTGAATCCCAGCTCGTCGGCGAGCGCGCCGATCAGGCGGGAGTAGTAGTCGGCGACATGGGCCGACGCCCACGGCACGACCGCACCCTCGTTGAGCGACTTCGCGTCGTCGGGGACGACCAGCTCGGGGTCGACCTCCATGCGCGTGCCGAGTCCGTGGCACTCGGGGCACGCACCGAACGGCGCGTTGAACGAGAACGAGCGCGGCTCGAGCTCGTCGACCTCGAGCGGGTGGTCGTTGGGGCACGCGAGCTTCTCGGAGAAGCGGCGCGTGCGGTTCTCGTCCTTGGGGTCCAGGTCGACGTAGTCGATGATCACCAGCCCGTCGGCGAGTCCGAGCGCCGTCTCGATGGACTCGGTCAGCCGTTGCTGCTGGGACTTCTTGACCTGCAGCCGGTCGACCACGACGTCGATCGTGTGCTTCTTCTGCTTGGCCAGCTTGGGCGGCTCGTCGGCGAGCATGTGCACCTCGCCGTCGACGATCGTGCGGCTGAAGCCCTGCGTCTGCAGCTGACGGAACAGCTCGAGGTACTCCCCCTTGCGACCGCGGATGACCGGTGCGAGCACCTGGAAGCGGGTGCCCTCCTCGCCGGCCAGGATGCGGTCGACGATCTGCTGCGGGGTCTGCCGGGCGATGGGCTCGCCGCACTGGGGGCAGTGGGCGCGGCCCGCACGGGCGTAGAGCAGGCGGAGGTAGTCGTAGACCTCGGTGATCGTGCCGACGGTCGAGCGCGGGTTGCGGCTCGTGGACTTCTGGTCGATCGAGACGGCCGGGGACAGGCCCTCGATGAAGTCGACGTCGGGCTTGTCCATCTGCCCGAGGAACTGACGCGCGTACGCGGACAGCGACTCGACGTAGCGTCGCTGTCCCTCGGCGAAGATCGTGTCGAACGCCAGCGAGGACTTGCCCGAGCCCGACAGACCCGTGAAGACGATGAGCGAGTCACGCGGAAGATCGAGCGAGACGTCCTTGAGGTTGTGCTCTCGTGCGCCGCGGATGACGAGGCGATCGGTCACTGGTTCCCCTGTAAAGGTCGTGGTGGTGGGCAGAACTCTGCCCCTCGTCATCGTAACGACGGCATCCGACAGTTTCCTTCCGAGGACGGGGGTCGCACTGGTCACACGCCGTGTGCGCGGGCTCTGGCAGGCTTGCGCCATGACGTACACCGGAGAAGTCGAGGTCGGCGGTCCCGCCGACGTGCAGGTCGCGGGCGACCTGATGATCACCAAGATCGCCGTGGGCGAGATGAACAACAACGCCTATCTGCTGCGCTGCGTCCTGACCGGCGAGCAGGTGCTGATCGATGCCGCGGCCGAGTACGAGCGACTGCTCGAGCTGATCGGCCCCGACGGGCTGGCGCGGGTCGTCACGACCCACCGCCACGGCGACCACTGGCAGGCCCTCGCGACCGTCGTCGAGCGGACCGGCGCCGAGACCGTCGCCGGCGAGCGCGACGCCGACGAGCTGCCCGTGCCGGTCGACGTCCGCGTCCAGACCGGCGCCCGTGTCCGGGTCGGCTCCTGCGAGCTCGAGGTCATCGAGGTCGCTGGCCACACCCCCGGCTCGATCGTCCTCGCGTACGACGACCCCGACGGGATCGTCCACCTGTTCACCGGTGACTCCCTGTTCCCCGGCGGGGTCGGCAAGACCTGGTCGCCCGAGGACTTCACGACCCTCATCGACGAGGTCGAGACCAAGATCTTCGGCGCGTACCCCGACGACACCCACGTCTATCCCGGCCACGGCCACGACACCACGCTTGGCGCCGAGCGCCCGCACCTCGCCGAGTGGCGCGCCCGCGGCTGGTGACCCCCGCCGGCCCCGAGGGCGGACCGACGATGAGGGTTTTGGGCAGCGCCGGCTGCCGGAAACCCTCATCGTCCGTGCCGATGTGGACGGAGGATGAGGGCTAGGGGCTGCTGGGGCTGCCGGAAACCCTCATCGTCGGTCGGGCCGTTCGCCCCGGGACTGACGCTGCCGCAGGGGTGACACTGGCTGGACGCGTGAGAGAAGCGAGCGCCGGCCGCACTGGGCCTACGGCCAGGGGGACGATCCCGACTACAGCTCCAGCCTGGCCAACGAACGCACCTTCCTGGCCTGGGTCCGCACCGCGGTCGCTGTCCTCGCGGCCGGAGTCGCCCTCGACGTGGTCGACCTCTCGTCTCCTCACGCGCGCAGCACGGCATCGCGATGACCCTGCTGGTGCTCGCCGCCGCCACTGCGCTGGTCTCGTGGGCCCGGTGGGGACTCGTCGAACGCTCGATGCGCCGTCGCGAGCCGATGCCCCCGCTCGGGTTCGGGGCGATGCTCGTGCTGGCCATCCTCGGCAACTCCGCGATCCTGATCATCGCGTGGCTGTGAGGATGCGGCCATGAGCATGCCGCGAGCGGACGACGTTGGCGTGGGCGCGTGCCGCGCTCGCCCTGTTCGCGCTCGTGGCCGCGTTGGCCAAGCACACCTGGTCCGTGCTCGGACCGACCGCACTCCTGCCGCTCGTCCCCCTCGCGCTGCTCACGGTGTGGGTGGTGGCCGAGGGCTGGCGTCGCTACGACGATGACCGCTCCTACCGGGTCTACCGCGCGATCGGTGGCCCGGCCTTCATCGTGCTCGGACCGACCGCGCTGGCGGCCACGCTCGAGCTGATCACCTGTTCGCGGCCTGACAGCCGGTCGTTCGTCCACACCTCCAAGAGGCCTTGCGTCAGTATGTCCGCATGCGCTCTCCACGGACATTGTTCATCGCAGCCGGGTTGCTCCTCGCGGTCGGGATCGTCCTCGTCCTCACCTCCGACAGCGGGCAAGTCAGCGAGTACGGGTGGTTCGCGTATGCGCCGGAGAGCGATTCAATATCCATGGGCGGCTCGTTCGTCGTGCTCACGACGCGCGAGGTCCTGGGCTGGTCGGCCGGGTGGCTCGGGACGCTGTTGGCCGCCGCCGCCATGGGCTACCGGTTCGCCGCACGGCGCAGGGCTTCGGACTAGGCGTCGTGCGTCGCGTCCGGCACGGCCCGTCCACGTGAACGTCTACGTGAACTGCATGCCCCAGCCGCTGGAGAACAGAGCCAGACCGGCCACGCCCATCGCGGCCAGCAGCACCGCGGCGAACACCGCGACGAGAAACGCCCTCGAGCTGCGCTGATTCATCTCCGGATCGTACGGTGCGCGCGCTCGCATCCGCAGCAGACCTGCCGCGGGCCTTCCGACCCGGGTGCCGCGGGTGTCGAGGCCCGTACGTTCGTCAGGTGGAGGAGAGCATCGGTCGGCTCGTGTGGGCCGTGCTCACGGGGGTCGCGACCGTCCTGCTGTGGGAGGCGCTGCGCCGTACCAGGATGAACGACTACAGTCGCGCGCTGCCGCCGGTCGTCGCCGTGCTGATCTCGCTCGTCGCCCTCACGTCGCTGCGGATGGCGCTCAGCTGACCTCCTCGGGCAGGGCCTCCACCACGGACTTGAGCGTCTCGAGATCGGCGGCGACGGCTGCGGCGTCGGCCTCGAAGGCCGCCTCGTCCACGCCGGGCAGCCGGAACAGGCTGAAGACCACGTCGCAGCCCTCGCCGTTGGGGACCACGCGCAGCGGGTTGTGGACGCGGGTGCCGTCGGGGAGCGTGACCGTGTGGTCGAGGACGCCGAACGGGTTGTCCTGCGCGAACTCGACGGTGACGCGTCCCAGGTCGGACTCCGCGACCCACTGCCCGTCGACCAGCGAGATCGTCGTGCTGAGGCCGGCCGCCCACGCGGGCAGGTGGTGCGGGTCGGAGGCGTAGAGGTAGACGGTGTCCGCGTCGCGGTCGATCGTGCACGAGAGGTGGCGGGACGGGTACGTCGCGGGGCTCATGCCCCCACGCTAGGACCCGCGTCGGACAGCCACATCACTCGCGCGGCTTGAGCTTGCTGGCCGGCAGCCAGGCGATCTGCGACGCGTCGCTGTGCCGCTGCGTCTTGCCCGGGATGATGTAGACGACCTGCGCCTCGTAGCCGTCGGACGAGCGCCGCCAGCCGAGCACGAGACCGGGGTACTCCTGCGCGACCTGGGTCGTGAGGTTCGAGAGGTTGACCCACACGTGATAGACCGGCGGCGGCTGCGGCACCGGCACGGCGTACGGGTCACCGGCCGCGAGGGGCCTGCCGTTCCTCGTCCCGTTCGGATTCACCCGACCAGCGTACGCCGACTCGAACAGGTGTTCTAGTGGGGGTCTCGCGCCAGCGAGACGTAGACCGCGTTGACCGCGACCGCCTGCTCGAGCTCGGCGGACAGGCCGGCGAAGAACTGCGAGCGGTACGTCTCGTCGGTCACGGCGTAGACCGTGAAGTAGAGGCCTGCGAAGGCGGCGAGGAACACCGCGACCTGGAACAGCTCGTTGGTGACCGGGACGTGCCGGCCGAGAGCCGACGGCAGGCGGGTGACGGTCTCCCCCGTCCACGCCTCGACGGTGCCGTCGGGGATCGTCAGCGAGCCGAACACCATGAAGAACGCGAACAGTCCGAGGGTCAGCAGCAACACCTGGATCGCCTGGTTGAACAGCAGGACGAGCACGAGGTTGACCCGGGCGAACCGCGGCAGATCGGCGGGCAGCGCGGTGACGGACCGCGACGCCTCCTCCGCGGGCGTGCCGACGCACCGTTCGGCGACCCGGTCACCGACGACCTCACGCTCGACGCGTCGCACCTCCTCCGGCAGCCGAGCGAGCAGGAACACGACCGCGATCACGGCGAAGAACAGGACGGCCAGCCACAGCACGTGGCGCGACATCAGCGCCGCGACCTGCCACACCTCGGCGTTGATGAACAAGAACGTGACGGCCAGCAGCAGGAGCGGCAGTGCGCGCGTCAGCAACGGGAACATCAGGCCGAGCGAGCCGAACGTGCGGCGGGCGGCCCACCGCAGCATCGTGCCCATGCGCAGCAGACGGCCGGCGAACAGGCCCAGCAGCGCCAGGAACACCAGGACGCCCACGAACGTCCCCACGGACCCCTGATCGGCCCACACCGCACCCACCGCGACCCCGAAGGCGATCGAGACGCCGATGATGAGCACGATCGCGGCGACGATCCGCTTGCTGGACAGCCACCCCTCGACCCGGTCCGCGTGGTCGCCGGTGAAGTACGGCAGCCCGTGGTCGTCGAACCATGCCTCGATGCGAGCGCTGGTCTCGGCGGGGGCGATCATGGCGACACCCTAGGGGACGATCTAGAAGTTCACCTTGAGCTCGTCGACCCCGTAGACGAACGAGAGCTGGCGGAAGCTGAGCTCGTGCTGCGGCTTCGCGAGCGCGAGGTCCGGGAACCGCTGGAACAGCTTGGGCAGCGCGATGCGCAGCTCCATGCGGGCCAGCTCGGCGCCGATGCAGCGGTGGATCCCGTGGCCGAAGGCGAGGTGGCCGCTGGACGGCGTACGGAACGGGTCGAAGCCGTCGGGGTCCTCGCCGGCCGAGTCGGGATCGCGGTTGGCGCCCGCCAGCGAGGTGAGGATGACGTCACCGGCCTTGACCTGGGTGCCGAACAGCTCCATGTCGCGCTTCGCGAACCGCGGGAAGGCGACCTGCACGACCGACAGGTAGCGCAGCAGCTCCTCGACGATGCGGTCGACGTCGGCGGGGTCGCCGCGACGCATCAGCTCGGCGTGCTCGGGGTCGCGCAGCAGCACGATGGTGCCGAGCGCGATCATGCCGGCCGTGGTCTCGAAGCCACCGGTGAAGACGCCGTCGGCGAGTCCCGCGAGGTCGAAGTCCGAGATCGTCTCGCCCTCGTCACGGATGATCTGGCCGAGCAGTCCGGGACCGGGATGCTTGCGCTGGCGCGCCACCGCCTCGAAGAGGAACTTGCGCTGGTCCGAGACCGCGCCGAACGCCGCCGCACCGCCGTTGGTGGCGTCGAAGCGGTCGCTGCCCAGCTTGGCGAACGCCTGGCTGTCGGCGTAGTCCAGGCCCAGCAGGGCACAGATCGTCTGGAACGGGATCGGGAACGCGACCGCCTTGCACAGATCAGCACCCGGCCCCTCGGCCTCGAGCTGGTCGAGCTGGGCATCCACGAACTCGGTGATGATGGGCTCGAGCCGGGCGAGGCGGCGCATCGTGAACTCGGGGGTCACGATCTTGCGCAGGCGGGTGTGCAGCGGCGGGTCGGTGAAACCGAGGCCCCCGATGTCGTCCGCGGTCGCCGGGCCGTCGCCGTGGAACAGGTGGCGGATGTCGTTGCTGTAGCTGTCCCGGTCGGTGAGGACCGTCCGCGCCTCGTCATAGCCGGTCACGAGGTACGCCGTGAAGGTGAACGGGAGCTCGAGCTTGCGCATCGGCTCGCTCGCGCGCCACTCGGCGATCTGCGGCAGCGGGTCCATGACGTCACGCTGCAGCGGCACCTTGGTCAGCTCAGGGATGAACGACAGGGCGCTCAGGTCGATCCCGTTCTTCTGGATGCGCTTGACCAGCATGCGCCCGACCCAGCGGCGGACTCTCCCCTTGACCTCTAACACGGAGACGAAACTACACGGCTGCCTTGCGCGGGGAGGTCAGCCGGTAGAGGGTGAGACGAACGCGCCACCCTCAGGCGCGCAGTTCTCAGGGGGGTTCATGAGCACCGACACCGCCGAATCAGGCCAGCCACACGAGCTGAAGAGAGTGATGGGGCCCAGGCTCCTGCTGCTCTTCATCGTCGGCGACATCCTCGGCGCCGGCGTCTACGCCGTCACCGGTGAGATGGCCGCAGGGGTCGGCGGCATCGTCTGGCTCCCGTTCCTCCTGGCCTTCATCGTCGCCACGGTCACGGCGCTGTCGTACCTCGAGCTCGTGACGAAGTATCCGCAGGCCGCCGGCGCGGCCCTCTACGCGCACAAGGCGTTCGGGGTGCACTTCATCACCTTCATCGTGGCGTTCGCCGTGGTGTGCTCAGGCATCACGAGCGCCTCGACGGCCTCTGCGACCCTCGCCGGCTTCCTGACCGACGGCCTGCAGATCAACGGCTGGATCGACGGCGACGTCAGCGAAGGCACCATCACCGCGGTCGCGATGGGCTTCATGGTGCTGCTGGCCGTCATCAACCTGCGAGGCGTCGGCGAGAGCGTGAAGTTCAACGTCGTCCTCACCCTCGTCGAGATCAGCGCCCTGCTCATCGTCATCGGCGTCGGCTTCTACGTCATCGCCCAGGGCGACGGCGACCTCAGCCGCATCACGGTCTTCGAGGACGCCAACGACAAGGGCATGTTCCTCGCTGTCACGACCGCCACCTCGATCGCCTTCTTCTCGATGGTCGGCTTCGAGGACGCGGTCAACATGGTCGAGGAGGTCGAGAACCCGCAGAAGATCTTCCCGCGCACCATGCTGACCGGTCTTGGCATCGCGGTCATCCTCTACATGCTGGTGGCCGTCTCGGTCGTCAGCGTCCTGACGTCCGACCAGATCAGGGAGATCAACGACAACGGCGATCGTGCCCTGCTGTCGGTCGTCTCGATCGGCGCGCCCGACTTCCCGATCGACAAGGTCTTCCCGTTCCTGGCCGTCTTCGCGGTCGCCAACACCGCGCTGATCAACATGCTCATGGCGAGCCGTCTGATCTACGGCATGGCCCGTCAGGACGTGCTCCCGCGCCAGCTCGGCGCCGTGCTGCCGGGACGCCGCACCCCCTGGGCCGGCATCCTGTTCACCACGCTGCTCGCGCTCGGGCTGATCCTCTACGTCCGGCAGGATCCCGACAGCGACATCGTGGTCAACCTGGCCACGGTGACGTCCCTGCTGCTGCTGTGCGTGTTCGCCGTCGTCAACATCGCGTGCATGGTGCTGCGGCGCAAGAAGCACGACCACGTCAAGACGGTGTTCCGCTCCCCCGGTCCGCTCCCGGTGGTGGGTGCCCTGCTGTGCCTGTTCCTCGCCGGCCCGTGGGTCGAGCGCGACTCGATCGTCTACGAGATCGCGGGCGGGCTGATGGTCATCGGCATCGTGCTGTGGGTCATCACCTTCGCGATCAACAAGGCGACAGGCCAGGGCGACAGCAACTTCCAGGACGTCGACTCGCTCGAGTGATCACGACGACAGCGCCCCCGGTCACCAGGAGGTGGCCGGGGGCGCTGTCGTGGTGGGAGGTTCAGCGCTGCGTGTCGTCCGGATCGCTCGACTTGGGCTGGCCGTCCGCCGCCAGTCCGGCCCGCTCGCGACGCGAGGACACCGTGAGGCTGACGATGGCCGTGACGGCGAGGACGCCGACGATCACGCCGAGGCTCAGCAGCGTCGGGATCTCGGGGACCTTGACGTGCTCACCGCCGTTGATGAACGGCAGCTCGTTCTCGTGCAGGGCGTGCAGCACGAGCTTGACGCCGATGAACGCCAGCAGGACCGAGAGACCCTGCGACAGGTAGATCAGCTTGGTCAGCAGATCGCCCAGCAGGAAGTACAGCTGGCGCAGACCCATCAGGGCGAAGACGTTGGCGGTGAAGACCAGGTACGGCTCCTGCGTCAGACCGTAGATCGCGGGGATCGAGTCGAGCGCGAACAGCAGGTCGGTGGTGCCGAGGGACAAGATGACCAGGAACATCGGCGTGATGTAGGTCTTCTTGTTCTCCTTGATGAACAACTTGAGGCCGTGCCACTCGTCCTTGACGTTGAAGAACCGGCGGGCCATGCGGACGACCGCGTTCTCACCGTCGTCGTCGTGGTCCTTGTCCTTCACCAGCGTGTAGGCGGTCCAGAGCAGGAACGCGCCGAAGATGTAGAAGATCCAGGAGAAGTTCTCGATCGCCACGGCGCCGATCGCGATGAAGATGCCGCGGAAGACCAGCGCGATGATGATGCCGACCAGCAGCGCCTCCTGCTGCAGCTTCCTCGGCACCTTGAAGCTCGCCATGATGATGAGGAAGATGAACAGGTTGTCGATCGAGAGGCTGTACTCGGTCAACCAGCCGGCGAAGAACTGCAGACCGAAGTCGCCGCCCTTCTCACCCGGGCCGGGCTTCACGTCGTGGTGGACCATGACCCAGATGCCGAACGCGATCGCGAGGCCGACGTAGCCGGTCAGATAGGCCGCGCACTCCTTGAGCGTCGGCTCGTGCGGCTTGCGAGCCACGATGATGATGTCGAACAGGAGCACCGCGATCGTGACGCTGATCGTCACGATCCACTCGGTCTGCGAGACGGACATGCCGATCGTCTCGTCTCGGGCCGCCTGTTCGGCGAGGGGAAGAAACACTGGCTGGACCTCCGGTCGTCGCTGCGCCGGAGGTCTCTTCCGCCGGGGATGCGGCCCGCAGAACCGGGTGACTGCTGGGAGTCACCGTGATGACGGCTCTGCGATCAGGGAATACTCCCCTCCGCGCACCATTGTGTCAGCAATGCCAGACGAACGCCGTGGCAGCGTCCGCGCACTGTCGTCAGCTGGTCCGGAGCGAGCGGGCCCGGAGCTCGAACCACAGGCTGCGCGGCCATCCGCCCTCGGGCTGCAGGGTCGGGTGGTCGAAGGCGTCCGGCGGCGCGGTCTGCGGCTCGACGCACACGAAGTGCTCCCGGTCGGTGAGCACGACCCACCACGGGGTGGACGCCGTGAGGGTCAGCTCGAGCGCTCCGGGCCAGGTCAGGACGGGAGGCAGGCCCAGCCGGAAGCAGTCGTCCCACGGCTGCTCCTTGGGCGCGACCAGGTGGCCGGTGGGCAGACCGTCGGGCCCGCGCTCGACCATCTCGTCGATGTCCAGCGACATCGAGATCTCCTCGCCCGTGGCGAGACGACGCCGGAACCACGGGTGCAGACCGATCGAGCACGGCAGGTCCGTGCCGTCGTCCCACGACAGCTCGATGCGCAGGCCGTCGTCGAGCAGCGTGTAGCGCAGCTCGGCAGTCCCCTCGCTGGGCCACGGAGCACCCAGACGCCGCCGGAACACCCCGTCGCCCGCGTTCTCCCACTCGATCTTGCGGCCCAGCCCGTGGATCGCGTGGCCGTCGGGCGCCTGCGGCAGCTCGTACGTCTGCCCGTCGACGTGGAGCAGGCCGTCGCGGATGCGGCCGGCCCACGGCACCATCGGGAAGCAGCCGTCGGGACCGAGCAGCTCGAGGCCGTCGATCGTCAGCTGGTGGAGCCGGGCTCCGAGGCTCGGGTCGATCTCTGCGCGGATGCGCGCGTTCTCGATGACGGGGTTCACAGGGACCAGTCTCGCCTACTCGGCGGCGTCCAGCTCGAACCAAAGGTCGTGGGGCCAGCCGCCGGTCGGCTGCAGGGAGGCGTGGTCGAAGGCGTCAGGCGGAGCGGTCTGCGGCTCGACGCAGATCGTCGACTCCGGCTGCGAGTACACGACCCACCACGGCGAGCTCGAGCTCAGGCGCAGCCGGACCGCACCCGGCCAGCTGAGCACGGGCGACCCGGCCACGCGGAAGCAGTCGTCCCACGGCCCGGGTGATGGCTCGACCAGGCGTCCGGTGGGCAGCCCGTCGTCCCCCCGCTCGACCATGGTCTCGGGATCGAACGACAGCACGACCTCCTGGCCGGTCGGAAGTGTGCGCGGGAACCACGGGTGCAGCCCGATCGAGCACGGTGACGCGGTGCCGTCGTCCCACGACAGCTCGATGCGCAGGCCCGCGTCGAGCAGGCGGTAGGTCAGGGACGCCGTGCCGGTCGTCGGCCACGGCTCGCCGAGACCCAGCCGGTAGCGGCCCTCCCCCACGACGTCCCACACCTCGAGGTGGCCGAGGCCGTGCAGGGCGTTGCCGTCGTCGGACACCGGCAGCTGGTGCACGCCGTCGGCCGTCCGCAACCGACCCTCGCGGACGCGACCGGCCCACGGCACCATCGCGAAACAGCCGTCGGCGATGGCCGGGTCGACGCTGGGGTCCTCGGCCCGCGCCAGCAGCTCATGACCGTCGATCACCAGGCTCGTGAGCCGGGCACCGCGAGCCGGGTCGATCGTGGCGCGTACGCGGTCGTTCTCCAGGACGTCGGTCATCAGGACATCCTGCCCGACGCGGTCAGACGCCCGCCTCGATCATGCTGCGCAGCTCCTTCTTCAGATCGCTGATCTCGTCGCGCAACCGGGCGGCGACCTCGAACTGCAGCTCGGCGGCGGCCGACCTCATCTGCTCGCTGAGCTGCTCGGTGAGCTCGGCGAGCTCGCCGGACGGCAGATTGGCCAGGTCGGCGGTGTGCTGCCCCAGGGGCACCGCGGCGCCCTTGCGGCGCTTGTCTCCGGTCGCGGCCAGCAGGTTGGCGGTGTCGGCGTCCTCACGCGCGAGCATGTCGGTGATGTCACCGATCTTCTTGCGCAGCGGCGTGGGATCGATCCCGTGCTCGGTGTTGTAGGCGACCTGCTTCTCGCGGCGACGGTTGGTCTCCTCGATCGCCCAGGCCATCGAGTCGGTGATCCGGTCGGCGTACATGATGACCTGGCCCGACACGTTGCGGGCCGCACGGCCGATGGTCTGGATCAGCGAGCGCTGCGAGCGCAGGAAGCCTTCCTTGTCGGCGTCGAGGATCGCCACGAGACTGACCTCGGGCAGGTCGAGGCCTTCTCGCAGGAGGTTGATGCCGACCAGCACGTCGTACTCGCCCAGGCGCAGCTCGCGCAGCAGCTCGACGCGTCGCAGCGTGTCGACCTCGCTGTGCAGGTAGCGGGTGCGGATGCCCGCCTCGAGCAGGTAGTCGGTGAGGTCCTCGGACATCTTCTTGGTCAGCGTCGTGACCAGGACCCGCTCCTCGCGCTCGACCCGGCCGCGGATCTGGGTGATCAGGTCGTCGATCTGACCCTTGGTCGGCTTGACGAGGACCTCGGGGTCGACCAGTCCGGTGGGCCGGATGATCTGCTCGACGACGTCGCCCTCGACCTTCTCCATCTCGTACGAGCCAGGGGTCGCAGAGAGATAGACGGTCTGGCCGATGCGGTCGAGGAACTCGGGCCACTTGAGCGGCCGGTTGTCCATCGCGCTGGGCAGCCGGAAGCCGTGCTCGACCAGCGAGCGCTTGCGGGACATGTCGCCCTCGTACATCGCGCCGATCTGCGGGATCGTCACGTGCGACTCGTCGACCACGAGCACGAAGTCCTCGGGGAAGTAGTCGAGCAGGCAGTTGGGCGCCGATCCGGGCGGGCGTCCGTCCATGTGGCGCGAGTAGTTCTCGATGCCCGAGCAGGTGCCGACCTGCTGCATCATCTCCAGGTCGTAC
The DNA here is from genome assembly GCF_009661045.1 of Aeromicrobium sp. S22. Taxonomy (NCBI): domain Bacteria; kingdom Bacillati; phylum Actinomycetota; class Actinomycetes; order Propionibacteriales; family Nocardioidaceae; genus Aeromicrobium; species Aeromicrobium sp. S22. The sequence continues at coordinate 422,231 of NZ_WJWV01000002.1, forward strand.
GTCGTGCGCATGCGCAGTCGCTGTGCCTCGAGGAGCTTGCCCTCCCCCTCGAGCTCGGCCAGGCGGGCCTCCAGCTCAAGCTCGATCGTGCGCATCGCGCGGTGCATCGTGTCGTTGCCGGCCGCGTAGTGCGTCGCGGCACCGACGTAGAGCTCCTTGTCGTCGCTCAGCACCTCGCCGGTCAGCGGGTGCAGCGTCATGAGCCGCTCGATCTCATCGCCGAAGAACTCCACCCGGACGGCCATCTCCTGGTAGACCGGGAAGATCTCGACCGTGTCGCCCTTGACCCGGAACGTACCGCGGGTGCTCGCGACGTCGTTGCGCACGTACTGCGCCTGGACGAGCGTGCGCAACAGCTGCTCGCGGGGCAGCTCCTCGCCGACCTTGAAGCCGATCATGCGCTCGAGGTACTCCTGCGCGGAGCCGAGGCCGTAGATGCACGAGACCGTCGCGACCACGATGACGTCGCGGCGGGTCAGCAACGACCAGGTTGCGCTGTGGCGCAGGCGCTCGACCTCCTCGTTGATCGAGGAGTCCTTCTCGATGTAGGTGTCGCTCTGCGCGATGTACGCCTCGGGCTGGTAGTAGTCGTAGTAGGAGACGAAGTACTCCACCGCGTTGTTGGGCAGCAGCTCACGCAGCTCGTTGGCGAACTGGGCCGCGAGCAGCTTGTTGGGCATCATCACGAGCATCGGACGCTGCAGCTGCTCGGCGAGCCACGCCGTGGTCGCGGTCTTGCCGGTGCCGGTCGCGCCCAGCAGGACCACGTCCTGCGTGCCGCCCTTGATGCGCTTGGAGATCTCGGCGATCGCCGCCGGCTGGTCGCCCGCCGGCTGATATTCGGACACGACCTCGATGGGCGCCACCTGGCGACGCAGCTCCGCTACAGACCTCATGCCACGAGCCTACGACCCGGTCCCGACAAAGACGGGCCTAGACTGTCCGGCATGGCAGTCTCGGAGCGCCGCGCGGAGCGGAAGAGGGAGATCCTCGAAGCGACGCGCAACCTGTTCGACGAGCGCGGCGTGCGTGATGCCCAGATCGAGGACATCGCCCAGGCGGTCGGCATCAACCGGGCGATCATCTACCGGCACTTCTCGGGCAAGGAAGAGCTGTTCGCCGAGACGCTGGTCAGCTATCTCGAGGAGCTCGAGGGCCTGCTGGGTGAGGCCGACGACGCGTCGGACTCCCCCGACGTGCGGCTGGGCCACATCACCGAGGTGTTCCTGGACTTCGGTGTCCGCCTGCCGGCGTTCGTCGACTGCGCCCAGGCCCTCCTGCGTCGCCGCGGCGACGAGCTGCTCGAGGAGATCAGCGAGCCCGTGATGCTCTCGCTCGGCACCGCGATGACGGCGTGCCTGGCGCACGTGGTGCGCATCCTGGAGGCCGGCGTCGAGGCCGGCGACTATGTCGTCCGCGATCCCGACCTGCTCGCCAACATCTTCTACACGCAGGCCCTCGGCGTCCTCAACCTGGTGACGCTGCAGCTCGCGGTCCGCAAGCACAACGCCGGTCTGCCCGTCACGGGCCCCGTGCCGTTCGACGAGGTCAAGTCGCTCCTCACCCTCGCCGCCGTGGCAATGGCCCGCGGCACCGCCTGACCCCCGCCTGACCGCCGCCCGGGACCGATCTTTCGACGTTTGCGTCGTTCCGGCTGCGCAAACGCAGAGACATCCGTCCCCCGGGGAACGGATGTCTCTGCGTTCATGGTGTCCCAGCTGCCGAAAGGCCGAAAGATCGGTCCCCCCGGCGCGGGGTCAGGCGCCTTCGAGGATCGCGACGACGCCCTGGCCGCCGGCGGCGCAGATCGAGATCAGGCCGCGGCTGCCCTCGCCCTTCTGGTGCACCAGCTTGGCGAGGTTGGCCACGATGCGTCCGCCGGTCGCGGCGAACGGGTGCGCGGCGGCGAGCGACGAGCCCTTGACGTTGAGCTTGCTGCGGTCGATCGCACCGAGCGGCGCGTCGAGGCCGAGCTTCTCCTTGCAGAACTGCGCGTCCTCCCACGCCGCGAGCGTCGTCAGCACCTGACCGGCGAACGCCTCGTGGATCTCGTAGTAGTCGAAGTCCTGCAGCGTGAGGCCCTGACGCTCCAGCATGCGCGGCACCGCGTACACCGGAGCCATCAGCAGGCCCTCGGCGCCCGACACGTAGTCGACTGCGGCCGTCTCGTAGTCCACGAGGAACGCCTCGGGGGTCCAGCCGTTCTTGGCGGCCTCGTCCTCGGACGACAGCAGCACGACCGACGCGCCGTCGGACAGCGGCGTCGAGTTGGCGGCCGTCATCGTGGCCTCGTCACCGAACGACTTGCCGAAGACCGGCTTCAGCTTCGCGAGCTTCTCCAGGCTGGAGTCGGGCCGCAGGTTGTTGTCCTTCGTGACCCCGTGGAACGGCGTGACCAGGTCGTCCTGCCAGCCCTCGTCGTACGACGCGGCGAGGTTGCGGTGCGACGTCACGGCGAGCTCGTCCTGGGCCTCGCGGGTGATGCCCCACTCCTTGGTCGTGATGGCCTGGCTGTCGCCCATCGACAGACCCGTGCGCGGCTCGGCGTTGCGCGGCTGGTCGGGCGCGAGGTACGCGGGGCGGATCTTGGCGAACGCCGCGAGGCGTGCCTTGTTGTCCTTCGCGCGGTTGGCCTCGAGCAGGATCTTGCGCAGCTTGTCGCCGATCGCGAGCGGCGCGTCCGACGTGGTGTCGGAGCCGCCGGCGATGCCGACCTCGATCTTGCCGAGAGCGATCTTGTTGGCGACGAGGACAGCGGCCTGGATGCCGGTGTCGCAGGCCTGCTGGACGTCGAACGCGGGGGTGTCGGGCGAGAGCTTGGAGCCCAGGACCGTCTCGCGCGCCAGGTTGAAGTCGCGGCTGTGCTTGAGCACCGCGCCGGCCGCGAACTCGCCGACCCGCTCGCCCTGCAGGTTGAACCGCTCGACGAGGCCGTCGAGGGCGGCGGTGAGCATCTCCTGGTTGGACACGTCGGTGTAGACGGTGTTGGAGCGGGCGAACGGGATGCGGTTGCCGCCGATGACGGCGACGCGGCGCACCTGCTGCGGGCTTGCGGGGGACTTCTTGGCTGGGGTCATGTCCGCCATGGCGGTCTCCTCGATCTTCGTGAACGATGGTGCTGTACGTGATGAGCGCCGCATCCGGGGTGGCTGGACTGGCGCTGATTTCCGAGGCTACAGTTTCAAGATCATTCCAGATACCAATGGTATCCGAGAGATAGGACACACCCGCCTCATGACCGACCACTACCAGTCGCTCGCCCACAACCCGATCGGCCAGTTCGTCGTCAAGAACCTGGGTCTGCCCAATCCCCCCGTGCTGGAGCGCTGGACCGAGGGCGACCCCCTCGTCAAGGGAACCGTCCTCGTCGGCGCAGCCCCCGGCGGCCTCCTCGGCACCTCCCTCCACGCGACGCTCAAGGCCAGCGGCATCGAGGCCGTCGGCGTCCGTGCCGACAGCAAGACGTACAAGGGCCTCGTGTTCGACGCCACCGGGATCACCGACACCGCGGGTCTCGCCACGATGCAGCAGTTCTTCACCCCCGCGATGCGCAGCCTCGCCCGTTCGGGCCGCTTCATCGTGATCGGCCGGCTCCCCGAGCAGGCCGGGAGCGAGACGGCCGCGATCGCCCAGCGTGCGCTGGAGGGCTTCGTCCGCTCCGCCGGCAAGGAGATCGGCGGCAACGGCAGCACCGCCAACCTCGTGTACGTCGGCGAGGGCTCCGAGGGCGCGCTCGGCTCGACCCTCGAGTTCCTGCTCTCCCCCAAGTCCGCGTTCGTGTCGGGCCAGGTGATCCGCCTCGGGCTGACCGACCTCGTGGACGCCGACGCGGTCGCCGACCCCGCCAAGCCCCTCGCGGGCAAGGTCGCGCTCATCACGGGAGCGTCCCGCGGCCTGGGCGCGGCGATGGCCCGCACCCTGCACCGCGACGGCGCCTCGATCGTCGGGCTCGACGTCCCTTCCCTCAAGGACGATCTGGACGCCCTCATGGCCGAGCTCGACGGCACCTCGATCGCCGAGGACATCACGGCCGAGGACGCGCCCGCGGTCATCGCCCAGGCCCTCAAGGACGCGCACGGCGGCGTCGACATCGTGGTCCACAACGCCGGTATCACCCGCGACAAGCGGCTCAAGAACATGAAGACCGAGAACTGGAACCTGGTCATCGACATCAGCGTCGGCGCCCCCCAGCGCATCACTGCCGAGCTCCTCGACCAGGGACTCATCCGTCGCGGCGGCCGCGTCATCGGCATCTCCTCGATCGCCGGCATCGCGGGCAACAACGGCCAGACCAGCTACGGCACGGCCAAGGCCGGCGTGATCGGCTTCGTGCAGGACCTGTCCAAGCGCGTCGCCAAGGACGGCATCACGGTCAACGCGATCGCTCCCGGCTTCATCGAGACCGACATGGTCAAGACCATGCCGATCGGCATCCGCGAGGCGGGCCGTCGGCTCAGCTCGCTGTCGCAGGGCGGTCAGCCGATCGACGTCGCCGAGGCCATCGCCTGGTACGCCAACCCGGGCTCGTCCGCGATCTCGGGCAACGTCGTCCGGGTCTGCGGCCAGGCCCTGATCGGCGCCTGAGATGTCCACCCGGGTCTTCGACACGGCGCCCGCCACCCTCCCCCTCATGCTGAAGGCGGCGCTGCCGGCGATCCCCGTCCTCGGCGGCCTGCCCGGGATCAAGCACGCCACGGGAGAGGCGCCCGACCTGGAGCTGCAGCGCAACGGCGTCGTGACGGACCCGCAGCACCTCGACGCGTACAACGAGGTCTGCGGGTTCCCCCGCGGCGACCACCTGCCGACGCCGTATCCGCACATGGCGGCGTTCGGCCTGCACATGGCCTTGATGACCGACACGGCGTTCCCGTTCGCGCCGATGGGCCTGGTCCACCTGCGCAACACGATCCGGCAGCACCGCCGGATCCGCGTGGACGAGTCCTTCGACCTCACGGTGCGCGCCGCGGACCGCCGCCCGCACCCCAAGGGCTCGCTCATCGACATCGTCACGACCGCCTCGGTCGGCGACGAGGTCGTCTGGGACGAGGTCATGACGTTGTTCTCCCGGCACAAGGGCGGATCGGCCGAGACCACGGACGTCCCCCTGGCCGGGGTCGAGGCGCCCGACGGGGTCGTCCACTGGAAGCTCCGCGGAGACCTGGGCCGTCGCTACGGTGCGATCTCCGGCGATCGCAACCCGATCCACCTCTACCCGCTGACCGCCAAGGCGTTCGGGTTCCCGACCAACATCGCGCACGGCATGTGGACGCTCGCGCGCAGCCTCTCGGCGGTGCACAACAAGCTGCCCGACACGTTCACGAACGACGTGGAGTTCCGCAAGCCGATCCTGCTGCCCGGCACGGTCGTCTTCGGCTCGCGCAAGGACGGCGACGTGCTCACGTTCGGGGTCAAGGGCGCCAAGAAGCCCGTGACCCACCTGGTCGGGCGGGTCGTCCCCGGCGTCTGACCGGACGCCGTCAGGTGCGCGGGGTCAGGGGGCGGATCAGGCCCTCCTGGGCGACCGTCGCGACCAGCACGCCGTCCTGCGAGAACACCCGGGCGGTGCTGAGACCGCGGGCGCCGGACGCTGACGGCGACGTCTGGTCGTACAGCAGCCACTGATCGGCCGAGACCGGACGATGGAACCAGATCGTGTGGTCGAGCGACGCCGGCTGCACACGGTCGGAGCCGATGAACTGCCCGTGCGGCACGAGGCTCGCCCCGAGCAGGCTCAGGTCGCTGATGTAGGTGAACGCGGCGTTGTGGATGGGCCGGGAGTCGGGCAGCTCGCCGTCCGCACGGAACCACAGCCGCTGCGTGGCCGGCACCAACCTGCGCTGCGGATCGTCCGCAGGCCGGTTGTCGCCTATGTAGCGCATGTCGAAGGACGCCCACTCCTTCGTCCAGTGATCGACGGCATCCTGCCCCTGCAACGCGATGATGTCGATCAGCGGGGTCGCCTCGTCGGGCGACGGGACCTGCGGCATCAGGTCCTGGTGGTCCCAGCCTTCCTCGACGACCTGGAACGACGCGGTCATGTAGAAGATGATCTCGCCGTGCTGGCGCGCCGCGACCCGCCGGGTCGTGAACGAACGACCGTCGCGGACGTTCTCGACGTCGTAGACGATCGGGATCGTCGGATCCCCGCCGAGGATGAAGTACAGGTGCAGCGAGTGCACGTGACGGTCCTCGGGGACGGTCAGCTGCGCGGCCATCAGCGCCTGCGCGGCGACCTGGCCGCCGAACACCCGCTTCAGGGACGACGACTCGGGCTGCGATCCACGGAACAGGCCGACCTCGAGCTGCTCGAGGTCGAGGAGGCCGATGACGTCAGAGAGGGAAGCAGGCACGCCCCCACCCTAGAGGACGCTCAGCCCTGGTCGTTCTTGCGCTGCCTCGCCAAGAACTGCTCGAACTGGTCGGCGAGCTCGTCGCCGCTCGGCAGGTCCTCGTCGCTCGCGAGCAGCGACTGGGCCGCACCGCGGGTGAACGCGTCGTACTGCTCCTCGAGGCCACCGAGCAGCTCCTTGCCGCCCTGCTCCTCGATCTGCTGCTCGATCTCCAGCAGCGCCGCACCCTGGCGGGCCCGCAGCGCGTCGACGTCGATCGCGAGGCCCGTGCGGTCGACGAGGGCGTCGATCAGCGCGAGCGCAGCGGTCGGGTAGTCGATCTGCGCGAGGTAGTGCGGCACGTGCACGACGTAGCCGGCGGCATCGTGCCCCCACTGCCCGAGCCGGTACTCCAGCAGGGACTGCGCCGACGACGGCACGGTGACCTGGGCGGACCACAGGTTCTGCCGGTCGACGAGCTCGGGGCGGGTGCCGTGCGCGGTGATCATGGCCGGACGCGTGTGCGGGACGCCCATCGGGACGGCGCCGAGTCCCAGCGTCAGCGGGACGTCGTGCTCCTCGATGAGGTCGTGCACGTCGGCCACGAACCGCTCCCACTGGAAGTCGGGCTCGGGCCCAGCGAGAAGGAAGTAGGGCACACCGTTGGCGTCGTGCTCGAGGACGACCTGCAGCTTGGGCTCGTCGTAGTCCGCGTAGTGGTTCTCGCGGAAGCCGATCATGGGACGTCGGGCCCGGTAGTCGAGCATCTCGTCGACGTCGAACTCGTGGATGACCTCGCCGTGGTCGGTGCGCAGCTGTGCCGCGGCAAGACGTGCGGCCGAGCCGGCCCCGAGGAATCCGTCGAGGGCGTGGATCAGCACCGGGCCACTGCCGTCGCGGCGACGTGGCTGGTCAGGGGTTCGTCGAAAGCGCCAGTTCTTCATCGCCATGATCAACCACTCACCCGTTCGCGCTATTCCGGCCCAGCCGCGCCAAGGTGTCGTCGGCCACGGACCGGGCGGTGAGACCCAGCCGGCCCAGGATGACGTCCCGCTTGGCGTGGTCGAGGAACTCCTGCTCGATGCCGTGCACACGGATCGGCGTCTCGATGCCCGCATCGCGTACGGCCTGCGTGTAGGCCGAGCCCACTCCCCCGTGACGGCCGTTGTCCTCGACGGTGACCACGAGGTCGTGGTCGCCGGCCATCTGGACGAGCGCGGGGTCGAAGGGCTTGCTCCAGCGCGGGTCGACGACCGTGACGCCGTAGCCGGCGGCACGAACGAGATCGGCGGCCTCGGCGGCGAGGTGGCCGAACGCGCCGACGGCCACGATCAGCACGTCACGGGCGTCGTCGCGCGACAGTACGTCGAACGTGCCGATGCGCTCGATCGCCGGCAGGTCGTCGCAGACCGCGCCCTTGGCGAACCGGATGACGGTCGGGGCGTCGTCGACGTCGACCGCCTCGCGCAGGAGCTCACGCAGCTGCGAGCCGTCGCGGGGCGCGGCGAGGCGCAGCCCGGGGACGATCTGCAGCAGGGACATGTCCCACATGCCGTTGTGGCTCGCGCCGTCGTCGCCCGTCACGCCCGCGCGGTCGAGCACGAAGGTGACCCCGCACTTGTGCAGCGCGACGTCGAGCAGCACCTGGTCGAACGCCCGGTTGATGAACGTCGCGTAGACCGCGACGACGGGGTGCAGCCCGCCCATCGCGAGGCCCGCGGCGCTGGTGACGGCGTGCTGCTCGGCGATGCCGACGTCGAACACGCGGTCGGGGAACTTGTCGGCGAACGCGTCCAGGCCGACCGGGTAGAGCATCGCGGCGGTGATGCCGACGACGTCGGGACGCTCGTCGGCGATGCGGACGATCTCGTCACGGAACACCGACGTCCAGCCGGCCGGGGCGATCGTCACGGCCTCGCCGGTCGCGCGGTCGAACGGGCTGGCCTGGTGCATCTGGTCGTTCTCGTTGGCAACCGCGATGTCGTAGCCCTGGCCCTTGGTGGTCAGCACGTGCACGAGGACCGGTCCGCCGAACTTCTTGGCCTGCGCCAGGGCGCGCTCGACGGACGCGCGGTCGTGACCGTCGACGGGGCCGATGTACTTCAGGCCGAGGTCCTCGAACATGCCCTGCGGCGCGAGGGCGTCCTTGACGCCCTTCTTGATCGCGTGCAGCGCCTCGTACGCCTTGGTGCCGCCGAACGGCGTCGCGTTGAGGCGCTCGCGGATCGCGCTGAGGGTCGTCTCGTACTTGGGGTTGGTGCGGATCTCGGTCAGCCGGTTGGCCAGCCCGCCGACCGTGGGGGTGTAGGAGCGGCCGTTGTCGTTGACGATCACGACGAGGCGGCGGTCCTGGTCGGCGGCGATGTTGTTGAGCGCCTCCCAGGCCATGCCGCCGGTGAGCGCGCCGTCACCGATGACCGCGACGACGTGGTCGTCCTTGCCGAGCAGCAGATTGGCCTTCGCCATGCCGTCCGCGTAGGACAGGCTCGTGGACGCGTGGGAGTTCTCGACCCAGTCGTGCTCGGACTCGGATCGGCTCGGGTAGCCCGAGAGCCCGCCCTCGGTGCGCAGCGAGCCGAACTCGTTCGCGCGGCCGGTCAGCATCTTGTGGACGTACGACTGGTGGCCGGTGTCCCACACGACACGGTCCTTGGGGGACTCGAACACCCGGTGGATCGCGATGCCCAGCTCGACGACACCGAGGTTGGGCCCCAGGTGCCCGCCGTTGGACGCCACGGACACGATCAACAGCTCACGGATCTCGGCGGCGAGCTGATCGAGCTCGTCCTCGCTGAGGTGCTTGAGGTCCGAGGGTCCCGACAGCCTGCCGAGGATGCCCATCGCTGTCTCCTTCCCTCCAGATGCCATAGGAATCAGTCTATCGACGTCACGCGAGCCCGCTGGGTCGTACCTCCTGATAACGGCCACGCAGGTGCACCATCGCATCGGCGTCACCGACCTCGACGTGCTCGATCGTCCCCTCGACGAGCAGGCCCCAGCCCACCTGGCGCGGCGGGGCGTCGGCGCGGCGTACGCCCAGCCAGCCCGCCGTCGCCCCCAGGACGGGTCCCCAGTCGCTGTCCGACCAGCTGCCCAGCGTGAACGGCCCACCCGGTGCGGGGGCCGTGCCCGCGAACGCATCGGCGAGGAAGCGGTGCTCGGCGCCCAGCACGTTGACGACCCAGGCCTCGGGGCCCTCGTCCCAGAACGACGAGTCGGCGTCGACCAGCCCGAGCACCCGCGCGGGCTCGCCGTCGGCCACCAGGACCGAGGAGATCGTCAGGCCCGCACGGCTGCGCCCGGTCCCGGTCGCCCACACCGTCACGGGCGCGGGCATCCGGCCGCGCAGACGGCGCAGCGGGTCGCGGTCGCCCTCGGGCGGGACGAACGGGTGGTCCGAGTGGATGGTCACCCGGCCAGCGTACGAGGACAGGTGGGCGTCGGACGTTCACCTGCGGGACGCGTGTCTGTCGTCGGGCCGTCATGGTCGAGGTTGACACTGGGAGACATGAGCCACGAACAGGCCAACCGCTCCCCACTGGTCATCGGGCACCGGGGCGCGCCGGGCTACGCGGTCGAGCACACCGAGCGGTCGTACCGCATCGCGATGGAGTGCGGCGTCGACCTGGTCGAGCCCGACCTCGTGCCGACGGCCGACGGCCATCTGCTGTGCCGCCACGAGAACGAGCTGTCCCGCACGACCGACGTCAAGAAGGTCGCGGCCCTGCGCGACCGCCGGACCACCAAGGTGATCGACGGCCGGGAGCACACCGGCTGGTTCAGCGAGGACCTCACCCTCGAGGAGCTCGCGATGCTGCGGGCCCGCGAGCGCCACCCGGTCCTCCGCAGCCACAACACCCGGTGGACGGACGAGCCGCTGCTGACCCTCGACGCCACGATCGCGCTCGTGGCTGCCCACAACCGCGAGCAGGGCACGCGGGTCGGCCTGTGCCTGGAGCTCAAGAGCGCCCGACACTTCGCCGAGACCGGTGCGCCACTGGACGATCTGCTGCTGGACGCCCTCCGCCGCTGCGCCGCAGACCTGCCCGACGTCCCGATCCGGGTCGAGGCGGACGACCCCGCGGTGCTGCGCTCGCTGTCCGAGCGCAGCGGCCTGCCCATGCTGCAGCTGCTGAACTCGTCCGCCGATCTGTTGCGCATCGGCGGCCTCGACCAGGTCTCCACGTACGCCGCCGCGCTGGCGGTGCCCAAGCGGCTCGTGGTCCGTCCCGCGACGAGCCGGTCCCCCCGGCGACGCTCCCCGCTGGTCGAGCGCGCCCACCGCGCAGGGTTGGACGTCTACGTCTGGACGCTCCGCAGCGAGAACCGCTACCTGCCGCCCGAGCTCCGCACCGGCACGGACAACGAGATCGGCTTCGCCGACCCGGAGTACCGCGAGCTCTTCGACGCCGGCGTGGACGCGGTCTTCACCGACCACCCCGACACGGCCGTCGCCTGCCGGGATCGCTGGGTGTCGCGACGCGCAGCGGGTGCCGGCGTCCGGCGACACCGCGCGCTCGCCGCCTGACGACCCTTGACTTAGTTCAAGAGTCGTACTAAACAGGGTGAATGGCATCTGATCTCGTTCTCGGAGTCGACTCCTCCACGCAGTCGACCAAGGCCGTGCTCGTCGATGCTGCGACCGGCGAGGTCGTGGCGCAGCAGTCGGCCAAGCACCCGGCCGGGACGGCGGTCGACCCCCGCGCCTGGCTCGAGGCGTTCGACCGCGCCACCGACGGGCTGCTCCCCCGTGCGTCCGCGGTCGCGATCGGCGGCCAGCAGCACGGCATGGTCGCGCTCGACGCCCACGGGGAGCCGGTCCACGACGCGATCCTGTGGAACGACACCCGCTCGGCCCGCGAGGCGCGCGACCTGATCGACGAGCTGGGCGGGCCCGACGCGTGCGCGGAGGCCGTCGGCAGCGTCCTGGTCGCGTCCTTCACCTCGACCAAGCTGCGCTGGCTGCGTGATCACGAGCCCGACGCCGCGAAGCGTACGCACGAGGTGCTGCTGCCCCACGACTACGTGTCGCGACACGTCACTGGCGGCGAGGCGTTCACCGACCGTGGCGACGCGTCGGGCACCGGCTACTTCTCCACCGCCGACGACGACTGGCGCCCCGATCTCGCGGAGTCCGCGCTCGGCCACGCGGTGTCGCTGCCGCGCATCGTCGCGCCGGCGGAGGTCGCGGACCGCACGTCGTCCGGGCTCGTCGTCGCGGCCGGCACGGGCGACAACATGGCCGCGGCACTCGCGCTCGACGTGCAGCCGGGCGACGTCGTCGTGTCGATCGGCACGTCGGGCGTCGCCTCGTCCATCAGCGACACCCGCATCGCCGACGGCAGCGGATCGGTGACCGGCTTCGCCGACGCGACCGGCCGCTTCCTGCCGATGGCGACCACGATGAACGCCGCGCGCATCCTCGACCTGCAGTGCCGCCTGCTCGGCGTCGACCACGACGAGCTCGGCCTCCTCGCGCTGATGGCACCGTCCGGCGCGAACGGCGTGACGCTCCTTCCCTACTACGACGGCGAGCGCACCCCCAACCGTCCGGACGCCACCGGCACCTGGTCGGGCCTGACGTCCTCCACGACCCGCGAGGACATCGCGCGGGCGGCGTTCGAGGCCCTGCTGTGCTCGCTCGCCGACGGTGTCGAGCTGCTGACCGGCATGACCGGCGTCCCGGCCCAGCGCATCCTGCTCGTCGGCGGCGCGGCCGGCAATCCCGCCGTCCACGCGCTCGCCCCCGCGCTCCTCGGCGCCCCCGTCACCGTGCCCGCCCCCGGTGAGTACGTCGCGCTGGGCGCCGCGCGGCAGGCGGCGTGGGCGCTGAGCGGATCCGCCGAACCCCCGACCTGGGCCGCGGCGATCGCCGAGACCCACACCGCTGAACCGACCCCTCTCGTGCGTGAGGCCTACGCACGGCTGCGCGACCGCACCGCCGACTGGGCCTGACCGCCCCCTACTGAAGACAGGTATGTCATGACGATCCCCACCCCCACCCCCCAGGACAAGTTCTCCTTCGGTCTCTGGACCGTCGCCTACGGCGGACGCGATCCGTTCGGCGAGCCGACCCGCGCCGAGATGGACCCCGTCTACGCGCTGGAGAACCTCGCGCGCATCGGCGCGTACGGCGTCAACTTCCACGACGACGACCTGATCCCGTTCGGCACCGACGACGCCGGCCGCGAGGCCATCATCAAGCGCTGGAAGAAGGGCCTGGACGACACCGGCCTGGTCGTCACGACGGCGACGACCAACCTGTTCACGCACCCGGTCTTCAAGGACGGCGGGTTCACCTCCAACGACCGCGACGTCCGCCGGTTCGCGATCCGCAAGGTCATGCGCAACATCGACCTGGCCGCCGAGCTCGGCGCCAAGGTGTACGTCGCCTGGGGCGGCCGTGAGGGTGCCGAGTCCGGCGCCGCGAAGGACGTCGCTGCCGCGCTGGACCGCTACCGCGAGGCGTTCAACGTCCTCGGCGAGTTCGTGCACGACAAGGGCTACGACATGAAGTTCGCGATCGAGCCCAAGCCCAACGAGCCCCGCGGCGACATCTTGCTGCCGACTATCGGGCACGCGCTCGCGTTCATCAACACCCTCGACCGCCCCGAGAACGTGGGCGTCAACCCCGAGATCGGGCACGAGGAGATGGCCGGCCTCAACGCGGCGCACGGCTACGCGCAGGCCCTGTGGCAGGGCAAGCTCTTCCACATCGACCTCAACGGCCAGACCGGCCCGCGCTACGACCAGGACTTCCGCTTCGGCGCCGGCAACGTCCGTGGCGCGTTCTGGGTCGTCGACACGATCCTGGCCGGTGGCTACGACGGACCCGTGCACTTCGACTTCAAGACGCCCCGCACCGAGGACGACAACGGCGTCTGGGCGGCGGCGGCCGGCTGCATGACGAACTACCTGATCCTGCGCGACAAGGTGCAGGCGTTCCGCGCCGATCCCGAGGTGCAGGCCGCACTCGAGGCCGCCAAGGTGGCCGAGCTGTCGGTGCCCACCCTGTCCGTGGGCGAGAGCTGGGCCGACCTGGAGCGGGCCGAGATGGCCGATCCCGAGCAGCTGGCTGCGCGCGGTGCGGCGTTCGAGCACCTCGACCAGCTCGCGCTGGAGCACCTGTACGGAGTGCGCGGCGCGTGAGTCCGACCGGTGCGCCGGCCGGCACCGAGCAGGTGCGCAGGCAGAACACGGGCCTCGTCCTGCGCTCGTTGCGGGCCGAGGGGCCTGCCACGCGCACGGAGCTGGCTCGGCGCACCGGACTCGCCAAGGCCACCGTCGGCACGATCGTCGGTGAGCTGGCGGCCGTGGGCGCCGTGACGGAGGACGTCACGGCCCCCACGGCGTCCGGGCGCGGTCGCCCCGGCAAGCCCGTGACCCTGACCGGCGAGTCGATCCTGGGGCTCGGGCTCGAGGTCAACGTCGACTACGTCGCAGCGGTGGCCATCGATCTCGCGGGGCGCGTCAAGGTCGTCGAGACCCGGCCCGTCGCGACCGCGGGACAGCCGCCCAGCACGACCGAGCTCGTGGAGCTCGCGACCGACGTTCGTACGTCCCTGATGGACAGCGGCCACACCGTCGTCCGCGCGACCGTCGCGGTGCCGGGGCTCGTCGCCCACGACAACCGGACGGTGTCGTGGGCGCCGAACCTCGGGTGGGGCGGGCGCGAGCTCGCTGCTGAGCTGGAGGGCGCGTTCGGCCACGCCTGCCCCACCACGATCGACAACGATGCGAACTGCGCGGCCCTCGCGGAGGCCTCGCACGGCGTCGCGAGGGACGTGCAGAACTCGCTCTACCTGACCGGCACGATCGGCATCGGCGCCGGCATCGTGCAGCGCGGCCAGCTGTTGCGCGGCGGCTCCGGCTTCGCCGGCGAGGTCGGCCACATGCCGATCGGCGACCCCGAAGCCGTCTGCGGCTGCGGCCGCCTCGGCTGCTGGGAGGCCTCGGTCGGTTTGCGAGCCATGCTCGCCGCGGTCGGCATGGACGAGCACGCCACTCCCCTGCAGACCGCCACCGCCGTCGCCGACCGGGCCGCCACCGACGAGGCCGTCCGCGCGGCCCTCGAGGATCTCGGCCATCATCTCGGCCGCGGCCTCGCCACCCTCGCCGCGGTCCTCGACCCCGCCGTCATCGTCCTCGGCGGCTACTTCGTCCCGCTGGGCGAGTACGTCGTACCGGCCGCCAGCGCCGTCCTGGCCGAGCGCATCCCCTCGGCCGACATCCACCTCCCCGAGATCCGTCTCAGCACGCTCGGCATCCACGCCGCCGCCCTGGGTGCGGCGGAGGATGCGCTCGCGGACGTGTTCACGGGCGCCGTCTCGCTCTGATCTGAGGCAGCGGTCGTCAGCGCGACGTTGGTCATGCCCCCACATCATTTGCACCTCGGGCGGCGTGCATACGTGAGAGGCTGTGCCGTGCCAACTTCCCCCGAGCGCGCCCCTGACCTGGACGACGTGCTGGTCCGCAACAACGTGAAGGTACTGGGGCCGCAGGATGCTCCCGTCCTGCTGCTGGTGCACGGTTTCGGCTGCGACCAGAGCATGTACGGACGACTCCTGCCCTTCCTGCGCGAGGGCGACATGTTCCGGATCGTCATGTTCGACCACGTGGGGGCGGGCGGCTCGGATCTCGGTTCCTATGACCCGGTGGCGTACGGCACGCTGGACCGATACGTCGACGATCTGCTCGAGATCTGTGAGGCGCTCGACCTCAAGGACGTCACCGTGGTGGCCCACAGCATCGGCGCGATGATGGCGATCACCGCGGCGGTGCAGCGCCCGGACCTCCTGGCGCGAATGGTGTTGCTGGCTCCGTCGCCGTCCTATCTCGACGACGATGCCGCGGGCTATGTCGGCGGCATGTCGCACCCCGACGTGGAGGACCTGCTCGACTCGCTGGACGACAACCACATGGCGTGGGCCTCGGCGATGGCTCCGGTCGTGATGGGCAACGCTGAGTCGCCCGAGCTCGCCGGCGAGCTGGAGGACAGCTTCTGCCGGGTCGATCCGCGCGTGATGCGGACGTTCGCCCGGGTCACCTTCCTGTCCGATGTTCGTGATCTGCTGCCTGCCGTGACCGTCCCGAGCTTGATCGTGCAGTGCTCGAGTGATGCCCTGGCTCCGTTGTCGGTCGGAGAGTATCTGCACGCACAGCTGCCAGGGAGCGAGCTGGTGGTGCTCGACGCCACCGGCCACGTGCCCCAGGTCAGCGCCCCGGCCGAGACGGCGCGAGTCCTGCTCTCCTACGCCGCCACATGACCTCGACGGACTTCGAGGCCGTCTTTCGGGCGGCGTCCACCGGCTTCGTCCTCACGGCTGCCGATGGCACGATCGTGGAGGCCAACGACTGGTTCTCGACGTGGACGGGCCTGGGTCGCGCCGAGCTGCTCGGCACCTCGTTCCTGCGACTGCTGCCGGTCGGCGACCGGATCGTGTTCTCCACCCGCACCGCTCCCCTGCTCGACCTCGCGGGCCGGGTCCCCGAGATCGCCGTCACCGTCCTCGGCGCCGATCGCGTTCGGCTCCCCGCCACGCTGGGCGCCTCGCGGGTGATGACGGAGCCGGACGTGACGCTGTATGTCGTCGTGCCGAGGCGCGAGCGATCGTTCGAGGAGACGCAGCTGATCTCGGCCGTGCACCGGGCCGAGGACGCCGACGCCCGTCGCAGGAGAGCTGAGGAGCACCTCGCGCGCGTCGCACGCCACGACACCCTGACCGGCCTCTTGAACCGGACCGGGGTGGTCGCCGCGATTGCAGATCGTTTCACCTCCCTCCAGCCCGGGCAGGAGATCGGGGCGTGCTGGATCGGGCTCGATCACTTCCGCGTCATCGTCGAGAGCCTCGGGCGTGCAGCGGGTGACGACGTGCTCAACACGATCGCCCGACGGCTCGGCGACCGGTTCGGGGAGGGCGCGCTCGTCGGCCGGGTGGGCGGCGACGAGTTCGTCGTCGCCCTGCGCGAGGGGTCGCTCGAGGCCCACGCGGACAGCATCCTTGCCCTCGTGGCCGAGCCCATGAGGGCCGACGACCTCGAGATCGTCGTGTCCGCCAGCATCGGACTGGCCACCGGGAGCCGAGTCTCTCCTGGTCGCGCAGGCGCGGCCGCTGCCGCCGAAGCCCTCTTGCAGCACGCAGGCACCGGCATGCACGCCGCCAAGGCAGCTGGTCGAAACAGGTGGAAACGTTCGGCGGTCGTCGATGATGACTCCGGACTCGACGAGATCCGACTTCTCGGCGAGATCCGTACGGCTATCGCAGAAGGTCAGCTCCGCCTCGAGTACCAACCTCAGCTGGACCTCCGCACCGGCGGGGTCCACGGGTTCGAAGCGCTCGTCCGGTGGGACCACCCGGATCGCGGCCCCATCGCGCCATCAGGATTCATCCAGGTGGCGGAGAAGAGCGGGTTGATCAGCCAGATCGGCACCTGGGCGTGCGCCACGGCCATCGCGCAGGCCGTCGAGCTCACCAGTTCTGCCGGCCCGGTGCAGATGTCGGTCAACATCTCGGCGCGCCAGCTCGGGGAGGCACGGTTCGCCGACACCGTCCTGTCGCTGCTGCGCGCGGAGCGCCTGGACCCCGGCTTGCTGACGCTGGAGCTGACCGAGACCGGCCTGATCACCGACGCCCCTCAGGTCGGCGAGAACGTCCGGGAGCTCCACGAGCACGGCGTGCAGCTGTCGATCGATGACTTCGGCACCGGCCACGCCAGCTTTGCCTATCTCAACGAGTTCCCCATCGACGAGATCAAGATCGACAAGTCATACGTCGACGGCCTCGACACCTCGCCGGAGTCCACCGCGATCGTGGTGAGCTGCATCGAGCTCGCCCACGCCCTCTCGGTCGCCGTCGTCGCGGAGGGCGTGGAGACGCCGGCCCAGCTCTCGCGTCTCACCGAGCTCGGCTGCGACATCGCTCAGGGCTACCTCTACTCCCGTCCTCTGCGCGCAGAGGACGTCGCCGCCTGGCTCACCGACCATCGTTGACAGCGGATCTCTGTTGACGACCCGGTCCCAGGCCCTTCCATCTCGACGGCGCTGAGTGGTAACGTCCCGGGATATTCCTATTAGGAATAGTGCGAACGACGGGAGCGTCCGGATGAGACCACTTCGATACTCGATCAACGTCACGATCGACGGCTGCTGCCATCACGAGGCAGGCCTGCCACCTGGTGAGGAGTCGATGGGCTACTGGACCGCCGAGATCGAGCGCGCCGACGCTCTCCTGTTCGGCCGGGTGACCTACGAGATGATGGAGTCGGCGTGGCGGAAGCCGGCCTCGGGCGTGTGGCCTGACTGGGTGGAGGACTGGCAGCGCCCGTTCGCCGAGACCCTCGACCGGGCGAAGAAGTACGTCGTGTCGAGCACGCTGAGCGTGGCCGACTGGAATGCCGAGCTGATACGAGGCGACCTGGGACGGGCGGTCCAGCGGCTCAAGCACGAGTCGGGCAACGGCCTGTGGGTGGGTGGCGTGACGCTCCCCTTGGCGTTGGCAGACCTGGGACTGATCGACGAGTACGAGTTCCTCGTGCAGCCGGTGCTCGCCGGGCACGGACCGACGTTGCTCGCGGGCCTGCATGAGCGCATCCAGCTTGAGCTCGTGGACCGCGAAGAACTGAAGTCGGGGGCCATCGCCGTGCGCTACCGACCCACGCGAAGCGCGGACTGACGCGAGCCCCGGAGATCTCACCGCGTCGCGAAGTACGTCTGCAGTCGTCGCTGCCGGTGCTTGAAGAATTCGTCGACCACCCGGGCGAGAAGAGCGTCCAGCCCCGGGATGGGCAGCCTCGGCTGAAGAGTCACCCGATCATGCACGCGCGTGCCACCGGCAACGGGAGTCAAGGTCCGCTCGTGCTCCCACCGGCGCATGCTCATCATGGTCGATCGCTCCAGGAACCGGACCCCGGTCTCGAGCTCAACCACGGTCAGGTGATCGAAGTCGAATGGGATGAGGCCGAACAGCCGCAACCAAGCGCGGCCGACGGGCCGACCGAGCGGAATGGTCTCCACCGTCAACCCGGCCGCTCGACGCGGAAGACTCATCGTCATCCAGGGCCGCATCTCGTGGTTGATGCCATCTGGATGGACCACCCGGTCCCAGACGACCGCTGTAGTCGCCGAGACCTCGACGTGGTTCTCGACGATCCTTGCTGCCACACGACGATCCTTGCGCATCAGCTCCGGCCACGTCCAGAACACTGATGTCCACAACGTCAAAACGGTCTGCGGTCGCGGCCGAAGGGAGTGTCAGTGGCGACGTCTAGGTTTGAGGTATGGCCACGACGACAGCTCCGACGACGCAGGCGCTGTCGGACGCTGTCCGGCGCCAGGCCCTGGCCGAGGCGCACACCATCCAGACCATGCTGGACTACCGGGACGCCGAGATGGCACGCACTGCGCAGATCGAGTCGTCGCTGCGGCGCAAGATCGAGCGGTCCGCGATCGCGCTGACCATCGGTGAGGCCACCGGCATGTCCGAGGCACAGATCCACCTGCGGCTGTCGATCGCTGACCGCGTGCGCGAGAAGACACCCCTCGTGTGGGAGGCATTCGTCGACGGGCTGATCGACTTCTCCCGGGTCCGCGACATCAGCGCGACCATCGAGAAGCTGCACCGTCCCGAGTCGATCGCCCGCCTCGAGAGTCGGGTCATCGGCTACGCGACCAGCCACACCGGCACCGAGCTGCGGCAATGGTTGCGGCG
Source organism: Aeromicrobium sp. S22 (assembly GCF_009661045.1). Classification (NCBI taxonomy): domain Bacteria; kingdom Bacillati; phylum Actinomycetota; class Actinomycetes; order Propionibacteriales; family Nocardioidaceae; genus Aeromicrobium; species Aeromicrobium sp. S22. The sequence continues at coordinate 441,267 of NZ_WJWV01000002.1, forward strand.
CTTCGTGCAACGGGTCGAGGCTGATCTGGCTACCGAACGCGCCGACACCGAACGAACCCAGCGGCGCGTGACTGTCACCCATGGGGACGACTCGATGTCCTGGCTCAACGCCTACCTGCCGTCCCATCAGGCAGCGGCCATCGAAGCGCGCCTGCGCAAAGACGCGCGCAAGCCGGCTGCCCCGGACGATGACCGCACCGTGGCCCAGCGTGAGGCCGACCTGCTGGTCGCCTGGTGCACCAGCTCCGAGGCCGTCACCTCAGCCGTGGACGCGAACATCGCGGTCACCGTCGCGGCAGATGTCCTCGCCGGTGCGGCTCCCGGGCTTGCCGAATCCACCGACGGGACATGGGCCGTCCCCGCCCCGTGGCTTGAGGACGTGATCGCGACCGGCAGCACGTTTTGGCACCGCATCGTCGTCGACCCGGTCACCGACGACGTCCTTGCGCACGAGTACGTGGGCCGGTTCGCCCCGGACACCCTCGCTCTAGCGCTGCAGTTCCTCCACGGCGTCTGCCAAGCACCCGGGTGCAGGGTGCCGTCGGAGCGGTGCGATCTCGACCACCGAATACCCCACCCCGCCGGTCCGACAACGGGCGACAACATGGGGCCGCTCTGTCGAAGACACCACAATCTCAAGGGACACGGACTCCTGCACTGGTCGACCAGCCCGCCGAGACCGCCGTCCGAACCGATCGTGATAGAGCTCTACCCACCCGCTCCCCCCATCGCGATCGAGTACGTCGCCGCCTGACGCATGCCGCCGCCGAGCGGGTGGAACCGCGCCTAGTTCTGCGCCAGGATCTGCTGCCCGGTGACCAGCGGGTAGGTGGAGAGGTCGGTGCCGTCGAGGTCGACGTGATGCATGTCGACTGATGTGATCTGGCTGTTCTCGTAGGTCGTGTAGTAGTAGATGCCCTTGTCGGTGTTGCAACACGACGAGTAGATCGTGATCTCGTACTTGTCCCCGACCTCCACGCAGCCCCGCTGCTGCGCGACGGAGCCAAGGATGTGGAAGAACTGACTGATGGCCTCGGACTCGGACTCACCAGAGACCGAGTTCACCGCGGTGAACGCCGCCTTGACGAACCGGGACATCGAGGAGAGGTCGCCGGGCAGACCGACGGCACCCAGTCCCCTGCTGTAGGTGTCGAGCTGCAGCGTCTTGGAGAAGTGGTTCTCCGGCTGCGCGGTCGACATGCTCGCGTAGTTGTTGAGATTGAACAGCTGGATGTCGAACGTCGGGTTGTTGGTCAGCAGGCCCACCGGGTTGTCGTAGACCCGCAGCCCGTCCTTGACCGACTCCACCGTGATCGACTCCTCGCGGTCGGAGATGATCCAGTGCAGCGGTGACAGGGGGAACTCAGCGCTGAACGGGATGTCGACCAGCACCATCTCCTGCAAGGCCTCGCGCGCCTGGGAGACGGTCTCGAGCTGGCCGAGGATCCAAGGGATGAACTCGAACGGCGTGATGTTGTTCCTGCCCGGCGTCTCGGGCTTGTAGTCGGCGTTGCCGGGGAAGTTGAGCCCCGCCATGCTCAGGCCCTTCTCGTTGGTCGCGTCGTAGTAGAGCGGGTAGCCGTCGGCCACCGTCGTCATGCCGATCAGCGCGTGGTGAGTCGTCACGTCGTCCACGGTGCGGAACGGGAGCGGGAAGTTGCGCGGGGTGATGGTGACCGACTCGTGATAGGAGAACTCCAGGTCCAGGTTGCGCCCGAAGTAGTGATCCTTGGCGACATAGTTCGTTGCAGTGCACACGGGGCGACCTCCACTGTTGTGTCCGGCACGGGCTGGTGCCGACGCTAGGAGAGGTCATCGGATCAGCGACAGGGGCCTTCGGCACTGTCAGGCAGGTGCCGTCCCGGGGCGGATGAGCCCGCTCTGGTACGCGGCGACCACCAGCTGAGCCCGATCCCGTGCGCCCACCTTCATCATGGCCCGGTTCACATGGGTCTTGGCCGTGAACGGTGAGACGAACAGACGCTCGGCGATGTCGTCGTTGGTGAGGCCGTGGGCGACCAGGGCGACCACCTCGCGCTCCCGGTCGGTCAGCGCCGGCAGGAGCGTCGAGTCCAGCCCCGCCGCCGCGCCCGTGACCTCCGGCCTGGCGTAGCGGCTGATCAGGGCCCGGGTCGCCTTGGGCGAGAGCAGGGCGTCGCCGGCAGCGAGGGTCCGGATCGCCTGCACCAGGTCTTCCGGGTCGACGCTCTTGCCCAGGAACCCGCTGGCTCCGGCCTCGACCGCCTCGAGAACGTACTCGTCGAGCTCGAAGGTGGTCAGGATGAGGACGCGGACCCCGGCCAGGTCCTCGTCGGCGCAGATGAGACGCGTCGCCCCGAGACCGTCCAGCTCGGGCATGCGGATGTCCATGACGACCACGTCCGCCCGGGTCTCGCGGACCAGGTCCACCGCCTCCCGCCCGTTGACGGCCTCCCCCACGACACACAGGTCGGAAGCGGCATCGATCAGCGATCGGAAGCCCGCCCGGATCAGCCCCTGGTCGTCCGCGATGACCACACGGATGCTCACGTGTGCACTCCCTCTCGGTCAGGCAGCCGGACCGACACCTCGAACCGTCCACCGGGACCGTGCCCAGCCATCATCTGACCACCGACCGCAGCGACGCGCTCGCGCATCCCGATGAGGCCGAAGCCGGCGCCTCCGGAGTGATCGTCGGCCTCGCGGTCGCCGACGGGGTTGGTCACCTCGAGCTCGACGCCGGTCGACTCGTAGCAAATACTCATGGTGGCCGGTCCCGTCCCGTGCTTGTGGGCGTTGGTGAGCGCTTCCTGGAGCACCCGATAGGCCACGAGATCGGCTCCCCCGGCGATCGCACGGGGGCTGCCGGACACCGACTGCCGGATGCTCATGCCCGCGGCCCGGAAGGACGCGATCAGGTGCTGGACCTGGGCGAGACCAGGCGCGGGCGAGTGCGGGTCCACCTCCTCGTCCTGTTGACGCAGGACGTTCAGGACGTCGCCCAGCTCGTCGAGGATCGCCCTCCCCGCGTCTCGCACGTGCTCGATCGCCGTCAGCGCTGCCGGCGGGTCGGCCAGCACGAGATGACGTGCCACCGACGCCTGCACGTTCACGATCGCGACCCGGTGGGCGATGACGTCGTGCAGCTCGCGGGCGATGCGGAGCCGCTCCTCGGCGACCCGCCGGGCCGCCTCCTGCTCACGGGTGCGCTCGGCTCGCTCGGCGCGTTCCTCGACCGCCTCGACGTAGGCACGACGCGCGCGCACCGTCATGCCCACCGCGGCCGCGACCGCGAACGAGGAGACGTGCTGGAACGCCTGCGGGTCCGGCGGCCACGGGGTGGTCGCCAGCGCGACGGCCGTTCCCACGCCCAGCGCCGAGCCCGCGAAGCCCAGCACCGTGGCGATCCAGCCGCTCGCGGCGGCGAACGAGTACAACGCGACGAACGGCACGAAGGAGATCGTCGACGGCCCCCCGTCCAGGAGGATGACCACCGCGGCGCCCACCACGGTGCCGACCAGCACGGCGGCCGGGTGACGCCGGCGGAAGGCCAGCCCGGCACAGGTCAGGACGGCGACGACGGCGGCAGCACCGGACAGCGGAGAGGCGTCCGCGCGTCCCGAGTCGGGCACGAGGACCACGATCGGCATGAGCGCCACCGCCAGCAGTACATCGAACGCCACAGGGTGCGCCTGATGGAGCACGCGCACGTCGCTGAGGCTGGGCATGCGCACAGCCTACGAAGCGCGGCGGCCCGTGGCGTCGGATTGCTGCAGTACGTGCGGCGTACTGCGATCGCAGTACCTGACCCGTCTGCGCGCCCTGACCTGCTGCGTCTGCGGCAGGCGTAGGTGTCTGCGCCAGCACGACGACCGGGCGACCTCGAGCGACGAGGCTCTTTCTCGACGCCGGAAACACCGGCGACGAGAGGGGAACATCATGATCGAGCTTCAGCACCTGACCAAGCAGTACGGCTCCAAGACGGTGGTGGACGACCTGACCATCACCGTGAAACCCGGGGTGGTCACCGGCTTCCTCGGCCCCAACGGGGCAGGCAAGTCGACCACCATGAGGATGCTGGTCGGGCTGGAGGAGCCGACGAGTGGGACCGCCACCGTGAACGGCCGCCCGTACCGCGAGCACTCCATGCCGCTCGGTGAGCTCGGCGTCCTGCTGGACGCCGGCGCCACCCATCCTGGACGTTCGGCCCGCGACCACCTCCTGGCCCAGGCCCAGACGCACGGACTGCCGGCCCGCCGGGTCGACGAGATGCTCGAGCTGGTCGGGCTCGCCGAGGTCGCCAAGAAGCGGGTGGGCGGGTTCTCCCTCGGCATGGGACAACGCCTCGGGATCGCCGGCGCCCTCCTCGGGGACCCGCAGACGGTGATGCTGGACGAACCGGTCAACGGACTCGACCCCGAGGGCATCCGCTGGATCCGCGAGCTGCTGCGCGAGCTCGCCGCGGAGGGCCGCACGGTGTTCGTCTCGTCCCACCTGATGACCGAGATGGCCATGACGGCCGAGCACCTCGTGATCATCGGCCGCGGCAAGCTGATCGCGGACCTGCCGGTGGCCGAGCTCATGAGCAGGTCCGTCCGCAGCGTCCGGGTCCGCAGCCCTCAGGCGGCACTGCTGCAGCCGCTGCTCACCGGCGACGGCGTCACCGTGACGACCGAGGCGGACGGAACGCTCGACGTCATCGGCCTCACCCCCGAGCAGATCGGCGCCCGGGCCAGCGAGGCGTCAATCCCCGTGCACGAGCTGAGCAGCAACCAGGCCTCGCTCGAAGAGGCGTTCATGGAGCTCACCCGAGACTCCGTCGAGTACAGCGGCGAGACCACCACCGTCCCCTCCACCGACAAGAAGGCCTTCTCATGAGCATCTCCACCGATCCCCGCCACATCACGATGCGCGGAGTGATGCGCTCGGAATGGACCAAGATCCGTTCAGTGCGCAGCAACATGGTCACACTGGCCGCGGCAGCAGCGGCGCTGCTGTTCATCGGCCTGATCTTCTCCGCGATGGTCGGCGGGGTGGTGGGCAGCACCCAGACGGACGTCGAGGGCGACACCGCCGGCGCAGCCCTGGCCGGGGTCCAGATCGCCCAGCTGATCATCGGCGTGCTCGGCGTCCTCGTCATCACCAGCGAGTACAGCACCGGGCTGATCCGGACCACGCTGACGTCGGTGCCGTCCCGGTTGCCCGTGTTCGGGGCCAAGGTCGCGGTCCTGGCCGTCACCACGATGGTCGCGCTCGGTGCGAGCGCCTTCATCGCGTTCTTCGCGGGACAGGCCCTGATCGACAGCGGCGGCATCGACACCGTGTCGTTGGGTGATCCCGGCGTCCTTCGGGCCGTCGTCGGTGCCGGCGCCTTCCTGACCGGCACCGCCCTGATGGGCCTCGCGATCGGCACGCTGCTGCGCAGCACGGCAGGGGCGATCTCGGTCCTGTTCGGGGTCATCTTCCTGCTGCCGGCGCTGGGCACGATCATGCTGCCTGCCGGCTCGCGGGATCAGGTCCTGCAGTATCTGCCGTCCATCGCCGGCAGCTCATTCACCTCGGTGGCACCGGAGTCGTCCATCCTCAGCCCCGCCGTCGGCGCGGCCGTCTTCGCAGCCTGGATCGTCGTCCCCCTCCTCGGGGCCGCCGTCGCCTTCAAGCGCCGCGCCGCGTGACCGTGTCATCCATCCGAGCGCCCGCCCGCTGTCTCTCTGAGGCCGTGGGCGGGCCTGATTCAAAAGCCCATGTCGAAGCCGCCGCCGTCGCCACCGCCGCCGAAGAAGTCGCCCCCGCCGTCGCCACCGCCACCGCCGTCATCGCCACCGCCACCGCCGTCATCGCCACCGCCGCCATCACCGTCGCCGCCGCCGAAGCCGTCGCCGAAGCCCCCGAACATCATGCCGCCCATGAACATCCACGTCATCGGGCCGAAGGCGCCGAAATAGCCCGCGGCATAGGGCTCGTACGCGCGTCCGCCCTGCCAGTAGGGCACCCGCTGCGCCCCGACCATGACCTTGCGGACATCAGGATCTGCACCGGCGCGGACCCGCTCGGCATCGAGTGCGCAGGCAGGCACCTCCCGCTCGACTCCGTCCGGCGGCACGTAGGGGACGTCGGCCACCGAGAGCCCGTGACGCGGGTCGAAGAAGCACGGTGGCCGCCTGGTCGGCAGCGACTCGCCGACCACTCGGGCGCGTACGCACGCGATGGCGTATCGACCGTCCTCCACGATCTCGGTCACGTGTCGGATGTCGTCGGGCTCGGTGATGGAGTCGCCGGCGATCTTCGCCGATTCGTAGGCGTCGAGTGCTCGCAGGTAGTCAGCGTTCGCGCCCGCGTCGAGCTCATGACTGGTCATGTCCAGGTCGAGCTGTTGCAGGTCCTCGCCGAACGCCGTGATGTCCTCGAAGGCCAGCTTCCTCACCGGCGCGAGCTCGTCCTCGCGTCGGGTCAGCTCGCGTTCCTTCCTGCGGCGACCCGCCACGAGCGCGACAGCTCCCAGCGCCGCGATCACCAGCACCAGCACGAGCAGATCCATGAACGGATTCTATGTCCGTGGGGAAAAATGGCTCGTTGGATCGCGCCCGCCACCACGCAGTGATCGCGAACCAGTCTCCACTTGACAAGATCTCCTACGTCAGCACATGCTGACAGATGTGAAGACGTCAACGGGGGCCGACGATGGCGGCGTGGTGGGCGAGCTGGCCGCCGTCGCCGAGGCCAAGAGCGTACTGAGCAGGCGCGAAGAGGTCGCCGTTCGCAAGGCGCGGAACCTGGGTCTCAGCTGGGCCGAGATCGGAACCCTCCTCGGCGTGACGCGACAGACGATCCATCGCAAGTATCGGAACGTGGGCTGACGAGGCCCGCTCAGGGACGACGCTCGACCCGCGCTCCGGCTCGGATCGCGCGAGGGATCTCGGCGATCTCGTCGACCACCTCGTTCAGGCGCGCCACGTCCTCGGTGGACGACGGCGAGTCGACGGTGACCGCGTACTGGATGCCGGTGGATCGCCACTCGTCGTCGAAGCCCCCGTCGACCTCGACGGCGACGCCGTCCACCGCGACGTCGAGACGTCTCGCCTCTCGGTACGTGTCGTTCAGGACGCAGAGCGCCACCGAGAGGTGCAGCAAGTGGGCACCGTTGGCCGCCGGGGCGATGACGACGCCTTCGTCGGTCCAGGAGTGGTGAAGCACGACCCCGTCTGACGGGCGAAGGCTGCCGGCCGCGGCACGTACGCCGAGCGGAGACAGGTCCATCTCGTGATTGTGCACCTTCGGCGGGGCCCCGTCGCTCGGCGACACCGGACGGTGGTCCATACTGACGAACTGGTCAGGCTCGACAGAGGCTGGCTTCGCGGACGTGGTGTAGTTGCAGCACGCTTCCCTTCCAGGGAATGAGTCGAGGTTCAAATCCTCGCGTCCGCTCCACAGCTTCCTTCGCCCCGGACGAGTGATTCCGCCGGCGACTCGACCCGTCGTCGGTTTCCCACGGTCCCGTGGGAAACCGTCACTCCCCGCGGGTCTCAGCAAGGGGGAAGTGAGAAAGACGCGCGGGGAGCACGCCGGCGAGGCGCGGGGACGCGGCGGGGAACCCGATACCGTCTGGGGGTGGCCAGCACTCGTCGATCCAGCAGCCGGCGACGTGGCGGGACGCGACGACCACAGCCGCCGTTGCCGGTCGCCGGGCCGGGCGAGCGGGTGTGGGTGCTCGACGTCCCGTACGGGACACAGGTCGACGGCGCTGGCTGGCACCCATCGGTCAAGGCCCATCTGTTCGTCGGACGTGACCTCCCCGAGCACCTCGCACCGTACGCGCCGGGTCCGTACACACTCGGTCGGTTCATCGAGAACTCGCTGAACCCCGACGATCCGACACCGAGCCCCGAGGCGACCGGTGATCTCGAGCCGCGCCGGATCCAGTTCGAGGCCGCCGATGCGATCGCCGAGCGCGCCGCAGCGGGCGGGCGACTGTTCCTCCTGGCCGACGAGCCCGGCGTCGGCAAGACGATCTCCGCGGTCCTCGGCGCGACCGCGGTGGGCGATCTTCGCGGTGCGGCGCGAGTGCTCGTCATCGCCGACCGGCCAGCCGCCATCACGATCGGCCACTGGTGCCGGACGATCACCGCGCTGGGCGACGGCGGCCTGGAGTGGGTCGTCACCACGTGGGACCGGCTGGACAAGGTCAAGGACCACGCGTGGGACGTCATCATCGCGGACGAGGCCCACGCGCTGCGACGGACGACGACGAAGCGGTGGAAGCTCTGGGCCCGGATCTCGGGCCACGGACGCCCGCACGACAAGGCGCCGTTCGTCATCGCGACGACCGCGACGCCCGGACACACGCCGCTCGAGCTGCCGTACCTCGCTCCGGCCTACGCGCAGGCGCTCGGCGAGCCGATGAAGGAGTGGACATCGGCGACCCAGCCCGCCGCCGCGTTCTCCACCGCGCTCGAGCGCCACGGCGTTGGGGTGGAGCGAGGACGCTACGGCGCGACGTGGACCACCGACGCGGCGCGGCGCGCGGCAGACCTCAAGCTCGTACGCGGCTGGCTCGCCGACGAGCGCCCGCCCGCGATGCTGCACCGGGCGGCGGCGTGGGGGGCGGTGCCGATCTCCGGAATGCCGGTGGCGCTCACCCCGGCGGAGCGGACCGCGTACGAGGCCGAGTGGGGCGAGTTCTGCCGCGAGATGGACATCGCGCGTCGCGGCCGCAGCGTCGCGAAGGGCCGGGCCGCGCTGCTGCGCTTCCGGCAGAAGGCCGGGCTGATCCGCGTCGACTCGACCGTCGCCTGGATCGCCCAGCAGGTCGAGGCCGAGCGCCAGGTCGCGTGCTCGGTCGAGTTCGTCACGACCGCTGCCGATCCCATCGCCGACCGGCTGCGTGACTCCGGTCTCCAGGTCGCCACGATCTACGGCCGCGACCGGTTCGACGCCGAGGCCGAGCGGGTCCGGTTCCAGACCGGACAGGCCAAGGTCTGCGTCTTCACGACCGTCGCCTCGATCAGCCTGCACGCCGGCGAGACCCTGGCCGGCGGCGACCGGGCCAGCACCGAGCCCCGGGTGGGCATCTTCCACCAGGCCCGGTTCTCGGGCATCGCCGCACGACAGGTGACCGGTCGCACCCACCGCGACCACCAGGTCTCGCCGTGGCACATCGCGTACGCCGAGGGGACGGTCGAGGAGCAGGTCAGCCAGGTGATGGTGGAGCGGATCGCCGCCGCCTCCGACACCGTGGGTGGCGACACCTCGGGCCTCGCCGACGTCGCCCAGCTCCTGGGCGCCGACTGGCTGCCGCCCGCGACGCTGACCGAGAGCAGCGCCTGAGCAGTCAGGCCGGTCGGGCGAGCTGGTTGACGGCCCAGCCGAACACGGCCGGCAGCCGTTCGGCGGCAGGGACGATGGAGGTACGGACGAGGGACGCGCGGGTGGCAGTGACCAGTCCCGTGGTCATCAGGTCGTGGCGCCGCGTGAGCCGCCGCCAGTCGCGCTCGTACTGCTGGGGCCTGCCGTCGACGACCGCAGCGATCGCGGCCCGGGCCTGCGCGAGCCCCAGGGCGATCCCCTCGCCGGTGAGCGCATCGACGTAGCCGGCGGCGTCACCGACCAGCAGCACGTGGCCCCGCACCCGACGGGTCGACGTCTGCCGCAACGGGCCGGCCCCTCGGACGTGCCCGGTCTCCGCCCCGTCGAGGCGTTCGAGCAGCCGAGGATGGTCGGCGAGCAGGTCGTGGAACGCCCTCCCCCGTTGACGTGTCAGGATCGCCACGCCGACCTGGCCGTCGGCGGTCGGTGTCACGTAGGCCTCCGACGACGGCGCCCAGTGCACCTCGACGAAGTCCGTCCACGGGGCGATCGCCGCATGGGCGCGTTGCGCGTACCGCCGAGGCATGCGGCTGACGCCGTTCAGTCCCACCGCGCGACGGGTCGGCGAGTGCAGACCGTCCGCGGCCACCAGGAACCTGGCGGGTGTGCCGTCCGCGAGCACGTGGTCGCCACGGTCCCGGACGTCCTTGACGGCTGCCTCCTCCACCTCGACGCCGGCGGCCGCGACCGCCTCGGCCAGCGCACGGTGCAGCGTCGTCCGCCTCACCCCCCTGCCCGTGCCGCCGCGGAAGGGCGCCTCGACCGAACGCGTCGCGTCCATGTAGCGGATGCCGACGAGGGGACGCCCCTGCAGCTCGACACCGAGATCCTGCAGGCCAGTGACAGCGCCCGGCATGAGCCCCTCCCCGCACGCCTTGTCGACCGGACCTCGGCGCGGCTCGCGCACGACGACGTCCAGGCCCGCGCGCGCGGCGAAGAGTGCCGTGACGAGTCCGACCGGCCCTCCCCCCGCCACGACGAGGTCACGCATCAGCCGGCGGGCTGCGCGGCCGGCAGCGTGCGGAGGGCGGCCGACTCCACGCGCAGACGTACCGTCAGGAGAGCGGCGTTCAGCACCGTGAAGACGACGGCGGTGATCCACGCGTCGTGGACCATGGGCAGCGCCACCCCCTCGACCACGACGACGACGTAGTTGGGATGCGTCAGGACCCGGTAGGGGCCTCGCCGCACGGGCGGCGTGCCCGGGACGATGATCACCCGCGTGTTCCAGTGCCGGCCGAGCGCCGCGATGCACCACCACCGGCCCGCCTGGCAGAGGATGACGACGGCCAGCATCGACCAGGCCAGGACACCGGGGACGTCGGGCCGTCGCCACCACGCCTCGACGAGCATGCCGACCAGGAAGAGCGTGTGGAGTGCGACCATGACCGGGAAGTGCCGCTGGCCGCTCTCGACCCCGCCGCGCTCGAAGCTCCACTCGGCGTTGCGTCTCGAGACGATCATCTCCGCGACGCGCTCGAGCGCGACGAGGACGACAAGGACCGTGAACGCCAGCAGGCTGGTCACGCCGCCACCCCGCGCACCAGCACCAGCTCGGAGCAGAACCCCGGGCCCATGGCCATGAGGATCCCGTACGCGCCCGGTTTCGGGGGCCGCTCGTCCAGCGTGTGCATCAGGACGTGCAGCACCGACACGGACGACAGATTGCCGATCGTGGCCAGGGACTCCCACGTCAGGGCGACGTCCTCGTGGCTGAGGCCGAGCGTCCGTTCGAGCGCCTCGATGACCTTCGGCCCGCCCGGGTGGCACACCCAGAAGTCGATGTCCGCCCTCGTCAGTCCGTGCGCGTCCAGGAACTGGTCGACGTCGCCGCCGACGTACTTCTCGACGACGGCCGGCACCCCGGCGTCCAGCACGATGCGCAGCCCGGTCGACCCCACGTCGAAGCCCATGACGCGTTCGGAGTCCGGGTAGAGCCTGCTGCGCGAGTCGAGCACCTCGATCGTCGCGGAGCCCGAGGGGACGTTCTCAGGTCGTCCGGACGCAGACCCACGCGCGACGACGGCGGCGGCGCCGTCAGCGAAGAGGCCGCTCGACACGAGGTTGGCGACCGACACGTCCGAGCGCTGCACCGTGAGCGAGCACAGCTCCACCGAGACCAGCACCGCCACGTCCCGGGGATGCCCGACGAGGTGGTCGTGGAGGCGGGCGATGCCGGCCGCCCCGGCCACGCAGCCGAGGCCGAAGATCGGGACCCGCTTCACGTCCGGGCGGAGTCCGATCGCGGACGCGATGCGTGCGTCCAGCGACGGGACCGCCACACCGGTGACGGTCGTGGTCACGATCAGGTCGACGTCGGACGGCGTCAGACCCACCGCCTTCAACGCGTCGAGGAGCGCGCGGGACCCCAGGGCGACCGCATGCTCGATGAACAGGTCGTTCGAGTGTCCGAAGTCCTCGACGGCCGCGTAGTCCTCCAACGGCAGCACGAGGTGACGCTGCCGCACTCCCGCGTGACTGTGGAAGCTCTGCAGCTGCTCACGGTCGAGTCTCCCGTCGCCGACGATGTTCACGAAGGCGTCGGTGATGTCGTCCTGTTGGTAGCAGTGGTCGGGCAGTGCGCCACGCACCGAGAGAATCTGCACGCGCGTTCCCTTCCGTCGAGGGCGCCGCGACGCAGTGCCGAGGTTTTCATGGTCACACGGACCGGTCGACGCGACATGTCGAAACCGGCGGGGAGACGGGACGTCTGGGCATCCGGGCCGCTCGCGAGTACGTTCGCAGTCATGACCGTGGAGCAGCTCACCGTACCGATGGCCGACGGCACCGGGATCGCCGCGACGCGACGCCGGGGGGTCGGGCAGACAGTCGTCCTGCTGCACGCCGGCGTCGCCGATCGTCGCGCATGGGAGGCGGTGGGCGAGTCGCTGGAGGCCGACGGGCTCGACATCGTCGCGTACGACCGGCGCGGCCATGGCGACACACCGGCTGCCGACGAGTCGACGACGTTCACGCACGTCGACGATCTCGTCGCGGTGCTCGACGGGCTCGGCATCGGTCGTGCGGTGGTGGTGGGCAACTCGATGGGCGGCGCGCTCGCGCTCGACGCGGCCTTGCTGCATCCCTCGCGGATCGCCGGGCTCGTGCTCATCGGTGCGGCGGTCTCCGGCATGACCGACGACGACACCCCCTTCGACTGGCAGCTCGACCCCCTCACGGCGGCACTCCTCGAGCCCGCCGAAGACCCCGACGCCGACACCGAGGCCCGGATCGCCGCCCTCGCCCACCTCTGGCTCGACGGGTCCGGCGCCCCGGCGGGGCGAGTGGGCGGGCAGCCGCGTGAGCTGTTCGCGACGATGAACCGACGCATCCTCGAGATCGGGGCATCCGAAGACGCGGGCGATGCCGGCGTGGACGCCTGGACCCGCCTCGGCGAGGTGTCCGTCCCGACGCTGTGCGCGTGGGGGGATCTCGATCTCCTGCCCGACCTGCCGTTCTACGAGGAGACGGCCCGGCGCCTCGCGCAGGGCCCGGGGCGGGTGCTCCCGGGCGTGGCCCACCTGCCCGGGCTCGAGCAGCCCGAGCTGGTCGCGGACCTCGTGCGCGAGGTCCTGCGGCGCTGAGCCGGCGGGCGCGGTACGGCAGGATGTCGTCCCATGGCAGCCTCGGGACATGACGAGCGTGAGCTCACCGCGACGTTCTTCGCGCTGCGGGTGGGCCTGGTCGTCGCCGCAGTGTTCGTGCTGCTCGCACCGGTCCTGCTCCTGGTCGTGCAGGGCGAGCTGCCGCCGACGATCTCGGACTCCTGGTGGACGGACGCTCGCACGATCTTCGTCGTGGGGGTCTCGGCCGCGTCGTGCCTGCTCGTGGTGGTTCGCGGCGACAGCCTCACCGAGCAGACCCTGCTCAACCTCGCCGGCGCTCTCGGCTTCGTCGTCGCGTCGGTTGCGTGCGTCCCTCGGGACGAGAACGGCGCACCGCTCGCCGTCTACGACCCCGACGTCGTGCAGCTCAACCGGTTCGCCCTGATCGGTCTGCTCACCATCGGGCTCCTGGTGTGGGCGGTCGGCGCGCTGCTCCCCGCGGCGATGAGGGGCCCGGACTGGCGGGTCGACGGGTGGCCTCGCCGCATCCTGACCGGCGCGCTCCCTGCGCTGCTCGTGGTCGGCGTCGTGGCATTCGTCCTCGACGGCGACGCCCTCGCCAGGCACGCCCACAGCCCGGCGGCCGTCGCGATGTTCGCGCTGCTCGGCCTCGTGGCGATGTTGCGTACCACCCGCGGCGCGCACGTCCTCCGGCGCATCGGCGACATCCCGACAGAGCGGTCCCTCACCTCGATGCGCCTCTCACCGAGCCCCGGCTCCGCGGTCCCGCTGAAGCGCTTCGATGCCCTCTACACGGTGGTGGCGACGTCGATGCTCCTCATCGAGATCATTGCCGTCGTGCTCTTCCTGACCGTCGAGGAGCCCGGCTGGTTGCTGTTCGTCGAGACCGCGCTGCTTCTGCTGTTCATGGTCTTCTGGATCGCCCAGACGCGGGAGGCGTGGCTCGCCCTCAGGGACCGGCCGGACGCTTGGCGGGTCTAACCCTCGCCCGTTCGACCGCCGGGACGACCCACGCGACGAGTGCTGCTGCGTCCGGCAGGTCCGCTCCGGCGACCAGCACCACGCCGCCCATCGTCCGCGCGCCCATCGTGGCCCGTCGGGCGCCCAGCGCGAGTGCCTGTTCGACACCGTCCGTGCCGACGTGGACCATGAGGTCGTCGTCGCCGGCACCGACGGCCATGTGGGTGTTCACCGTCCTCGGATCGCCGTTTCGTCCTGACGCGGTCAGGACAGGCCGACGATCGTCCCGTCGTCGAGGAGATCGATGCGCGAGGCGGCGGGGACGGCCGGCAGGCCTGGCATCGTCATCACGTCCCCGCACACGAGCACCACGAACCCCGCCCCGGCCGAGAGGCGGACCTCGCGGACGTGGAGATCGTGGCCGGTCGGCGCCCCGAGCGAGGCCGGATCGGTCGAGAACGAGTACTGGGTCTTGGCCACGCAGACCGGCAGCCCGCCGTACCCGTCCGCCTCGAGACGATCCAGCCGCCTCCGGGCCTTGCCGTCCCAGGTCACGCTCGAGGCCCCGTACAGCCGATGGGCGATCGTCTCGGCCTTCTCCTTGAGCGGCAGCCCGTCGGGGTACGTGAAGGAGAAGGTCGACGGACCGGACGTCTCGATCAGGTCGAGCACCCCCTTGGCCAGATCGGTCGCGCCGACGCCGCCGTCGACGAAGTGGGTGGCGGGATGGGCCTGGACCCCCAGCTCGCCGACCAGCTCGACCACGCGGGCCACCTCTGCGTCGGTGTCGGTCGGGAAGCGGTTGAGCGCCACCACGCACGGGATCCCGTAGACCTCCCGCACGTTGCGCAGGTGCCGGGCGAGATTCTCCATGCCGCGCTCGACGGCATCGAGGTCCTCGACGTGGAGATCTGCAGCGGCCACGCCGCCGTGGAACTTGAGCGCCCGGACCGTGGCCACCACCACGGCGGCGTCCGGACGGAGACCCGACTTGCGGCACTTGATGTCGACGAACTTCTCCGCGCCGAGATCCGCCCCGAAGCCGGCCTCCGTGACGACGTAGTCGGCCAGCCGCAGAGCCGCCCTGGTCGCGACGACCGAGCTGCAGCCGTGCGCGATGTTTGCGAACGGTCCGCCGTGCACGAACGCCGGTGTGTGCTCCAGGGTCTGCACGAGATTGGGGGCCAACGCGTCCCGCAGCAGCACCGCCATCGCCCCGGCGGCCTCGAGATCACGGGCGGTGATGGGCCGCTTGTCCCGGGTGTGGGCGACCACGATGTCGCCGATGCGACGCTTGAGATCGGCCCACGACTCGGTCAGGCAGAAGATGGCCATGAGCTCAGAGGCGACCACGATGTCGAAACCCTCCTCGCGGGGGTAGCCGTTCGCAGGGCCGCCGAGCCCCACCGTGACATCGCGCAGCGCGCGGTCGTTGAGGTCGACCACCCGCTTCCAGTCGACCGACCGCACGTCGATGCCCAGTGCGTTGCCGTGGTGGATGTGGTTGTCGATCAGTGCCGCGAGCAGGTTGTTCGCCGCGGCGATCGCCGCGAAGTCACCAGTGAAGTGCAAGTTGATGTCGCTCATCGGCACCACCTGGGCCCAGCCGCCCCCTGCGGCCCCGCCCTTCATGCCGAAGACCGGACCCATCGACGGCTCGCGAAGGCATGCCATCGTCGTCAGCCCCAAGCCGCGCAAGGCGTCCGCCAGCCCGACCGTCGTCGTGGTCTTGCCCTCCCCCGCCGGTGTCGGCGACATCGCCGTCATCAGCACGAGCTTGCCGAGCGGCCGGTCCTGCAGGGACTCCAGGAAGCCGAGATCGACCTTGGCCTTGTGGTGCCCGTACGGCACCAGGTGGGCCGGGTCGATCCCCAGCTCGTCCTGGGCGACCTGGGCGATCGGGCGAAGCTCAGCCGCGTTCGCGATCTCGATGTCCGAGAGCATTCAGTTCCTCTCCTTCGTGACGCCCATGCGGCGCAGCAGCTGAGAACGGCCCTCGGAGTCGGGCAGCTCGCGGACGTTCGACTCCACGTTCATCCGGGCGACGGCGGCCCCGGCCCTGGCGACCTCGCCGGCCGCGACCAGGTCCGACCGCAGCCCGGGCCTGGCGGCCGGCCGCAGCTGGTCGATCAGGACCAGCACCTCGATCACGGTCTCGACGACCTGCGCCTGCGGCTCGGAGGCTGCCAGCAGGGCCGCGTCGATCGCCGCGCGTCGGCCCTCGTCGTCGGCCGGGGCGCCCCACGCAACGGCCACGGCGCCGAAGGCCCGCTCGTCGTCGACCACGAGCTGCTGGGCCCGGAGGAGGAGCGCCTCGGCCCGCTCGACCAGCGCGGCGTCCTCGCAGTAGCGCGCGACCATCGCCACGAGTGCCGCGGCCTGGGCGGCGCACAATGCCGCGACCGCGCCGCCTGCCGGGGTCGGCGTCCGCGCGGACAGATCAGCGAGGAAATCCGTGACGGTCCTGGCGTCCACGTCCGCGTCGCTCACCATGGGCCCACGCTAGTCCCGCGCGCGTCCTGCGCAACCCCTTTGCGACATGGCGTCCTTGGTCGGCAGTGCGGCAGAGGCCAAGAGGCCGATCTTGTCGGCCGCCTCGCTGCCGGGGTCCGGGTGGTAGACGACCAGGTGCAGGCCCTCGGTGCCGCCGATCGTGAGCCACTCACGGTTCAGCGTCATCCCCCCGACCTGCGGATGGTCGAAGCGCATGGGCGCACCGAACTGCTTCTTGATGTCGTGGCGGGCCCAGAGCTCACGGAACCGCGGGCTCGCGAGCGACAGCTCACCGACGAGCTCGATGAAGCGCGGGTCCTCGATGTCCGGGCCCACCGAGTGGCGCAGGTTCGCGACCAGGCACTCGGTGGAACCGCGCCAGTCGGGGTAGAGCTCCTGCTGCTGGGGGTCCAGGAACATGTCGCGGAGCTGGTTGCCGCCGACCGCGAAGCGCGGTGACAGGGCGACCGCCACCGGATTCGAGACCAGGACGTCGAAATAGCGTCCCTCGACGTACGCGGGGTGCGGCATCGAGGCGACGAGCGTGGCCATCCCCGGCGGCACGGTCTCGGTCCGGGACCGGCGCGGACTGCGCCGAGGCCTGTCCCCCACCAAGGTCATGAGGTACGCGAGGTGGTCGTCGTCGAGCTGCAGCACCCGTGCGATGGACTCCAGGACCTGCACGGACGGATTGCGGTCGCGGCCGCGCTCGAGGCGCAGGTAGTAGTCGACGCTGACGCCCGCCAGCATCGCCACCTCCTCGCGGCGCAGGCCGGCCACACGCCTCGTCCCGGAGTCGGGGATTCCCGCGGCCTGAGGCGTCACCAGTCCGCGGCGGGCCTGCAGGAATTCACCCAGGGTGTTGGGCCGGTTCGTCATGGGTCCACGGTAGGCCCGCCGGTGGGATCGCGGGAGGTCCTGTCACACCCCTGGAGCGCGGCAGTACTGCCTGACGTCCCCCGCCGTCCCTAACGTCGTGGACGGCCCTCGTGGACCACCGACACAAGGAGATCGCATGACCATCACCCTCATCACCGGCGCCAACAAGGGCATCGGCCTGGAGACCGCCAAACAGCTCATCGCCCTCGGGCACACCGTCTATCTGGGGGCGCGCGACCGCGAGCGCGGCGAGAAGGCCGCGGCGGAGTCAGGCGGCACGTTCGTGCAGCTGGACGTGACCGACGAGGACTCGGTCACGTCCGCGCTCGCCACCATCGAGGCGGCCGAGGGCAGGCTGGACGCCCTGGTCAACAATGCCGGCATCTTCGGCAGCTGGACCCCAAACGGCCCGACCGCGCTGCGCGTGTTCGACACCAACGTCGTCGGCATCGTCCGCGTCACCGAGGCAGCGCTCCCACTGCTGCGCAGGTCCGAGCGGCCGGTCGTGGTCAACGTCTCCAGCAGCCTCGGCTCGTTCTGGGCCGTCACCGACCCGGACCGTCCCGAGTTCACGATCCCGGCCGCGCTCTACGCCGCGTCCAAGTCGGCGGTCACGATGCTGACCGTCCAATATGCCAAGGCCGAGCCGGACATCAGGTTCAACGCCGTGGAGCCGGGCTACACCGGCACCGACCTGACGGCCGACCAGAGCGCCGGCCGACCCGCCGACGAGAGCGCACGCGTCGTCGTGCAGTGGGCAACCATCGGCCCGGACGGGCCCACCGGCACGCTCCAGGACGAGTCGGGTGTCCTCGCCTGGTAGCCCGACGTAGCGGGTCCGGCCTTGCTCAGCCCGGCGCCCGCTCGGCGTTCGCCTGGGCTCGCCTGCGCAGCAGCGCCCGCTCGCTGCCGTTGCTGGTGCGCGAGGCCGCCTCGGCGAAGGCCTCGCTCGCCCGCTCGTGCAGGCCGGCCCGCTCGAGCAGATCGCCCCGGACGCTCGGCACGAGGGGTGAGCCGGCGAGCGCGTCGGGTCCGAGGGCGTCCAGCACGGCCAGCCCGGCAGTCGGGCCGTGGGCCCGTCCGTGGGCGACGGCTCGGTTGAGCTCGACGACCGGCCCCGGCGCAACCTCGGCCAGGACGTCGTAGAGGGCCGCGATCCGTCGCCAGCTCGTGTGCTCGGGCTGCTTCGCCCTGGCGTGCTGCGCAGCGATCGAGGCCTGCAGGAAGTACGTGCCGACCGGTTTCCCGCGCCGCGCGAAGGCCTCAGCCCGCTGCAGCGCGGCCAGGCCGCGCCGGATGAGCAGGTGGTCCCAGCGCGTCCGGTCCTGGGCCTCCAGCAGCACCGGCATCCCCGACTCGTCCAGGCGGGCGGCCGTCCGCGAGCCCTGGAGCTCCAGCAGTGCCTGCAGCCCGAGCACCTCGGGCTCGTCCGGCGCGAGCGCGGCGAGCATCCGCGCGAGCCGCGTCGCCTCGTTCGACAGCTCGGGACGCATCCAGTCCTGGCCGGCCGTGGCGGTGTAGCCCTCGTTGAAGATCAGGTAGATCACGGCCATGACGTCGTCCAGCCGTCGGGTGCGCTCCTCCCCCGTGGGCAGCTCGAGCTCGACCCGCGCCGTGGCCAGGGTCTTCTTGGCCCGGGAGATCCGCTGGCCCATCGCCGACTCGGTGGTGAGGAAGCCGCGCGCGATCTCGACGGTGGTGAGGCCGCCGACCAGTCGCAGCGTCAGCGCGGCGCGGGACTCGGCGGTCAGCGCGGGGTGGCAGGTCAGGAAGATGAGCCGCAGGACGTCGTCCTCGATGTGGTCGACCTGGGCGTCGAGATCAGGCATGGCCTGCTCCTCTCCCCTGGCACGGCCGACCTCGGTGACCTTGCGCCGAAGGACCTCCGCACGCCTGAAGTGGTCGATGCCGCGCCGCTTGGCGGTGGTCATCAGCCACGCGCTCGGGTTGTCCGGCACACCGTCGGTGGGCCACTGCTCGAGCGCAGCGACCAGCGCGTCCTGTGCGAGGTCCTCGGCGAGCTGGACGTCGCGGGTCATGCGCGCAAGTGCCCCCACGAGGCGGGCCGACTCGGCCCGCCACGCGGTGACGATGGCCTCGCTCACTCGCCGGGCGCCTCCGGGCCGGTCGAGATCTGACGCAGGGTCGAGATCACGGTGACCTCGGGCCAGTGCTTCGCGTGCAGCTCGGCGAACTCCTGCTGATCGGCCACAGCGTCCTCGAGGGACTCGTAGTCCAGGATGGCCCACCCGCCGACGACCTCCTTGGCCTCCGCATACGGCCCGTCGACCCGGCTGACCTCGCCCTTGTGCGACACGAAGTTCACCGCGTCCTCGGTGCCGTACAGCCCTCCGCCGTCGAGGAAGACCCCGTTGGCGGCCTGCTTGCCGATGTAGGCGTCCATCGCCTCGAACAGCGCCTGGGGCGGTGTGCCGACGCCCTCTTCCATCCTCACCAATCCCATGAAACGTGGCATGCCGATCACTCCTTGTGGTTGCTGGCGTTGCTTCTCGCACAGACGTCGAACCACCGCCAGGTCTTTCGACATCGAACCACGAACTTTCTTCGCTGTGACCGTCTCAGGTGCCGCAATAGGTCGTGTAGCGGCCGAAGTCCTGCGGTGCCGGAGCCGCGAAGCGTTCCAGGCCGGGACGCTCGTCGAAGGGCTGCCGGACGGCCTCGACGAGCCGTTCGAACGGCTCGAGGTCGCCGGCCGTCGCGGCGTCGAGCGCCTCCTCGACCAGGTGGTTGCGCGGGACGTAGACCGGGTTGGTGCGGTCCATCAGGTCTGGGTCGGGCCCCAGGGCCCGCCAGCGGACGAGCCAGTCGTCGATCGAGGCCAGGTCGACCACGAGGCCACGAACCGGCTCGGCGTCACCGCGGGCCGCTGCGCCGAGAGCTCGAAAACCCGTGGTCCAGTCGACGTGGCCGCCCCGAAGGATCCCGAGCAGCTCCTCCCCCAGCTGTGCTGCAACGGCGTCCTGCCCGCTCGGCGCAAGCCCGATCTTCGCCCGGAGACCCGCGGCGTACGTGGCCGCGTACCTCGATCCGAAGGTGCCGAGCGACTCCATCGCCATCGCGACGGCAGTGTCCTGGTCCTCCGCGAGCAGAGGCAGGAGCGTCTCGGCGAACCGGGCGAGATTCCACTGCGCGACGGCCGGCTGGTTGCCGTACGCGTAGCGGCCGTCGACGTCGATCGAGCTGAAGACCGTCGCGGGGTCGTACGTCTCCAGGAACGCGCACGGCCCGTAGTCGATGGTCTCGCCGGAGATCGTCACGTTGTCGGTGTTCATGACGCCGTGGACGAAGCCGACGAGCATCCAGCGCGCCACGAGGTCGGCCTGTGCCGCGACCACCGCCTCGAACAGGGCGCGGTACGGGTTCTCGGCGGAGGCGGCATCGGGGTGATGGCGCTCGATCGCGTGATCGGCCAGGCGCCGGAGCAGCTCGACGTCACGGGCCGAGGCGACGTACTGGAAGGTGCCCACCCGCAGGTGGCTGCTCGCGACCCGGGCCAGGACGGCACCCGGGAGCAGGGTCTCGCGTCGGACGCGCCTGCCGGTGGCGACCACGGCCAGGGCGCGGGTCGTCGGCACACCGAGGGCGTGCATCGCCTCGCTCACGACGTACTCGCGCAGCATCGGCCCGACCGCGGCCAGTCCGTCGCCGCCGCGAGAGAACGGTGTGCGCCCCGACCCCTTCAGGTGGAGATCGCGCGGACGTCCCTCACGATCGGTCAGCTCGCCCATCAGCAGCGCCCGGCCGTCACCGAGTCGCGGCGAGTAGCCGCCGAACTGGTGACCCGCGTACCCCTGCGCGACCGGGGCGGCGCCGATGGGCACGACGGTCCCGGTGAGCAGGCCCAGGCCGTCCGGGGCCCGCAGAGCGTCCGGGTCGAGGCCGAGCTCGGCGGCCAGGGGATCGTTCAAGGCCAACAACTGAGGGGCCGGCGTCTGCTCGGCCTGCCAAGGCAGCGCCAGCTCGGGCAGCTCGGTCGCGAATCGGTGGGTCAGGGGGAACGTCACGGGAGTGGTCGTCACCTCGTCCAGCGTACGGGCCCCGCGCGAGGCCCGCTGGGACCGACGATGAGGGCTTCGGGTAGCCGTGGCTGCCTCAAACCCTCATCGTCCGTCCGCCCCGGGAAGCACGATGAGGGCTTCGGGTAGCCGTGGCTGCCCAAAACCCTCATCGCTGGTCCGCCCGGGGGGCTCGAGCAGGGTCAGCGGTGGGACCTCAACCAGGTCCGGACGTCCTTGACGACCTGGCGGTCGGGGTCACCGAACTCGGGTACGAACTTGCGCGTGAGGTTCATGGTGTGCGCCATGCCCGGATAGATGATGACCTCGTGGTCCTCGTTGTTGCCGGCCGCGCCGATCGCGGCATCGGCAGTCAGGGCGACCCGCGCCGGCGTCTGCAGATCGTTCTCACCGTTGAGCAGCAGCGTCGGTCCGGAGAACTTCGGCAGCGCCTCGGTCACCGTCGGGAATCGTGCGATGTCCGCGACGTACTCCTGCAGGTCCTCCAGGCCCGGGACGTCCGGGTAGTTGTCGATCCCCGTGGCCTTGCGCAGGACCGCGCCGGCCTCCCCGTCGATCGCGATCTTGCCGTCCTTATTAGTGTCCGTGCTGGCTTGGATCCTGTCGCCGTCGAGCAGGACGGGGCGGATCTGGTCGGCGAGGTCCTTCGGCTGGCCGCCCAAGCCGTCCACGGCCTCCGTCCTGGTCAGCTGCCCGTCGGCGTCGACGTCGAACTCGTCATGCATCTGCAGCAGCAAGCGACCGTAGAGCTGCAGGGTGAGCAGCTCCTTGATGTCCTGCCCGACGACCCCCATCGCGATGACGCCCGCCGGCTTCGGGATGCCGTACGTCTTCGGGTCGGACGCCAGGTTGGCCGCCACGTTCGTCCCCTCGCTGTGCCCCAGCAGGAAGATCTTCGAGGCGTCCACCTTCGACGAGGCGGCGCCGAACCGGATCACCGACGCGGCGTCCTTCTGGATCTGCGCGTAGGGGTTCTCGGGGTTCAGCTGGTTCTGTTCCTTGCTCTCGACCGGCCCGATGCCGGTGACGCCGCGCTTGTTGAAGCGCAGGGTCGCGAAACCCTCCCGCGAGGCGCCCTGGGCCAGCGGCAGGAACGTCGCACCCTTGCCGCCGGGCAGCGTCTGGTTCATGTCGTTGTGGCCGCTCCCGTGCAGCATGACGACCAAGGGCAGGCGCTTCTTCGCATGGGTCGGATACGTGAGCTCGGCCTTCGTGACCCACCCCTTGCCGAGGTCGATCCTGACCTGCTTGCGGGTGACGCCCTCCCAACCGGATGCCTTCGATGAGGAGGCGGATGGCCCGTGGTGCGGCGCCTTCTCCGTCACGCCTGCGCTGGCCGCACCCACACCTCCTGCGAGCAGGAAGGCGGCGGTGAGCCCGATGGTCAGCTTGCGGTACTTCGTCGATGTGGTCATGCCATCGACGCTATGGCGGCAGCGCTGGCCGTTCGATCCCGTCAACTACCCACTCTCGGTGCAGCAGGCTGTACTGCGGGGGCTCGGGTCGCGGTGGTCGCGCCGATGAGGGCTAACGGTTGCCGGAGCAGCGTCAAACCCTCATCGTGGGCTCCCCTGGCTGCCGCGACGGGCACTAGCATCCATGTCGGCCTTCCGCCGAACGGTGAGCGCTGGTCCTTCGACGAACGACGAGGTGCACGATGTTCTTCCGCCGCAAGCGACACGATCACCCACCACGCGTGGCGACGTTCCGTCCGTCGCGCGCCAGCCAGCAGCAGGAGAACACGAGGCTCCGGTACATCGCGGTCCTGCCCTCGCTGCTGCTGATCGGCGGAGTCACCGTCGGGGTGCTGTCTGCCGACGACCGCCGTGCGGCCCTGCTGACGTACGGCGGGCTGCTCGCCGTGGCCGGCCTCATCGCCGCGCCGATCATCGTGGTGCTGTCGGCCCGCAACAGGATGCTGTTCGCCAACAGCTCCCTCACCGTGACGCCCGAGGCAGTGACACACGTCGACCGTCGGGGCAGGCCGACCACGTTCGACCGTAGCGACCCCACGCTGACCTCGCTGCTGACGTGGGTCGAGCCGACCGCGCTCCCGTACGGCGGAGTGTTCCCGCCGAAGACGCAGCTGCTGTTCATCGCCGACAGCACCCGACAGGTCCGAGTCGCCGGAAGTGACTGGGAGACGGACGACCTCAGGTCCGTGACGGAGGCTACGAACGGGCACGCCGCCGAAGGCGTCAGCACGGCGCGGCAGGTGAACGAGGCGATACCGGGAGCCATGAGCTTCCGCGAACTGCGTCCCTTGACGTTCGCGTTGGCGGTCGGCTTCGGCTCTGTTGCTTTCCTCCTGATGGTGATTGTCCTGATCGCGTTCTTGCTGAGCTGACCGCGACGTGGCCCCTGTTGACCAAGGGTGGGTGGTGGTCCGGATGTGCGGTGACGGCGGTGGCTTTACGCCCGCTGCGTGCTGGCCACCGGCTGTCGGCACGTGCGGATGTCGAAAACTCACGTCATTTCCCCGCGAGTGAACCAGCGGTTCGGCTCACGTCAGCAACGGCTGAGTCCTGACACGACGAAAGCCCTCACCGATCCCGTGCGGGCTTCTGGCTGTGGGACCACTTCTCTCGTCGTGGCCATCGCGCGGGGCGGACCGCCAGGAAGCAAGTACTGGATCCTCGGTGTCTCGGTGCGTTGATGTTCTCCTCGAGGGACCGCGAACGGTCCGTGACGGTCATAGATGGGGTGACCCGCAGTCATGCCCCTACCGTGGGTGCCTCGGTGCCGTTGACGTGCGCCCCGGGATGAACCGTGATTTGGTTGTCGCCATCATCGATGAGTCGGCCCACGATCGTGCCGTGCACGTCGACCGTGCCGTCGCTGACCACGAGGTCACCGGCGATCGTGCCGGCCACCGTGACCGAGCCTGCCAGGACCGTCACGTCTCCGGTCACTGTGCCGTGTACCTCCAGTTTTCCGCCGCGGACTTCGCACGAGCCAGCGACCGTGCCTTGGACGTCGACGTCGCTTCCGTCGTCCACGATGAGGTCGCCCTCGTGCTCATCTGTGATCACGTCCATGGGTCGCCTCTCTCACGGGTGGTGCGATCGACGTTACTCTCCTCGCTGCCACTTTCCTCGTCCTCGTGGTTCTCGGCGCGGATGTGGTCGGCGAGCAAACAAATCGTCGTCGAGTCCAACGTCTGCCTGCACTCGACGCAGGTGCCGGCGGTGTAATCGGGCCGGATCCGCAGACCGCGCGCCCGCGTCTTTCCCCGCAAAGGGTCTACCGGCCAGTCTGTCGCGATCACCGGAATCCACATGCCCGGAATGGGCTGCGAGCGCGGGAGAAAGTGTCGGTGGCCACCACTAGTTTTGAGGTATGGCCATCACGACAGCTCCGACCACTGAGTCGCTGTCGGATGCCGTACGACGCCAGGCCCGGGCTGAGGCTCACACCGTCCAGACGATGCTCGACTACCGGGACGCCGAGATCGCCCGCACCGCCTCGATCGAGTCGTCTCTGCGGCGCAAGATCGAACGATCCGCGATCGCATTGACGATCGGGGAGGCCACCGGCATGTCCGAGGCACAGATCCACCTGCGCCTGTCGATCGCCGACCGCGTGCGCGAGAAAACCCCCCTCGTGTGGGAGGCATTCGTCGACGGGCTGATCGACTTCTCCCGGGTCCGCGACATCAGCGCGACCATCGAGAAGCTGCACCGTCAGGAATCCGTCGACCGGCTCGACGACCGCGTCATCGGCTACGCGACCAGCCACACCGGGGCCGAGCTGCAGCAGTGGCTGCGCCGATTCGTCCAGCGGGTCGAGTCCGACCTCGCCACCGAACGAGCCGACGCCCAACGGGACCAGCGGCACGTCTCCGTAACCCACGGGGACGACTCGATGTCCTGGTTGAACGCCTACCTGCCCTCCCACCAGGCTGCGGCCATCGAGGCGCGTCTTCGCAAGGAGGCTCGCAAGTCCGCAGACCCTGACGACGACCGCACCGTGGCCCAGCGTGAGGCCGACCTGCTGGTCGCCTGGTGCACCAGCTCCGACTCCGTCACCTCAGCTGTGGACGCGAACATCGCCGTGACCGTCGGAGCGGACGTCCTTGCCGGTGCGACACCGGGGTTCGCGGAGTCCACCGACGGCGCCTGGGCTGTGCCCGCCCCCTGGCTCGCCGAGGTGATTGCGAGCGGGAGCACGTTTTGGCACCGCATCGTCGTCGACCCGATCACCGACGACGTCCTGGCCCACGAATATGTGGGCAGGTTCGCCCCCGACACCCTCGCTCTTGCGCTGCAGTTCCTCCACGGTGTGTGCCAAGCACCCGGCTGCATGGTGCCCTCGGAGCGGTGCGATCTCGACCACCGAATACCCCACCCCGCCGGGCCCACCAACGGAGACAACATGGGACCGCTGTGCCGACGACATCACAACCTCAAGGGCCACGGCCTGCTGCACTGGTCGACCAGCCCACCCCAACCGCCACCCGAGCCCCTCGTCATCGAGCTCTACCCACCCCGGACCGACTTCGTGATGGAGTACGTCGCCGCCTGAGCGCGGATGCTCCGCGCCAACGTCGGGATCATGATCGCTGCCAGCGCGGCGACGAACCCTGTGGTGACGTGTCCCCGCGCCCGGGTGGCGTTCATGCCCCGTCCTCTGCCGGCAGAACTGATCACCGGGGCGTCGCGGTGTCGCTCCTTCTGCAGGTGAGGAGCAGACCGACGACCAGCTCGTCACGGATCAGCCCCACGATCGTCTCCTGCTGGGACTCGGCGCGCTGCCAGCGTTCGTCGTCGCGGTGGTCGCGCTCGACGACCTGCTCGACCTCCGTCGCAGCCTGGTCCCAGTCATCCGGGGTCGCCGGGACGTCGGCGAGCGGCGTCTCCGCGACGACCGTGAGTCCGGTCGCCGCCAGGTGGTCGAGGAGCTCGGACCGGCTCGGGAACGAGTTGCCCTCCGGCTGGTCAGGCAGGGACTCGACCCCCCGGGTGTAGACGAGCAGGCCGACCGCACCGCCGGGGACCACAGAGCGCCGCAGCTCCTCGAGGTAGGTCCGCTTGTCCTCGATCGTGCACAGCACGCCGAGGGACCAGGCCGCGTCGAACGTCTCGTCCGCGAACGGCAGCCTGAGGCCGTCGGCGACCGTGGTGGGGTGGTCGAACAGGCGCACCGCGGCGCGGCAGGCGCCCTCCATCGGCTCCGCCAGGACGGGACGCACCCCGTAGCCACGGGCGACGTACTCGGCCGGGCCGCCGACGCCCGCGCCGGAGTCGAGCAGGCGCATGCCCGGCTCCAGCCCCATCGAGGTGGCCAGCCAGTCGAGCCCGGCCGGGCTGCCGCTGCCCCGGCACGCGGCCGGCAGGGCGTGGTCCTCACCCAGCTCCTCGACCGCGGACGCCGTCCACCACGCGACGGTGTCGAACTCGTCGACCATGGGTTCTGCCTCGCTCATGCACCCTCCCGGATCAGATGACCTGTCTCAGCCTTGACCTGCGCCCCGGCCAGCGCCCCGTCGCCGGAGGCCAGCCCGGAGAGGTTGACCCCGGCCACACCGTCGATGGCCAACAAGGCCCGCGCCTCGTCCAGGGCCGTCTCGATGCCCGCCGACCGTACGTCCGCGGCGCCGAGCACCTGCGCGACCTGACCGGGATCGAGGTGGAGCCCGGGGAAGTTCTGCAGCACGCGGGCCGAGCGCTCGTCGGTGTAGAGGGCCACCGCGGCGATGACCGGGATCGTCAGGCCGAGGTCGCGGGACGCAGCCACGAAGGTGGCGACCTCCTCGGCGGTCCCCACGTGGTTGAGGACTGCCAGGTGGGCGCCCGCGTGCTGCTTCTGCACCAGGCGTGCGGGGCGAAGGCGCTGTGGGACTGCCGACGGCGCCTCCGGCACGGCGACGGCGTGGCCGGCCCGGGCCGCGAGCGCGGCGAGCTGCGTGCCGTCGAGATCGAACACCTGGGTGACGTCCGGGCGTACGCCCTGGGCCCGGCCGTCCCCGGTCACGCACAGGACGCCGTCGACGCCCGCGACCGCGAGGCCGGCCAGCTCCTGCTCAAGCACGACGCGGTTGCGATCGCGGCACGCGAGGGTCACCCACGGCACTCCCCCGGCCTGGGCGATCAGCGCCGCCATCAGTGTCGGCGGGAAGTCGGGTCGGTTCTGGTGCTCCCCGACCAGCACGGCGTCGCACGAGTCGGCGAGCGTCCGCGTGACCTCGGCCAGGCCGTCCGGGTCGTACGCCGGGATGGTCAGGTCCGTGAGCACCACGGGCCGGTGCTCCGCAGCCTCCAGCAGGGCGCTGCCCGGGGTCGTCGACGGCAGCAGCTCCCGCTCCCACCGCACGGTGTCCGCGGCAGGGCCGGCGAACGGGCAGGGACGCGGGTCGATCTCGCACGACGCGTCGTCGCGTACGCCACCGCACGGGCCGAAGGTCATCGCCTTCGGGCAGGAGGTGGCAGAGGACACCTGCCAGATACTAGACCGGGACCAGCCAACCGGCAGGTCGCCGCGGGGTGATCAGCCCGCGGACCGTTGCGCGATGCGACTACGCCCAGGAGCGTCGCGCGACGACCAAGGGGTACGACCACGTCATGGTCAACTACGCCTTCGAACCCCACCCGATCGTCCGACTGCTCGAGAAGCCTGCTGCCGAGTTCACCTGCAACGATCTCGTCCACGCCGCGGAACAGCTGGAGCTGCGCCAGGTCAACCTGCGTTATGTCGGCGGCGACGGGCGGCTCAAGACGATCGCCTTCCCGATCGACTCGCAGGACCACCTCACCGAGGTGCTCATGCAGGGTGAGCGGGTCGACGGCTCGAGCATCTTCCCGGGCGTCGGCAGCCAGGCCAGCGACGTCTACATCGTGCCGCGTCACCGCACCGCGTTCGTCAACCCGTTCGGAGAGCGTCCTTCGCTCGACGTGCTGTGCTCGTTCTACGACGAGGACGGCAAGCCCTTGTCGTACGCGCGTGAGCAGGTCGTCCGCCGGGCGTCCGAGGTGCTCACCGAGGACACCGGGATGGTGCTCGAAGCGTTCGGCGAGCTCGAGTACTACCTCGTCGACGAGCCCGAGCGGGTGTTCCCGGTGGAGGAGGAGCACGGCTACCAGGAGTCCTCGCCCTTCTCCAAGGGAGAGTGGGTACGCGAGGAGGTCCTGGGGCATCTGGCGAGCATGGGCATCAAGCTCAAGTACGCCCACGGGGAGGTCGGCAACATCCTCGAGGAGGACCGCCAGCTGGTGCAGCACGAGATCGAGTTCTGGCCCGTGCCGATCGAGCAGGCCGCGGACGCACTCGTCATCGCCAAGTGGGTCGTGCGAGAGGTCGCCTACCAGCACGGCCTGGAGGTGACGTTCGCCCCGTCCGTCAGCGGTGAGGGCGCCGGCAGCGGACTGCACGTGCACAGCAGGCTCGTGCGTGACGGTGCCAGCGCGATCACGGACGACGGCGGTGTCAACGACACCGGACGTCAGCTGATCGCGGGCTACCTGTCGATGGCGAAGGCGCTGACGGCGTTCGGCAACACCGTCCCGACGTCGTACCTGCGCTTCACCGAGGGCGGCGAGTCGCCCGAGGGCATCTGCTGGGGAGAGACCGACCGCACCGGTCTGGTCCGAGTGCCGCTCGCCTGGGGAGGCGGCGTGCTGCCCGGAATGGTTGCCCACGCCAACCCCGGCAGCTCCGAGCCGATCCCCGAGCAGGACATCCACCCGCAGACGGTCGAGCTGCGGCTCGGCGACGGCTCGGCCGACGTCCACCTGCTCCTCGCCGGCATGGCCGTCGCGGCCAGGCGCGGGCTGCGCGACCCCAAGAGCCTGAAGCTGGCCGCACGTCTCAGCACCGAGGACCACAGCAAATTCGAGCAGCTGCCGGAGTCGTGCGCCGAGTCGGCCGATGCCCTCAAGCGCGACCGGGCGGCCTTGGAGGCCGACGGCGTCTTCCCGCCCGACCTCGTCGACGCGGTGATCGAGGGACTGCGAGCTCACGACGACGCCAAGCTCTTGAAGAAGGCCGCCAGGAACGACGAGACCCGAGAGGAGCTCGTGCGGCGCTACTGGCACGTCGGCTGAGCGGGGTCGGCAGACACCGTGCAAGGATCCACCTGGCTCGCCGCGGCGACCGTTCTCGTCGCGGCCGCCTGCGGCCCCAGCAGCGCGGATGCGCCGCCCGCCCGCGCCAGTGCGACACCCGACGTCCGTGACGGCTTCGCCGCGCTCGAGACGTCGTACGACACCCGGCTGGGCGTCTTCGCGGTGGACACGGGCACCGGCCGTCGGGTGACCTGGCGCGGCACCGAACGGTTCCCGTTCGCCTCCACGATCAAGGCACCGCTGGCGGCGGTCGTGCTCGATCGCACCTCACGCCGGGGCCTCGCCCGCACCATCCGTTACGACGCGTCCGATCTGCTGCCGGGCTCACCTGTCACCGAGAAGCACCTGGCCGACGGGTTGCCCCTGCGCGACCTCATCGACGCTGCGCTGCGATTCAGCGACAACACGGCAGCCAACCTGCTGTTCGAGCAGATCGGCGGGCCGGCCCAGCTGGATCGCGAGCTGGACCGCATCGGTGACCGCGTCACCAATCCCGAGCGCACCGAGCCGGACCTCAACTCCGCCGTCCCGGGGGATGTCCGCGACACCACGACGCCTCAGGCCCTGGCGACGACGGTCGGCGAGTACGTCGTGGGCAAGGCGCTGCCGCGCCACGACCGCGACTTCTTGCGCACCACGATGGTCGACAACACGACCGGCGATGCGCTCATCCGCGCGGGCGTGCCCAAAGGGTGGGTCGTCGCCGACCGGACGGGCGGTGCGAGCCACGGCGTGCGCACGGCGGTCGCGGTCGCGTTCCCTCCCGGACGCTCCCCCGTCCTGATCGCAGTCATGTCGAGGCGCGACCAGATCGGCGATGAGTACGACGACGCGGTCATCGCCGACGCCACGCAGATCGCGATCGGTGCGCTTGGTCTGGCCTGAGCCGACCGGGCCGATCCATGACAAACTTCAACCGTGCATCATGACTACTCCGGAGATCAGTACGCCCGCATGGCTCGCGCGCTGGCCGGCGAGCTCGGTGTCACGGCGACGCACGAGTCCGCGACCGCGACGGCCCTGTCGATCGTCGACGGCTGCGATCACGCCGGCATCTCGCTGGTGATGAGGAATCGCAAGATCAAGAGCGTCGCCCCCACCGACGACGTCGTGACCCGCGCGGACGACCTCCAGTACGAGACCGGCGAGGGGCCCTGCCTGCAGGCGATCCACGACCAGGAGACCGTCTACTCCAGCGACCTGCGCAGCGACGATCGCTGGCCCTCCTGGGCCCCTGCGGCCTCGTCATCGCTCGGCATCCGCACCGCTCTCAGCCTGCAGCTGTTCATCGGTCCCGATGCGATGGGCTGCCTCAACCTCTACTCCGACCAACCGCACGCGTTCGGACCGGACGAGCGCGTGTCGGCTCACGCGCTCGCGGCCCACATCGCCGTCGCGATGACCGCAGCAACGGACCAGGAGAACCTGAGCTCGGCACTGATCAACCGCACGCTGATCGGACAGGCCGAAGGAATGATGATGCAGGCCCTGCAGATCACGGCCGAGCAGGCCTTCGCCGCGATGGTCCGCGTCTCCCAGGCCCGCAACGTCAAGGTCCACCGCGTCGCGTCCGAGATCGTCAAGAACGGGCTGAAGGCCGGGCTGTTCGACTGACCCGGCGTCGCGACCCTGCCACACGGCCTCGCGCGGCTCTGCAGCAGGTGCCACGACGGCGCAGCGCGCACGCCGGATAGCCTCGACGGGTTCCCCCTCTCGGGGACCCCGCCCGTCAGCACGACCAGGAAGTGGTAGGACATGACCGACTCGACCCTGCAGGCCGTCTTCGACCAGGTCATCGCCCGCAACCCGGGCGAGGCCGAGTTCCACCAAGCCGTCCGCGAGGTCCTGGACAGCCTGGGTCCGGTCGTGGCCAAGCACCCGTCGTACACGCAGGCCGCGGTGATCGAGCGCCTGTGCGAGCCGGAGCGGCAGATCATCTTCCGGGTGCCGTGGGTCGACGACGCGGGCAACGTGCGCATCAACCGGGGCTTCCGGGTCGAGTTCAACTCCGCGTTGGGCCCGTACAAGGGCGGACTGCGGTTCCACCCGACGGTCAACGTCGGCATCGTGAAGTTCCTCGGCTTCGAGCAGATCTTCAAGAACGCGCTGACCGGGCTGCCGATCGGCGGCGGCAAGGGCGGCAGCGACTTCGACCCCAAGGGCTGCAGCGAGGGCGAGGTCATGCGCTTCTGCCAGTCGTTCATGACCGAGCTCTACCGCCACATCGGCGAGTACACGGACGTGCCCGCGGGTGACATCGGCGTCGGCGGCCGCGAGATCGGCTACCTGTTCGGCCAGTACAAGCGCATCACCAACCGCTACGAGTCCGGGATGCTCACCGGCAAGGGCATCACCTGGGGCGGCTCGCAGGTGCGCAAGGAGGCGACCGGCTACGGCACGGTCTTCTTCGTCGAGGAGATGCTCAAGCAGCAGCGCGAGACGTTCGAGGGCAAGCGCGTCGTGGTCTCGGGCTCGGGCAACGTCGCTATCTACGCGATGGAGAAGGTCGTCCAGCTCGGCGGCACCGTGGTCGCGTTCTCCGACTCCAGCGGCTACGTCGTCGAGGAGGACGGCGTGGACGTCGAGACCCTCAAGCAGGTCAAGGAGGTCGAGCGAGGCCGGATCGCCGACTACGTCGAGCGCCGCGGAGGCCGAGCCCTGCTGGGCTCGAGCGGATCGATCTGGGACGTGCCGACCGACATCGCCCTGCCGTGCGCGACGCAGAACGAGCTCGACGAGGACCACGCCGCGACGCTCGTGCGCAACGGCTGCCGCATCGTCGCCGAGGGCGCCAACATGCCCACCACCGCAGCGGCCACCAAGGTCCTCGCCGATGCGGGCGTGCTGTTCGCTCCCGGCAAGGCCGCGAACGCCGGCGGCGTCGCGACCAGTGCCCTCGAGATGCAGCAGAACGCGTCGCGCGACTCGTGGTCGTTCGAGCACACCGAGCGCCGCCTCGACGAGATCATGCGCGGCATCCACGACCGGTGCCTCGCCACCGCCGACGAGTACGGGGTGCCGGGCGACTACGTCGCGGGAGCCAACATCGCCGGCTTCACGCACGTCGCCGACGCGATGCTGGCGCTCGGGGTCATCTAGGCGACCCGGAAGCCCCCTACCCTCGGGGGATGCGCACCCTCCGCACGATCCTGCTCCCCCTGGGCCTGGTCGCGATGCTCGTCGCGACGGCGCTGCCGTCCCACGCCGAGCAGCGCGGGACCCGCTACCCGGGGCACACGGACATCGTCGCGACCACGTTCTGGGTCGGCGAGATCTTCGACCCGAGCGCCGAGGACGGCAGCCAGATGTTCTCGACGTACGACGACCACTGGTTCGAGAGCTACGGCGGGTGTGACGGCGTGGTGACCGCGCGAGGCTGCGAGACCGAGAGGCGCACGGCCCGCAACGGCTACTTCCCCACGAAGATGAAGCCGCGGGAGAACCCGTTCTACCTCGACCTGCCCTACGACGACCTCAACGACCGCGCCGGCTTCGCGCAGCGCCGCAAGGTCGTCCCGTGGGCGGACAAGTCCCCGTGGAGGAGGATCGTCCGCGACCCGGACCGCAGCATCATGAAGAACCGCTGGGTCAAGATCAGCCGCCGGGGCCACCACTGCTACGGCCAGATCCAGGACGCGGGGCCGGGCAAGTACCACGACAAGAAGTACGTGTTCGGAACCAAGGACGCCCGTCCGGCCAACAAGCGCTACAACCGGGCGGGCATGGACGTCTCCCCCGCACTGAACGGCTGCCTGCACTTCTCCGAGCTCAACGGTGACAGCGACCGCGTGGACTGGCGCTTCGTCGACTACGCGCAGGTCCCACCGGGGCCGTGGAAGCGGATCATCACCCGCAGCTAGAGAGTGCCGATTCGGCCACGGCGCTGCCCCACTCGCCCTAGCATCGTCGGATGCGCACTCCCCGAGGACTGGTCCTCCTCGTCACGCTGGCTCTCGCGCTCGTCGTGCCGGTCGTCCCGGCGTCGGCGGCACCTGCCCGACCGAGCGCCCCGTACGTCGTCGCGTCATCGCCGCACTCCCTCACCGTCACCTGGCCCGCGGCCAAGGGCGCGAAGCGCTACCGCGTGGCCTACTCACGGTCGCACGCGCGGGCATCCACCTCGTCCGCGACCACCCGCTCGACGACGGGGCGGTCGACCAGGCTGACCGTGGGCGGGCTGCGCCCCGGCACGACGTACTGCCTGACCGTCCGCGCGATCGGACGTGGCGGATCGGGTGCACGCTCCAGCGCCCACTGCCACGCGACGATGCCGCGAGCCAACAAGACTTCGCACCCCTCGATCTCGGTCGTCACCTACAATCTCTGCAGCACCGCGCAGGGTTGTGGCAGGTGGTCCCTCCGCCGTGAAGCGATCTTCGCCAAGATCAAGCAGGCCGACGCGGACATCGTCTCCCTGCAGGAGAGCGGGCTCAAGCGCAAGGAGCTGCGGCCGCGGCTGGAGCAGCTCGGCTACCGGCAGGCGCACCTCAGCCGGCGCAACGTCATGTACTACCGCGCCGCCCGCCTCGTCCAGGTCAAGCGCGACGTGCCGATCCCGATCTGCCTCAGCAAGCCGTACACCGGGGCCATCGACTACACCTGGATCGACGACTACCACTGGGACATGGTCACCGACAAGCCGTACCGGCTGTACAAGGGGACCTGGTACTACGCCGGGGACGAGTGCCCCGGCGTGGGCATCCCTGCGCCCTTCGAGAGCTCCTTCCGACTGCCCCACGGACGCCCGGCCGACTGGATCGGCCTGCGTGACAGGCTCACGGGCGATGAGCTCCTCGCCGTCAACGTGCACCTGACGCCGGGACGCACGGCAGGGGCCACCCGTCGGCGCAAGAGCGAGACGGCCGCACTGGTCCGCCACATCGACCGGACCGCGAAGAAGATGCCTGTCGTCCTCACTGGCGACTTCAACTCCGACCGCACCCGCTCCGACGACGTCGTCGGCAGACTGCTGGGCAAGGCCGGCCTCGGCGACGCGTACCAGCGCTCGGCGACCTACACCCGTCCCTATCTCAACAGCTACAACGGCTATCGCCGCACGCCGAACCGCAACACACGGTGGGGTGGGCACATCGACCGGATCTTCGTCCGCGGAGGCTTCGGGGTCACCGGCTGGGAAGTCATGGCCGACCTCAGGCGCGGGCGGTACGTCGGCGCCCGCGCCTCGGACCACAACCCCGTCCGGGCCCGACTCTTCATGCCGTCGCCCCGGAGGGCAGCGCCGTAGCCCCTCAGACCGCGAGCGCGGCGTCGGCGTCGAGACAGGCCGAGGCCAGGCGCCCGACCGGGTCGGCGAGCAAAGGCTCGAACGCGAGCTCTGCCGCCCCGTGGAGCACCGAGTCGCCGCCCAGCCCGGGCAGCGTGACCCGGACCAGCTCACGCGGTGCGATGAGGGCATGCACCTCCAGCTCGCGCTCCACGTCCTCGTGGACCAGGGGGAACAACGAGCGCAGGTAGCCGCCGAGCACGATCACCCGCGGGTTGAGCATGTTGACCATCCCCGCGAGCCCCCGCCCGAGGTGCCGGCCGACCAGACGCAGGTCGTCGGGTGCCTCGTGCACGCCCTCGAGGAACTCACCCAGCGCCCCCACCCGCTCGGCGGGGCAGCCGATCGCGAGGGCGATCGCGTCCGCGCCGATGACGGTCTCCCAGCAGCCGTGCGCGCCGCAGTGGCAGAGCTTGCCCTGCGGCACGAACGGCATGTGCCCGATCTCGCCCGCGTAGCCTCCCGCTCCCTCGAGCTTGTGCCCGTTGACGATGACGCCAGCACCCACGCCGACCTCGCCGGAGAGGTAGACCAGGTCTTCGACACCGACGCCGGCTCCCCTGAGGTGCTCTGCGAGGGCACCCAGGTCTGCGTCGTTGCCCAGGACCGGCACCGCGAACGTGCCGATGCGGTCCGCGAGGATCTTGGCGAACGGGACGTCGCGCCAGCCGAGGTTGGGGGCCAGGCGCACCAGGCCGTCATCGGCCCGGATGATGCCCGGCACCCCCACGCCGACCCCCACGAGCGCCGAGCCGGGTTCGACGTCCTTGACGACCAGCCGCATGAGCTCGACGACCGAGGACGCTGTGGCGTCGGGGTCGTGGCCGGTGGGCACCGGGCCGGTGGCCCGGGCCTGCACGACTCCCCCGAGCCCGACCCGGGCGACCGTCAGGCCGTCGACCCGCAGGTCGACGGCCAGGACGTACGCCCCGGTGCGTGCCTTGACGTCCACGGAGGGGCGTCCGGCGCCGATGCGAGCCCCTGAGGGCTTGGCCTGCTCGGCCAGGCCCAACGACTCCAGCTCGGTGACCAGTCCTGCGATCGTGCTGCGGTTGAGTCCCATGCGCGCGGTCAGCTCGGCCCGGGAGAGCCTGCCGGCACGATGCACGTGACCGAGAACGGTCCCGAGATTGTGCCGGCGGACGTCCTCCTGGTTGGTGCCGACTCCAGCGCGTCCGGCGGAGGCCATGCCTACAGGCCTGTCGCGGAGCGCCGCCGGCGGGAGATCGCGTCGACGCTGGCAGCGAGGAGCAGCACGCCACCGGTGACGATGAAGTTGATGTACGACGCCTGGTCGAGCAGACCCAGGCCGTTCGCGATCGTCGCGATGACCAGACCACCGATGACCGCGTCGCGCGCCTTGCCCTTGCCGCCGAACAGGCTCGTGCCGCCGATGACCGCCGCACCCACGGCGTACAGCAGCGTGTTGCTGCCGCCCGACGAGGTCGAGACCTTGCCGAGGTTGGACGCTGCGATGATGCCGCTCAGCGCAGCCATGCTCGAGGAGAACACGAACACCGAGATGCGGATGCGGTCGACGCTGATGCCGGCGCGCCGTGCGGCCTCGGCGTTGCCGCCGACCGCGTAGACGTGGCGGCCGTAGGAGGTGCGGCTGAGCACGAACGTCCAGAAGATCAGCAGCGCCGCGACGAGCAGCAGGACGTACGGGACGCCCTCGATCGTGAAGCCCGGGTTGGGCGCACGGTTGACGTTGAGCACGGCAGTGACGACGAGAACGATCACGGCCAAGGCCACGATCTGCGCCACGACGACCGCGAGCGGCTGGTGCTGCAGGCCCTTGGTGACCTTGGCGCGGTGGCTGCGCAGCGAGAGCGCCGCGAACGCCACGATGATGACGATCGCAAGCACCCAGCCCCACACCACGGGGACGTTGCTCTTGGTGATGCCCTTGATGACCTCCTGGTCGACGCGGACCGAGCCGCCGTCGCCGATCAGCTTGAGCGTCACGCCCTGCAGACCGAGGAAGAACGCCAGGGTCACCACGAACGACGGGATGCCGAGCTTGGCGACCAGCACGCCGATCACGAGGCCGATGACGGCACCCGTGACGAGGGCGAGCAGCACTGCGACGCCCCACGGTTGATCGTGCTTGGCGATGAGCAGGCCCATCACACAGGCCGAGACACCGCCGGTGAC
The DNA here is from genome assembly GCF_009661045.1 of Aeromicrobium sp. S22. Taxonomy (NCBI): domain Bacteria; kingdom Bacillati; phylum Actinomycetota; class Actinomycetes; order Propionibacteriales; family Nocardioidaceae; genus Aeromicrobium; species Aeromicrobium sp. S22. The sequence continues at coordinate 478,045 of NZ_WJWV01000002.1, forward strand.
GCCCGCCGACAGGTCGATGTCGCCGAGCAGCAGCACCAGGACCAGGCCCATCGCGAGCACGATGATGGCGCCGGCCTGGGTGATCAGGTTGGCCATGTTGAGCGCGGAGAAGAAGCGGTCGTTGGCGAAGCCGAACACGATGAACAAGACGATGAGGCCCAGGATCGCCGGGAGGGCGCCCATGTCGCCGCCGCGCACGCGGTTGACGTACGCCCGGGCGGCCTCGCCGAGCGTGTTGGACTGCGTGCGGTCGTTGGCGAAGCCCGCCTCTTCCGCGTCCGAGATGATGTCAGTCATGTCTGGTCCCTCAGGCGTTCGCGGACGGGGCGGCAGCCCCGTCGATGTCGGAAGATGTACCGGTCGTGATGAGCTCGACGATCTGACGGGACGTGACGTCCTTCGTCGCGACGTCGGCTGCCACCCGGCCGAGATAGAGAGCGGTGATGCGGTCCGCGACCTCGAACACGTCCGAGAGGTTGTGCGAGATCAGCAGCACGCCCACGCCGGAGTCGGCGAGACGCCGCACCAGGTCGAGCACCTGGCGGGTCTGTGCCACGCCGAGCGCCGCGGTCGGCTCGTCCAGCAGGACGACCTTGGAGTTCCACAGCGCCGCCTTGGCGATCGCCACGGTCTGGCGCTGGCCACCGGAGAGGCTCGAGACGCTCTGGCGCACCGACTTCACGGTGCGCACCGACAGCGAGGCCAGGACCTCACGGGCCTTCGACTCCATCGTGGTCTCGTCGAGCACGGGGCCCTTCTTGACCTCGCGGCCGAGGAACATGTTCTCGACGATGTCGAGGTTCTCGCACAGGGCGAGGTCCTGGTAGACCACCTCGATGCCGAGGGCGGAGGCGTCCTTGGGGCCGTGGACCGTGACGTCCTCGCCCGCGAAGCGGTACTCGCCGCTGTCGATCGGGTAGATGCCTGCGACGGCCTTGACGAGGGTGGACTTGCCGGCGCCGTTGTCGCCGACGAGTGCCGTGACCTGGCCCGGGTAGATGGTGAGGTCGACGTCGTGCAGGACGTGGACGACACCGAAGCTCTTGTTGATTCCTCGCAGCTCGAGGAGCGGGGACGTGCTCATTGCTGGGCCTCCGATGGGGCGCTGTGTGCGGCGGTGCGGTGATGACGGGGCGTTGCGGGCTGCGGCTCCCCGGGTCGTCCCCGGGGAGCCGCCACCTGTGTGTGTCAGCTGATGCCAGCGTCAGCGCACAGCTTGGTGAAGTTGCCGGTGCAGAGCTCCGAGGCCTTCATGTCGCCCGCGTCGATGACGGCCTTCACGTTGGTCTTGTCGATCGCCACCGGGTCCAGCAAGACAGCCGGGACGTCACGCTTGCCCTGGTCGTCCGTGACGGTTCCCGTGGTCTCGGGATCTTCGCCCTTGACCATCGCGATGGCGACCTCGGCCAGCGCGCCGGCCTGGCCGGTCGCCGACTTCTGGATCGTCATGCACTGGTCACCCGCGAGGATGTTCTGCAGGCCCTCGACCGTGGCGTCCTGGCCCGTGACCGCGACCTTGCCGGCCTGACCGTTCTTGTCCAGGATCGAGATGACCGCGCCGGCGAGGCCGTCGTTGGCCGCGTAGACGCCCTCGACCTTGCCGTCGACCTTGGTGTAGAGCTGCTCGAAGATCGTGACGGCCTGCTCGTTGTCCCAGTCCGGGACAGCCTGCTCGCCGACCTTCTTGTACTTGGTGTTCTTGTCGAGGACGCTGTGGGCGCCCTGCGAGAAGAGCGTCGCGTTGTTGTCCGTCGGCGAACCGTTGAGGTAGATCAGGTTCGCGTCCTTGTCGCCCAGGCACTTCTGGAGGCCCTCGCCCTGCAGCGCGCCGACCTTGCTGTTGTCGTACGAGATGTAGACGTCAGCCGAGCCGCCCAGCGTCAGGCGGTCGTAGTCGATGGTCTTGACGCCCTGGCTCTTGGCCTTCTCCTCGATGGCCGCACCCGAGTCGGAGTCCAGGTTGACGATCGCGAGGACGGTCACACCATCGGTGATCATGCCGTCGGCGATGGTCTGCATCTTGTCCGCGTCGCCCTCGGCGTTCTGGATGTCGAAGTCCACGTTGGCGGCCTTGAAGGCCTTCTCCAGCGCCGGCTTGTCGGCGCTCTCCCAGCGGACCGACGACTTCGTGTCGGGCAGGATGACGCCGATCTTTCCCTCGGCCTTGTCGCCGCTGCCGCCGCCGTCGCCTCCGCCACTGTCACTGTCACTGCCGCCGCACGCACTGAGCGCGAGAGCCGCACCCATGACCGTCGCCAGCATGAGATTGCGTGTCCGCTTCACACAGACCGCCTCCAATTCCTCCAGTTGTGCGTCGCGGCCGACGTGTTTCGTCCACGTAACGCGTTTGTTGTTCGACACAACGTATAGCGTGAGAGAGGTCACGTCCAGCACTTGCGACAACAAATTGTTGTCGCGGACAGCATTTTGTGGCGCGGTGAGAAAAAATCAGGGGCACCGCCGTGTCGGCGATGCCCCTGACCTGCGAGAACTGATCAGGCGAGCAGGCTGCGCAGCACGTACGGCATGATGCCGCCGTTGCGGTAGTAGTTCGCCTCGCCCGGCGTGTCGATGCGCACGACCGCGTCGAACTCGACCGTCGAGCCGTCCTCGGAGCGCGCCGTGACGTGGATCGTCTTGGGCGTACGACCCTCGTTGAGCTCGGTGATGCCGGTGAAGTCGAACGTCTCCTCGCCCGTCAGGCCGAGCGACTCGGCGCTCTGTCCCTCGGGGTACTGCAGGGGCAGGACGCCCATGCCGATGAGGTTGGAGCGGTGGATGCGCTCGTACGACTCGGCGATGACGACCTTGACGCCCAGGAGCGCGGTGCCCTTGGCCGCCCAGTCACGCGACGAGCCCGAGCCGTACTCCTTGCCCGACAGGACGACCAGCGGGACGCCGGCCTCCTGGTAGGCCTCGGACGCCTCGAAGACCGAGGTGACCTCGCCACCGTTGATGAGGTTGCGGGTGTAGCCGCCCTCGGTGCCGGGAGCCATCTGGTTGCGCAGACGGATGTTGGCGAAGGTGCCGCGGATCATGACCTCGTGGTTGCCACGACGCGAGCCGTACGAGTTGAAGTCGCGCGGCTCGATGCCGTGCTCCGACAGGTACTTGCCGGCCGGGCTGTCCTTCTTGATCGCACCGGCGGGGCTGATGTGGTCGGTCGTGACCGAGTCGCCGAGCTTGAGCAGCACGCGCGCACCGGTGACCTCCTCGACCGGCGACGGCTCGAGGGCCATCCCGTCGAAGTAGGGCGCCTTGCGGACGTAGGTGGACTCGGGGTCCCAGGCGAACACGTCGCCGTCGGGCGTCGGCAGGTTCTGCCAGCGCTCGTCGCCGGCGAACACGTCGGCGTACTCACGGCTGAACGTGTCGGAGTCGATCGACGACGCGATGACGTCCTCGACCTCCTGCGGCGACGGCCAGATGTCCTTCATGAAGACGTCGTTGCCGTCCTGGTCCTGGCCCAGCGGCTCGTTGAACAGGTCGACGTCCATCGAGCCGGCCAGCGCGTACGCGATGACCAGGGGCGGGGACGCGAGGTAGTTCATCTTGATGTCGGGGTTGATGCGACCCTCGAAGTTGCGGTTGCCCGACAGCACGGCGGTGACCGCGAGGTCGCCGTCGTTGACGGCCTTGCTGACCTCGGGGATCAGCGGACCGGAGTTGCCGATGCAGGTCGTGCAGCCGTAGCCGACGAGGTTGAAGCCGAGCTTGTCCAGGTAGACGTTCAGGCCGGACTTCTCGTAGTACTCGGTGACGACCTTCGAGCCCGGTGCCAGCGTCGTCTTGACCCACGGCTTGCGCTGCAGGCCCTTCTCGACGGCCTTCTTGGCCAGCAGGCCCGCGCCGATCATGACCGACGGGTTGGACGTGTTGGTGCACGACGTGATCGCGGCGATCGTGACGGCGCCGTGGTCGACCTCGAACGACGTGCCGTCCTCGAGCGTCACCATCTGCGGGTTGCTCGGACGTCCGGCGCCCGACGGGGCGGGGGCGTTCGGCTTGTCGCCGCCCTGGCCGTCGTCGGTGCTGCTGGGCACGTCGGAGGCCGGGAAGGACTCGTCGACGGCCTCGTCGTAGCCGTTGAGGTCCTGCTCGGTGTAGTCGGCCAGCGCGGTGCGGAACGAGCCCTTGCTCTCGGTCAGCGAGACGCGGTCCTGGGGACGCTTCGGGCCGGCGATCGACGGGACGACGTCACCCAGGTCGAGCTCGAGGTACTCGGAGTAGCGAGCCTCGTGCTCGGGGTCGTGCCACAGGCCCTGCGCCTTGGCGTACTCCTCGACCAGCGCGATCTGCTGCTCGTCGCGGCCGGTGAGGCGCATGTACTTGGTGGTCTCGTCGTCGATCGGGAAGACCGCGATGGTCGAGCCGTACTCGGGGCTCATGTTGCCGATCGTGGCGCGGTTGGCCAGCGGGACGGCGCCGACGCCGGAGCCGTAGAACTCCACGAACTTGCCGACCACGCCGTGCTGGCGCAGCATCTCGGTGATGACGAGCACGAGGTCGGTCGCGGTGGCACCCTGCGGCAGCTCGCCGGAGAGCTTGAAGCCCACGACGCGCGGGATCAGCATGCTGATCGGCTGGCCGAGCATGGCCGCCTCGGCCTCGATGCCGCCGACGCCCCAGCCGACGACGCCCAGACCGTTGACCATCGTGGTGTGCGAGTCGGTGCCGACGCAGGAGTCCGGGTAGACCGTGCCGTTCTTGTCGAACACGACGCGCGCGAGCTTCTCGATGTTGACCTGGTGGACGATGCCGGTGCCCGGGGGGACGACCTTGAAGTCCGCGAACGCGCCCTGGCCCCAGCGCAGGAACTGGTAGCGCTCACGGTTGCGCTCGTACTCGATCTCGACGTTGCGCTCGAACGCCTCGGGCGTGCCGAAGACGTCGGCGATGACCGAGTGGTCGATGACCAGCTCGGCGGGAGCGAGCGGGTTGATCTTGGTCGCGTCGCCGCCGAGGTCGGCCATGGCCTCGCGCATCGTGGCGAGGTCGACGACACAGGGCACGCCGGTGAAGTCCTGCATGATCACGCGGGCGGGCGTGAACTGGATCTCCTTGCTGGGCTCGGCGTTCGCGTCCCAGGAGGCGAGTGCCTCGATGTCGGCCTTGGTGATGTCAGAGCCGTCCTCGGTGCGCAGCAGCGACTCGAGGAGGACCTTGAGGCTGAACGGGAGCGACGCGACATCGAGTCCGTCGCCCTCCACCGCGCCCAGGCGGTAGTAGTCATAGGAGGCATCCCCGACAGTGAGGGAGTCCTTTGAGTTGAAGCTGTCGACGGCCATCGTCATTCTCCTTCGCGGGTCGGCTTCCATCCTGCCCAGAGACGACGTGAGTCGCACGGTCAGGCTCGCCTAACCCGGGGTCAGAAACCTCGTGTTCGGATTTGTCTTGATATCAAGATACATGATGTCGAGAGGCCGAGCACCGCGACGCGCCGCCGCTACCGCATCGAGCGCACGTAACCGACGACCCTGCGGCCGTCCCGGACCCGGTCCTCCCACGTGATGCCGACGCCCAGGAGCACCGCACTGACGGCGGCGATCAGGAGCACGCGCGGCGCCGCGTTCGCGTACGGACCGATGTTGCACAGCACCAGCAGCGCCAGGATCGAGGTGCCGGCGACGAACGGCGCCTGCCAGCTCAGTCGCACGCCGGCAGCCAGCGCGACCACCGCGCCCGCTCCGAGGAGCAGCGCGCGCAGATCGGTCGGGTCGGCCAGCGCCTGCGGGACGCTCGGCAGCAGCGCGAGCGCCAGTCCCGGGCCGAGGGTCGCCCACGTGCTCGTCCCGGAGCCCCGGAGGGTCTGGTGCACGCCGATCGCGAGGGCGACAACGCCGAGCGGGAGCGTGTAGGCCTCCACGAACGAGGAGCCACTCTCGACGATGAGCAGCACGTACGCGATCAGCAGCGAGACACCACCCGGCCAGACGTACCAACGTCGACCGGCCACGCTGAGGCCGAGGGCGACGAGGACGGCACCGACCAAGGTCCAGCGCACCGCCATCTCCCCCGTCGACCCGGGGACGGCCAGACCCACCACGACGCCTGCGGCGCCGGCGAGCTCGAGCGGCACGCGGGCGGGGTGCTCCGGGAGGCGCAGGTTCGCGACGGCCACCAGTGTGAGGCCCACACCGAGCACCACGAGCGCCGTGATCGTCTCGTCCAGGTCGATCTGACCCACCAGCGACCCGACTCCGGCGACCGCCAGCCATCCGGCGACGACACCGCTCAGCACGCGCATGACGTCGGGGCCCTTCATGATCGCGAGGGGGGCCAGGATCGCCGCGCCCGCGAGCCACGTCGCGCTCGACACCCCGTGCGAGGCCCCGGCGAGGGTCGAGGCGGTCAGGACCAGGAGCAGGGCGACCGGTCCGGCCGCGATCACGGCCTCGCGCACCCGCAGGGCCAGGGCGACCAGGGCCAGCGCCAGCAGCACGGCAGCGACCGCCCACACGGGCAGGCGCAGTGCCACGACGGCCTCGATCGCGCCCAGCGCGGCCACGACCGTCATGATCGACGTCGCGTGGCGACGCAGGCCCGACGCCTCCGGCCACCGCGGGAGCGCCCACGCGACGACGAGGAGACCGGCGAGGACGACGGGCACCGCCCACAGCTCGTGGTTCTCGACGCTCGCGACGTCGAGGCGGTTGTTCCACTGCAGAGCCCAGGGATCCTGCAGGATCAGGCCGATGACGCCACCGACCTCGCCCAGCAAGGCCAGGTGCATCAGCGCGACGGCGACGATCACGGGCAGCGCAGCCACTCGTACCCCGCGCATCCAGTCGTCGGTCCCGCGGATCCCGAACGCCGCGAGCACAGCGGCAAGGAGGGCAACGGTGGAGGCGATGACCTCGTCGCTCGCGCCGTCCGCAGTCGGCACCACGACGAGGGCGACGACAGCCAGCACGGCCAGCGCCGTGGCAGGGAAGCGCACGATCGGGACCACCGCGGCGATCACGAATGCCGCGACCGCCATGAGCATCATCGGGACCCCGTGTCCGCCCGCCAGCACGTCGCCGATCGCCGGGTGTGCCCCCAGCTCCACGAGTGCCGCGATGTAGGCATAGACGAAGAACGCCGCCACGACCAGGCGCGCCACGATGGTCAGGGCCGCGAGATCGGCCGGCCGCGTCAGCAGGGCCAGCACTCCGACGACGACCAGGGCGATGACCGCTCGCCAAGCAAAGCCGATGTCGTCGACGACCCCCCCGGCGCCGAAGCCGGCGCCGACGATCCCGGCGCCACCCGCGACCACCGCAGTCGCCAGGACCACGGAGAGGTGGGGTCGCGCCCAGAGTGCGATCGCCACGGCCAGCGCCAGCAGGACGACGCCCCACACGAGCCAGGCAGCGGCGACGTCGAGCGACCCGAGACCGACCAGGCCCTCGTGGCGGGCCGCGAAGAAGTCGAGCGTGAGCAACGCCAGGAACACCGACCAGACGGCTTCGGCGGATGCGCGCAGAGGACGACGCGTGACCCAGACGCCGAGGGCGCCCATCACGGCGGTCACGGCGATGAGGATCAGCGTCCGACCGGCCAGGCCGAGGTCCTCCCACGACCGGGTCACGAAGATCGTGCCCGCGACGACGAGGCCGAAGGCGCCCAGCACGAGCAGGATGGTCCCGACCGGCCACGGCTTGGACGATGCCACGGACGGCTGCGGGGGCGCCGGGTAGGACGGGAAACCGGGGCCGCCCGGCGGCGGGGTGAACGGCTGCTGCTGGACCGGCGGCGGTTGGACCGGCGAGGGCTGGACCGGCGAGGGCTGGAACGGCGGCGTGGGAGCACCCTGAGGGACCGGCTGTCGCGCCACCCGACGCCGGCCCGCCCGTGCCAGCAGGTCGTCCGCCTGAAGGAGCACCTGCCACAGCTGGCGCACCTCGAGCGAGCTCAGGTCGAGGCCGCAGTGAGGGCACGCCGGTTCACCGGCGATCACTCCTCGGCAGTCCGGGCAGGCGTGAGGGTCGGCGAAGCGCATGGCCACACCATGGCGTGTGTGACAGCCAGACTCAAGTTGCGCCCAGCGTGTCGGCCCCTGTCGTTGAGTCCGCGCCCGCGAAATGGTCGATGAGCACCGTGCGCACCTGCAGGTAGAGAGACCGCATCGACACCGTCTCGCCGCGCTCGGCGCGGCGCGCCCACTCGTCGTAGGCCAAGCGCAGAGTGGTGCTGATCGCAGTGACGACGGCGCGGGCGTGGATCTCGTCGACGTCGGGGTCGCAGTTGGCGCGCAGCACCATGGTCGTGAGCTCCTGCACCTGCTCGTCCTCACGGGTGAGAGCGCGCGCGAGCAGGCCCGGGTCGGCGAGAACGAGGCGGCGCGCCCGCAGGATGCGGGCGTGGCCCTCGGGGGACTCCGCATCCAGGGCATCGATGCTTGCGAGGCAGGCCTGCTCGATCGCCCGGATCACGGCGGGCGCCGTCTGATCGACGGCCCGCACGCTCGCCACGAGTCGCTCCATCGAGTCGTCGTCGACGAACAAGGCGTTCTCCTTCGTCACTGCGTGGCGATAGAAGGTGCGTGGAGCGATGCCGGCCGCCTCGGAGATCTCCTCCACCGTCGTGGCCGACACCCCCTGGCGCTCGAAGAGCTCGATCGCAGCATCGCAGATGTCGCGACGGGTCTCGCGACGTCGCAGCTCGCGCAGACCGCCGTGGGTGTCGAAGTCGCTCACCCGCCCATCCTCGCACCCTGCCGAGAAAAGTGGCAGTCGCTGCCATATAGTGGCGACGGCGCTCTGGCCGATTTTCCGACGCGCCATGCGCCCCTTCGCCAGCCCGGTCGACAGAAAGCCCTTCGTGACGCTCGAGCAGAACCACCAGACCACCTCGCCCTCCACCGGCGCCCTCACTCACCGCACCGGCCCGGTGATCGCCCTGCTCGTGGGGTCGGCCTTCGTCGTCATCCTGAACGAGACGATCATGGGCGTAGCCCTGCCCCGGCTCATGACCGACCTCGACATCACCGCGGCCACCGCGCAGTGGTTGACCACCGGATTCCTGCTCACCATGGCGATCGTGATCCCGTGCACCGGCTACCTGCTGGCTCGGTTCCCGCTGCGAGGGCTGTTCTTCACGGCGATGTCCCTGTTCGCCACCGGGACCCTGATCGCGGCGCTCTCCCCCGGCTTCGAAATGCTGCTCGCCGGGCGTGTGGTCCAGGCCTCCGGCACCGCGATCATGATCCCCCTGCTGTTCACCACCGTGCTCAACGTCGTGGCGCCCGAGCGGCGCGGCCGCATGATGGGCGTCATCACGATCGTCATCGCCGTGGCCCCGGCGATCGGACCGACGGTGGCCGGGGTCGTCCTGTCGGCCCTGGACTGGCGCTGGATGTTCTGGCTGGTGCTGCCCATCGCGCTGCTCGCCATCGCGCTCGGTGCGGTGTGGGTGCGCAACGTCACCGAGACCTCGCACGCCACGTTCGACCCGCTGTCGGCCGTGCTCGCCGCGATCGGCTTCGGCGGTTCCATCTACGGCCTCAGCCTCATCGGCGAGTCAGCCTCGGGCGACACGCCCGTCTCGTTCTGGGTTCCGCTCGTCGTCGGCGCCGTCGCGCTCGGCGTGTTCGTGCTGCGCCAGCTGTCTCTGCAGAAGACCGACACCGCCTTCCTCGACCTGCGCACCTTCGCCTCGCGCTCCTTCAGCCTCGCCGTCGCGCTCGTCGTCGTCGTGATGGCGGCACTGTTCGGCTCCCTCATCCTCCTGCCGCTGTTCCTGCAGGACGCTCTTGGGCTCGACACCCTCGAGGTGGGCCTGATGATGCTGCCCGGCGGCGTCCTCATGGGCGTGATCGCGCCGATCGTCGGCGCGCTCTTCGATCGCTTCGGACCCCGGCCGTTGGTGCTGCCCGGGATGAGCGTCGCCGCCGTTGCCCTGTGGGGCATGACCACGTTCGACATGGACACCGAGATCTGGTGGATCGTGCTCGTCTACATGGTCCTCAACCTCGGACTCGGCTTCGTCTTCACCCCGCTCCTCACCTCGGCACTCGGCTCCCTCCCCCGCGCCCTGTACTCCCACGGCAGCGCGGTCATGAGCACCCTCCAGCAGGTCGCGGGCGCCGCCGGCACCGCGCTGTTCATCACGCTCATGTCGCTCGGCACCAGGCGGGCCGAGGATGCCGGTGACGGCCCCGCCGAGGCGCTGGCTGCCGGGGTGCACAGCGCATTCCTCGTCGGGGCGGTCATCGCCACCGTGGCCGTCGCGCTCACCCTGTTCGTGCGCAGGCCTGCCGACGTCGAGGAGCCGTCACCCCAGGTCGTCGGGCACTAGGTCCAGCGACGGCGTCAGTGCCGGCCGCGCGGGCCGAGCACCGGCCGCCAGCTGGCCGCCGTGTCCGGGTCACCCGTGCCGTCGTAGCGCGCTCGCAGGGGGTATGCGTACACCGGACGTTCCATCGTGGTGCTCCCGGTGGCGACCTTGCTGGCCAGCACCGAGGTGGGCGCCTTGCCCCGCTCGGTCCAGGCGCGGATGTCGCGGAGCCAGTCGACCTGGTCGGCACCGGGCCCGCCGCCGCAGTGGTACACGCCGGGCAGCAGGTACAACCGCGCGAACTGCTGGGTGCGGGCCAGCGAGCCGTAGCGTCGAACCACGTCCTCGTAGTACTGGATGGTGCCGAACGGAGTGATCAGCGGGTCGGCGAGGCCGTGGTAGATCATCAACTTTCCGCCCGAGCGGCGGAACGCATCGAGGTTGGTGGTGTCGGCGTTGTAGACGTTCGCCAGCGTGCTCAGCCGGGCTGCGTCCCGGTTCGGATCGAAGTCCCGCAGCGAGTAGTCCGGCCCGGGGTCGGACGGGAACGCCAGATAGCGCAGGGCTTGCTCGGCGAACGCACCGCCACCGCTGAGGCCGGTCGGCGAGGTGCTGATGTCGGCACCGACCCAGCCGCCCTCCGAGCCCCGAGGAAGCCCACCGGGGTACAGCTCGCGGCCCCGGTCGTCGCGCGGGCTGTCGTACCACTTCTTCACCACAGCGACCTGCGCAGCACTGAGACACCCCGTCGCGGCCCCGCCATCCGGGCAGAGCAGCGTCGCCGGGTTGAACCGGCAGGTGCGCGGATCGTCGACCACACCGTCGGCGACCGGCCCGTCGCAGGCCTCCTGCACGCCTCGGGCGACCAACGCGGCGGCGTCCGCGTCGACGATCTGCCGGAAGCTCGCGTCCCGGTTCTGCAACTCCCTCACCCCCTGGGAGAGAGGAGCCAGGTAGTTCTGCCGGTTGGCCGGCGCACCGGCCACGATCCCGTCGAAGTCGTGCGGCCAGCGCTGCGCCTCGATCAGGGCCTGCCGGCCACCGGTCGAGCAACCCACGAAGTAGGAGTACGCGGGTGCATGGCGGGTCAGCTTTGTGAGCGCAGCCTTGGCGGCCAGCGCGGTCAGGTGTTCCGAGAGGTAGCCCCAGGTCTTCTGGGCCGCAGTGTTGTTGAACGCGAACGAGGCGTCGGACCCGCTCCCGACGTGGCCGGTGTCGTCGGAGGCGACCGCGTACCCGAGGTCGACGCTGGCGTCGCCTGACGTGCCAGCGGTCGGGATGCTGCCGCAGAAGCCGCCGCCACCCTGCTGGACGTAGCGGCGGTTCCAGTCGGTCGGCGCGGCCAGGCGCAGCTGGATCACGGAGGTGCTGGCGTCGCCGGCGCGGACCGTGACGCTCGCGCGTACGTCGCAGTAGGGCGTGCCGGCGGCGGTGCGGCCAGCGGTCGCGGACGTGACCACCGTCCGGTGTCCGACGGCGCGACTCAGGTTGCCGATCGCGGCGGTGGAGCAGTCGGTTCGTGTCGCGGGACGATCATGGGCGACGGCGGGACCGGGTGACCCGGCGACGACCAGACCGGCCGCGACGGCCATCCCGCTGAGAAGACGTAGGGCGTGTCGCACGAGGGACTCCGATGTTTCGCTGGGCGGAACGTCGCTGAGGCACCGCGACCTTGAGATCACGGTAAAACCGGCATGACACGAAGTCAACGGTCACCAGCATCGTTCCGCCTGACGACGGCTCGGATCACCCCAGGTCGGAATCGACCCTCTCCAGCAGCGCGACGCACTCGACGTGCTGGGTCATCGGGAACAGGTCGAACGCGCGCAGGTCGGTGAGGACGTAGCCCTTGCTCGCGAATGACGCGAGGTCGCGCGCCAGCGCGGCCGGGTCGCACGCGACGTAGACGATGCGGCGCGGCTCCAGGGCAGCGATGTCGGCCACGGCCTTCTTCGCGCCCGTGCGCGGCGGGTCGAGGACCACGACGTCCGCGCGATCACCGAGGGCGTGCTGGCGCAGCGCCCGCTCGACGGTCTCCCCCACGAGCCTCACCTGCGCGAGGTCGTGCAGATTGCGGCGGGCGTCGCGGGACGCGCCCGGATCGGACTCGACGCTGAGGACGGTGCCGCCCTCCCCCGTCTGCTCGGCGAGGAAGGTCGTGAACAGGCCGACGCCCGCGTAGAGATCGAGAACCGTGTCGCCGGGCCGCACGTCGGCGGCCGCGAGCACCGCGTCGACCAAGGTGGCCGCCGCCTGCGGGTGCACCTGCCAGAAGCCCGAGCCGCTGACCCGGAAGTCAGCGGTGCGCACCCGCTCGGTGACCGCGCCTCGGCCGCCGCGGGTCGTGCCGTCCATCGCGACGACGCCGTCCACCTCGGCCTCGACCTCGTCGCTGATGCTGGCGTCGGTCACGAGCAGCCGGTCACCCGTCGAGGACACGATCGCCTCGACCGCCTCCGCGTCCCACGTGCGCCCCAGCACCTGCGGCAGGTCGGGGTGGGCGATGAGGCAGCGGTCCACGGGCACGATCTCGTGCGAGCGGTGGCGGCGCAGTCCGGGGCGCCCGTCCTCGTCGACCGCGAACTGCACGCGCGTACGCCAGCCGAGGGCGTCGGGGTCGACCGCCTCGACCGCACCGTCCCACTGCAGGCCCGCCAGGCGGCGCAGCTGCTCGCGGACGACGTCGCCGAGCAGCTCACGCTGGACCGCGGGGTCGACGTGCTGGAAGTCGCATCCTCCGCACTTTCCGGGCCCGGCCCACGGGCACGGCGGCACGACCCGTCCCGGGGCGGCCTCGATGACCTCGATCGCGTCGGCGCGCAGGAACGTCTTGGTCTCCTCGGTCACCCGGATGCGCACCTTCTCGCCCGGCAGGGTGTGCCGGACGAACACGACCTGGCCGTCCAGGCGTGCGACGCAGTGGCCGCCGTGGGCGATCGGGCCGATGTCGACGACGGCTTCGATCGCCATCATCGGCTCCGGAACCCGCGTCGGACGTCACCCGGTGCCGGACGTTCCTGCGCCAGCTTCTTCCTCGCGTGACGGGCCGAGCTCAGCTGGTAGGGAACGCTGGTCACCATGACTCCGGGCACGAACAACAAACGTCCTTTCAATCGCAGGGCGGTCTGGTTGTGCAGCAGCTGCTCCCACCAGTGGCCGACCACGTACTCGGGGATGTAGACCGTGATGATGTCGCGGGGGCCGGACTTGCGCAGCTCCTTGACGTAGCGCACCACGGGACGCACCAGCTCGCGGTAGGGCGAGTCGACGACCTTGAGCGGCACGGGGATCTTGAGGTCCTCCCACTGCTTCATCAGGTTAGCGGTCTGGTCGGGGTCGAAGCCGACGGTCAGCGCCTCGAGCGTGTTCGGACGGGACACGCGGGCGTACGTGAGCGCACGCATCGTGGGCTTGTGCAGCCTGCTGACCAGGACGATCGCGTGGACTCGCGACGGCAGGGTCACGTCGGAGTCGTCGATTGCGAGCTCGCCGGCGACGCGGGTGTAGTGCCGGTTGATCGCGCGCATCAGCACGAAGACCCCGATCATCGCCACGATCGCGATCCAGGCACCGGCGAGGAACTTGGTCAGCAGCACGATGACGAGCACCGTCGCGGTCATCGCCAGCCCGATCGTGTTGACCGCCCGCGACCGCTTCATGCGCGTGCGCTCGTGAGGATCCGTCTCGGCCGCGAGGTGCCTGTTCCAGTGCCTGATCATGCCGAGCTGGCTGAGGTTGAACGAGACGAAGACGCCCACGATGTAGAGCTGGATGAGCTTGGTGACCTCGGCGTCGAACGCCTGGATCAGCACGATCGCCGCGAGGGCGAGCACGATGATGCCGTTGCTGAACGTGAGGCGGTCGCCGCGGGTGTCGAGCTGGCGCGGCAGGAAGCCGTCGCGCGCGAGGATCGACCCGAGCACCGGGAAGCCGTTGAACGCGGTGTTGGCGGCCAGGATGAGGATGATGCCGGTGCACGCGATCGTGAAGTAGAACAGCGGCGTGAAGTCGCTGTAGAGGGTCTTGGCGAGCTGACCGATCACGGTGTCCTGCGTGTAGCTGTCCCCGGCGGGGCTGCCATCGGGACGCAGCAGCTGGGTCGCGGGGTCCTCCACGAAGCGCAGCTTCATCAGGTCGGCCAGCACGATGATGCTCATCAGCATCGCGATCGCGAGCGATCCCAGCAGCAGCAGGGTCGTGGCGGCGTTCTTGCTCTTGGGCTTCTTGAACGCCGGGACGCCGTTGCTGATCGCCTCGACCCCCGTCAGCGCCGCGCAGCCCGACGAGAACGCGCGCGCCAGCAGGAACACCATCGCGACGCCCGTGAGCCCCTGCTCGAACTGCCCCTCGGGCGCGATGTCGAAGCCTGCGCTCGGCGCCTCCGGCAGGTCGCCGAACAGGTAGCGGGAGTAGCCCCACAGGCCCATCATCAAGATCGCGGCCATGAACAGATACGTGGGCACCGCGAACGCCTTGCCCGACTCCTTCGTCCCGCGCAGGTTCATCGCCATCAGCACGATGACGAGCACCGACGCAGCCGTGGCCTCGTGCCCGTTCAGCCAGGGCAGGGCCGAGGTCGCGTTCTGCACCCCCGAGGAGATCGAGACCGCGACCGTGAGCACGTAGTCCACCAGCAGCGCGCTGCCCACGGTGAGCCCGGCCGTGGGGCCGAGGTTGACCGTCGCGACCTCGTAGTCGCCGCCGCCGCTGGGGTACGCGTGGACGTTCTGGCGGTACGACGCGACGACGGTCAGCAGCACCAGGGTCACGGCGATGCCGATCTTCCAGTTGAACGCGTACGCGGACAGCCCGCCGAGCGACAACGTCAAGAAGATCTCGTCCGGGGCGTACGCGACCGAGGACAGCGCATCGCTGGCGAAGACCGGCAGCGCGATCCGCTTCGGCAGGAGGGTCTCCCCCAGCTGGGTGCTGCGGAGCTTGCGGCCGACCAGCGCCCGTTTGGTGACCTCGGTGACTCCCACGAGAGTCGATGCTAGACCTGCGGTGGGCATCTCACCGACTGGCGCACACGGGGAGCCCTTTGCCGGTGTAGCGTCGCCTCCGTGCACATCGTGATCATGGGTTGCGGACGGGTCGGATCGACTCTCACGCGCAGCCTCGAGCAGCGCGGCCACACCACCGCCGTCATCGACACGAACCCCGACGCGTTCCGTCGTCTGGGTCCGGGTTTCAGCGGCATCACCGTCACCGGGATGGGCTTCGACCGCGAGGTGCTGAAGAAGGCGGGCATCGAGCGTGCCGACGCCTTCGCGGCCGTCTCGAGCGGTGACAACTCCAACATCATCTCCGCGCGGGTGGCCCGTGAGCAGTTCAAGATCGAGAACGTGGTCGCGCGCATCTACGACCCGGGACGAGCCGAGGTCTACGAGCGGCTCGGCGTGCCGACCGTCGCCACCGTGCCGTGGGCAGCCGACCAGGTGCTCCGCCGGCTCGTGCCCGCGGGATCCGAGCCGGCCTGGCGCGACCAGTCCGGCGACGTCCGCCTCGACACGGTCTACGCCCCGTTCAGCTGGGTCGGCCACCGCATCGCCGAGCTGGAGGCCACCGCGAGCGTCCGCGTCGCCTACCTCACCCGGCTCGGCGCGGGCCTGATCGCGCAGCCTGACACGGTGATCCAGGAGGGCGACTACTTGAGCCTGTTCATGCTCGAGTCGACCGCCGAGAGCTCCCACGCCGCACTCGACGCAGGACCGGAGGCCGGATGATGCGCGTCGTGATCGCGGGAGCGGGCGCCGTCGGGCGCTCGATCGCCCAGGAGCTCATCGGCAACGGGCACTCGGTGCTCCTGATCGACAAGTCCCCCGCGTCGATCCGAGCCGAGCTCGTGCCCGAGGCTCAGTGGCTGCTCGCCGATGCGTGCGAGCTCTCCTCGCTGACGGAGGCCCAGCTCGAGTCGTCCGACGTCGTCATCGCTGCGACCGGTGACGACAAGGCCAACCTGGTCATCTCGCTGCTGGCCAAGACCGAGTTCGCAGTCCCCCGCACGGTCGGCCGCGTCAACCACCCGAGCAACGAGTGGCTGTTCAGCGAGTCCTGGGGCGTGGACGTCTCGGTCTCGACACCGCGCCTGATGTCGGCGCTGGTCGAGGAGGCCGTGACGGTCGGCGACCTGGTGCGGCTGTTCACGTTCCGCCAGAGCAACACGACGTTGGTCGAGCTGACCATGCCGGCCAACTCGCCGTACGTCGGCAAGCGGGTCGCCGAGGTCCCGTGGCCCTCCGACGTCGTGCTCGTGGCGATCCTGCGCGACAACTCGATCGAGACTCCGGACGGCGACCGTTCGCTCGAGTCCGGCGACGAGCTGCTGTTCGTGACGCCCGAGGAGGCCGAGGACCACCTCGGCGAGCTGCTCTCCCCCAAGCACTGACCCCACCCAGATTTGCGGACTCCTGCACCGTTTTGCCCCGGGAAAACGTGCAGGAGGGCGCAAATCTGGGCGGGGGGTCAGCCGTCGAGCTTGATGGGGGTGCGGTTGCGGGTCAGCAGCCAGGCCATCGCGGCGAATGCGGCCAGCTGCAGGGGCCAGCCGAGGATGATCTTGCTCGCCCCCAGCAGACCGATCTGGTGATCCAGCCACAACGGCAGCTGCACGGCCACACGCACGACGCACGGGATCGCGAGGATCCAGGTCAGGCTCGAGCAGAGCCGCACCATCGCCTTGTCGGCGTGCCACGCGGTGGGATCGCCCGTGACGGAGCCGACCAGGAAGCCCACGATCGGCCAGCCGACCAGGATCGTCACGATGATGACGACGGCGTAGACGCTGTTGTAGATGAGGCCAGGCGTGAACACCGCGCGGGCGACGTCCTCCTCCGATCCCCCGGACCGCGAGGCCCGGTAGGCGAAGGCCGCACCGATGCCGATGCCGACCAGCGCGTTGAGGACGAACTGGGTCGTCGAGCGCTGCAGCAGCCGGATGAGCAGCAGAACGGCAGTCACCGAGACGCTCACGATGAGCGACAGCTTGATCTCGTCGGTGATCAGGAAGCAGATCGTGAACAGCGCAGTCGGCACGGCTCCCTCGATGATGCCGCGGGGGCCGCCGAGCGCCCGGGCGAGCTGGGCGCGGACGACCTGCTCGACGGTGGCCTGCGTGCTGGTCATCGCTGGGATCGCCTCATCGGGCTCACGCGTCGAGCTCGTACCGCGGGTTGTAGAGGACGCGCGTCGTGCCGCGCATGCCGACCCGGCCCGAGGCCTTGAGGTGGCGTCCCGCTCGGACGCCCTCGATCTTGCGACGTCCGAGCCAGATGAGGGTCACGCTGTCAGAGCCGTCGTAGAGCTCGGCCTCGAGGGCCGTGACGCCGTCGACCGGACGCAGCGTCACCGAGCGCAGGACGCCGTGGATCGTGACCACTGCACGGTCCGGCACCGACGCGATGAGCTTGCAACCGGCCTTGGCGGAGCCGGTCTTGAGCTCCCCGGCCTCCTGGTGCTCCGAGGACAACCGCTCGAGCGTCCTGCTGATGCGTCCCATGACCAGATCCTACTCGTCGTCCAGCACGACGGTGTTGGTCGACGGAGGCGTCAGCAGCAGCGCCTCGCGCAGCAGCCGGGGCTCGTCGCCGCGCACCACGATGACGTCGCGCAGGGCGTCCATCAAGATGCCCTCGTCGCTCGGGTTGAGGCCCGCATCGCCGAGGAACGTCGCGCGCAGCAGCCAGCGCGGGCCCTCGATGCCGACGATCCTGCTGGGCTGGAAGCCGTCCTCGCCCTCGACCTGGACCGGGACGCGTACGTGCAGCTCGGGGCCGAACGGGCCGTCGACCTGCTCGCACTCGCCGTTGAGCCGCTCGACCTCGAGGATCAGGTCGTCGCGCACCTCGTCCCAGAGGCCGCCGGACTTGTTGGCCGCGAACGCCCGCAGCTCGAGCGCCGAGTCGTCGGTGACGAACACGACCGAGCCGATGTCGTCGCTCTCGTCGACGGGCATCTCGAGGTTCAGCCCGACCCGGACCCGGACCTGCAGGGCACCGAGGTCGATGTACGCGGGGTCGTCGCCCGGCGATCTCTCGCTGGCGTCCCACGGACCCGAGTGACGTACGCCCTCGACCTCGACGTCGGCGACCTGCTCGTCGGGCGTCTCGTCGGACTGCTTCTTGCGGCGGCGGAGTGCCATCAGCTGCTCTCTCGTTGGATGTCGGCGGTCGCATGACCCCCTGTTGAACCGTAACCCCCCGAGCCGCGGACCGACTCCGGGAGAGCGTCCACCTCGGCGAACGTGACCTGCTCGACCCGCTGGATCACGAGCTGGGCGATCCGGTCGCCCCGGCTCAGCCTGATCGGCTGCGCCGGGTCGTGGTTGACGAGCAGGACCTTGATCTCGCCGCGGTAGCCCGCGTCGATCGTGCCGGGAGTGTTGACGATCGACAACCCGAGGCGCAGCGCGAGGCCGGATCGGGGGTGGACGAACGCCGCGAGGCCCTCGGGCAGGGCCAGTGCGATGCCCGTCGGGACCAGCGCGCGCTCCCCCGGGCCGAGCTCGACGTCGACCGTCGTGACCAGGTCGGCCCCGGCATCGCCGGGATGGGCGTACGCGGGGAGCGGCACCCCCGGGTCGAGCCGCGTGACGGTCACCTCGAACATGGGTGCGACCCTACCTGCGTCGCGTCCACGACCGGCATGAGGCAAGGTTGAACCGTGACGACCTACCGTGAACGCCTGACCGCCCCGATCTCCTGGTGGCTCACCGCGCTCGGATTCGGCGTGGTGTGGGGATGGCTCTTCCTCGTGATCACCACCTGGACCATCGCGATCGTCGCGGCTGTCGTGGTCGCTGCCGTCTCCCTGTACGCCGTGTGGCGCTACGGCTCCCTGGTCATCTCGGTGACTCCCGAGGGCCTCCGGGCCGGATCGGCCCACCTGGAGGCCGCCCACGTCGGACCGGCGACGGCACTGGACCGCGCGGCGTACCGCACCCGCCTCGGCACCGGGGCCGACGCCCGGGCGTACCTCGTCACCCGGCCCTACCTCGACCACGGGGTGGCCGTGGCCGTGTCCGACCCGGCCGACCCCACGCCCTACTGGCTCATCTCGACCCGGCACCCCGAGGCTCTGGCCACGGCGCTGGGCACCCCCACCCAGGCGCCGCAGAAGCCGGCCCACGACCCGATCGGAGACCCGCCCCGTGGCGAAGAAGCGTAAGAAGGCGTCCCTCGCCCAGGAAGCGGCGAAGACCCCCAACACCAAGGCCCCCGGCCGCGGCACGTGGAAGGTCATGGACAAGGGCTCGTCGGTCGTCGCCGGCCTGCTCGCGCAGCGGGCGTCGAGCCTCGCGTGGCGCACCGTCACCGGCAAGCGTCCCCCGACCAGCGGGCGGCACCCTGAGGTCAGCACCCGTGAAGCCGTCGCGTGGGCGATGGTCGGTGGCGGCATCATCGAGCTGGTCAAGGTCGGCGTGCGACGCGGCACCGCGACGTACTGGGTCAAGTCGACCGGTCAGCTGCCGCCCGGGATGAAGCCGCTCATGCGGGCCCAGGGCGACACAGCCCCGAGCACGACAAAGGAGCCGGTCCTTGCGGAACCGGCTCCCACTCACTCGTCGACCAGGAAGGTCAGTCGGCGCAGTCGCGGCAGATGAGCACGCCGTTCTTCTCCGAGGCGAGCTGGCTGCGGTGATGCACCAGGAAGCACGACGAGCAGGTGAACTCGTCCACCTGCTTGGGCACGACCTGGACCGCCAGCTCCTCGTGGGAGAGGTCTGCTCCGGGCAGCTCGAATGACTCCGCCGCCTCGGTCTCGTCCTCGTCGACCTTGCCCGAGTTCTTCTCGTGCCGACGCGCCTTGAGCTCTTCGATGCTGTCCTCGGACTGCTCTTCTTCGGTCTTGCGTGGTGCGTCGTAGTCGGTAGCCATCAAATCTCCCTTTGTGCGGAACAACCGGCGTGATTGTTCCACACCGCTCCTAATCCTCCGTTGTCAGAACCCACAAGACCGGACGAGATCGAAATATTCCTCTGCAACCGCAGGATGGGCGGCCATCACCATGCGCTCGTCCGGCACCCCGTCGAGACCGGTCACGACCAGTCCCGACTCGACCGCCACGAGCCCGGCCGCCGCGTGGTCCCACACGTGCAGGCCCTGCTCGAAGTACGCGTCGTAGTGGCCCTCGGCGAGGGCGCACAGGTTGAGAGCGGCGGACCCGGTGCGGCGGATGTCCGCGACCTGCGGGAGGAACGCCCCCATCGCGGCGGCCTGCTTGGCGCGGATCTCCGGGACGTAGTGGAAGCCGGTGGCGACCAGACCGCGCGCCGGGGGCACTCCCTGCGTCGCGACCAACGGGCGTCGCTCGTCGCCGTCGTGGCGCCAGGCACCCTCGCCGCGTACGGCACCGTGCTCCTCGCCGGAGGCGATGTTGACCACGTGCCCCGCGACGACGACCCCGTCGCGACGGGCGGCGATCGACACCGCGTACGCGGGGATGCCGTGGACGAAGTTGACCGTGCCGTCGATCGGGTCCACGACCCAGTCGACGCCCGACGAGCCGGCCAGGTCGTCGCCCTCCTCGCCGACGAAACCGTCGTCCGGTCGGGCCGCCAGGATGCGCTCGCGGATCAGCCGCTCGCACGCCTGGTCGATCTCGGTGACGACATCGGTGTCGCTGCTCTTGGTCGCCGCGACGTCGACGCGTCCTTCGGGACGACTGCGACGGACGAAGTCCGCGGCCTCCAGTCCCACGCGGCGCGCGACGTCGAACAGCGCCTGGCTCATGCCGTCACGTCCCCCACGCCGCCGATCGTGGGCAGCGAGGCCCGCGGGTTCAGGCAGCAGTCGGCCGGGCAGACGTCGTGCGAGGCCGGGAGCTCGCCGCACGCCTTGCGCTCGACGGTCTCGCCCCGCTCGACCGCGGCGCGCTCGACCAGCAGGTCGCGGACCATCGCGACGAACTCCGGGTGCGCGCCGGGGGTGTCGACCCGGTCGTACTGCAGGCCGAGCCGCTCGGCCGTCGCCCTGGCCTCGGTGTCGAGGTCGTAGATGACCTCCATGTGGTCGGAGATGAAGCCGATCGGCACCACGACGACGGACTCGACGCCGTTCGCGTGCAGCTCCTCGAGGTGGTCGTTGACGTCGGGCTCGAGCCACGGCACGTGGGGCGATCCCGATCGCGAGCAGTAGACCAGCGACCAGTTCTCGGCACCTGCGCCCTCCGCGACCTGGGCCGCGACGCTCTCGTGCTGGCGCTTGTACATCCGCTGTCCCGGCCCGCCGCTGGCCTCGTTCATGGAGGTGGGGATCGAGTGGGTCACGAACACGACGTGCGTGCCCGCGGGCGCCGCCTCGAGCGAGGCCCGGGTCGCCTCGGTGAACGGCCCGACGAAACCGGGGTGGTTGAAGTAGTGGCGCAGGCGGCTCAGGCCGATCTCGAGACCGCTCACCGCGTCGTACAGGTTCTCGCGGTACTGCCGGCACCCGGAGTACGACGAGTACGCGCTGGTGACGAAGCACGCGGCACGCTTGACGCCGTCGGCCGCCATCTGCTCGGCCGCGTCGCGAAGGTAGGGGTCCCAGTTGCGGTTGCCCCAGTAGATCGGCACGTCGATGCCGTGCTCGGCGAAGTCGGCGCGCAGCGCCTCCAGCAGCTCGACGTTGAGCGCGTTGATCGGCGACTTGCCGCCGAACTGGAAGTAGTGCTGGCCGACCTCCTCCAGGCGTTCGCGGGGGATGCCTCGCCCCGCGGTCACGTTCTCCAGGAAGGGCACGACGTCGTCGGGCTTCTCGGGCCCTCCGAACGACACCAGCAGCAGCGCATCAAAGGGTCGGACATCCATGCGTTCATCCTCTCACCGGACTGGGTAGGGTGCTCGGGCTGGGAGGCGAGATGCTGACGACGTACCGCGACGTTCTGTCGCGACCGGGTGCTGCCCTGTTCTCGTTCACGGCCCTGTGGTCGCGGCTCCCGCTGTCGATGGCGGGGCTCGGCATCGTGCTGCTCGTCCACGAGCGCGGTGGGTCGTACAAGGACGCCGGCATCATGTCCGCGGCGTACGTCCTCGCGGCGGCCGCGTTCGGCCCGCTGCAGGGGCGCCTCGCCGACCGGGTCGGTCAGGCCACGGTGCTGTGGGTCGTGGGCGGCCTGTACGCGACGGGGATCGGCGCGTTCCTCTACGCGGTCGACCAGGACTGGTCCACGCCGTGGCCGCATGCGTGCGCGGTGCTGGCGGGCCTCGCCACGCCGCAGACCGGCAGCATGGTCCGCGCCCGCTGGAACCACGTCATCACCGACCGCACCCAGCTCAACACCGCGTTCTCGATCGAGGCGATAGCCGACGAGGTCGTGTTCATCGTCGGGCCCGTGCTAGTGACGTTCCTGACGCTGCAGGCACCCGACGTGACAGGCCTGATCTGCGCCGCCGCCGCCGCGCTGATCGGCAGCTGGGCCCTGGCCCTGCAGCGGTCGACCCAGCCACCCGCGACGCCTCGCGACACCCACGTCGGGCCGGCCCTGAACTGGGCCTTCCTCGGGCCCATCGTGCTGGTCTCCGGCGCCCTCGGGATCGTGTTCGGCTCGGCCGAGGTGATCATCGCGGCGTTCACCGACGAGCAGGGCCGGCCTGGTGCCGCAGGCTTCGTGCTGGCGGTGTGGGCGGCCGGGAGCCTGCTCGCGGGCGTCGCCGTAGGCGCGCTCCCCCAGCCCGCGCGACCGCTGGTCCGGCTGCGCCGCGCGATCCTCGTGCTGGGTGCGCTGTTCGCCCCGCTGTACTTCGTCACGAGCATCCCCGCGGTCGCGATCGGCGTGTTCCTCGGCGGGTTCATGATCTCGCCGACACTCATCGCGATGGTCAACCTGATCGAGCGCGAGGTACCACACACCCGGCTCACCGAGGCGCTGACCTGGTCGACGACCGGCATGTCGGTGGGGGTCGCGCCGGGGGCCGCGGTCGCCGGCGCGGTGATCGACGGGCAGGGTGCCTCGGCCGGCTTCCTGGTCCCCCTCGCCGCGGGCGTGGCCGGCGCGGTCGTCGCGTGGTCCATCCGGACGTCGACGCAGCCCTGACGGCGGGTGAAATCGGCCCACCGGGTCACTAAGGTGGAGAGCAATATGACCCACCTCACTCTCGCCGAGCGCAGCGTCGAGCTGGTCCACGCCTGGATCGACCCGAACCGCTCGCACGCCCGCCGCCCGGACGCCGCCGCCGCACGCCTCGCCCAGCTTCTCAAGGACCCCCAGGGGCTGGAGTTCACGATCGGCTTCGTCGACCGCGTCGTCCGCCCGGACGACCACCGGATCGCGGCGCGCAACCTGCGGACGCTCGCGCGAAGCACCCCGGCGTTCCTGCCGGTGAGCCAGAGGCTGCTGCTCAAGCTCGGCGGGGTGACCTCCCTCGTCCTGCCCGGGCTGGTCGTCTCCGTCGCCCGCAGGACGCTGCGCAGCATGGTCGGCCACCTCGTGGTGGACGCCCGCCCCCAGCAGCTCGGCCGAGCGATCCGCAAGCTCCGCGCGGGCGGTGACCGGCTCAACCTCAACCTCCTGGGCGAGGCGGTGCTCGGTGACGGGGAGGCAGCGCGGCGCCGCGACGGCACCCTCGCGCTGCTCGAGCGTGAGGACGTCGACTACGTCTCGATCAAGGTGTCCTCGGTCGCCAGCCAGCTGTCGATGTGGGCCTTCGACGAGTCCGTCGCCCGCGTCGTGGAGCAGCTGATGCCGCTCTACGAGCGAGCGGCCGCGGGCGAGCCGACGTTCATCAACCTCGACATGGAGGAGTACAAGGACCTCGACCTGACCGTCGCGGTCTTCACCCGCATCCTCGAGCGCTTCCCGGCGCTCGAGGCGGGCATCGTCCTGCAGGCGTACCTGCCCGATGCGCTCGGCGCGATGCAGGAGCTGCAGGCCTGGGCGGCCCGGCGACGGGCCGACGGCGGTGCGGCGATCAAGGTCCGCGTCGTCAAGGGCGCCAACCTCGCGATGGAGCGCGTCGACGCGACCGTTCACGGCTGGCCACTCGCGACCTGGCACTCCAAGCGCGAGACCGACACCAACTACAAGCGCGTCCTGCACTGGGCCCTCACCCCCGAGCGCACCGAGGCCGTACGCATCGGCGTCGCAGGCCAGAACCTGTTCGACATCGCGTACGCGTGGCTGCTCGCGGGCGATCGCGGCGTCCGCGACGGCGTCGACTTCGAGATGCTGCTGGGGATGGACGGCGGGCCGGCTGACGCGGTGCGCGCCGACATCGGCCAGCTGCTGCTCTACACGCCCGTCGTCCACCCCGCCGAGTTCGACGTCGCGATCTCCTACCTCGTGCGACGCCTCGAGGAGAACGCGAGCAGCGACAACTTCATGTCGGCCGCGTTCGAGCTGTCGACCAGCGCCGACCTGCTGGAGCGGGAGACCCGGCGGTTCCTGGAGTCCGTCGAGGCCCTCGACGAGTCCGTGCCCGGGCCGCACCGCGTGCAGGACCGCTCGAACGAGAGCCTGACCCCGGTCGCCGACCGCTTCGCCAACACACCCGACACCGACCCGTCCACCGCCGCCAACCGGGCGTGGGCCCGGCTGGCGCTGGAGCGCTCGAGCGACACCGAGCTGGGCGACGAGACCGTCCGCACCAGCACGCTCGACGGCGAGGACGATCTCGAGGCCCTGGTGCTCGACACGCGCAAGGCCGCGAAGGCATGGGAGGCACGCGGCACCGACGTCCGCGCGCAGGTGCTGCACCAAGCGGCCGCTGCCCTCGCCGACCGCCGGGGCGACCTGATCTCCGTCATGGCGGCCGAGGCGGGCAAGACCGTCGCGGAGGCCGACGTCGAGGTCAGCGAGGCGATCGACTTCGCCAACTACTACGCGGAGGCCGCGCGCCGGCTCGACGAGGTGGACGGCGCCGAGTTCGTGCCCGACACGCTCACGGTCGTCACTCCCCCGTGGAACTTCCCCGTCGCGATCCCGGCCGGGTCGGTCCTGGCCGCGCTCGCGGTCGGCAGCGGTGTCGTCATCAAGCCGGCGCCGCAGACCCAGCACTGTGCGGCAGTCATGGTCGAGTCCCTGTGGCAGGCCGGGGTGCCGCGCGAGGTGCTGCGCTTCGTCACGGTCGAGGAGGGGCCGGTGAGCAGGTCGCTCATCGCCCACCCGCAGGTCGACCGCGTCATCCTCACCGGCGGGTGGGAGACCGCCCAGCTGTTCCGCTCGTGGCGACCCGATCTGCCGTTGCTCGCCGAGACCAGCGGCAAGAACGCGATCGTCATCACCCCCAGCGCCGACATCGACCTCGCGGTCGCCGACCTCGTCAAGAGCGCATTCGGTCACGCCGGGCAGAAGTGCTCTGCCGCGAGTCTCGCGATCCTGGTCGGCTCGGTCGCGCAGTCCGAGCGGTTCGAGCGTCAGCTCGTCGACGCCGTGCAGTCGCTCAAGATCGGTCATCCGCAGGATCCGCAGGTGACCATGGGACCGGTCATCGAGCCTCCGCAGGGCAAGCTAGCGGACGGTCTCACCCGGCTCGGCGAGGGCGAGTCGTGGCTCGTCGAGCCCCGCCAGGTGGGCGACGACGAGCGGGTCTGGTCCCCCGGCGTCCGCACGGGCGTACGTCCCGGCAGCGAGTTCCACCGGACCGAGTACTTCGGGCCGATCCTCGGGATCATGCACGCCCGGACGCTCGACGAGGCGATCCAGTGGCAGAACACGACGGACTACGGCCTCACTGCCGGCATCCACTCCCTCGACGCCGACGAGGTCAACGCGTGGATCGACAGCGTCCAGGCCGGCAACCTCTACGTCAACCGCGGCATCACCGGCGCGATCGTGCAGCGCCAGCCGTTCGGTGGGTGGAAGCGGTCGTCGGTCGGCACCACGGCCAAGGCCGGCGGGCCCAACTACCTGACCCACCTGGGCACGTGGAGCCCTCGCCCGCTGCGATCCACCGCGGCGGAGCCGGACCTGGCACCCGAGGTGGTCGCGGTGCTCGAGGCAGCTGCCACGGGACTGACCGCGGCGCAGGTGGCCGAGCTCGAGGCCGCGGCGGCGTCCGACCAGCTCGCCTGGACCGGTGGGTTCGGCGTCGCCGAGGACGTCTCCGGGCTCGGGGTGGAGCGCAACGTGTTCCGCTACGTCCCGGTGCCGGTGACGATCCGGTTCGACGGCCTCCTCGCCGACCTGGTCCGCGTCCTGCTCGTCGCGGCCCGCACAGGAGCCCCGGTCGAGGTCAGCTCGGGGACACCGCTGCCGGACGGGCTCGTCCCGCAGGCCCGGATCGAGACGCAGGAGCAGTGGCTGGCGAGGGCCGCCGCGAGCCGACCGTCGCGCGTACGTCTCATCGGCGGCGACCCGCTCGCGCTGGCCGTGGCCGTCGAGGGTGACCCCGACGTCGCGATCCACTCCGGCACGGTCACGGCGTCCGGACGGGTCGAGGCGCTGCCGTTCCTGCAGGAGCAGGCCATCTCGATCACCAACCACCGCTTCGGCAACCCCGACGCCGAGTTCACCCACGTCCTCCCCCGCTGACCCCCGCCCACGAGTCACGTACGGACGCCGACGAGTCACGCACCGACGCCCACGAGTCACGCACCGACGCCGACGAGTCACGTACGGATGCCGAGGAGTCACTCAGCGTTGTCGCGAAGTGACTCCTCGCCTGTCGTACGCGACTCGCCAGCGGTCGTACGCGACTCGTCAGCGGTCGTACGCGACTCGTCAGCGGTCGTACGCGACTCGTCAGCGGTCGTGGGCGACTCGTGGGCGGTCAGACGTGGGCGGTGCCGGGCGGCAGGGGCGCCGACCACCCGCGCTTGAGGGCCAGGACCCGCCAGACCAGGCAGGTCCCGAATGCGACGATGTACCACCACTGGGACCAGCCCTCGTGGTGCACGACGCTCGCCACGAGCGCTCCCGCGAATGCCGGGGTCGCGTAGAGCTCACCGCGGAAGACGACCGGCACGCGCCCCGACGCGATGTCGCGCATCATCCCCCCGCCGATGCCGGTGAGCATGCCGAGGGCCGAGGACGACAGCACGTTGAGCCCCGCCTCCTCCGCCGTGACGGCACCCGTCACGCAGAACAGCGCGAGTCCCACCGCGTCCAGCAGCATGATGCCGCGCTCACGCCGCCCGAACGTCGGGTGGAAGGCGAACACCACGAGGGACGTGACGAAGGGCACCACCAGATAGCGCCAGTCCTCCAAGGCCGCTGGCGGGACCGAGCCGATCAGCAGATCGCGCAGCACGCCACCGCCCAGCCCTGTCATGACCGCGAGGACTGCGACACCGAAGACGTCCAGCTCCTTGCGGACACCGACCAGCGCGCCTGTCGAGGCGAAGACGGCGATCCCCGCGAGATCGAGGATCAGCAGCAAGGTGGTGGACACAGCAACGACGCTAGCGCGTACCGGCGCGTCGCAGCAGAATCGAACGCCGCGCGCCTACGATTGAGGTTGAACGCTTCGTGTGACGCCCACGCGGAGTCGTCGACAGCGGAGGCGATGACATGCGTGATCTCAATCTTCAGAGATTGAGTGAGGACGGACGGTTCCTCATCGCGCGAGACGTCACCACCGGAGAGCAGTACCGCATCCCCGCGGACCACCGCCTCACCGCGATGCTCGGCACGTCATCCCGCTCTGGGAGCACCCCCGGCCAGATGGAGATCCGTATGGAAAGCTCACTCAGCCCGCGCGACATCCAGAGCCGCATCCGCCGCGGCGAGTCACCTCAGTCCGTCGCGGACTCGGCCGGTGTGCCGGTCGCGCAGATCGACGGCTTCGCCGGTCCGGTCCTCGCCGAGCGCGAGTTCATGTGCGAGCAGGCCCGCAAGACCGCGATCCGCCGCAAGCACATCGGCGGCGCCGGCATCCTGCTGGGCACCCTGATCGCGGAGAACATCGCCGCCGACGGCGGTGTCCCCGAAGAGGCCGAGTGGGACTCGTGGCGGCGTGAGGACGGTCGCTGGACGGTCCTCGTGACGCCCCACGGCCAGGCCGAGCCCGCCACCTTCCTGTTCGACGTCAAGAGCCGCTACGTCGTCCCGGCCGACCAGCACGCACACGACCTCGTCGGTGACGTCGCGCTGCCCGACTCCACCGACATGGCGATCGCCGATGCCGTACGCGCGTCGGCCCCCGCACCCGAGGCCGAGCCGATCCAGGACGAGCTGCCCCAGGTCGAGGCGCCCGCCGCCCCGGTCGTCCCGATCCCCGAGCCGCTGCAGCCGATCGAGCAGGCCGCACTCTCCGCAGTCTCCTCGCTCAAGGAGGCCCGTGACCGGCGCGCCCTCGAGCAGCTCGCGCTGGAGGAGACCGAGGCCGTCGCCGACAGCCCGGCCGCCGAGGTCGAGGCCGACGACTTCGAGGACTCCCTGCAGCACAACGTCGCGGTGCCCGACACGCTGGGCCCCCGCAAGAAGCGTCAGGAACGTCGTCGCGTCCCCAGCTGGGACGAGATCATGTTCGGCGACAAGAACGACTGAGACCGGCCGGCTCAGTCGAACCGGCTCAGTCGAACGGCAGGACGTCGGGCGACAAGGCCGCGGCCTGCGCGGACGCCGCCGTCATGCGACGGCGGTGGTGCCGACGACAGAGCACCTCATAGCCCACCTGGGGCGCGGGACGCTCGGGGTCCTCGACGTCGCCCACGACGATGACCTCCCCCTCGGTGACCATGACGCCGTCCTCGGTGCGCGCATTGTGCGTCGCACGCTCGCCGCACCAGCACAACGCCTCGACCTGCAGGGTGTGCACCCGGTCCGCCAGCTCGGTCAGCCGCAGCGATCCGGGGAACATCTTGGTGCGAAAGTCGGTCAGGATCCCGAATGCGAAGATGTCGATCGACAGCTCGTCGGTGATCTTGGCCAGCTGGTCGATCTGCGGGACCGTGTAGAACTGCGCCTCGTCGCACACGAAGTAGTCGATGCGTCCGCCATGCGTGAGCTCACCGACCGTGAACTGCCAGAAGTCGAACGCGTCGTCGACCTCGATCGCCTCGACCGACAGGCCGAGCCGGCTCGACAGCGTCGCGGTGCCCGCGCGGTCGTGCGAGGTGAACACCCGCCCGACCCGGCCACGGGCCCGGTGGTTGTGGTCCATCTGCAGCGCGAGCGTGCTCTTGCCGCAGTCCATCGTGCCGCTGTAGAAGTTCAGATCCGCCACGGCCACCCTCCTGTCGGGGTCACGGTGCGACGAGCACCGGGATGCGCAGCTCGGCGTCGGTGACCGAGCCGTGGAATCCGGTCATCTTCAGCTCGATGCCGAACTCGCGGGACGAGAACACCGCGAAGTCGCCGAGCGAGGCCACGACCACGTCGCCGATCCGGCCGCGTACGTCGTCGGAAACGGGCCCGAACCAGTCCTCGAGCCCGTCCTGGGTGCGCACGATCGCCCGCTCCCCCAGCCGTTCGCTCCACCGCGCGGCGACGTCCGCCGCGGCGCCCGGACGCGTGTAGAGGTGCCGGAACCGCGCCTCGCCCGCGAGCAGGTCCACGTCGTCGAGCAGCCGGGGCTCGGAGTCCACGTCGAAGCGTCCTTCCATGGGCAGGTCGACCATCCCGTGGTCGGCCGTCACGACGAGGGTCGTGTCGCGCGGCAGCTCGTCGCGCAGCTCCATGAGCTCGGTGTCGATCGTGGTCAGCATCTCGCGCCACTCCGCGGACGTGCAGCCGCTGCCGTGGCCGGTGTGGTCGAGGCGGGACTCGTACGCGTACGTGACCGACCGCGGCGCCGACTCGATGACGTCCAGCACGACGTCGAGGCGTTCATAGACCGAGTTGATGCCGTGGAAGGGCACGCCCCGCTGGCTGCAGACCGTGAGGCCCGTGCCCTCGAACTTCGCATCGTTGACCGAGGACGCGGAGATGCCCGCCTCCTGGAGCCGCTGCAGCACGGTCGGGTACGGCTGCCAGTCGCGGGGATCGATCGGCTGGTCCCACTTCAGGGCGTTGATCCGCCGGCCCGTCTCGGGCACGCGTGAGGTGTAGCCGACCATGCCGTGCTGGCCGGGACGCAGACCCGTGCCCAGCGACGTCAGGCTCGTGACGGTCGTGGACGGGACGCCGCACACGACGTCCTCGACGTTGAGCAAGGACGACAGGAACGGTGCGGCCTGCGCGTGCTCGCGCAGCAGCTCAAGGCCCATCCCGTCGACGAGGAACACGACGTAGCGCGCCGACTCGGGCAGCTCGAGCGTGTTGGCGAAGCCGTCCACGCCGAGGGCCGCACCCACCGAGGGCATGACCTGGTCGATCGTCCGACGCCCTGCGAGCCCCGGCACCGACGCTGTCACGAGCTCCGACCGGCCGTCGCGGCCGACAGCGTGCGCGCGAACGCCAGCAGCCGCTCGACCGCGGCACCGCCGTCGCCGGCCGCGGCCAGGCGCAGCGAGAAGTCGTCACCGGTCAGGCTGCCGGAGTAGCCGTGATCGGCCTCGCACTCGGGGTCCGAGCACCGTGCGGGCTCGAGCTCGACCCGGGACACGGCACCCCAGCCGATCGTCAGCAGGGCCTCCTCGAGCTGCTTGGAGTTGGAGGTGACCATGCGGGTCACGACCACCGAGCGCACCTGGTCGAGCGCCACGGCCTCGGACGTGGTCGACGTGTAGGGCTTGGGCAGCAGGTCGTCCCCGGGGTGCTCGTCGGTGTGCACGAGGACCAGGCGGCTGGGCGTCAGCGCGAGGACGGTCATGTGCCGGCGGATCTCGTCACGGTCGAACGTCGGCTCGTGGTGCAGGACGAATCCCCGGACGAGCTCGTCGGCGAGTGCGTCACGCAGACCCTCGGCCACGATCTCGGGGTAGTAGCCGCTGCGGGAGACCTCGTCGAAGAGGGCTCTCGTATGGTCGGTGGTCATCACGTCAGCGTATCTCCCGCCGCTGCCGGCTGGCTGAGCCGCCGGACGTACCACTCGCCGCGACGGTCCGCGGTGGGCATGACCTTGGCGCGGGCGCTGAGCGCCGTGAAGCCGTGGGGGTGCACTGCGACCGGCTCGAGGTCGAGCTCGGCGATCTCCGGGAGGTCGTCCTTCATCGCCGCGAGGCGCACGATGATGTCCTGCAGCGCGTCCACGTCGACCTTCTCGGAGCCGCGGTAGCCGTAGAGCAGCGGAGCGGAGCGCAGGTCGCGGATCATCGCCTCGGCGTCGAGGTCGGTGAGCGGCGGGATGCCGTACGACCGGTCGCCCAGCAGCTCGCTCGGTGCCCCGGCGAGGCCGAACGAGACCAGAGGCCCGAACAGCGGGTCCTCGGTGACGCCGAACGACACGTGGACGCCGTCGGGCGCGACTCGCTGGACGAAGAACTTGGTGTCCTTGCGCATGCCGGTCCAGCCGGAGAGCTCGTCCCAGGCCTCGGCCATCTCCTCGGCGTCGCGGATGCCGCGCCAGACGTGGTCGATGTCGGGTCGGCTGCGCAGGTGCTCGCTGCCGGCCTTGAGGACGACGTCCCAGCCGAGCTTCTCGCCGGCCGCGATCGCCTCGTCCCGGTCATGGACGTTGATCCAGGTCAGCAGGTCGATGCCGTAACAGGCCAGCAGGGTGTGGACCTGGTCGGTCGACAGCACTGCACCGCGCGGGGCGGCCTTGAGGACGTCCCGCACCAGCGCCCGCGCGTCGCCGCTGCGGTGGTCCATCGCGAGGTGGAACTCGCCGTGGTCGCGCGCGGCCCACTCGGCGTAGTTGACGACCCGGGCCAGGGCGCGGACCGCGGACTCCGGGGCGGCGTACGACGGCACCGATCCGCGACCGGCGGATCCGCCGAGCAGATCGGGCACCCGCAGGAGCACCGGGACGCCCTCGGTGCCGAGGAACGTCGACACGATGGGCTTGTCGGACTGCTCACCCACTGCGGCGAGCACATTGGCGACCTCCTCGCCGCTGGTGTTGAGCGGCGGGATGTAGACCGCGACAAGAGCGTCGACGTCGGGGTTGGCGATCGCGGTCTCGATCGCGACCTCGAAGTCGTCGGCGTTCGCGTTGGCGCCCAGCGACACCGGCTCGGCGACCCGGAGGCCTGCCGCGGCGGCGGCATCGGCGACGATCAGCGCGACCGCGTCGGAGTTTCCGACGATCGAGATGCGGTTGCCGCGCGGCAGCGGCTGGTGCGCCAGCAGCTGGGCGACGTCGAACATCTCGTCGAGGGTGTCGACCTGGATGACCCCGGCCTGGCGGAACATCGCGTCGACCGCCGACTGCGGGGCGGACGTACGCGCGACGGTGTGGCCGACGGGGACGCCCTGCGTCGAGCGGCCCGACTTGACCGCCACGATCGGCTTGGTGCGCGAGACCCGCCGGGCGATGCGCGAGAACTTGCGCGGGTTACCGATCGACTCCAGGTAGAGCAGGATGACCTCGGTCGCGTCGTCCTCCTGCCAGTACTGGAGCAGGTCGTTGCCCGAGACGTCGGCGCGGTTGCCGGCGGACACGAACGTCGAGAGGCCGAGGCCGCGTCGCGACACCGACTCCAGGATCGCGGTGCCGAGGGCTCCGGACTGGCAGAAGAAGCCGACACGGCCCTGCGGCGGCATCGCGGGCGACAGCGAGGCGTTGAGCTGCAGGTCGGGGGCGGTGTTGATCAGGCCCAGGCAGTTGGGGCCGACGAGTCGCAGCCCGTACGACCGGCTGAGCCCCAGCAGGGCACGCTGGCGCTGGCGACCCTCGGGTCCCTCCTCGGCGAAGCCGGCCGAGATCACGATGAGCCCGTGGACGCCCTTCGCGGCGCAGTCGAGCACGACGTCGTTGACCGACTCGGCCGGGACCGCGACGATCGCGACGTCGACCTCGCCGGGGATGTCCTGGACCCGCTTGTACGCCGGGAGGCCGGACACGGCCTCGGCCTGCGAGTTCACCGCGTAGACGCTGCCGAGGAAGTCGCCGAGCACGAGGTTGCGCACCATCGCCTGGCCGATCGAGTCCTGGCGGCGGCTAGCGCCGATCACCGCGATGCTGCGGGCCTTGAAGATGCGCTCGATCGAGGCGGCCTCGGCACGCTGCTCGCGGGCCCGCATCACGCCGATGGCCATGTCGGTCGGCTCGGTCTCGAAGATCAGGCGCTGGACGCCGTCCTCGATCATGCCCTCGATCTTGTAGCCCATCTCGCGGAAGATCTGCTGCATGCGGGCGTTGGAGGGCAGCACGTCCGCCACGAACCGTCGGATGCCGCGCTCACGTCCGGCCTGCGCGAGGTGCTCGAGCAGCAGCTGGCCCACGCCGCGGCCCTGGTGCGCGTCCTCGACCAGGAAGGCGACCTCGGCCTCGTCGTCGCTGACGGCGTCGTAGCGTCCGACGCCGATGATCTCCGAGTGCAGGGTGACCACGAACGCGACCCGGCGATCGTGGTCGACTATCGTGAAGCGCTTGACGTCCTTGTCCGAGAGCGTCGGGTAGGGCGCGAAGAACCGGAAGTACTTGGACTCCTCGGAGACCCTGGAGTAGAACTCGACGAAGCGGTCGGCGTCCGCCTCCAGGATGGGACGGAGCTGGGCGACGCGGCCGTCCCGGAGCAGGACGTCAGCCTCCCAGTGCTCGACGGGATGCACCTCGTTGGTCACAGGTCCCAACCTATCGGGTCGCCGCACGGCGTGGCGGTGGAGTCCGCAGGCGCGCCACGGGGGAAAATGGTTGCTCACGCACGTCCAGGAGAGGAAGGCATGGCCCGCACCAGCAAGCAGGCTCCCGAGGAGGAGTTCGAGGAGCACATCCTCGACACCGACGTCGGCGACGAGATGCGATCCAGCTTCCTGGAGTACGCCTACTCGGTCATCTACTCCCGCGCCCTCCCCGACGCCCGCGACGGCCTCAAGCCGGTCCAGCGACGTCTCCTCTTCACGATGGACGACATGGGCCTGCGCAGCGACCGCGGGCACGTCAAGAGCGCCCGGCCGGTCGGCGAGGTCATGGGCCGGCTGCACCCGCACGGCGACAGCGCGATCTACGACGCCCTGGTCCGTCTCGTGCAGCCGTGGTCCCTGCGGCTCCCGCTGGCCGACGGCCACGGCAACTTCGGCTCGCCGGACGATCCGCCCGCCGCGATGCGTTACACCGAGATCCGCATGGACGCGGCCGCCGAGGCGATGACCGCCTCGATCAACGAGGACACGGTCGACTTCCGGCCCAACTACGACGGCCGCGAGCTCGAGCCGGTCGTGCTGCCCGCCGCCCTGCCCAATCTCCTGGTCAACGGCGCGAGCGGCATCGCGGTGGGCATGGCCACCAACATCGCCCCGCACAACCTCATCGAGGTCGTGCAGGCGCTGCGGCACCTGATCAAGCACCCCAAGGCCGATCTCGACGACCTCATGCGGTTCATCCCCGGGCCCGATCTGCCCACCGGCGGCAAGATCGTGGGTCTCGAGGGGGTGCGCGACGCGTACGCGACGGGCAACGGCTCATTCCGCATGCGCGCCTCGGCCCGCATCGAGAACGTCACGCCCCGCAAGAAGGGCATCGTGATCACCGAGCTGCCCTACAACGTGGGACCCGAGAAGGTCATCGAGGCGATCAAGAAGCTCGTCCAGGCGAAGAAGCTGCAGGGCATCTCGGACCTCAAGAACCTCACGGACCGCCACAAGGGCCTCCAGCTGGTCATCGAGATCAAGAACGGCTACATCCCCGAGACGATCCTCGAGCAGCTCTACAAGAGCACCCCGATGGAGAGCTCGTTCGGCATCAACGCGGTCGCACTGGTCGACGGCCAGCCCCGCACGCTGGGCCTCAAGCAGATGCTGGAGGTCTACCTCGAGCACCGCATCGACGTCGTGCGCCGGCGCACGACGTTCCGCCGCGGCAAGGCCGCCGACCGCCTGCACCTGCTCGAGGGCATGCTGCTGGCCCTGCTCGACATCGACGAGGTCATCCAGCTCGTGCGCTCCAGCGAGAACCGTGGGGAGGCCAAGGAACGCCTGATGTCGGTGTTCGACCTGTCCGATCCGCAGGCGACCTACATCCTCGACCTGACGCTGGGACGCCTGACCCGCTACGACCGCATCGAGGTCGAGAAGGAGATCGAGGAGCTGCGCCGCACGATCGAGCAGCTCGACGCGATCCTCGGCGACGAGAGCCTCCTGCGGACGGTCGTCGGCGACGAGCTCAACGAGATGGCCCAGACCTTCGGCACGCCCCGCCGCACGGTCCTGCTGGAGTCGTCCGGCCAGACCGCGACGGCCGCGTCCCCGCTGGAGGTCGCCGACGACCCGTGCTGGGTGCTGCTCTCGGCGACCGGGCTGCTCGCCCGTACGTCCGACGACTCCCCCCTCGGAGCGGTCGACCGCCGGGTCAAGCACGACACGATCGTCTCGGCCGTCCGTACGACGGCCCGCGGCGAGGTGGGCGTCATCACCGCTGCCGGCACGGTGCACCGCATCAGCGTCCTGGAGCTGCCCGGCCTCCCGCCGAGCGCCCACTCGCCCAACCTGCAGGGCGGGCTGCCCCTCAGCGAGGTCGCCGAGCTCGACTCGGCCGCGCTCGCCCTCATGACGTTCGACGAGGACGGTCCCGGCATTGCGCTCGGCACCCGACAGGGCGTCGTCAAGCGGGTCCGGCCCGATCACCTGTCGCGCGACCAGTGGGAGCTCATCTCGCTGGCTGACGGCGACGCCGTGGTCGGGGCCGCGGTGCTGGAGTCGGGCGAGGAGCAGCTCGCCTTCGTGACGTCCGATGCGCAGCTGCTGTACTTCTCGGCCTCCCTGGTCCGTCCGCAGGGACGCTCCGGCGGTGGCGTCGCCGGCATCAAGCTCGCGGCCGGCCAGCGGGTGGTCTCGTTCGGCGCGGTCGCCGACGTGGACGATGCGTACGTCGTGACGGTGGCGGGCTCGGCCAATGCGCTGCCCGGCACCCAGAACGGTGCGGTCAAGGTCAGCCCGCTGTCGATCTACCCGCCCAAGGGCCGGGCCACCGGCGGCGTCCGCTGCCAGCGGCTGCTCAAGGGCGAGGACGGGCTGCTGCTGGCCTGGGTCGGCGACGGCACCCCGATGGCGTGCGCGACCAGCGGCTCCGCGGTCGACCTGCCCCCGGTGAGCGATCGCCGGGACGGCTCCGGCGTGCCGGTCGCGCAGCCGATCCTGGCGGTGGCCGGACCGCCCGCGGGCCGCATCGATGTCAGCGATGTCACCGATTCGCCGGACCCCGCCGTGGGAGACTGAGCGCGTGCGCACCCGTCACCTTCTCCCTGTCCTGCTCGCGACCCTCCTGGCCCTGACCGGCTGCACCGGAGGATCGGACTCCTCCGAGCCGAAGGGCGGCGACACCGACAAGCTCCAGGCCCGTCTCGACACGGCCAAGAAGACTCTCGACACCGCCGAGACCATCAACATCGCGCTCGCGACCAAGCGACTCCCCGACGGCATCACGGGGCTCCTGTCGGCCACCGGCAAGGGCAACCACTCCCCCGCGTTCACGGGCAAGGTCAACGTCGTCACGGGCGGTTCGAGCCTGGGTGCGGACGTCGTCGCGGTGGACGGCAAGGTCTGGGCCAAGACCGGGTTCCTGCCCGACTTCACCGTGATCGACCCGCAGGACCTCAAGGCTCCCGATCCCGCGGCGCTGGTGTCGGCCGACAAGGGCATCTCGCAGATCCTCGTCAAGACCACGAAGCTCCGCGACGCCGGGCAGTCCCGCGACGGCAAGGACGTGCTCACCACGATCAAGGGCACGCTGCCCGGCGACGTCGTGGCCACGATCATCCCGTCCGCGACGGCCGACCAGGAGTTCCAGGTCACCTACCGCCTCGATGACGACGACGAGCTGCGCGACGCCACGCTGAGCGGCGCGTTCTACCCCGGGGGCGGCGCGGTCACCTACACCGTCTCCCTCAGCACGTCGGACACGCCGGTCAGCATCACCAAGCCCTGACCGCGGCATGACGCAGCCTCCGGCCATCAGGCCTGCCTCCAAGGTCCTGCTGGCGCTGGCAGCCGTCGCGATCGCGTTCGCGGCCGCCGACACGTACGTCGTCGTGCTGGCCCTGCCCGACATGATGAGCACGGTCGGGCTCAACCTGGACGACCTGCAGCGCGCGGCGCCGATCGTCTCGGGCTTCCTGCTCGGCTACGTCGGTGTGCTGCCGCTGATCGGGCGCATCTCGGACCTGCGGGGCCGGGTGCCCGTCCTGCTGGGCTCGCTGGTCGTCTTCGCGGTCGGCTCCGTCGTGACCGCGGCCGCGTACGACCTCGAGACCGTGGTCGCGGGGCGGCTCATCCAGGGCATCGGCGGCGGAGGACTCATCCCGCCGACGCTCGCGCTCGTGGCTGATCTCTGGCCGCCCCACCGCCGCGGGATGCCCCTCGGCGTGGTCGGCGCGGTCCAGGAGCTCGGCAGCGTCCTCGGACCGCTGTACGGCGCCGCAGTCCTGGCGTTCGGCGACTGGCGCACGATCTTCTGGCTCAACTGCGCGATCGGCCTGGTCCTCGCGGCGGCGATGGTCCCGTTGCGGGACGCCGTGCACGACGCGACGGCGGGCAAGCGCCTCGACATCCTGGGGGCCGTGCTGGGCGTGCTCGCGCTGACGGGCGTCGCGCTGGTGATGCTCGCGCCCACGCGGCTGGTGCAGGACGTCGAGATCGGCCGCGCGTACCTTCCCGTGACCGGCGACTCCCGCTGGCTGACCCCGCTCGCCCTCGCGACGTTCGCCGTGATCGCGCTGTTCCTGCTGCGACTCGCGACCGCCCGCCACCCGCTCGTCGCGTGGCGCGGCTGGCCGGCGCTCGCCCGCGAGACCGACATCTGGGGGGCACTGCTGCTGACGACCGGTCTCGGCGCCGTGATCGTGACGTTCGCCTCCGCCGAGCCCGAGAGCGGCGCGGTGTCCCCCGATGCCCCGTGGCTGCTGCCGATCGCGGTCGCCGCGTTCATCGGCTTCGCGATCCGCCAGCGCCGCGCACCGCAGCCGCTGATCCCGCGGGGAGCGCTCAGCTCACGGCCCGCATGGGGTGCGCTGGTCGTGTCGTTCTTCGTCGGCGCCTCCCTCATCGCCGCGCTGGTCGACATCCCGTTCTTCGCCAGGCTCACGGTCCACCGCGACTCCCAGCTCGACGCGGCGCTCGTGCTCGTACGCTTCCTGGTCGCCCTGCCGGTCGGCGCCCTGATCGGCGGCTGGCTGCTGCGCCGGGTGCCGGCGCACGTGCTGACCGCCGTCGCGATGCTGATGAGCGCAGTCGCGTTCTGGCACATGACCACGTGGGGCCGCACCTCGCTGGACCATCCGGTCGAGACCTGGTCGCTCGTGCTGGGCGGTCTCGGCTTCGGCGTGGCGATCGCACCGGTCAACGCCGCCCTGCTCGCGCACACCGCCGACGCGGTCCACGGCGTCGCGTCCGCCCTGCTGATCGTCGCGCGCATGGTCGGGATGCTGCTGGGCATCTCGGCCCTCACCACGATCGGCCTGCGCGCGTTCTACTCCGCGACCGAGAAGATCCCCCCGGCCGCGCAGCTGTGCAACGGCGAGGCGCGGCTCTGCCAGGCGTACAAGGACGCCCAGATCGACGCCGGCATCACCCAGCTGCACGCGGTGTTCGTGGGCGCAGCCGGCTGCGCAGCGCTCGCGGCCGTGCTCGCGCTGGTGCTGCTCCGCCCCGCGGCGACGTCACCCGCCGAGCCTGCAGCCTGATGACGCCCCCGGCTCGTTACCCTTGTGCCATGCGCGACTTCGACGACCTCCTCGAGGCCAACACTTCCTACGCCAACAGCTTCGACCTCTCCGGCTTCGACGGCATCGCCCGTGCCGGGGTCGCGATGGTCACCTGCATGGACTCGCGCATCGACCCGCTGCGGATGATCGGCCTCAAGCCCGGCGACGCCAAGATCCTGCGCAACCCGGGCGGGCGCGTGACCGACCAGGCCCTGGTCGCCCTCGTGCTGGGCGTCAACCTGCTGCAGGTCGAGCGGATCCTCATCGTGGAGCACACGCGCTGCGCGATGGCCTCGTCGACCGAGGACGAGCTCAAGGCCCGCATCGCCGACAGCGCAGGCACCGACGCGTCCTGGATGACGCTCGGCGCGATCGTCGACCAGCGCAACACCGTCAAGGCCGATGTCATGCGGGTCCGCTCGCACCCGCTGATCCGTGAGGACGTGGCGGTCGGTGGATTCGTGTACGACGTCGACACAGGTCTGCTCGAGCGTGTCGACTGATGCCGGTGCCGTCCGCACCCGCTGACGCACCCGCCACCCAGCGCACTCCTCGCCCGGTCCGGCCCGAGATCCAGGCGCTGCGCGCCGGCGCCGCGCTGCTCGTCGTCCTGTACCACCTGTGGCCCGGGCGCCTGCCCGGCGGCTTCATGGGCGTCGACGTCTTCTTCGTCATCTCCGGCTTCCTCATCACCGCCCACCTTGCGCGCGAGGCGGAGACGACCGGGCGCATCCGGCTCGGCCGGTTCTGGGCCCGCCGGGCCCGCCGCCTGCTGCCTGCTGCGTACCTCGTGCTCGCGACCTCGGCCCTCGCGGTCTACCTGTGGATGCCGCTGCTCAACTGGGGGCAGAACTTCCGCGAGATCCTCGCCTCGGCCCTGTACTTCCAGAACTGGCGCCTCGCCTTCGACGCGGTCGACTATCTCGCGGCGGAGAACGCGCCCAGCGTGGCGCAGCACTACTGGACGCTGTCGGTCGAGGAGCAGTTCTACGTCGCGTGGCCGCTCATCGTGCTGGCCTCGATCCTGCTCGCCGCGCGCGTCGGCGCACGCCGCCTCACCACCGTCACCGTGGTCGTCGCAGCCGTCACGATCGCCAGCTTCGGCTACTCGTGGTGGATGACGTACGACAACGTGTCCTTCGCGTACTTCTCCACGTTCACCCGGGCCTGGGAGTTCGGCGCCGGCGCCCTGCTGGCCCTCCTGACGCTCCGCGCGGCACCCGGCCGCCGCCGCACGCACCCCGTCACGCCGCACGTCGCGGCCCTCGTGTCGTGGGCCGGCATCGCGGTGCTGGTCTACTGCGGCCTCGAGCTGACCGGCTCGACCCCGTTCCCCGGCACGGCGGCCCTGCTGCCCGTGCTCGCGACGGTCGCCGTCATCGCGGCCGGCATGCCGGACTCGCGCCTCTCCCCTCGGTGGATCATCGAGCGCCGCTTCGTGCAGTGGACCGGCGACATCTCCTACCCGCTCTACCTGTGGCACTGGCCGCCGATCGTCCTGCTCCCGGTGATCCTCGGCCACGAGCTCGGCTTCTGGCCGCGCGTCGGGATCCTGGTGGCGACGTTCGCGGCCGCCGCTCTCACCAAGCGCTACGTCGAGGACCCGGTGCGCACGGGTCGCAAGCTCGGCATCCAGCGCAGCACGGTGACCTTCGCGTTCACGTCGGTCGCCGCCGCCTGCCTCGCCGCCGCCTGCCTCGGCGGCGTGCAGCACGCCAACGCCGAGGCCGATCGCGCCGAGCAGCTCAAGGAGAACATCACCAAGGACACCCCGCGCTGCTTCGGTGCGGCCTCGATGGACCCCGACCAGCCCTGCGACAACCCCGAGCTGGACGGGCTCCTGGTGCCCGACACGACCGCGATCCGGCGCGACAACCCCAACTACCCGGGCTGCCAGACCTCGGACAACGAGGTGCGCACGACCTGCACCTTCGGTGACCCCAAGGACCCCACGCTGCCCCACGTGGTCGTGATCGGTGACTCGCACGCCCGGGCGCTCCTGCCTGCGTTCGTGCCCATGGCGAAGGAGGGCAAGCTCTTCCTCGAGGTCCAGGTCAAGGCCGGCTGCAACTGGTCGAGCAATCCGCACCCCAACCCCGACCGCACGATCGCCGAGGGCTGCTACGAGTGGCGCGACAACGTCAACGCGTACCTCTTGAAGAACGCCGACGACATCGACCTGATCGTCACCGGGGCGCTCGCCCACCCGCGGCCCGCGACCGGGCCGAAGGAGCAGGTCGCCGGCTTCGCCACGACCTGGCGCCCCCTGGCCGAGCGCGGCGTCCCGATCGTCGCCTTCCGCGACAACACCGCGCAGCCCGTCGACACCAACGACTGCCTGGCCCTGGAGGGGACGATCACGCCCGACAGCTGCGCGCTCCCCCGCGACAAGGCGTTCCCCAACTTCGACCCGTTGGTGGGGGCCGCCAAGGAGGTCAAGGGCGCCCGGCTGTACGACTTCACCCGCTTCTACTGCGACGACGAGAAGTGCCCGGCCGTGATCGGTGGCGTCAACGTCTACCGCGACCGCACCCACGTCAGCAAGACGTACATGGCGACCATGAAGCCGTACATCGAGCAGCGGCTCGACGAGGACGGCCTGCTGGCCGCCCGCCGGGACGGCTGACGGGCTGCGTCAGGCGTCGATCTTGTCGGCGTCGATCTCGTAGGCGCCCTGGACGATGAACTCCTTGCGCGGCGGGACCTCGTTGCCCATCAGCAGCTCGAACACCTCGGCCGCCTCCTCGCCGTCGTCGACCGTGAGCCGGCGCAGGGTGCGGTGCCGCGGGTCCATCGTGGTCTCCGCGAGCTGGGAGGCGTCCATCTCGCCGAGGCCCTTGTAGCGCTGCACCGGGTCCTTCCACTTGATGCCCTTGCGCTTCAGCTCGGCCATCGTGCGCTGCAGCTCGGGGTCGGAGTAGGTGTAGACGTACTTCTCCTGCCCCTTCTTGGGGTTCGTCAGCTCGATGCGGTGCAGCGGCGGCACCGCGGTGTAGACGCGTCCCGCGTCGACGAGCTCGCGCATGTAGCGGAAGAACAGCGTCGCCAGGAGGCAGCGGATGTGCGCACCGTCGGAGTCGGCGTCGGCCATGAAGATGATGCGACCGTAGCGGGCGGCGTCGACGTCAAACGTACGACCCGAGCCGGCCCCCACGACCTGGATGATCGAGGAGCACTCGGCGTTCTTGAGCATGTCGCCGATGCTGGCCTTCTGGACGTTGAGGATCTTGCCGCGGATGGGCAGCAGGGCCTGGAACTCCGAGTCCCGGGCCGACTTGGCCGTGCCGAGCGCGGAGTCGCCCTCGACGATGAACAGCTCGGAGCGCTCGACGTCGTTGCTGCGGCAGTCGGCGAGCTTGGCCGGCAGCGCGCTGGACTCCAGCGCGTTCTTGCGGCGCTGGGTGTCGCGCTGCTGACGGGCCGCCAGACGCGTGCGGGACGCGTCGACGACCTTCTGCATCACGAGGCGGGCCTTGGCCTTCTCCGCCGCCTTGGAGGACGTCAGGAACGCCTTGAGCTCGCGGCTCACGACCTGGTTGACGATCTTGGTGACGGCGGGGGTGCCGAGCACCTCCTTGGTCTGCCCCTCGAACTGCGGTTCGGCCAGGCGGACCGTCACGACGGCCGTCATGCCCTCGAGCGCATCGTCCTTGATGACGTCGGGATCGCCGGACTTCAGCAGCCGCGTGGTCTTGAGCACGTCGTTGAAGGTCTTGGTGAGCGCGCGCTCGAAGCCGTTGACGTGCGTGCCGCCCTTGGGCGTCGCGATGATGTTGACGAACG
Source organism: Aeromicrobium sp. S22 (assembly GCF_009661045.1). Taxonomy (NCBI): domain Bacteria; kingdom Bacillati; phylum Actinomycetota; class Actinomycetes; order Propionibacteriales; family Nocardioidaceae; genus Aeromicrobium; species Aeromicrobium sp. S22. The sequence continues at coordinate 520,629 of NZ_WJWV01000002.1, forward strand.
ACTTGAGCTCGGTGTCGTAGCCCGTCCCCCAGCGCAGCGCGACGTCGACGCCAAGATTGCGCTCGATGTCCTGCGGCGTCATGTGGCCCTTGTCGTCCAGCAGCGGGACGGTCTCGGTGAAGACGTCCTCGCCCTGCAGCCGCAGCACGTCCGAGACCGGCTCGTCGGGGGCCAGGAACTCGCAGAACTCGCTGATGCCGCCGTCGTGGCGGAACTTCTCCTCCGAGGGCACCTCGCCGCGCTCGTCGCGGATGACCAGCTCGAGACCCGGGACCAGGAAGGAGGTCTGACGGGCGCGGGCGACCAGCTCGTCGTACGCGAACTTGGCCCCCTTGATGAAGATCTGCGGATCGGCCCAGTAGCGCACGCGCGTGCCGGTGCGGGCCTTGGCGACCTTGCCGATCTTGCGCAGCTCGTTGGTGGGGGTGAAGTCCGCATCGGGTCCGTCGCCCGCGAAGACGCCGGGCACACCGCGCCGGAACGACATCGCCCAGGTCGCACCGCCCTTGTCGACCTCGACGTCCAGGCGCGACGACAGCGCGTTGACCACGGAGGCACCGACGCCGTGCAGGCCGCCGGTGGCGACGTACGAGCCGCCGCCGAACTTCCCGCCCGCGTGCAGCTTGGTGTAGACGACCTCGACGCCGGTCAGGCCGGTCTTCTTCTCGATGTCGACCGGGACGCCGCGGCCCTGGTCCTGCACCTCGACCGAGCCGTCCGCGTGCAGGGCGACCAGGATGTGGGAGCCGTGGCCGCCGAGGGCCTCGTCGACCGAGTTGTCGATGATCTCCCACAAGCAGTGCATGAGGCCGCGCGTGTCGGTCGATCCGACATACATGCCGGGGCGCTTGCGCACCGCCTCCAGACCCTCGAGGACCAGGAGATTTCGGGCGTCGTACGTGTTGTCGATGATCAGTGCCTCTCGCGATGACGTGTGCTGCAAGGATATCCAGCAGTCCCAGTGCCGACGCTCCTGACACGCGCTGCCGCCGCGCGCCTGCCGGGGTTGTTTGTCCCCGTCAGGGAGGATCTATGTCATAGGTCACCAAAGACCACGAGGAATACGCCTCCGTGGTTGGATGTTGATCCAGTCAGATCCGCACAGGCTCAGAGAGAAGGTCACCGTGACAACACTGACAGCCCCCAAGCTGAGCTCCCTCGACCGCTGCGACCGCTGCGGTGCACAGGCGTACGTTCGCGTCACCCTCGGTGGTGGCGGCGAGCTGCTCTTCTGCGCGCACCACGCTCGTCAGCACGAAGAGAAGCTGCGTGAGATGTCTGCCGAGATCCACGACGAGAGCGAGCGTCTCGGCTCGTCCTCGCGGACGGTCGTGGACGAGGACTGAGCTCCCGCTCCCCCAGACATGACGAAGGGCCGGCCAGGAAACTGGCCGGCCCTTCGTCATGCGATCAGTACGGGTAGCTGTGGATCTCGTTGGACTTCAGGATCGACTTCCAGTGCTGGAGGTAGTCCTCGTAGACCGCCGGATCGGTGGTCTCGGTCGTGATCTCGTCGCTGACCACGAGGTTGGACCCCGTGAGCGCCGCCGAGCCGGCCTGGACCAGCTTGGTGCGGATGCCGTCGCTCGGCCAGCTGCCCGACTTGGTCCCGTCGATCGCGACCTCCTCGGGGTTGAGGCGGTTCTTCTTCAGCTTGGCCTCGACGAGGATCGTCTTGTCGTGGGGCTTGGCCCATGCGGCCTCGATGCGGCGGCTCGAGGTCTTGAAGACGTCCAGGATCGGGCGGCAGATACGGATGTGCAGCTGGCAGTGCGCGACCCGGTTGACCTTGAGGTCGTCCTCGAAGTAGACGCCGGAGACCTTGCAGCCCTGGTCGGCCAGCTGGACGAGCTTCTGCGCGACCGCGATGCGGCGGTACTTGAACCGGTTCTCCTGCAGACGGATGCGGCACTGGTCGTCCGGCACGACCCGGTTGAGCAGGTTGAGGACCGGGTCCTTGCCGTTCGTCGGCGTCGCGAGGATCGGCGTCGCGTAGATCGTCACGTTGGCCAGGTTGGAGTAGAACATCCCGTTGACCGGGTCGGCCTTGGTGTAGCCGAACTTCTTGCGCTCGGACTCGCTGATGCCGTAGCGCGACGCGTGCTTGTCGATGTAGCGCAGGTAGTTGTTGCCCACGTTGCGCTCGGCGTACATGTCGTCCCACATCTGGCGGGTGCCGTACCAGAGCTTCTTGTCGTTGTAGATCGTCAGGCCGTTGTTGTACGTGCGCTCACCGCTGGGGCCACCGAGGTTGGCCGAGCCCGACCAGATCGCTGCCTTGGCGGGCTTGTTGTCACGGGTGAACGTGTTGCTGACCAGGAGGATCTTGGAGTGCATGATCGCGCCGTTGAGGCCCGACAGGCACGCGAGGCTCTTGCCCTTCTGGCAGATCTTGAAGTTCGAGTCGCGCAACGAGCCCTTCTTGAGCGCACGCTGCAGCGCGCGGGACTCCTTGGACTGCGAGGCCTTGCCGTGGATCACCCGGACCTTGACGCCGGCCTTGGCCGCGCGGATCAGCTCACGACCGACGCGGTGCGAGTTCTCCATGCGCGAGATCGACATGAACACCGAGTTGCTGCGACGGACGGACGCCGGGCGCATCTTGCCGGTGCGCGGATCCTTGTAGGAGCCGCGGATCAGCCGCTCCAGGTCGTTCAGCAGCGAGAAGTCGCTGTTGGCCGAGCTGGAGATCGCCTTGAACGGACGCGAGAAGTTGGTCTCGAGCGTCACCGGGTAGTTGCTGCCGTACGGGGACGCAGCCGCCGCCCTGACCTTCGGGGGCGGTGTCGTCGTCGCGTCGGGAGCAGCCGGCTCCTCCGTCGCCGTGGGAGCCGGAGTCGTGGGAGCGGCCGTGGGGGTCGCTGCCGCTGCTGGCTCGTCCTGGACGTTCTCGGCGTTGGAGGCCACCGAGCCGAAGCCCAGCAGGAGGCTCACGGCCAGGACGCCCACCCCGATTACGCGCACTACGTGCTGTGGTCCGCCGGTTTTTTGCACAGGTCTGGTCTCCGAGACGCTCGTCGATGTCGTGGCAGTCTAACCCAGATGACCCGCCGGTCCGCCCTCCTCGGCGAATCAGGGCGCGGCGGGCGACAGCATGTAACCATCTGCCCGGGCGAACCGGGTGCCGGACGGTCCGTGCGCGGCCCAGAACGAGAACGGTCCGCCTCCCGTGCGGGAAGCGGACCGGTTCACGTGCGTGTGCTCAGTCGAGGTAGTCGCGCAGGACCTGCGAGCGCGACGGGTGACGCAGCTTGCTCATGGTCTTGGACTCGATCTGGCGGATGCGCTCACGCGTCACGCCGTAGACCTTGCCGATCTCGTCGAGCGTCTTGGGCTGGCCGTCGGTGAGGCCGAAGCGCATCGAGACGACACCGGACTCGCGCTCGGAGAGCGTGTCCAGGACCGCGTGCAGCTGCTCCTGCAGGAGCGTGAACGACACCGCGTCGGCCGGGACGATGGCCTCGGAGTCCTCGATGAGGTCACCGAACTCCGAGTCGCCGTCCTCGCCGAGCGGCGTGTGCAGGCTGATCGGCTCGCGGCCGTACTTCTGGACCTCGACGACCTTCTCGGGCGTCATGTCCAGCTCGATCGCGAGCTCTTCGGGCGTGGGCTCACGGCCCAGGTCCTGCAGCATCTGGCGCTGGACACGGGCGAGCTTGTTGATGACCTCGACCATGTGGACCGGGATGCGGATCGTGCGGGCCTGGTCGGCCATCGCGCGGGTGATCGCCTGGCGGATCCACCACGTCGCGTACGTCGAGAACTTGAAGCCCTTGGTGTAGTCGAACTTCTCGACCGCGCGGATCAGACCGAGGTTGCCCTCCTGGATCAGGTCCAGGAAGAGCATGCCGCGACCCGTGTAGCGCTTGGCCAGCGAGACGACAAGACGCAGGTTGGCCTCGAGCAGGTGGTTCTTGGCGCGGCGACCGTCGACGACGATCCACTCGAGCTCTTCACGGCTCTTCTCCGAGAGGCGGCCGCCCTTGGCGAGCTTCTCCTCGCTGAAGAGTCCGGCCTCGATGCGCTTGGCCAGCTCGACCTCCTGGCCGGCGGTCAGCAGCGAGACCTTGCCGATCTGCTTGAGGTAGTCCTTGACCGGGTCGGCCGTCGCGCCGGCGACCATGACCTGCTGGACGGGCTCGTCGGACTCATCGGCCGCCGACAGCGTGTAGGAGGACTTCTCGTCCTCCTTCAGCGTCGGATCGGTCGCCAGGTCCTTCTCGAACTCCTCGTCGGGGATGTCGGGGAGGATCTTCTTGCCCTGGGCATCCACCAGCACGGTGCCATCGACGACGGGCGTCTCCAGAGCCTCGGCGAGGTCGACGGCCGCGGGGACCGTGCCCTCCTCGGCAGCTGCGGCGGCCTTGGCGGCCGCCTTCTTGGCCGGCGCCTTCTTGGCTGCGGTCTTCTTGGCGGGGCTCGATGAAGTCTTGGTCACGGTCGTTTCTGTTTTCGCAGGGGATGTGGTCTTCTTGGCCGCGGTCTTCTTGGCCGGAGCCGCGCTCACGTCGGGCGCCTTGCTGGAATCGTCTTCTGAGGCTCCTGAGAGGAGCTTCTTGACGACGCCGAGGGGAGATCCTGAAGCGGGATTCACCGGCACGTCAACCTCACAAACGGTAGATGGGCGCAACAAAGAGGGCTGTGGTCAACCTCTGCAGCAAGTGTGACACGGGCCGCCAACCGATTCCATCTCAGGGTCCTCTCAGCCACGGGTCGGCCACAGGTGGACCGGGTCCCCCGCGTGCATGTGCTCCTCGTACGCCAGCGTGGTCGCCCGCATCGCCTCGGCCCGGTCGCCCGACGTGCGGGTCCGGTGGGCGAACTCCTCGATCAGCCAGGTCGCGCCGTTGCGCCCGGTGATGCAGCGCTGCTCGATGATCCCGAGCAGCCGGTCCCGTACGGCGGTGTCGACCCCCATCTGCTCGAGGCCGGTGTCGGCGAGCGGCAGCAGCTGCCGCAGCGCGAGCTCGCGGACCGCGACCGTCCCGACACCCGGCCAGTAGACGTCGGCCTCGATGCCCGCACGGGCCGCCTGGTGGAAGTTGTCCTCGGCAGCGCGGAACGACAGCTGGGACCACACCGGGCGCTCACTCGTGCCGAGGACCGTCACCAGCCCGTAGAACAGGGCGGCGTTCGCCATGGTGTCGACGACGGTCGGCCCCGCGGGCAGCAGCCGGTTCTCGATGCGCAGGTGCGGGCGCCCGTCGGCGATGTCGTAGATCGGCCTGTTCCACCGGTAGACGGTGCCGTTGTGCAGCCGCAGCTCGGCGAGCTGGGGGATGCGGCCCGCCTCGAGCTCCTCGAGCGGGTCCTCCTCGTCGACGATCGGGAGCAGGGAGGGGAAGTAGCGCACGTTCTCCTCGAACAGGTCGAACACCGAGGTGATCCAGCGCTCGCCGAAGAACACCCGGGGACGTACGCCTTGCGTCTTCAGCTCCTCGCTGCGGGTGTCGGTCGCCTGCTCGAACAGCGCGATGCGGGTCTCGTGCCACAGCTGCTGGCCGAGCAGGAAGGGCGAGTTGGCACCGATCGCGACCTGGACCCCGGCGATCGCCTGCGCGGCGTTCCACATCGGGGCGAAGTCGTCCGGCTCGACCTGCAGGTGCAGCTGTGTGCTGGTGCACGCGGCCTCGGGGATGATCGTGTCGGCCGTGGTGTCCAGACGGTCGACCCCGTCGATCACGATCTCGATGTCCTCCCCGCGCGCGGACAGGATCTGGTCGGACAGCAGGTGGTAGCGCGGATTGGCCGAGATGGCCTCACGGCTCAGGTGACCGTCCTGCAGGGTCGGCAGGATGCCGATCATCAGCAGGTTGGTGTCGACGGACGTGGCCTTGGCCTGGGCGGCGTTGAGGTCGTCGCGCAGCGCCGACTCCAGCACGTCGAGGCCGTTGCCGGCGATGCGGGTGGGCGCGACGTTGATCTCGATGTTGAACAGCCCGAGCTCGGTCTGGAAGTCCGGATCGGCAATCGCGGCGAGCGCGTCGTCATTGCGCAGGGACGGGTCGCCGAGCGCGTCGATGAGGTTGAACTCGATCTCGATCCCGACGTGCGGGTGCTCGAAGGAGAAGTCGCGCTCCCCCAGCATCCGGGCGAACACGTCGAGGCACCGGCGCACCTTGGTGCGGTAGAGCGTCCGGTCCTCGCGGCTGAACTCGCGTGCTTCGACGTCCTGTCCCATGGCGACAGCGTAGAGCGGTCTGCGCACCTCGGCGCGTCATCGATCACGGTGTCGGCCAGCCCACCCACGATGCCGGCGAGACGCCCCGCTCGAGGATCTCGAGGATCAGGCCGGCCATCGAGTAGCAGGGATCTGCCTCGAGGGCCCGGTCGACCGCGATCAGCGCCTGCGCACCGTCGCCGGTGAGCCACGCCGCGAACGCCGCGAGGCTCAGGACCGCCGGCTCCAGCGGCGGGACGGCCCGGGTCGAGACCAGCGTCAGCGCCGCGAGCATCTCGGGGGCGTTGTCGCGGGTCATCAGCCCCCAGACCTCGTCGCGCACCGAGATCGTGGACACCCAGGCCGCGATCCGCAGCAGGTCGCCGTCGGACACCTGGTCCCCCGCGCGGACACGATCGAGGATCGGCTCGACCACGGCCATGCCGGTCGCGGCCAGCTCGCCCGGCACGGTGCGGGCGACCTGGGGCACGATCTCCTCGAGGATCGACGCCGTGGCGTGCTCGAGCCAGCGGCGCCGTACCCCCGTCACCGGCCGGAACCGGTCGACCAGCACCTGGCGGCTCGGGAGGATCTGCTGGCCCGCGGCGACCGCCTGCACGATCGAGAGGTGATGCTCCGACGTCACGTAGGCGAGGCCCTCGGGCGGGAACCCGGGCTCGTCGGTCCAGTAGCGCTCGCCGTCGGCCCGGGCACGCACGATCAGCTCGATGCCCGAGAAGTCGTCGAGCGCGGCGTGGATCGCGTCGAGCAGCTCGAGCGCCAGCTCCTGCTGCTCCGTCAGCACGATGACGATCGCTCCCTCGGCACCGTGATCGGTCAGGTGACCCACCACCTTGCGAGCGACGGCCTCCTCCTTGCCAGGCCTCGGCAGGTCCATCCGGAGACGAAAACCGAGCCTGCGCCGCGGCCCCGAGGTCGCGACCGCGACGATCGACTCCTCGACCCTGAACCCGAAGAACGTGGGCACGGCATTGATGAGGTCAGGGACGTCGTGGGCGGTGAACACGGGCGGGGTGTGGGTCATGCCGTCCACGCTGCCGAGCCGGGGCCGCCGCCGACAGGCTCAGCTCATGGCCTGTGGACGACGGCGGCCGTCCGGCGCAGGTGTGCACAAAGGTGTGTGGGCGCAGCAGGACACAATGTCCTCATGCGGTCCACGGCGTCGATCATGCACCTGGACCTCGACGCCTTCTTCGCCTCCGTCGAGCAGCGCGACAAGCCCTCGCTCCGCGGACGTCCGGTGATCGTGGGCGGCACCGGTCAGCGGGGAGTCGTCGCGACGGCCTCCTACGAGGCGCGGGTCCACGGCGTACGGTCGGCGATGCGCACCGCCGAGGCACGCGCCCGCTGCCCCCACGCGGCCTTCCTCGGCGGCCGCTTCGAGGCCTACCGCGAGGCGAGCCGGCTCGTGATGGCCCGGCTGCGCGAGGAGTCCGAGCTGATCGAGCCCCTGTCGCTCGACGAGGCGTTCGTCGACCTGGCGGCGGGTGAGGGCTTCGACCCGGACCGCGTCGAGGAGGTCGTCGACAAGATCCGCACCGACATCACCGACATCACCGGCGGGCTCACCGCCTCGGTCGGCGTCGCGTCGTCCAAGCTGATGGCCAAGATCGCCAGCGAGATCAACAAGCCCGACGGGGTGTTCGTCGTGGAGCCGGGCACCGAGGCCGACGTGCTCGGCCCGATGCAGGTCAACGCGATCCCGGGCGTCGGCCCGGCCACCGCCGAGCGCCTGCGGCGGGTCGGGATCCTGACCGTCGAGGACCTGCGCACCCCCTCCGAGGACGAGCTCGTCCGGCTGCTGGGGCAGGCCTCCGGACGCTCGCTGCACCGCCTCGCGAGGGCTGAGGACGACCGGCCGGTCGTGGCCACCCGCGAGGCCAAGTCGGTCAGCGTCGAGGACACGTTCGAGCGGGACATCTCGGACCGTCTCCAGCTCGAGACGATCATCGAGCGCATGGCGCGGGGTGTCTCGGCCCGGCTGCGCAAGAGCGGGCTCTCGGGCCGCACCGTGACCCTGAAGATGCGTCACCACGACTTCGAGACGCACACCCGCTCGTCCACGCTGGCCCACCCGACCGACAGCGCGCGCGTCCTGGCGACCACCGCGAGGGGCCTGCTGGCCGGTGAGGACATCAGCAACGGGCTGCGCCTGCTCGGCGTCGGCGTGAGCGGTCTGGCCGACTGGGTGCAGGACGACCTGTTCGCCGAGGACGATCCCGAGCCTGAGGACGAGGACGACACGACCGAGGACGACACGGCCTCGCCGACCCGCTGGTACCCGGGCATGGACGTCCACCACGCTGACCTCGGCGACGGCTGGGTCTGGGGCGCGGGCCTGGGACGGGTGACGGTGCGCTTCGAGACCCGGTGGACGCCTCCGGGTCCTGTGCGCACGTTCCGCGCCGACGACCCCGCGCTGGGTGCGGGACACAGCGGTACGTTGCAGGCATGACCTCGCCCGTCCTGCCCGAGCCCACCGCCAGCCTCCCCGCACCCCCCGTCGCCGAGCGACGCCCCATCACCCGGTCGCACCACGGCGACGACTTCGTCGACGACTACGAGTGGATGCGCGACAAGGAGGACCCGGCCACGCTGGCGTACCTGGAGGCCGAGAACGCCTACACGGATGCCGCGACGGCCCACCTCGAGCCGCTGCGCCAGCAGATCTTCGACGAGATCAAGGCCCGCACGCTCGAGACCGATCTCTCCGTCCCGACGCGGCACGGCGCGTGGTGGTACTACGCCCGCACGATCGAGGGCCAGCAGTACGCGATCCGGTGCCGCTGCGCGGTGCAGGATCCCGACGACTGGACTCCGCCGGTGCTCGACGCCGGCAGCGAGATCCCCGGCGAGGAGATCTTGCTGGACTCCAACGTGGAGGCCGAGGGACACGAGTTCTTCTCGCTCGGCGCGTTCAGCATCAGCGACGACGAGAACTTCCTCGCCTGGTCGGTCGACACGCAGGGCGACGAGCGCTACACGATCCGGATCAAGGACCTGCGCACGGGCGAGATCCTGCCCGACGAGATCACCGGCGCGAGCGGCGGAGCGACCTGGTCGGCCGGCGGGACGCACCTGTTCTACACGACCGTCGACGACGCCTGGCGTCCGTACCGGGTGTGGCGCCACCAGGTCGGCACGACCGGCGACGACGCCCTGGTGCTCGAGGAGACCGACGAGCGCTACTTCATCGGCGTCGGACGCACCCACTCCGAGCGCTACCTCGTGATCGGCCTCGGCTCCAAGATCACGAGCGAGTACCGCGTGCTGGAGGCCGACGACCCCGAGGGCGAGTTCCGCGTCGTGCTCCCCCGCCGCGAAGGCGTCGAGTACTCGCTCGAGCACGCGGTGATCCAGGGCGAGGACCGTTTCGTCATCCTGCACAACGACGGCGCGCTCAACTTCGAGCTCGTCACGGTGCCGGTCGACGACCCGACCGACCGCACCGTCGTGATCCCCGGCAGCGACACCGTGCGCCTCGAGGACGTCGACGTGTTCGCCCGGCACCTCGTCGTGTCGTTCCGCAGCGGTGCGCTGGCCCGCGTCGGCACCATCTCGATCGGCCCGGACGGCCTGGGCGAGCTGTCCGAGATCGACTTCGGCGAGGAGCTCTTCACGAGTGGCGTCGGCGCCAACGCCGAGTGGGACCCGCCGCTGATCCGCGTCGGCGTCGGCTCGTTCGTGACCCCGTCGTCGGTCTACGACTTCGACCCCGAGACCCGCGAGCTGATCCTGCGCAAGCAGGCGCCCGTGCTCGGTGGCTACGACCCCGCCGACTACGAGCAGCACCGCAGCTGGGCCACCGCAGACGACGGGACGCTCGTGCCGGTCTCGATCGTCTGCCGCAAGGACACCCCGCGCGACGGCACGGCCCCGGCGCTCCTCTACGGCTACGGCTCGTACGAGGCCAGCATGGATCCGGGCTTCTCGGTCATGCGGCTGTCGCTGCTCGACCGCGGCTTCGTCTTCGCGATCGCCCACGTGCGAGGCGGTGGCGAGCTGGGCCGGCACTGGTACGACGACGGCAAGCAGCTGCACAAGCGCAACACGTTCACCGACTTCGTCGCCAGCGCCCGCCACCTGGTGGCCGAGGGCTGGACGTCCGCGGACCGGCTGATCGCGGAGGGCGGCAGCGCCGGCGGCCTGCTGATGGGCGCAGTGGCGAACCTCGCGCCCGACGCGTTCGCCGGCATCGTCGCCGCGGTGCCGTTCGTCGACGCCCTCACCACGATCCTCGACCCGTCGCTCCCGCTGACGGTCATCGAGTGGGACGAGTGGGGCAACCCGCTGGACGACCCCGAGGTCTACGCCTACATGAAGTCGTACACGCCGTACGAGAACGTCGGCGCCCACGACTACCCCGCGATCCTCGCCGTGACGAGCCTGCACGACACCCGGGTCATGTACGTCGAGCCGGCCAAGTGGGTGGCCAGGCTGCGCGCGACGGCGACCGGCGACGCCCCGATCCTGCTCAAGACCGAGATGCACGCCGGCCACGGCGGCGTCAGCGGACGCTACGCCTCCTGGAAGGAGCGGGCCTGGGAGCTCGCCTGGATCATCGACGTCGCAACCCGCCACGCTCGCTGACGCGGACCCACGATGAGGGTTTGCGGTAGCCACAGCTGCCGTAAACCCTCATCACCCGTCCCGGCCCGGACTCACGATGAGGGTTTGGGGTAGTTAGAGCTGCCGCAAACCCTCATCGCCCGTCCCGACCCGCCCACCCGCCCGCCCCGTCCCGGCACCGGGCGAGTGGCGTATAGCACGGTGACCCTAAGACTTGACTGAGAGCGGAATCCTTCGGGGGTTGAACGCGTTCTGGTATGTACAAGCAACTGAATGGGAGTCGCACCGTGAGCACCAGGACCGGCAACACCACCGCCGAGGGCAAGGACAGCGTCGGCATGTACCTCGCCGAGATCGCTCGCACTCCCCTGCTCGATGCCGAGCGGGAGGTCGAGCTGAGCAAGACCGTCGAGGCGGGCCTGTTCGCGCGTCATCTGCTCGAGGAGGGACGCGTCGGACGCAAGAAGGGTGGCGCACCCAAGTGGGCCACCGAGGAGGAGCTGACGTGGCTCGCCGAGGAGGGCGACCGCGCGATCCAGGAGTTCATCCAGGCCAACCTGCGCCTCGTCGTGTCCATCGCGCGCAAGTACGGACGCTCGGCCATGCCCATGCTCGACCTCGTCCAGGAGGGCAACACCGGCCTCATCCGCGCGGTCGAGAAGTTCGACTACGCCAAGGGGTTCAAGTTCTCGACGTACGCCACGTGGTGGGTGCGTCAGGCGATCACCCGCGGCATCGCCCAGCAGGCCCGGGTCGTCCGTCTCCCCGTCCACGTGGTCGAGGAGCTCAACCAGGTCACCGCGGCACGTCGCAATCTCGAGCGTCAGCTCGGATACGACCCGGAGCCGGCCGAGATCGCGCTCGAGCTCGGCATGGACGTCGAGCGGGTCGTCGACCTGATGGCCTGGGGACGTGACCACGTCAGCCTCGACTCACCCGTCGACGAGGACGGCGACACGTCGCTGGGCGACCTCATCGCCCGGGAGACCCAGCCCGGCCCCGACTTCGCGGTGCTGGACGACGAGACGCGTCACCTGATCGCGACGCTCGTGGACCACCTCGGTCCGCGCGAGGCGGACATCGTCCGGGCCCGCTACGGCCTGCTCGACGGTCGCCAGCAGAAGCTCGCCGACATCGGCAAGCGGCACGGCATCTCCGCCGAGCGCGTACGCCAGCTCGAGCGGGAGGCCCTGGCCACCCTGCGCCGGATCGCCGATCCGGACCTGGCGGCCTAGACGGCCCGAGCGGCCGCCCTGGACACGAGCTCGTCCCAGGTTCCCCCGACGATGAGGGCGAGCTCGTCCTGAGGACCGGTGTTGTCGATCACCAGATCGGCGGCACCGGTCCTTTCTTCGCGTGACGCCTGTGCGGCGATGCGGGCACGCGCATCGGCCTCGGTCATCCCCCGCTGGGTCGTCAGGCGCTCGACCTGCACGTCCACGGGCACGTCCACGACCACCACGACGTCGCACAGCCCCGCGGCGCCCATCTCGACCAGGAGCGGGTTGTCGTGCACGACGATCGCGTCGGGACCGGCCGCGGCCTGCCGCTCGTCGGCCAGCCGGCCGATCGCCGGGTGGGTGATGCCGTTGAGGGCCTGCAGCTCCGCAGGGTCCGCGAAGACCTTCGCGCCGAGCGCCGGGCGATCGAGCGTCCCGTCCTCGGCGATGACGTCGGCGCCGAAGCGCGCGGCGATCTCGTCGAGCGCAGGGCTCCCCGGCTCCACCACGTCACGGGCGAGCTGGTCGTAGTCGATGACGACAGCGCCGTGCGCGGCCAGCAGCGCGCTGACGGTGCTCTTGCCCGAGCCGATGCCGCCGGTGAGTCCGACCTTCAGCACGCCCGCGCCCTAGCCGGTCGCAGCGTTGCCATAGGTCGTGACGTGCACGTGGTCCATGTGGTTGGCCGTGGGGCTGCCCCGGTCGCTCATGCCGCGCCAGTCGGGCGAGGTCGCGGGACGCCAGATGCGCTGACGCCAGATGAGGTAGTCCACGCCGAGGGCGGTGCGGTTCTGCTGCAGGAAGGCGGCGACCTGGTTGCCGAGGTCGGACGAGATCATGATGTCCAGTGCCTGGCCGGTGCCGTGCTCTCCGCGGCCTGCCACGCCGCCGTAGCTGACGATGGACGGGAACTTCGCGCAGACCGCGCGGTAGACCTTGATCGTGTCGGGCTGCAGGCCGCTCTCGGGCCCGGAGCCGGCCGCACAGGGCGCCGTGCTGAGTCCACCGGACGTGGCCGCCTCGGGGGCCTCGTCGTCCGACGTCTCGGGCGAGGTCTCCTCGACCGGCTTCTGGGTCGTGATGCTCGAGGCGTCGACCCAGCGCGGGAGACCCTTGTGCATGATCTCGGCCCAGCCGTCGGACCGCTTGCCGGTGACCTCGACGGTGTCGCCGGACTCGACCTCGGCCAGGACCGGGGAGGACTTCTTCGCGGCTGCGTGGATGTCGAGGTCGCTCTTGGCGTACAGCTCACCCTTGATCTTGTCCTCGACCGCGGCCGCGTTGGGCAGCGGCGGACGCTCGGCGCTGCGGCTCACGGTGGCGGGGGCTTGCCCGCTGCTCACCGAGGCGGCGAACACGTCCTTCTTGGGCGGCTGCTGGGGGATCGTTGCGCCCGCCTCGGCGGCCGGCGAGCTGCCTTCCTGGGCAGCTGCCACGCCCACGACCCCGCCGATGGCCAGGAGGCCTGCGAGGGGGAGGGCGGCTGCTCGTGCGGAGCGGGAGGTGCGGAGGGTGCGCCTGGCGGGGCGCGGTGCTGCGTGCTTGTGGCGAGAATCTGCCACTGGGGTACCACCTTGTGCGTCGACGACGTCTGACTCAACGATCGAGTGAACCATACTGGGCCCAAAGGTTCACCCCCAACCGTCCGTCCACCGCTCAGCGCGGTGACTGACGTCTCACGATCTGAAAGGTCCGCGGTGCTCACCTCCCCGTCGACGAGCCCCTCCCCTGTCCTGACCGCGACCGCGAGCGAGCAGCAGCAACGACGTGTCGCCGGCGCGCTGGCCGCCCGGGGCCTCGTGGCCGGTGACCGGGTCGTGCTGTCCGTCCCCGGCTCGACGGCGTACGTCAGCGCCGTGCTCGGCGCGACCCGCTCGGGCGTCGTCCCCGTCCCGCTGGACCCGCGGCTCACCGCGTACGAGCGGGACCGGATCGTCGCCGACGTCTCCCCCGCCCTGATGATCGACGACGAGGCCGCACTCGAGGCCCTCCTCACCGGTCCCGAGGGCGTCCTCGACCCCGCCCCGCGGTGCCGGCCGATGCACTTCACGTCGGGCACCACGGGCCGCCCCAAGGGAGTGTGGTCGGGCCTGCTGTCACCCGAGGACGCCGCCGCGCTGGTGCGCGAGGAACGGGAGCTGTGGGGATTCTGCCCGGACGACCTCGATCTGGTGGTGTCGCCGATCTACCACTCGGCGCCGCTGAGGTTCGCGATGGGCACGATCCTGGCCGGCGGATCGGTCGCGGTGCTGCCGGCGTTCGATCCCGCCGCGTTCCTCGAGGCCGTGGCAGCGCTGCGGCCGACGTCGATGTTCTGCGTGCCGGCACACCTGCAACGGCTCCTCTCGCACCTCGACGAGCACCATGTCCGCCCCGACCTGTCGTCGTTCCGCCTCGTCGCCCACGCCGGCGCCCCGTGCCCCGAACCGGTCCGCCGCCGCACCCACGCGCTGTTCGGCCTCGACACCGTGTGGGAGTTCTACGGGTCGACCGAGGGACAGTTCACCGCCTGCCCGGCCGCCGAGTGGGTCGAACGACCCGGCACCCTCGGTCGGGCCCGTCCCGGCCGCGTCGTCAGCGTCGACGAGGACGACCAGCTGTGGTGCGCAGTGCCACCGTGGGCGCGCTTCACCTACTGGAACGCCCCTGAGAAGACCGCCGCCACGTGGCGGGACACCCCCGACGGTCCCGCCTTCTCGGTCGGCGACCTGGGCCGGGTCGAGGACGGCCACGTCTACCTGGACTCGCGGCGCGAGGACCTCATCATCAGCGGCGGGGTCAACGTCTACCCCGCTGAGGTCGAGGGCGCCCTCCAGGACGCCCCGGGGCTGGTCGACGTGGCCGTCTTCGGACGCGACGACGAGCGGTGGGGTCAGCGGGTCTGTGCGGCGTACGTCGGCGCGGTCGACGAGCAGGTCCTGCGGGAGCTGGCCCGGACGCGCCTCGCCCCGCCCAAGCGGCCCAAGACGTACGAGCGGGTCGACGTCCTGCCCCGCACCGCCACCGGCAAGGTGCGCCGGACCGAGCTGTAGGTCGCGGACGCACAGAACCCCCGGTCCGAGGACCGGGGGTTCTGTGTGGGGACGAGTGGCGGTTGGTTACGCCTCGCCGCCCGTGAGCTTCTCGCGCAGAGCCTGCAGGGCCTCGTCGGAGGCCAGCGAGCCCTCCTGCGGGGCGTCCTCGGACCCGGCGGACGAGTCCGACGAGTAGTTGGATGCCGCAGCAGCCTCGATGCCGGCCTTCTCGGCCTCCTGGATCTGCTTCTTGTGGGCTTCCCAGCGCTCGTGAGCCTCGGCGTACTGCTTCTCCCATGCGGCGCGGGCCTCGTCGAAGCCTTCCTGCCACTCGCCGGTCTCGGGATCGAAACCTTCGGGGTAGATGTAGTTGCCCTGCTCGTCGTACGACGAGGTCATGCCGTACAGCGTCGGGTCGAAGTCGTCCGTGGCCGAGGCCTCGGTCTCGTTGGCCTGCTTCAGCGACAGCGAGATGCGACGACGCTCGAGATCGATGTCGATGATCTTGACCATGACCGAGTCGCCGATCTGGACGACCTGCTCGGGGATCTCGACGTGACGCTCGGCGAGCTCGGAGATGTGCACCAGGCCCTCGATGCCCTCCTCGACGCGGACGAACGCACCGAACGGGACGAGCTTGGTCGCCTTGCCCGGGACGATCTGGCCGATCTGGTGGGTGCGGGCGAAGTGCTGCCAGGGATCTTCCTGCGTGGCCTTGAGGGACAGCGAGACGCGCTCGCGGTCCATGTCGACGTCGAGCACCTCCACGGTGACCTCGTCGCCGACCTGGACGACCTCGTTCGGGTGGTCGATGTGCTTCCACGACAGCTCCGAGACGTGGACGAGTCCGTCGACGCCGCCGAGGTCCACGAACGCACCGAAGTTGACGATCGAGGAGATGACGCCCTTGCGGACCTGCCCCTTCTGGAGCTCGGTGAGGAAGTTCTGGCGAACTGCGGACTGCGTCTGCTCGAGCCAGGCACGGCGCGACAGGACCACGTTGTTGCGGTTCTTGTCGAGCTCGATGATCTTGGCCTCGATCTTCTGACCGATGTACGGGTCGAGGTCGCGCACGCGGCGCATCTCGACCAGCGACGCCGGCAGGAAGCCGCGCAGACCGATGTCCATGATGAGGCCGCCCTTGACGACCTCGATGACGGTGCCTTCGACAACTCCGTCCTCGGCCTTGATCTTCTCGATGTCGCCCCACGCACGCTCGTACTGCGCACGCTTCTTCGACAGGATCAGACGGCCTTCCTTGTCCTCCTTCTGGAGCACCAGGGCCTCGACGCTGTCTCCGACGGAAACGACCTCGTTGGGGTCGACGTCGTGCTTGATGGAGAGCTCGCGGGAGGGGATGACACCTTCGGTCTTGTAACCGATGTCGAGGAGGACCTCGTCACGGTCGACCTTGACGATGATGCCTTCGACGATGTCACCGTCGTTGAAGTACTTGATGGTGGCGTCGATGGCGGCGAGGAAGTCTTCCTCAGAGCCGATGTCGTTGATCGCGACCTGGGGTGCCACGTGGGCGATGCTGCTAGTCATAAAGGAGTTGCTCCGATGGATGGGTGGAATTGTCGGGCACGTCTGACAGCCCTTGGATCGTGAGGATGCCGGGCAAGAATCACTGGGCAGGGCACGAGTGCGGGCCTGCTACGTCCGAGGTACGCACAGGCCATCAGCGCATTGTCAATCGTACGCGACACCCCCACCGGGACGATAGACGGGGTGTCCGTGCGGTCTGCCTGTCTCGTCAGGCGGGCGACAGGAAGGCGGCCAGGGCTGCGGCGTACGGGTCGACGTCCGCTGCTCCCATCACCTCGCGCGCCGAGTGCATCGCCAGCTGCGGGGCGCCCACGTCGACCGTGAGCATGCCGGTCCGGGCGGCGCTCAGCGGCCCGATCGTCGATCCGCAGGGCAGGTCGGCCCGGTGCTCGTAGCGCTGCAGCGGGACGCCGGCCTGCTCACAGGCCCGGGCGAAGTGGGCGGTGCCGACCGCGTCGGTGGCATAACGCAGGTTGGGATGGACCTTGAGGACCGGTCCCCCGCCGATCTCGACGTGGTGCAGCGGCTCGTGGCGCTCGGCGTGGCTCGGGTGCGTCGCGTGCGCCATGTCGCCGGACGCGCAGACCGACGCGGCGATCGCGCGGTGGAAGTCCTCCCGTGTGCCGCCGGCGGTCAGCACGATGCGCTCGAGCACCGTGATGAGCAGGTCCGACTGCGCACCACGCTCGGACGTGCTGCCGACCTCCTCGTGGTCGAACAGCGCCAGCACGGGACGGACGCCGGGGACGGGCGTCGCGGCGAGGAGCGCCCGGGTTCCGGTGAAGCACGTGGTCTGGTTGTCCAGGCGCGGAGCGCTGACCAGCTCGCCGTTGACCGTCAGCCGGCTCGGCGCGGTGTCGTGCGTCATCAGCTCGAAGCCGAGGATGTCCTCGCGGGACACCGCGGCCCGATCCGCGACGAGGTCGAGGAAGGTGCCGGGCGAGGTCGACCAGATGCCGTTGAGGTGCCGCTGCGGGTCGAGGTCGATCTTGCGATCGGCGGAGAGGTGGATCGCGAGCTGGGGCACCCGGATCACGGGCTCGTCGACGTGGACCAGGCGCTCGCTGCCGTCCCGGAGGACGAGTCGTCCCGCGACACCGAGATCGCGGTCGAGCCACGAGTTGAGCCACGCACCGCCGTACGGGTGCAGGGCCACGACGCCCAGGCCCTCCTGGTCGAGGTCGTGGTGCTGCTTGACCCGCAGGTTGGGGCTGTCGGTGTGGCCACCGACCACCCGGAACGCGTCCTGCGGCGACGACTCCGCCTCGGTCGACCACGCGACGAGCGACCCGCCGCGGACGACGAGGTAGCGGCCCGGCTGCTGCGGCCACTCGTCAGCCTCGCGCAGCTCCTCGTAGCCCGCCGCCGCGAGCTCGGACACCACGGTGCGGCACACGTGGAACGGCGTCGGCGAGCGATCGATGAAGTCGCACAGGTCGGCAGCGGGAGCGATCGTCATGCTCCCCAGCGTAGTGGCCGCGGACGCACGAACGCCCCGACCGGTGGTCGGGGCGTTCGGCTGGGTGCGAGGTGTGTCAGTGCGAGCGGACGAGCTCGTCCTTGTCGGAGTGACGCGCTCCCTTGGAGCCGTCGCCCTTCAGGCGCAGGAACAGGCCCGCGCCGATCAGCAGGATGCCGAGGATCAGTCCGCCGACCGGGACGGTCGTCTTGACCGCCGACAGCAGCGTGGACTTGCCCTTGTAGTCGTCGACGTTCTTCTGCACGTTGGCGTCGGTGTACGCGAGCGTGGCCTTCGTCGTGGTGAGGACCCGCTCGCCGTCCAGCTCGAGGTAGTTGTCCTGGGCGGTCTGGCCCCAGATGACGACGCCCGTGACGGGCTCGATGCTGTAGTCGGTGACGCTCGAGTAGATCTGGTCGGCCGTGACGGTGGTCGCCTTCTCGCCGATCAGGTCGCCCGGGACGTCGATCGTGCCGGTCTTGATGGGCTCGATCGTCTGGCGGTACTTGTAGACCTTGAGGCCCTTGACCTCGCCCTCGCCGACGTACTTGGCCGGCGTCGCCTCGCGCAGCGTGCCGTCCCAGAACTGGTACGTCTTCTTCTGCGCGTCGAACGGGAACTTGAAGTACAGACCCTTGATGTCGGCGGGCTCGATCGTCTCGCCGTCGGCCTCGGACTTGGTGTCCTCGTACTTCACGGCCTCGCCGGTGTTGCGGTCGAATGCGACGCGGTCGCTCGTGCCGGTCAGCGGGGTCTCGCCGCTGCCGAAGTCGAAGTCGGCGGTGTCAGTGCTGTCGTAGATGTCCCAGACGGCGACGTCCCGGCCGAGCTCCTTGCTCGCCTTCTTGCTCGCGTCGATGTCGCCGCGAACGACCTTGACGTTCTTGAGCGGGCCGTTGCTCACCTTCAGACCGGCGGCGACGTCGAGGTACTCCCCATCCGCGCCCGGCGCGGTCGTGGCCTCGCTGGTGGTGTCCTGGTTCAGTGGCACCTGGGCCAGCTGGTCGTACATGTAGAACTTCGACAGCGCGGCCAGCGCGAGCACGAAGGCTCCAAGGAACAGGGCGACTGTCCCCAACTTCTTTGCCACTGTGGGCTCCCTCCACAAGTTTGATTACCGAACGGTAACAGTAATCGGTGTCACAGCGTCGCAGGTCACACCTTGTCGTTTGAGCCCTCCTTTGACCACTGCCCGCGCCCCTCTGCGTGCGATGATTCTGCTCGTGACCTCACTGCTGCAGGACGGCGTCGATGCACTGCGCGCACGTCAGGAGCCCCTTGCGCGGCGTGGAGCCGTGACCGCCGCCGCCCTCGCGATGATCATCGTGAGCACGGCCCTTCGCGCCTGGGCGGTCTCGGGCGGCTGGTTCTTCGGCGACGACTTCCTCTTCCTGTCCGACGTCGCCCGTGGGGACGCCGACGTGGCGTGGTTGTTCCACCGTCACAACCTGCACGTCATGCCGCTCAGCTTCGCCCTGGTGCTGCCCGTCGCCCATGCGGGTGCCTTCGCGTGGTGGGCGGCGGCCACCGAGCTGATCGTGTTCCAGGTGGCGTCCGCGCTCGCGTGCTGGTGGATGCTGCGCACGGTGTTCGGCAACCGTCCGCGCATCCTGCTCCCGCTGGCGGTGTACCTGTTCTCCTCGATCACGGTCACCTCGCTGATGTGGTGGGCGGCGGGGCTGAACTCCCTGGCCGTCCAGCCGTTCATGTTCGGCGCGATCGGGTGCCACGTGCTGCTGCTCCGGACGGGCCGGCGCCGGTGGGCCCTCGCGGCTGCAGCGTGTGTCGTGGTGGCCCTCCTTCTGTACGTGAAGGCCGCCCTCATCGTCCCGATGCTGGCGATCATCACCCTCGTCTACGCCGCGCAGGGGCCGCTGCCCCGTCGCGTGTGGTCGACGCTGGTCCGTTACCGCTTCGCGTGGACCGCCTACGCGCTGCCCCTCGTGATCTACCTGGTCGCATACTTCTCGTCCTCCCCGCCCAAGCCCCCCGGCGACAAGCCCGACTACGGCCAGCTGGCCGACCGCTTCGTCCTGTCCAACCTCTCATCGGCAGCGCTCGGCGGCCCCTGGCAGTGGCTCCAGCTGCCCGGCGGTGCCGGCCCGCGGCAGCTCGCCGACCCCCCGCAGGGCGCTGTCGTGATCTCCGCGATGCTGATCGCCGCCGCCGCGGTGCTCCTGGTGCTTCGCTACCGCGGCGCCCTGCTGCCGCTGTGGTTCCTGGTGCCGTACACCCTCGCGACCGTCGGGCTCCTGGCCTACGGTCGCGCGGGCGCCTTCGGCGGGGCGACCACCTACGAAGTCCGCTACTGGGCGGACTTCGTGCCGTACGTGGCCCTGGGGATCGGACTTGCCGTCATGCCGATCGTCGGCCTGCCCCGGGTCCTGGTCCCGAGGAACGGCGCGCTCTTCGACAACCGACGGATGGTGCGGGTCGGCGTCGCGTACGTCGTGGTGTTCGTGATCGGGTCGGTCGCCTCGACGATCGGTTACGTCAAGCCGTGGCACGAGGAGTTCGAGGCGCGACGGTTCATCACGACGGCCGTGAACGAGCTGGAGAGCCAGAAGCAGCCGGTGGCCCTCGCCGACCAGAGCGTCCCCGGTGTGGTCATGCCCGAGCTGTTCTTCCCCACCAACCTGGCGAGCCGGACACTGGCGCCGGTAGGTGACCGCTTCACGACACCCGACATCGCGAACGACATCCAGGTGCTGGACGACAACGGTCTGATCGTCCCCGGCTTCGCGGGCGAGGACTTCGTCGTGGCCGAGGACCGACTCGACACCTGCTTGAGCGGATCGGACCGCAATCCGCAGATCCTGTTCGGCAGCCGGACCTTCGACTTCCCATTCTGGCTGTCGATGTCCTATCGGTCCGACGGCGACGCCGACGTCACGGTGACCGTGGGCGACACGAGCTACGACACGCGCATCCTGGAGGGCGCGCATACCCTGAGCCTGAGGACCGAAGGGGCGAACGACCGCATCCGGTTCACGCTCCCGCCTGGGTCGCGCCTGTGCGTCGACTCCATGAACATCGCAACCCGGATGGTGCCGAGATGACGACTGCCCGACGTGACTTCCCGCAGCTGGACGCCATGCGCGCCGCCGCGTCCATCGCGGTCGTCGTGACCCACGTGGGGTTCTGGTCGGGCTTCTACACGAGCGGATTCCTCGGTGTGCTCGTCCAGCGGCTCGAGGCAGGGGTCGCGGTCTTCTTCGTCCTGTCGGGATTCCTGCTCTGCCGGCCCTACCTCGTGGCGGCCCACGACCGTGCTCCGCACGACCCCGCCCGGGTGTACTTCCAGAAGCGGTTCTTTCGCATCGTCCCGGTGTACGTCGTGACGGTCGTGGCGGCGATGACACTCCTTGCGGAGAACCGGTCGATGGGCGTCTTGCGCTGGGTGCAGAACCTGTTGATGGTCGATCTGTACCGCGAGACGCAGCTGCCACAGGGCCTGACCCAGATGTGGAGCCTGACGATCGAGGTCGCCTTCTACCTCATCCTTCCGCTGCTGGGGGCCGTGCTGGTCAAGGTCGTGTGCCGCGACCGCTGGCGTCCGGTGCGCCTCCTCGTCTTCGTCGCCGGGCTGATCGTCCTCAGCGTGGCGTGGGTCGCCGCGACCCACGTCATGGACGCCTCCTGGGCTCCCTGGGCCGCGAAGTGGCTGCCGTCCTACCTGAGCTGGTTCGCCCTCGGCATCGGCCTGGCGGTCCTCACCGTCGACTCCGGGGCACCGGGTCGGCTGACGTCCTGGCTGTCCACGCTCGGCCAGGACCGGGTCGCGTGCTGGACGTCCGCCGCGGCGATCCTCGTCTTCGTCTCGACACCACTCGGCGGCTCACCGCTGCTCATCGCGCCCACGCCGTCGCAGGCGATCATGCGGCACGTCTGCTACGCGGCGATCGCCCTGCTGCTGATCGCTCCCTGCGTGCTCGGCACGGACGACTCCCCCGTGGCGCGCGCGATGTCGCTGCCCGCCGTCCGCCACCTCGGTCACATCTCGTACGCCCTGTTCTGCTGCCACGTGATCGTGCTGGCCATCGCGGTCCCCCGTCTCGGCTTCACGGTGTTCGACAGCAACCCGGTCGTCCTGTTCGTCGTGATCATGGGGATCAGCCTGGCCGTGTCGGAGCTCCTCTACCGATTCGTGGAGGTGCCCGGCATGGCACTGCGTCCGCGACTCCAGCCGACGCCGGCCGCCACGGCGCCGAGCGAGGCCGCCGCACAGAGCTGAGGCAGCCGCCAGGAGACGACCGGGACGTCCTGGTCGGTCAGCGCCCACCCGACGTAGCAGCCCACGGCCACGAGAAGCAGTCCGCCGATCCAGGCGATCACCGCCATGCGGCGCTCGCTCAGGGCGACCGCGACGGCCCCTCCCACCGCGGCGCACGCCACTCCGGCCGTCCCCGCCACGAGCCCGACCGTCGCCACCATCGCGACGAACGTGATCGGGCCCCACGGGGCGACCGCACCGTCGGCATCCGGCTTCATGCGCCTGCGCGAGCCCCGTCCCGGCACGAGCGTGATGGCCACGAGGGCCAGGACGCCGACTGCACCGGCCACGAGCGCAGAGCGGTAGGGGACGTCGGCCGTGAAGGTCTCCTCGACCGTCGACGAGCCCGTCTCCGGCACGATCCAGCCCCGCTGCCAGCCGTTGACCGTCACGGCCTCGGCGGACTCACCGTCGACCGAGCCCGCCCATCCGGGGTTGGCGTTCTGCGTCGTCGTGACGAGGCGATCGCTGCTCCCGGCGGACCAGGTGCTTCCCGACCGCGTCAGGATGGTCTGACCAGCGCCGTAGAGATCCGATGCGCGCACCGTGACCCGGCTGGTGCCTGCCGGCAGGGTGATGCCCTCGTCGTCGCACAGGCGCGCGGTCGCCGACTTCCCGGCGGCGACCGCTGCAGCCGTGGTCCTCACCGACGTCCGGTGCTCCTCACCGTCCACGACCACCGTGGGACCCGAGCCGCACGGCAGCACCACGGGGTCGGTCGACCGGTCCGGACGGGCGGCCGGACGGTCGTTGAACGTCAGCTCGCTGACCCCGACGGGCAGGCGCCTCGCGAAGCCGTCCGCACCGAAGTCCGTGGCGTCCTTCTCGGAGTCCAGGTGGACGACGAGACGGTCGGTGCGCACCGCCGGGAATCGCCCCCTGCCGTTCTCGAGGGCGACCCGTCGCAGCGTGCCGTCGCCGAGCTCGAGGATCGCACTGCTCACCTTCGAGGCGGGAAGGCCTGAGGCGGTGCGCAGGGTGAGGGAGGACAACCGTCTGGGCGAGTCCCACGTGACCTCGAGCGAGGGATCCGTGTCGCCCGGGTCCGCGATCCACCCGGTGCGGAGGTCGCCGTCGACCGCCCGGGCCACGCTGGCCCGCACGTCGTCCGTGACGGTCGAGGTCGCCTGCACCGTGAACGGGAGGCCTTCCTGGAGCAGCTCGTCGGCGGCCTCGCCCGCAAGCGGACGGGTCTTGATCTTGAGGTCGTAGTCGCCCTTCAGCGACACCGGGATCTCCCGGTCCACGAGCACGGCGTCCTCGCTCTGGCGTCCCTCGCCGGCCCGGCAGCGGTCGAGGCCCTCGACGGTCACGCAGGACGGGCGTGCGCCCGCGTCCACTCCGAGGACGACCTGGTCGGCGGCTCCCCACTCACCCGGGGTCGCGGGCAGCACGAGCGGCCGCGACAGCCGGAGCTCGGGCGACGACACCTCGGCGATGGACAGGTTCCGTCCATCCGCGGTGGCACCCCGGATCTCGAGGTGCCCCACCTCGCCGACGTCGATCAGCACCGGCGTGCGTCCGTCGGCCTCGCGGCGCACCACCCCGTCCTCGGTGTCCACCTCCAGCGAGGTCTTCTCACCCGGCGCCGCGTCCGCGACGATGCGGACCGCGCCGAGGTCGCGCACGCGACGCAGGTCCAGACGCAGCCAGGCCTCCGAGGTGTTCGCGGTCCAGGCGGTGCGCCGGTCGCCGTCGAAGGCCGACCATGGCTGGGCGCCGGGGTCCAGCCCCATCAGGCTGTTGGCCGCCGACCGCGCGCTCGAGGCCGACAGCGCAGCCGCTCCGCGCAGCTCCCGGACACTGGTCCAGCGAGCGTCCCCCTCCTGCACGTAGTCGTGGAGCTTGCGGTCGAGCGAGTACGGCTCGTCCGGGGTCATGGACGCCGACCGCAGCGTGTCCACCCGGCCGAAGGCGGCCTCCTGACGACGCAGGCCGTCCGTCACCACGAGCGGACCGCGAGGTCCGTCCGCGGCCTGGTCCGCCGCCAGGACCGTCGAGCGGCCGGCCGTGACCCCCAGCTCGTCGAGGACGGCAAGGCTGTCCGCGGCGCCGACGACGGTCGGCGTCTCGTCGAGGGACTGAGGGGCCGTCGCAGCGGTCGGATCGACCTTCCAGATGTCGATCGCGGGATGGGCCGACTGCCAGCCTCCCTGGGAGAACGACCGCTGGCTCTCCAGGTCGATGACCGGCTTGCCGCCCAGCCGCGGTCCGAACGTCGCGACCTGCGTGAGACCGGGGGTGTCTCGCAGCGTCGAGTAGACGAGCTCGGTGCGGCCGTCCACGACCTGGTTCTGCAGGTCGTTGCGCACCACGAGGTACTCGACGCCCGCACGGCCGAGGGTCTCCGCGAGCC
This sequence comes from Aeromicrobium sp. S22, assembly GCF_009661045.1. Lineage (NCBI taxonomy): Bacteria > Bacillati > Actinomycetota > Actinomycetes > Propionibacteriales > Nocardioidaceae > Aeromicrobium > Aeromicrobium sp. S22. The sequence goes on from NZ_WJWV01000002.1 coordinate 545,249, forward strand.
GGCGGGACCCACGCGCCTGGTCGAGCGCCGAGGTGATCGAGTCCAGGTAGCGGATCGTGCCGGTGGGCGTGAGCGGGATGCTGTTGCGCACCGCCCACGGCGACCGGGCGATCGACTGCATCAGCTCATCGCCCGTGCTCCCCCACAGGTAGTCGCCGAAGCCCGACGAGGGCACCAGCAAGGACGTCCCCGTGGCGTTCTCGTCCAGGAAGTCGGCGGCCTGCTCCCAGTACGTCGGCGTGACCTCGAACGTCCCGCGGTTGGCGAGGTGGCCCGTCCAGGCCGGCGAGGTCGCACCCACCACGGCGGCCGCAACGAGCACGGCGACTCCGACTCGGCGGGCACCGTCCGTGTCGTCCTGACGACGCTCGATCGCGGCGGACACCGCGAACGCCGCGCCGAGGACCAGCGGGATGCGGATGACGACGTCGAACTTGTGGGTGTTCCGCAGCGGGGCGAGGACGCCGTCCAGCACGGTCTGGAAGCCTCCGGACCACCACCCGGACACCGAGCCGGTGTGACCGAGAGTGACCAGGACGAGCCCGCTCAGCACGCCCCAGACCAGGAACCGGCGGTAGCGGACCGGAGCGATCACCAGACCGATCACGCCGAGGATCATGACGACGCCCCCGTTGAGGATCAGCGACGCATTGGTCACCAGCTCCCTGCCGGCCACCGCCGTGGAGGAGATGTAGGGCACCCAGTTCGTCGTGCCGCGCAGGGCGTCCAGGACCGTCGCGGCCGAGGTCGTCACCGAGGAGCTCTCGATGAAGTCGAGGAACGGAGGACTCACCGATCCGAGCAGGAACAACGGCGCGAGCCACCACAACGTGCCCAGGAGGACGAAGGGCGGCCACCACAGCATGAGTGCGCGCCGGCGCGGGCCACGCGGTGAGGTCAGCAGCCAGATCGCGCCCAACGGGATCACCGCGAACGTGGCGACGGCGTTGACGCCACCGACGCACGCCACGGCAAGGGCGCTCAATGCGGCCTGCCGGCGAGGGCTGCCCCGCTTCAGCCCGATCACGAGCGGCACCAGGACCCACGGCGCGATCGCCGACGGCCACACCTCGATCGAGCTGGGCCCGATCACCGAGAGCATGCGCGGCGACAGGGCGAACAGCAGCCCGGCGAAAACCTGCACCCAGAGCGAGCGGATGCCGAGGGCGCGGCAGAGCGCGACCATGCCGAGGAAGGCGACGCACAGCAGCAGCGCCCACCACATGCGCTGGATCGCCCAGGCCGGCAGCTCGATCGCGTGGCCGAGCCAGAAGAACGGTCCCATCGGGAACAGGTAGCCGTAGGCCTGGTTCTGCACCTGACCGAAGAAGCCCTCCGCGTCCCACAGGTTCAACGAGCGAGCGAGGAAGCCTCCGGGGTCGATGATCAGGTCGAGCTTGGTGTCGGCGACCATCCGTCCCGGCTGCTGCACGAAGGCGAGTGCCGTCAGCACGAGGCACACCGCAGCGAGGCGGAACCTCCGCCGGGTGGAAACCTCCGTCACGGCTTGCGCAGCACTATGGCGAGGTTCCACGTCACCACCTCACGCAGTCCGGGCACGCGCAGCACCCACCACGACCAACGCGGCAGGTAGCGAGGGATGACGGCGACGACCTCGGCGCCGGCCTGGTGCCTGGCCCAGTCCAGGCCGGCTGCGGCGGTGACCGCGAACAGCGACGTCCCGAAGACGTTCTTGGGCGGGTGCCCGTGCTTCTTCTCGTAGCGGCGGGCCGCCCGGTGCCCACCGAGGAAGTGCCACGGCGCGGTCTCGTGGCCACCCCACGGCCCGTACCAGAGCGTGTAGGAGATGAACACGAGGCCGCCGGGGCGGGTGACGCGCACCATCTCGTCGGCCATCGTCCAGGGCTCGGGGACGTGCTCGAGCACGTTGGAGGAGTAGGTGACGCCGAAGCTGTCGTCCGCGAACGGCAGCTGCATCCCGCTGCCGAGCACCGTGCCGGGCATGGGCTCGCCCAGCCCCGAGAGCTCGCCGAGATCGGCGTCGAGCGCGGTGTAGTCGGCTCCGGCGGCGCGGAAGGCGTCGGCGAAGTAGCCCGGTCCCCCGCCGACGTCGAGCGTCCACTGGCCGTCCAGGTCGACGTAGGCACTCACCTGGTCGACGGAGTCGCGTGCAAGCGTCCCGTAGAAGTGGTCGGGGTCGGTCTGCTCGACCCGAAAGGCCTGGAACAGCCGCCAGGATCGTCGCAGCGTCGGACGAAAGAGCAGGTCAGGCACCGGATGAGCATACGTGAGACGTGGGCCACGTCCTGATAGGGTGACGGTTGTCGGGTTGAGGGACCTGCACCGTGCGTTGAGGGACGTGCGCGAGGGCGCGCCGGGCAGGCTTCCGGCCATGAGGGAGGCACCGGCTCGCGCCGGGCAACGCATGCACGTACTCTTCTGCAACTGGCGAGACACCCGCAACCCCGAGGGCGGCGGCTCCGAGCGCTATGTCGAGAGCATGGCCCGCGGCCTCGTCGCCGAGGGCCACCGCGTGACGATCGCCTGCGCGGCCCACGGCCACGCTCCCCCCGACGAGGTCGTCGACGGCATCCGGTTCGTCCGCCGTGGCACCAAGCTCGACATCTACCTGCGGACGTTCCTGGCCCTCCTGCTCGGACGCTACGGCAAGGTCGACGTGGTGGTCGACGTGCAGAACGGGCTGCCCTTCTTCACCCGGCTCGCGACCCGCAAGCCGGTCGTCGTGCTCGTTCACCACGTCCACCGCGAGCAGTGGCCAGTGGTCTATCCCGGCCTGATCGGCACGATCGGCTGGTGGATCGAGAGCCGCTTCGCGCCCGTCCTGTATCGGCACTGCCAGTACGTCGCGGTGTCGATCGCGACCAAGCTCGAGCTCATCGAGCTCGGGGTCGACGGCGATCGCATCGCGATCATCCACAACGGCAACGACCCGGCACCCGTCGCCGGAGTGCTCCGCTCACCGACGCCGCGCATCTGCGTGGTCGGTCGACTCGTCCCCCACAAGCAGGTCGAGCACGCGATCGACGCCGTCGCCGCGATGGCGGCCGATCACCCCGATCTGGTGCTGGACGTGATCGGCGCGGGCTGGTGGGACGAGGAGCTGCGCGCGTACGCCGTGGCGCGCGGGGTGTTGGACCGCGTGGTCTTCCACGGGTTCGTCGACGGCACCCGCAAGCACGAGCTGCTGGCCCAGTCGTGGGTCATGGCGCTGCCCTCGCTCAAGGAGGGCTGGGGCATCGTCGTCGGCGAGGCCGGCGGCCACGCGACCCCGACCGTCGCCTACAGCACCGCGGGCGGCACGACCGAGTCGATCGACCACAAGGACACCGGCCTCCTGGTCGACACGCCCGCTCAGCTCACCGCTGCCCTGCGCGACCTGATCGAGGACCGCGAGCTGCGGGAGTTCCTCGGGCGCGGAGCGCTGGCGAAGTCGTTCACGTTCTCGTGGGAGTCCTCGCAGCAGGCCTTCTCCCGCGTCGTCACAGCCGCGGCAGCCGGCCGCAGACCCGCCCGCATCCGGGCATGACGAAGGGCGGTCTCCCGAAGGAGCCCGCCCCATGTCGATCCGGGCGCTGGACGCCCGACGTCAGTTGTTCGAGCCGTAGCTCACGTTCGTCGACTCGACCGGCTTCTCGCCGGCGGACTGCTGTGTCTGGACGACGCCCACGACGGTGGCCGTGGCCAGACCGAGACCTGCGATGAAAGCGACGATGCCGCCTGTGATTGTTCCCACGATGAGTCCCTCCCTCAATCTGTGACCTATGTTACCAGCGAGTCGGGCTCATTGCGCGCGCTTGCGACATGCATTCTGCGCGGACGGACGGAAGACCCCTGCGCGGCTAGTCTGGGCGCACCATGAACACCCCCGCGCGGACCGCGTCCGCTGTCATCAGGACGATGCGGCCCCGGCAGTGGACCAAGAACACCCTCGTCCTCGCGGCCCCTCTCGCCGCAGGACTCACCTGGACCACCGGCATCGTGCTCGACGTCGTCGCGACGTTCGTGGCGTTCACGCTGGCCGCGGCCGGCATCTACCTGCTCAACGACGTCATCGACGCCGAGGACGACCGCCGCCACCCGACCAAGCGGAACCGTCCCGTCGCCTCCGGTGAGCTCTCCTCGACGCTCGCGCTCGCCTGCTCGGGCGTCTGCGCGGCGCTGGGCATCGGCATCGGGTACGCCGTCGCGCCGCAGCTCGCGGCGACGCTCATCCTCTACGCGCTGCTGCAGATCGCCTACGCCGTGGGGCTCAAGCGCCAGCCGGTCATCGACCTGTCGATCGTGGCTGCGGGCTTCCTGCTCCGCGCCATCGCCGGCGGCGTGGCCGTCGACGTGCCCCTGTCGCAGTGGTTCCTGCTCGTGGCCGCATTCGGCTCCCTCTTCATGGTCGCGGGCAAGCGCTACTCCGAGCTGCGGAGCCTGGGCTCTGCGGCCGGCACGCGCAAGACCCTCGAGACGTACTCGGAGTCGTACCTGCGGTTCGTATGGAGCCTGGCTGCAGCGGTGACCATCACGGCCTACAGCCTGTGGGCGTTCGAGATCTCTTCGCATGCCGAGATCAACTGGCAGGCGATCTCGATCGCACCGTTCGTGGTCGGGCTGCTGCGCTACGCGGTCGACGTCGACCGCGGCCTGGCCGGCGAGCCGGAGGAGGCCGTCCTGCGCGATCCGGCCCTGCAGGTCCTCGGAGCCGTCTGGCTCATCATCTTCGCGACCGGGGTGTACGCCTCATGACCCGGACGACGCTCACGGGCTGGGGCGGCACGAGCCCCACGGTCTCGCAGGTGGAGCAGCCCCGGCAGCTGGACGATCTCCGGTCGGCGATCGCGCAGGCCGGCTCGCGGGGAGTGATCACCCGCGGGCTCGGGCGCAGCTACGGAGACCCCGCGCAGAACGCCGGCGGCACTGTCCTGGACCTCACGGGCTGGAACGGCATCCTCGACGTCGACACCCGTGCCCGCTCGGTACGCGTGCAGGCCGGCATCAGCCTGGACCGCCTGCTCCGCGCGATGCTGCCCCTCGGCCTGTGGCTGCCCGTGGTCCCGGGCACCCGCCAGGTCACGGTCGGCGGGGCGATCGCCGCCGACGTCCACGGCAAGAACCACCACGTCGACGGCAGCTTCGGGCATCATCTGCTCTCGATCGAGCTGCTCGTGCCCTCGGGCGACGTCCTGACCCTCTCCCCCTCGGGCGACGACCCCGAGCTGTTCTGGGCCACGGTGGGCGGCATGGGACTGACCGGCATCGTCCTGGAGGCGACGATCCAGCTCAAGCGCGTCCAGACCTCGTACTTCCTCGTCGACACCGAGCGCACACCGGATCTCGGGACGCTGCTCGACCGGCTCGTGACAGGTGACGCGGCCTACGACTACTCGGTCGCCTGGTTCGACACCTCCACGACCGGCTCGTCGCTGGGCCGCTCGGTCATCACCCGCGGCAACTCGGCCCGCCTGGACGACCTCGACCCCGATCTGCGCAGCCGCGCCCTCGAGTTCGCCGCGCCCCAGCGCGGGCGGGTGCCGGTCCGTCCGCCGATCAGCATGGTCAACCGCGTGAGCGCCAAGGCGTTCAACGCCCTCTGGTACGCCAAGGCCCCCCGGCACCGCACCGGCGAGGTGCAGGACATCACGCAGTTCTTCCACCCGCTCGACGTGGTAGGCGACTGGAACCGGCTGTACGGTCCACGCGGCTTCTGCCAGTACCAGTTCGTGGTGCCCGACGCCGAGGTCGCGGCGTTCACCGAGGCGGTCGAGCGGATCGCCGCGTCCGGGCACGTCTCGTCGCTCAACGTGCTGAAGAGGTTCGGCGAGGCCAGTCCGGCGCCGCTGTCGTTCCCGGTCCCGGGGTGGACGCTGGCCGTCGACCTGCCGGTCCGGCCGGGCCTCGGCGCGCTGCTGGACCATCTCGACGCGCTGGTCGTCGAGGCCGGCGGCCGGGTCTACCTCGCCAAGGACTCCCGGACGACGCCGACCACCCTCCGCCAGATGTATCCCCGGCTCGACGAGTTCCTCGCGGTGCGCCACCGCGTCGATCCGCACGGCGTCCTGCGCTCCGACCTGTCCCGACGACTCGACCTGTGAGGTCTGCATGATCAACGCCCTCGGCAACCCCCAGCACGTGCTCCTGCTCGGCGGCACGTCCGACATCGCCCTGGCGATCGCCCGACGGTACGCGGGGCTCGCCCCGGGTCTGCGCGTCACCCTCGCCGCGCGACCGGGCGAGCGCCGCGACGCCGCTGTCACCGAGCTGACCGCGGCCGGCTGCGTCGTGGAGGCGGTCGACTTCGACGCGGTGGACACTGCCGCGCACCGCGCCATCGTCGAGAGCATCGAGGACGACATCGACATCGCGGTGGTCGCCTTCGGCCTGCTGGGCGACCCCGAGCAGGCGTGGACCGACGTGGACGCGGCACGCGAGCTCGCGGAGGTCAACTACGTGGGTGCGGTCACGGCGGGCGTCGCGCTGGGTGCGCGCATCCGGACGCAGGGTCACGGTGTCATCGTCGCCCTGTCCAGCGTCGCCGGCGAGCGACCGCGCCGCTCCAACTTCGTCTACGGCTCCACCAAAGCCGGCATGGACGCGTTCTACACCGGTCTCGGCGAGGCCCTGCGCGAGCTGGGCGGGCACGTGCTCGTCGTCCGTCCGGGCTTCGTGCACTCCAAGATGACCACAGGGCTCGAGGCGGCCCCGCTCGCCACGACGCCCGAGGGCGTGGCCGAGGCCGTCGTCGAGGCCGTGCGCGACGGCAAGGAGCAGATCTGGGTCCCCGGCACGATGCGCGTCGTCATGTCAGGGCTGCGTCACCTGCCGCGGACGGTGTTCCGCCGGCTTCCGATCTAGACGGCCCGCCAGCGAGCGCAGCAGGCCGATCAGCGCGAGCAGGATCGTCAGGCCCGCGAGCGACCAGGTCACGGTCATGATCGTGCGGTCCCGCGGGTCGATCGTCGCGGGTCGGGCACCGTCGAGGGCCACGACCCGCAGGCCCGTCCCGCCGACGGGGATCGTGCGCGAGTCGGCGAACGGCTTCGCGGCCGCCTCTGCACCCGGCACGTCGGTCTCGATCACGACGATGCCGATCCCCGCACGGGCGAGGCGGCGCGGGACGTCGTGGCCATCCGCCAGGATCCGGCCGATGCGACGAGCACGGGGGTCCTCCCCCGCGATCAGCCGTCCGGAGACGTCGAGCTCGTCGTTGGTCACGGTCGTACGTCCGAAGAAGCGCCCCGCCGGGTCGAGCACCGGCGTCCGGTCGTTCCACGCCGGGGCACGATAGGCGGTGAACGGCAGCACCATCACGTCCCCCGACGTCGAGGTCTTGTCGATCACGCGCCGGGCGTCGCTCCATGCGGCCGGGTACGTCGTGGGCTCGAGCCTCCCGCCCACGCCCCACGCGATGTCGGGCAGGGCCGCGAGGGGCACCAGCAGGGCCAGCACGATCGTCGGGACCTCCCAGGACGTGTGCCGGGCCCGGCCGAGCGCGGTGTGGGCTCCCACGCCGAGCGCCACGGCCTCGAGCGGCACCAGCAGGGCCAGCCACCGCGTCCCGTCGCGCACGATCCCCCCACCGGGGACGTCGCCCACGATCCGGGCCACGGTGCCGGGGGCCAGCCAGCCCGACAACGCCACGACGATGCCGATCGCACCCGCGGCGGCGAGCCCGCCGAGCAGGGCCCGGTCGTCGCGCCACATCGTGACCAGGCCGACCACCATCACCGCGGCCAGCACGAGGCCGATCAGCACCGCGAGCAGCAGCGTCCGTGACGTCGGGACCACCTCGGTGTTCCAGATGCCGCCGAGCGTGAGGGCCGACCCCAGCCGGCCGAACGATCCCTCCCCCTGGACGTCGAAGAGGCGTACGGCCGCGGGGTCCGTCCGTGCGATCGAGGCGTGGAGCAGGCCCGAGACGATCCACGGAGCGTTCACGAGTGCGGCCAGCCCCACGATGCGGACGACACCGTTGCGTCGGCCGACCGCGAGGGCCAGGACCAGGCCCATCACGCCGGTGACCGGAGAGAGCGCGGCCGCTGCGAGGGCGATCGTGACCACGGACCACCGCGGCCCGTCCCTGGAGACCAGGGTGCCGATGAGCCACGGGAACGCCGCGAGCGCGACGATGACCGGCCACTGCCCGAGCACGAGCCGCTCGGCCACGTACGGATTCCACACCGCGAAGGTCGCCGCGGCGAGCTGCCCCACCAGGTGCCGATGACGTAGGAGGCGCGCCATGCCGAGCGCCAGCAGGAACAACGACCCCATGAGGAACAGCCGCTGGACCAGCGCTGCGGGGAGCACGGCGCCGAGGAGTGCTGCGACCGCGTCGGACGGGACCGCCCGCGGGAGGCCGGATCCGAGCCCCCACACCTCGGGACGGTCCAGGTCCAGCTCCGGCACCCACACCATGTCGTACGAGAGGATGTGCCCCGCACGCAGCCAGGGCGCCGCGATCGCGAGGGTCAGCAGCGCGCACCACGCAGGCACGACCGCAGCACGCAGGTCGACGCCTCGCCACCACCGCATGTTCGCCCCTGCTCCTGGTCGGACCGTCCCCCGGCTATTGTGCCGTGGTGAGGTCCGCGCGTACGACGATGACCGGCGGAACCCTCGTGGCCGCCGGGATGATGGGCATGAACATCGCCGTCTACGGGTTCAACGTCGTCTCGGCCCGCTTGCTGGTGCCCAAGGAGTTCGGCGCCCTCACGGCCCTGTTCGGCATCATCCTGGTCGGCACCGTGAGCGCGCTCGGCCTCCAGGCGGTCACCGCGCGACGGATCGCGGTCGATCCCGACCACGCCGACGAGATCATCAGCGCGACGCTGCGGGTGACGCTCATGGTCGCGGGGATGGTCGGCCTGGTCGTCGCGGTCGCGACCCTGGGTCTGACGCCCGCCCTCAAGCTGGGCTCCTACTGGCCCGTCGTGCTGTGCGGAGCCGCCCTCGTCCCCCTGACGATCATGGGCGCGCAGTGCGGGATCGCGCAGGGACTGGAGCGGTGGGGCGCACTGACGGCGATCTATCTCGGCAACGGCATCGGTCGGCTCGTCGGTGGAACGATCGGTCTCGCCGTCTCGGCCACGCCGACCGGCGCGATGGTGGGCCTGGCCGTCGGCTCCTGGCTCCCGGTGCTGGCAGGTGCCCGGCTGATGATGGGCCGCAGCCCCGGGACAGCCGTGATCAGCAGGCGCCCGTTGCTGCGCGAGGCGCTCCTGTCGACCCACGCCCTGCTCGCGTACTTCGTGCTGAGCAACATGGACTCCCTCATCGCCCGCAACCGCTTCGACGAGCACGACAGCGGCCTGTACGCCTCGGGGCTGATCCTCGCGAAGGCCGCGCTGTTCTTCCCGCAGTTCGTCAGCGTCGTGCTGTTCCCCAACCTGGCCCGCGCCACGACGCACCACGCCCGGCTGCGTGCGGTGTCCCTGGTCGTGGCGTTCGGCTCCGTCGCGGTCGCCGCCACGGCCGTCCTGCCCAAGGTCGCGCTGATCCTCGTCGGCGGCGACCAGTACGCCGAGATCACCGACCGCCTCTGGCTGTTCGCGGTGGCCGGCTCCTCGCTCGCGGTCGTGCACCTGCTGGTCTTCGACGCGCTCGCACGGCACGCGCACGGCATCGTGGTGATGATCTGGGCCGCGGTCGCCGCGGTGCTCGCCTCGGCGTACGGCCTGGGCGTGGGCATCACAGGCCTCGTGATCACGATGGCGACGGTCTCCGCGGTCCTCGCCCTCGTGGTCTACCTCGCGCCGCTGCCGTCCCGCGAGCCCCCGCAGCACTGACCCCCACCCAGCCCAGATTTGCGGACTTCTGCACGGAATCCGCTCCGCGGAAGGTGCAGGAGTACGCAAATCTGGGCCGGGTGGGTCAGTGGCCGGCCTCGTGCCAGGTGCGGCCGATGCCGACCGAGACGTCCAGCGGGACCGAGAGGGATGCGGCGGAGGCCATCTGCTCGCGGACCAGCTGCTCGACCTGGGCCTGCTCCCCCGGCGCCACCTCCAGCACGAGCTCGTCGTGCACCTGCAGCAGCATCCGCGACGTCAGCCCGGCCGCGTCGAGAGCGCGCTCGACCCCGAGCATCGCGACCTTGATGATGTCGGCCGCCGATCCCTGGATCGGGGCGTTGAGCGCCATGCGCTCGGCCATCTCGCGACGCTGGCGGTTGTCGCTCTGCAGATCCGGCAGATAGCGGCGCCGGCCCATGATCGTCTCGGTGTAGCCGGTGCGACGCGCCTCGTCGACGAGCCCGCGCAGGTAGTCGCGCACCCCACCGAACCGCTGGAAGTAGTCGTCCATCAGGCCCTGCGCCTCGCCGGTCGAGATGCTGAGCTGCTGGCTGAGCCCGTACGACGACAGGCCGTAGGCCAGGCCGTAGTTCATCGCCTTGATCTTGGCGCGCAGCTCGGTGTCGATGTCGGCCGGATCCTTGGCGAACACCTTGGCCGCCATGATCGTGTGGAAGTCCTCGCCGGAGTTGAACGCCGCGATGAGATCGGCGTCCTCGGACAGGTGCGCCATGATGCGCATCTCGATCTGGCTGTAGTCGGCGGTCAGCAGCGTCTCGAAGCCGTCCCCGACGCAGAACGCCTCGCGGATGCGACGTCCCGACGCGGTGCGGATCGGGATGTTCTGCAGATTGGGGTCGTTGGAGCTCAGCCGGCCCGTCGCCGCGATGGTCTGGGCGTATGTCGTGTGGATGCGTCCGTCGTCCGAGATCGACTTGCGCAGCCCCTCGACCGTCTGCCGCAGCCGGGTCACGTCGCGGTGGTCGAGCAGGTGCTGCAGGAACGGGTGCCCGGTCTTGGCGTAGAGCTGCTGGAGCGAGTCCGCGTCGGTCGTGTAGCCGGTCTTGGTCTTCTTGGTCTTGGGCATGCCGAGCTCGTCGAAGAGCACGACCTGCAGCTGCTTGGGCGAGCCCAGGTTGATCTCCTTGCCGCCGATCGCGGCGAAGGCCTCGGCTGCCGCGTTCTGCGCGCGCGCCGCGAACTCGGACTCGAGCCCCACCAGGTGGTCGTCGTCGACCGCGATGCCGGTGCGCTCCATGCGCGCCAGCGTCGCGACCAGCGGCAGCTCGACGTCGGTGATCAGTGCAGTGCCTCCGTGCTGCTCGACCTCCTCGTCCAGCACCCTGGCCAGGTCGAGGGTGGCCCGGGCGCGCAGCATGCCGGCCTCGCCGCCGAGGGTGTCGGTGTCGAGCGTCAGCTGGCCGGCGTCGTCGGAGTCGTCGCGGAGCTCGCGCTTCAGGTAGCGCACCGACAGATCGCCCAGGTCGTAGGAACGCTGATCGGGCCGCACGACGTACGCGGACAGTGCGGTGTCGGCGACGAGGCCGGCCACCGTCCAGCCCCGTGCGGCGAGAGCCAGCAGCGGCCCCTTGGCGTCGTGCAGCACCTTGGGACGCTCGGGATCGGCCAGCCACGCGGCGATCGCGGCGTCGTCCTCGGGGGTGATGTCGTCGGTGTTGATCCAGACCGCGGACTCGTCCGAGGCGATCGCAAGGGCCACCACGTCGCCCGTGCCGCGGCCCCACGACCCCTGCACGTGCAGGCCGAGCCGCCCACCGGGCTCCTGCGCGTCGAGCCACGCGGCCACCGCGCCGGGCTCGAGCGTCCTGCCGTCGAGGTCGAAGCCGTCCTCGGCCTGCGGCGGGGTCTCGCCGAACGCCTCGAACAGCCGCACCCGCAGCGCGTTGAACTCCAGCGCGTCGAACACGGTGTGGATCGCCTCGCGGTCCCACACCGTGTCGAACGCCAGGTCGGCCGGCCCCGCGGGGAGGTCGAGGTCGCGGATCAGCGCGTTGATGCTGCGGTTGCGGATGACGTCGTCGAGGTGCTCACGCAGCGAGGCGCCGGCCTTGCCGGGGATCTGGTCGGCCTTCGCGATGATCTCGTCGAGGGAGCCGAACTGCGCGAGCCACTTGGCCGCCGTCTTGGGGCCGACGCCGGGGACGCCGGGCAGGTTGTCGCTCGTCTCGCCCACCATCGCGGCGATGTCGGGATAGTTGACCGGCGCGACGCCGTACTTCTCCTGCACCGCCTCGGGGGTCATCCGCGCGAGGTCGGAGACGCCCTTGCGGGGATAGAGCACGGTGGTCGTGTCGGTCACCAGCTGCAGGGCGTCGCGGTCACCCGTGCAGATCAGCACCTCCATGCCCGCGGACTCGGCCCGGGTCGCGAGGGTGCCGATGATGTCGTCGGCCTCGAAGCCGTCCTTCTCGAACGTCGTGATGTGCAGCGCGTCGAGCACCTGCTTGATCAGTGGGATCTGGCCGGTGAACTCCTGCGGCGACTTGGACCGGTTGCCCTTGTAGTCGGGGTACTGCTCGAGCCGGAACGTCTTGCGGGAGACGTCGAAGGCCACCGCGACGTGTGTCGGCGCCTCGTCGCGCAGCACGTTGATGAGCATCGACGTGAAGCCGAAGACGGCATTGGTGTGTTGGCCCGTGGTCGTCGAGAAGTTGTCGACGGGGAGGGCGAAGAAGGCACGGTAGGCGACGGAATGGCCGTCGATCAGCAGGAGGCGGTCCACCGCACCGACTCTAGTCGGAGGCGGTGACGAACCGGACCTACGGGCGCGGGCGGGCCCCGCGCACGTCACCCTGGCGGCGGCGCAGCGTACGGCGCACCGCGATGAGCTTGCCGGTGTCACGGGAGTTCGTGGCCTTGGTCGTCAGGCGCGAGCGCAGCTTGCTGGACTGGATGGCCCGCAGGACCGCGATCTGGTTGAAGCCGATCTTGGTCAGATAACGGTGCGGCTCGCGCGAGTGGACCGGGATCGCCGCCACGACGATCTCGCAGTTGTTGTCCTCGCCGTAGCTCGCGGCCGCCGACAGCAGCGTCGAGGCGACCGACTTGCGCCGGAAGCGGGGCGAGACCTGGATCTCCGTCACGACAAGGACGCGGGTGAGGTTGATCGGGGTCAAGGTGCCGATGTCGCACACCGTGGCGCCGACGATCTCGCCCTCGACCAGCGCGACGATGATGCGCTTGTCAGGTCGCGTGAACGACAGGTCGAGGGCGGCCGAGGCCTCGGCAATGCCCGGCTGTCGCCACAAGGACTGCTGGGTGAACGCCTCGGAGCCCTCGTCGACGCTCGCGCCCGCGCACTCGGTCCACAGGTCGATGAGCGCTGCCGCGTCCTCGCGGTCGGCGTCCCTCAGGATGATGTGCGGTCGGGCCGACATATGCCGTTCCTGCCTCTCGTCCTGGACGTCCTGCGCCCCCAGCGGGCCAAACTGACACACTACGCGCTGGGCTGGAACATCGTGTCCGGTTGAACACTCAATCGTCGAGGGAGACCCTACATGTTCGTCGGGTACGGCACCGCCACCAATGTCGTGGCCGTGCTCGCAGGCTCGGGTCTCGGTCTCCTGATCGGCCACCGGCTCAGCCCTCACGTGCGTACGACGGTCACGGCCGCCCTCGGCCTGGTGACCCTGCTCATCGCCGCGCAGGCCGCGATGGAGGTGTCCTCCTCCGACCTGAGCGACGCCGTCGGCACCAGCGCCCCGATGCTCATCGTCCTGGGCGCATTGGTGCTCGGCGGGATCGCCGGATCGTTCCTGCGCCTCGAGGACCGCCTCGAGGCATTCGGCGGCGTCCTGCAGCGACGACTGACCCGCGGGGACGCCGGCGAGGGGCGCGAGCGGTTCATCGAGGGCTTCGTGATCAGCTCGCTGGTCTTCTGCGTGGGCCCGCTGACGATCCTCGGCTCGATCAACGAGGGTCTCGGCAACGGCGCCGACCAGCTCCTGCTCAAGTCGACGCTGGACGCGTTCGCGGCGCTCGCGTTCGCGGCCTCGTTCGGCATCGGGGTCATGGCCTCGGCCGTGTCGGTCCTGGTGATCCAGGGATCGCTGACCGTGCTGGGCGCAGTCCTCGGCTCGTTCCTGCCCGACGCGCACCTCGTCGCCCTGACCGCGACCGGAGGCCTGATCCTGATCGGCGTCGCCCTGCGGTTGCTGGACATCAAGGCCATCGCGGTGGCTGACCTGCTGCCTGCACTCGTGGTGGCGCCGATTCTGTGCCAGATTGCTATCGCAGTTCACTGAGACAGCACCCGCGCAGTGCACTGAGACAGCACCCGCCCGTAACGAAACCCAACTGTTACCTCATTCCCCACTTTGACCCCGCGGGTGACGCCTTGTTGTGGCTATAGTCCAGAGACCGACAAGCACCACCCCCGGTAAGCCGACAGGAGTTCATGCGTGCGATTGCGACTCGCGGCCCTACTAGCAGCAGCACTGGGGACGTCTCTCCTCCTCGTGCCCGCCTCGGCATCGGCCGAGACGACCCCCACCCCCACCACCCCCGCACCGACCGGCGCCGCACCCGATCAGAACCCGATCGTGGAGGGCGCCAACATCACGGTGACGCTGAAGGACCTCAAGGGCGGCGATGGTGAACCCACCCCGATCCCCGGCGTCTCGTTGACGGTGTTCAAGGACAGCAAGACCGGTGAGGAGCAGGGCACCCAGACCACCGACCAGACCGGCCGGGTCAGCATCGGCATCCCCGGCAACGGCACCTACGTCGTCGTGCTCGACCCGCAGACGCTGCCCCAGGGCGTCAAGCTGAGCGGTGCCGGCGAGACGACCAAGACCGTCCAGGTCAAGCTCGCCTCGTCCAACTTCGTGCAGTTCCAGATCGGCGCCCTCGTGGTCGAGAAGGCCTCCAAGGCCAGCCAGATCATCGACGGCACCCGGTCGGGCATCATCAAGGGCCTGCTGATCGCCCTCGCCGCCCTCGGCCTGTCGCTCATCTTCGGCACCACCGGGCTGACCAACTTCGCGCACGGCGAGCTCATCACGCTCGGTGCGATCACGACGTACATCTTCAACCAGGGCGCCGGGCTACCCGTGATCCTGGCCGGCGTGTGCGCGGTGATCGTGTGTGCGATCTTCGGCTACCTGCAGGACAGGGGGCTGTGGCGACCACTACGGCATCGCGGCACCGGACTGATCGCCATGATGATCGTGTCGATCGGCCTCGCCGTGTTCATGCGCAGCATCTTCCAGTACGGCTTCGGCGGGTCCACCCGCACGCTGTCGGAGTACGTCGTGCAGGGCCGACAGAGCTACGGCCCGATCGACCTGTCGAACAAGGAGATCGCGATCCTCATCGTCACGATCGTGACGATCGCGGTCACCTGCATCGCCCTGATGCGTACCCGCCTCGGCAAGGCGATGCGAGCGGTCTCCGACAACCCGGCACTGTCGGCGTCCTCGGGCATGCGCGTCGACGGGGTCATCTCGGCGGTGTGGGTGCTCGGCACCGCACTGACCGGCCTGGCCGGCGTGCTCCTCGCGGTGCAGGAGCAGGTCAAGTTCCAGATGGGATTCGACCTTCTGCTCCTCGTCTTCGCGGGCGTCACCCTCGGCGGCCTCGGGACGATCTGGGGAGCGCTGGTCGGCTCGCTGATCATCGGCCTGATGGTCGAGCTCGGACCGGTCTTCGGTGTGCCTGCCTCGATCAAGGAGGTCGGCGCGCTCGTCGTGCTGATCCTGATCCTTCTCGTCAGGCCTCAAGGCATCCTCGGCAAAGCCCAGCGGATCGGATAGGGCACCCTCATGGATTTCGGAACCATCATCGACGCCGCCTTCTCGGCGGCATTCGGACCGCAGGCCATCGTCTTCGCACTCGCCGCGATCGGCCTCAACGTCCACTTCGGCTACACCGGTCTGCTGAACTTCGGCCAGGCCGGCTTCATGGCGATCGCCGCCTTCGGCCTCGCCGTCAGCGTCGTCACCTGGGATCTGCCGTTCCTGCTGGGCATCGTCATCGGTCTGCTCGGCGCGGTCGTCCTCGCCCTCATCCTCGGCGTGCCGACCCTGCGCCTGCGGGCCGACTACCTCGCGATCGTGACGATCGCGTCGTCGGAGATCCTGCGGCTCATCTTCGGCGCGGTCGAGTTCAAGAGCACGTTCGGGGGCTCCAACGGCCTCAACGGCTTCGTGGGCCCCTACCAGAAGCTCAACCCGTACGACGACGGGCTGAGCCTCGGCGTCGTGTCGTTCAGCCGCAACGACCTCTGGTCGATCACGGTCGGGTGGACGCTCGTCGCGATCTCGTGCCTCATCGTGTGGGCGCTCATGCGCAGCCCGTGGGGACGTGTACTCAAGTCGATCCGTGAGGACGAGGACGCCGTGCGCTCGCTCGGCAAGAACGTCTTCGCCTACAAGATGCAGGCGCTCGTCCTCGGTGGCGTGTTCGGCGGCATCGCCGGCATCTTCCACATCCTCAAGCAGGGCTCGGCCGTGCCGACCGACTTCAACACCACCTTCACCTTCTACGCGTACGCTGCCCTGCTCATCGGTGGCGCCGCGCGGGTGCTCGGCCCGGTCGTCGGCTCGATGCTCTTCTGGTTCCTCATCGCGGGCATCGGCTCGTTCTTCAGCGAGGCGACCAAGGGCACCAACCCCGTGATCCCCAGCTGGATCATGGAGCCCGACCAGGCCAGCCTCATCCGCCTCATCCTTCTTGGACTGGGCCTCATGCTGCTGATGATCTTCCGACCCCAGGGGATCTTCGGCGACCGAAGGGAGATCGCAATCGATGGCCGCTGAACTCAGTGGGGCCAGTGGATCGCTCGCTGGTGTCTCCAACGAACCCGGGGCCTCCAAGCCCGACCCGATCATCAAGGGCAGCAACATCACCCGCACGTTCGGCGGCCTCAAGGCCGTCGACGTCGAGAAGATCGAGATCCAGCGCGGCGTCATCACCGCTCTCATCGGTCCCAACGGTGCCGGCAAGACGACGCTGTTCAACCTGCTGACCGGCTTCGACGAGCCCGACAGCGGCGAGTGGACGTTCAACGGCACCTCGCTCGGCAAGGTGCCGGCCTACAAGGTCGCCCGCCTCGGCATGGTCCGCACGTTCCAGCTGACCAAGGTGCTCGCCAAGCTCACGGTCATCGAGAACATGCGGCTCGGCGCCAAGGGCCAGCGCGGCGAGAAGTTCCTCTCCGCGGCGTTCAAGTCGCTGTGGAAGTCGCAGGAGGACGAGAACACCAAGCGGGCCGACGCGCTGCTCGAGCGCTTCAAGCTCGACGCCAAGCGCGAGGACTTCGCCGGCTCGCTGTCGGGCGGCCAGCGCAAGCTGCTGGAGATGGCGCGCGCTCTCATGGTCGACCCCGAGCTGATCATGCTCGACGAGCCCATGGCCGGCGTGAACCCGGCCCTCAAGCAGTCGCTGCTCGGCCACGTGAAGTCGCTGCGCGACGAGGGACGCACCGTCCTGTTCGTCGAGCACGACATGGACATGGTCCGCGACATCTCCGACTGGGTCATCGTCATGGCGCAGGGGCAGATCGTCGCCGAGGGCACCCCCCAGTCGGTCATGGCCGATCAGCGGGTCATCGACGCGTACCTGGGCGCCCACCACGACACCGACATCACCGAGATCGACGTCTCGGAGCTCGAGCAGGAGGCTGAGGCCGAGCTCGAGGCCGAGGCCGCCGAGGAGAAGAAGCCATGACTGACTCCCCCACCACCATGTCCGAGCGCGAGAAGCACCTCGCCAATGCCGACGGGGCCGTGCTGCGCGCGGACAACCTGATCGCGGGCTACCTGCCGGGGGTCAACATCCTCAACGGCGCGGACCTGTACTGCCAGCCCGGCGAGCTCGTCGGCATCATCGGCCCCAACGGCGCCGGCAAGTCGACGCTGCTGAAGGCGCTGTTCGGCCTGGTCAAGGTCCACGAGGGCTCGGTCAAGCTCAAGGGTGACGACATCACCAACCAGCGTGCCGACCAGCTCGTCACCAAGGGCATCGGCTTCGTCCCGCAGACCGAGAACGTCTTCCCGAGCCTCACGATCGAGGAGAACCTCGAGATGGGCTGCTACCAGGACCCCAAGCGGTTCACCGAGCGCTTCGGATTCGTGACCGACCTGTTCCCGCGGCTCGGCGAGCGTCGCAAGCAGCGCGCCGGGCAGCTGTCCGGTGGTGAGCGTCAGATGGTGGCGATGGGACGCGCCCTGATGATGGACCCGTCCGTGCTGCTGCTCGACGAGCCGTCCGCAGGTCTGTCACCGGTGCTCCAGGACGAGGTGTTCGTGCAGACGCGCAACATCAACAAGGCCGGCGTCTCGATCGTCATGGTCGAGCAGAACGCTCGCCGCTGCCTGCAGATCTGCGACCGCGGCTACGTCCTCGACCACGGCACCAACGCGTACTCCGGCACGGGACGCTCGCTGGCCAACGACCCCAAGGTCATCGAGCTCTACCTCGGCACCCTGGGCCAGAACGCCGACTGACCCAAGCGCCCACGAGTCACGCACGGACGCCGACGAGTCACGCACGGACGCTCAGGAGTCACGTACGGACGCTGAGAAGTCACCACCAGCGGGCGATCGGCGTCATGCCGAGCAGCTCGCCGACCCCGCGCTCGAACGCGGGGTCGACCCCGAAGACCTGCTCGTACCGCACGATCACGAACCGATAGCCCATGGCGATGAGCAGACGGCGACGTTCCTCGTCGTGCACGTCGTCGGGGTCCGCGGTGTGGAACTCGCGGCCGTCGTACTCGACGGCGATGCGGCGACGGACATAGGCCAGGTCGAGGAAGCGCTGCAGCCCCGCTGCGTCCGCCACCTCGACCTGTGCCTGCGGCCGCGGGAAACCCGCATCGGTCAGTCGGAGCCGGGTCCAGGACTCCCCCGGACTGGCCGACTTGGGCTCGATCAGCTGAGCCAGCACGCGTGCCTGGCGAATGCCGCGATATCCCTTGAGCCGCGCCACGTACGCCCGGACGTCCATCGGACGGACCAGTCCGGCGTGCGCCATGGCGTCGGCCGAGGCCATCGCGTACGGGCGCCACTGCTTGCGCAGGAGATCGGACGTCGTCCGCAGCGGGTGGGTCACCGCGAGGCCGCCGACCTCGAGCACGTCCTCGTCGTCGATCAGCGCTTGCCGGCAGGCGAGACCTTCGACGCGCGTGCGGCCTCGCCCGTGCGGGACGACCCACTGCGGCTCGAACCGGTGCCGGTCCGACGGTTTGTACGCGTCGACGCCCCAGATCCACGCCGCCGTCTCGTCGGACACGACTGCGTGTGCCGGGACGACCAGCCGGGCCGCCTCGACGCGTAGCTCGCGCGAGTCCTCGGCGCGCGCATCAACGTAGACCCGATCGATGAGCCGGACGATGTGGCCGTCGGCGAACGCTGCACGGAAGGCGGTGTCGGACAATCCAACCGCGCCGTGGTCGCGGTAGAGGAAGGGCTGGCCTGCGTTGATGAGGGTCGTGGTCTCCATGGGGTCATCGAACGCCTGTTGCGCCCGGTTGTCCCCCGGCTGTCCACAGGTCACCGCTTCGTGACTCGCCGGCGCCCGTACGCGACTCGCCGGCGTCCGTACGCGACTCGCCGGCGTCCGTACGCGACTCGCCGGCGTCCGTACGTGACTCGTGGGCGGGTCGGCGGGTGGGGACGGCAGAGGGCCCCGGTGCCGAAGCACCGGGGCCCTCTTGAAGTGGCTGAGGAGTCAGCGACCTCGGTCGATCAGATGTTGCCCGCGATGTACTTGATGGGCTCGATCTTGTTCTTGCCGTCGTACTCGTAGATGCCGATCGAGGCGGCCGTGGGGCTGCCCGTCTCGCCGAGCTCGATCGGACCGGAGACACCGTCGTAGTCGATGTCGGTCTTCGGGTCATCCTTCAGCAGCGCGGCGCACGCCTCGAACGAGTCGCACTTCTCGCCGCCCTTGGTGACGTTCGGGATCTCCTTGGCGATCGCCTCGCCGGAGTCGTCGCCCGCGACGATGGCCGCGAGAGCCGACACGACGGTCGCGTCGTAGGACTCGGCCGAGTAGGCGTAATCCTTCAGCTTGGAGTTGACCGTGGCGAGACGGTCACGGAACTCCGTCTTGGCCTCAGCGCCCGGGATGGTGCCCTTGGTGCCCTTGAGCGTGCCGTCAGGCAGCGAAGCCGCGTCACCCTTGCCGTAGTTGGCCGTGTTGCCGTCGACGAAGTACGTCGAGACGTCCTGCGGGCCGGCGCCGGCCTGGATGAGCTTCGGGATGATCGTCGTGGTCTCCTCGAACGCGATGAGGAGCACGGCATCAGCCTTGGCGTTGGCGATCTCGGTGATCTGGCTGTCGCCGGGACCGGTCTTCTCGCTGTAGAGAACGCTGGCGGCGACGGTCGAACCGGCGTCCTTGAGGTTCTTGGTGACCTCCTTGGCGAGGGTCTCGCCGTACGCGTCCTGGCGGGCCAGGATCGCGACGTTCTGCTTTCCGTCCTCGATGAGGAGGTTGGCCAGAACCGCACCCTGCAGGATGTCGGACGGTGCCGTGCGGAAGTACAGGTCGGGCTTGGAGTAGTCACCCTCGTCGAAGTCGGTCGACGTGTTGGCGGGCGAGAACTGCACGACGCCGGCCGACATGATCTTGTCGATGACGGTCAGCGAGACACCCGAGGAGGCAGCACCGACGACGACGTCGGACTTGGCCTTGAGCAGCTTGTCGGTCTCGGCCGGGGCGATGCCCGAGTCGGTGTCACCGGAGTCGGCCTTGACGCCGACGACGTCCTTGCCGTTGACGCCACCGGCGGCGTTGATGTCCTTGATGGCCAGCTCGACACCCGCGAACTCCGGCGGGCCGAGGTACGCGAGGCTGCCGGTCTGCGGGAGCAGCTGACCGATGGTCAGTGTGCCGTCACCCTTGTTGGCAGGAGCGGACTCGGTCTTCTTGTCGCCGCCACCGTCGCTGTCGCTACCGCCACAGGCAGCGAGAACGAGAGCGCTCGTGACTGCAACTGCAGCCAGGCGAATCGTTGTGGTACTGCGTTTCATCAATCCTCCGGATGTGTAGAAAGCCCGTGGCCCGCGCCAGGGTGCGTACTCGTACGACAGAACCTAGTCTTGTTGACGCCTCTTTGGGTCAAGGTTCTGTAGCCGGTTGGTTAAGTCACCGTTTTGTAACCCACGCGGACCAATCCGTCCGGGGACCGCTCAGTCGGCCGTCTTCCCGAGTGCCGGGCCGTGGTCGATGACACCCTGAGCGACCTGCATCATCGTCAGACGCAGGTCCATCGCGGTGCGCTGGATCCAGCGGAACGCCTCGGGCTCGCTGATGTCCAGGGCCTCCTGCAGCAGGCCCTTGGCCCGCTCGACCGCCTTGCGGGTGGCCAGCTGATCGGTCAGGTCGCCGACCTCGCTCTCGAGCTGGCGGATCTCGGCGAAACGGCTGCGGGCCATCTCGATCGCGGGGACCAGGTCGGACTTCGTGAAGGGCTTGACGAGGTACGCCATCGCGCCCGCCTCCCGCGCGCGCTCCACCAGCTCGCGCTGGCTGAACGCGGTCAGCATGACGACCGGCGCGATCCGCTCCTGGGCGATCTGCGCCGCCGCCGCGATCCCGTCGAGCTTGGGCATCTTGACGTCCATCACGACGAGATCGGGCCGGTGCCGCAGGACGAGCTCGACCGCGGCCTCACCGTCACCGGCCTGGCCGACGACCTCGTAGCCCTCCTCGGCGAGCATCTCGGCAAGATCGAGGCGGATCAGCGCCTCGTCCTCGGCGATCACGACACGTGGCTGCGGGGACGATCCCGATGGGGGTGGCATGACGGTCACATGAGAAGGTTATACGGCCTCGTCGGAGGCAAGCCGAGTTGGCGGAATGGTAGACGCGACGGTCTCAAAAACCGTTGTCCGAAAGGGCGTGCGGGTTCGAGTCCCGCACTCGGCACAGTTGTCCGGACCTACTGCGTCATGCGCTCGGAGTATGCAGGTGTGACCCCGTTGATCGCATCGCCCATGTTGTGGATGCGCAGCGCGTTGGTCGAGCCGGGGATTCCCGGAGGCGCACCGGCCACGATGACGACCTGCTGTCCCTCGGTGCAGCGCTGGATCGCCAGCAGCGCCTTGTCGACCTGCAGGACCATGTCATCGGTGTGCTTGACCTCGGGCACCGTGAACGTCTCGATGCCCCAGCTCATCGCGAGCTGGCGGCGCACGAGCGGATCGGGCGTGAACGCGATCACCGGCACCCGCGAGCGGTAGCGCGTCATGCGCCGGGCGGAGTCGCCCGTGGTCGTGAACGCGACCACGAACCGGGCGTCCACGGCCTCGGCGACGTCGGACGCGGCCCGGCAGATGATCCCGCTCTTGGTGCGGGGACGCCACGTGAACGCCGCCATGCGCGGCAGCCCGTGGTCTTCGGTCGACTCGATGATGCGGGCCATCGTGTGCACCGTGTGGATGGGGTACTCCCCCACGCTGGTCTCACCGGACAGCATCACCGCGTCGGCGCCGTCGAGCACCGCGTTGGCGACGTCGGAGGCCTCGGCGCGGGTCGGGCGGGGCGCGGAGATCATCGACTCGAGCATCTGGGTCGCCACGATGACCGGCTTGGCGTTGCGGCGGGCCTTCTCCACGATGAGCTTCTGCACGATCGGGACGTCCTCGAGCGGCAGCTCGACGCCGAGGTCGCCGCGCGCGACCATCACGCCGTCGAAGGCGTCCATGATGCCGTCGAGGTTGTCGACCGCCTGGGGCTTCTCGATCTTGGCGATGACGGGGCGGTGGATGCCCTCCTCGATCATGATCTTGCGGACGTCCTCGTAGTCGTCCGCCGAGCGCACGAACGACAGCGCGATGAAGTCGACACCGAGTCGCAGCGCGAACCGCAGGTCGTCGACGTCCTTCTCGCTCATCGCCGGGACGCTGACCATGACGCCGGGCAGGTTGATGCCCTTGTTGTTGCTGACCGGCCCGGCGGTCTCGACCTCGCAGGTCACGTCGGTCGCGGTGACCGCCGTGGCACGCAGGCGCATGCGCCCGTCGTCGATGAGGATCTCGTCGCCGGCCTTCACGTCGCCCGGCAGGCCCTTGTACGTCGTGGAGCACCGCGAGTGGTCGCCCAGGATGTCGTCGGTCGTGATCGTGAACGTCGAGCCGACCTCGAGGTGGACCGGACCGTCGGCGAACCGGCCCAGACGGATCTTGGGACCCTGCAGGTCCGCGAGGATCGCGATCGCCTTGCCCGTGGTCTCGGCGGCCTCACGGACCCAGCCGAAGTTCTGCTCGTGGTCGGACTGGTCGCCGTGGCTCATGTTGAGCCGTGCGACGTCCATCCCGGCCTCGGCCAGCTTGAGGATCTTGAAGGCGTTGCCGACAGCAGGACCAAGGGTGCAGACGATCTTTGCTCTTCTCACATCTCCACAGTAGACATGCCGAGCGGTTACCGGCGAGTCAATTTTGTCGTTTCACACAACAAACTCAGAAAAGCCGGCAACCGCCCGTCTCAGACCGCCAGGGGACGTGCGTTCGGGGGGATCGGCGCCGGCAGGTTGGTCGACCCCGACAGGTACGCGTCGACGCCCGAGGCGGCCGAACGTCCCTCAGCGATGGCCCACACGATGAGCGACTGGCCGCGTCCCGCGTCTCCTGCGACGAACACGCCGTCCACGCTGGACATGTAGCGCTTGTCGCGCTTGACGTTGCCCCGCTCGTCGAGCTCGCAGCCGAGCTGGTCGACCAGACCCTCGGTCTGCGGGCCGGTGAAGCCCATCGCGAACAGCACGAGCTGCGCGGGCAGGTCACGCTCGGTGCCCTCGATCTCGGTGAGCTTGCCGTCGACGAACTCGACCTCGACCAGACGCAGGGCGCTCACGTGGCCGTTCTCGTCGCCGACGAACTCCTTGGTCGACACCGAATAGACGCGGTCGCCCGCCTCCTCGTGCGCGGAGGACACCCGGTACGTCATCGGGTAGGTCGGCCACGGCTGGTGGCCCGGACGCTCGGTGCCCGGGTTGGGCATGATCTCGAGCTGCGTGATCGACCGGGCGCCCTGGCGCACCGACGTGCCGAGGCAGTCGGCTCCGGTGTCGCCGCCACCGATGATGACGACGTCCTTGCCGGTCGCGACGATCTGGTCCTCGACCTCCTCGCCGAGGGCAACCCGGTTGGCCTGGGGCAGGAACTCCATGGCCTGGTGGATGCCGGCCAGCTCGCGGCCCGGGGCCGGGAGGTCGCGGCGCACGGTCGAGCCGATCGCCAGCACGACCGCGTCGTAACGATCGCGCAGCTGCGAGCCGGTCAGCGTGTCGCCGACCTGCACGCCCGTGCGGAAGACCGTTCCCTCGCGCTCCATCTGGTTGATGCGACGGTCGACGTGGACCTTCTCCATCTTGAACTCGGGGATGCCGTAGCGCAGCAGCCCGCCGGGCTTGTCGTCACGCTCGTAGACCGCGACGGTGTGCCCGGCCCGGGTCAGCTGCTGGGCGGCCGCGAGACCCGCGGGGCCGGAGCCCACCACGGCCACGGTCTTGCCGGTCAGCCACTCAGGAGCCTCGGGGCGGACCCGACGGTCGTCCCACGCCTTGTCGATGATCGAGACCTCGACGTTCTTGATCGTCACAGCGTCGCGGTTGATGCCCACGACGCACGCGGTCTCGCACGGCGCGGGGCACAGCCGTCCGGTGAACTCCGGGAAGTTGTTGGTCGCGTGCAGACGATCCAGCGCCTCGTCCCAGTCGTCGCGCCACACCAGGTCGTTCCACTCCGGGATCAGGTTGCCCAAGGGGCAGCCCGAGTGGCAGAACGGGATGCCGCAGTCCATGCAGCGCCCGGCCTGCTCGGTGATGATCGGGAGCAGTGCCCGGCCCGGACCGCCCGGATAGACCTCGTTCCAGTCCTTGACCCGCTCCTCGACGGGACGGCGCTGCGCGACCTGGCGCGGAGTCGTGATGAAACCTCTGGGATCAGCCACGTGCGGCCACCTCCATCATGCGTGCTGTGGTGTCTTCCTCGGACAGGCCCTCGGCCTCTGCGGCGGCGCGCGCCTCCAGGACCAGCCGGTAGTTGACCGGCATGATCTCGGTGAATCTCGTCAATGACTGCTCCCAGTGGGCGAGCAGCTGCTCGGCCACGACCGAGCCGGTCTCCTCCTGATGCTTGCGCACCAAGCGTTCGAGCTCGACCGCCGTGGCCTCGGGCACGGGCCGGGTCTCGACCATGTCGCGGTTGACCAGGTCCTCGTCGAGATCGAGCACGTACGCCGATCCGCCGCTCATGCCGGCCGCGACGTTGCGTCCGGTCGGGCCGAGGATGACGACCCGGCCACCCGTCATGTACTCGAGCGCGTGGTCGCCCACGCCCTCCACGACCGCGCTGGCGCCGGAGTTGCGGACGCAGAAGCGCTCGCCGACCCGTCCGCGCAGGAAGATCTCGCCCCCCGTCGCGCCGAAGCCGATGACGTTGCCGGCCACGATCTGTGCCTCGGCGGTGAACTGGACGTCGCGCGGGGGCCGCACCACGATGCGTCCGCCCGACAGGCCCTTGCCGACGTAGTCGTTGCCGTCGCCCTCGAGGCGCAGCGTGATGCCCTTGGGCACGAACGCACCGAAGGACTGGCCCGCCGAGCCGAGGAACGTGAGGTCGATCGTGTTCTCGGGCAGGCCCTCGCCGCGGTAGCGCTTGGTCACCTCATGGCCCAGCATCGTGCCGACCGTGCGGTTGACGTTGCGGATCTCGACCTGCGCGCGGACCGGCTCGCCCCGCTCGAGCGCATCGGCGCTGAGCGCGATGAGCTCATTGTCGAGCGCACGGTCCAGGGCGTGGTCCTGGCTCGTCGTGCAGTGCCGCGACGCACCCTCGGGCAGCTCCGGCACGTGGAAGATCGGCGTCAGGTCCAGGCCCTCGGCCTTCCAGTGGTGCACCGCGCGGTTGGTGTCGATGACCTCGGCGTGACCGACGGCCTCCTCGATCGAGCGGAAGCCCAGTGCGGCGAGGTGCTCGCGCACCTCCTGCGCGATGTACGTGAAGAAGTTGACGAGGTACTCGGCCTTGCCGGAGTACTTCTCGCGCAGCGCCTTGTTCTGCGTCGCGACGCCCACGGGGCAGGTGTCGAGGTGGCAGACCCGCATCATGATGCAGCCGCTGACGACCAGCGGGGCGGTCGCGAAGCCGAACTCCTCGGCACCGAGCAGCGCCGCGATGACGACGTCCCGACCGGTCTTGAGCTGGCCGTCGGCCTGCACGACGATACGGTCACGCAGTCCGTTGAGCAGCAGCGTCTGCTGCGTCTCGGCGAGGCCGAGCTCCCACGGTCCGCCCGCGTGCTTGAGCGACGTCAGCGGGGACGCGCCCGTGCCGCCGTCGTGTCCCGAGACCAGCACGACGTCCGCCTTGGCCTTCGAGACGCCGGCCGCGACCGTGCCGACGCCGACCTCGGACACGAGCTTGACGTGCACGCGTGCCGACGGGTTGGCGTTCTTGAGGTCGTGGATGAGCTGCTTGAGGTCCTCAATGGAGTAGATGTCGTGGTGCGGCGGCGGCGAGATGAGGCCGACGCCGGGCGTCGAGTGACGGGTCCGGGCGACCCACGGGTAGACCTTGGGTCCGGGCAGCTGGCCGCCCTCGCCGGGCTTGGCGCCCTGCGCCATCTTGATCTGGATGTCGTCGGCGTTCGTCAGGTACTCCGACGTCACGCCGAACCGTCCCGACGCGACCTGCTTGATCGCCGAGCGACGCTCGGGGTCGTACAGGCGCTCGGGGTCCTCGCCGCCCTCGCCCGTGTTGGACTTGGCGCCGAGGCGGTTCATCGCGATCGCGAGGGTCTCGTGCGCCTCCTGGCTGATCGACCCGTAGGACATCGCACCGGTGGAGAAGCGCTTGACGATCTCCGAGACCGGCTCGACCTCGTCGATCGGGATCGGCGGACGGAGCCCGGCGCGGCCCTGCTCGTGCGGCAGGGCGAACAGACCGCGCAGCGTCATGAGCCGCTCGGACTGGTCGTCGACGCGGGAGGTGTACTGCTTGAAGATCTCGTACGAGCCCGTGCGTGTCGAGTGCTGCAGGCGGAAGACCGTCTCGGGGTCGAACAGGTGCTCAGGACCCTGCCGGCGCCACTGGTACTCGCCGCCCACCTCGAGGTGGCGACGCGTGCCGGAGATGCCGCTGACCGGGTACGCCGTGAGGTGGCGTGCACGGACCTCCTGCGCGAGGACGTCCAGGCCGACGCCACCGAGCTTGGAGGACGTGCCGGTGAAGTAGGCCTCGATGACGTCGTGCGACAGGCCGACGGCCTCGAAGATCTGCGCGCCGGTGTAGGACGCGACCGTCGAGACGCCGATCTTGCTCATGACCTTCAGGACGCCCTTGCCCAGGCCGTAGACGACGTTGCGCAGGGCCTGGCCCGGGGCGACGCCCTCGACGAAGACCTTCTCGCGGGCGAGGTCCTCGGCGGTCTCGAGCACGAGGTAGGGGTTGACCGCGGTCGCGCCGTAGCCGATGAGCAGCGCGACGTGGTGCACCTCGCGGACGTCACCGGCCTCGATGATCAGGCCGGCCTGGGTGCGGAGCTTCTCGCGCACCATGTGGTGGTGCACCGCGCCGGTCAGCAGCAGCGACGGGATCGGGGCGAGATCGGCGTTGGAGTGCCGGTCGGACAGCACGATGATGCGGGCACCGTCGGCGATCGCGCGGGAGACCTCGTCGCAGATCTCGGCGAGCTTGGCGCGCAGCGCCTCTCCCCCGCCGTGCACGTCGTACAGGCCGCGGACGACGTGGACCGAGAAGCCCGGCATGTCGCCGTCCTTGTTCATGTGCCGGATCTTGGCCAGCTCGTCGTTGTCGAGCACCGGGAACGGCAGCTGCAACATGCGGCACGACGCGGGGCTCGGCGCGAGCAGGTTGCGCTCGGGGCCGATCGTGCCCGCGAGCGACGTGACGACCTCCTCGCGGATCGCGTCCAGCGGCGGGTTCGTCACCTGCGCGAAGAGCTGCGAGAAGTAGTCGAACAGCTGGCGGGGGCGGTCCGAGATCGCCGCGATGGGCGTGTCGGTGCCCATCGAGCCGATCGCCTCGGCACCGGTGCGGGCCATCGGCGCGATGAGGATGCGCAGCTCCTCCTCGGTGTACCCGAAGACCTGCTGACGACGGGTGACGGAGGCGTGCGTGTGGACGATGTGCTCGAGATCGGGCAGGTCCTCGAAGCGGACCAGTCCGGAGTAGAGCCACTCGTCGTACGGGTGCTCGGACGCGAGCGCGCCCTTGATCTCCTCGTCCTCGATGATGCGGTGCTCGTCGAGGTCGAGCAGGAACATCTTGCCCGGCTCGAGGCGACCCTTGCGGACGATCGTCTTCTGGTCGATGTCGAGGACGCCCGCCTCGGACGCGAGCACGACCAGGCCGTCGTCGGTGACCCAGTAGCGGCCCGGGCGCAGGCCGTTGCGGTCGAGGACCGCACCGATCTGGGTGCCGTCGGTGAAGCACACCGCGGCGGGGCCGTCCCAGGCCTCCATGACCGAGGAGTGGAACTCGTAGAACGCCCGGCGGGCCGGGTCCATGTCGGTGTCGTTCTCCCAGGCCTCGGGGATCATCATCATGACCGCGTGCGGGAGGGACCGCCCGCCCAGGTGCAGCAGCTCGAGCACCTCGTCGAGCGAGGCGGTGTCGCTGCCGTGGGGATCGCAGATCGGGAACAGCCGCTGCATGTCGCCGGGGATCAGGTCGCTCTCCAGCAGCGCCTCGCGGGCGCGCATCCAGTTGCGGTTGCCGCGCGCGGTGTTGATCTCACCGTTGTGGGCCACGAAGCGGAACGGGTGCGCGAGCGGCCAGCTGGGGAAGGTGTTGGTCGAGAACCGGCTGTGCACGATCGCGAGCGCGGACTCCATGCGCTTGTCGAGCAGGTCGGGGAAGAAGCCCTCGAGCTGATCGGTCGTGAGCATGCCCTTGTAGACCAGGGTGCGGCTCGACAGCGACGGGAAGTAGACGCCCAGCTCGTGCTCGACGCGCTTGCGCAGCCCGTACGCCGCGCGGTCGAGGGCGATGCCGCTGAGCGGCTCGCCCGCGGACTCCAGGAACAGCAGGGCGAACGAGGGCATAGCGCCGCGCGACATCGAGCCGAGGATCTCGGGGTTGACCGGGACGTCGCGCCAGCCGAGGACCGTGAGGTTCTCCTCCACGGCGATCGCCTCGACCGCGGAGCGCGCCTCGGCGGCGGTGTCGGGGTCGACGGGCAGGAAGGCCATGCCGCACGCGTACGAGCCGAGCTCGGGCAGCTCGACGCCGCCGACTGCGCGCAGGAACCGGTCGGGGACCTGGATCAGGATGCCCGCGCCGTCACCGGTGTCGGGCTCACCGCCGACCGCACCTCGGTGGTCGAGGTTGCGCAGGGCGGTCAGTCCCTTGTCGACGATGTCGTTGCTCGGGACGCCGGTCAGCGTCGCGACGAAGGCGACTCCGCACGCGTCGTGCTCGTTGGCGGGGTCGTACAGACCCTGCGCAGCGGGGAGCGTCGACAGCGGCGCGAACGGCAGCTTCTGCACGGACTGGGGCTGGGCACGCATGCTGGGGCCCTTTCTCACGTCATCGATGGTCACGAAAAGTTCGTACCGGGGACGACATTGGCCTCGGACAGCATCACAAGATTACACACCCGCCCGGGTGCGCGCGAAGCGGCTGCCCCCGGCGGGGGCAGCCGCCGGCTCAGACGGTCTTGACGATGTAGACGTCGCAGGGCGCGTGGTGGGCCACGTCGGTGGCGACGCTTCCCAGGATGCGACCGATCCCCTGCACGCGCCGGTTGCCGACCACGATGAGATCGGCGCCGATGTCCTTGGCGACCTGCACCAGGGCGTCGCCGGGCTTGCCGTGAGCGAGGCCCACGTGGACCTCGGCGGTGATGCCCGACAGCGAGCTCGCGACCTCGGCCGCGATGGCCTCCGCACGCTCGCCCGGCGTCAGCAGACGGACGTCGCCCATGACGACCTCGTCCTCCGTCCGGGTCCTCTCGTCGACTGCGGTCACGACGTGGAGACGGGCGCCGGTGGCGGCAGCGAGCTCGGCGGCGGTCTGTGCGGCCTGACGGGCGCTGTCGCTTCCGTCGACTCCGACGAGAATGGTCTTCGGCATGGGTCCTCCTCAGGGTGGGACCCCACCCTATCGAGACAATCGGTCAGCCGAGCGACGCACCGACCCCCTCGCCGATGAGGTACGTCAGTCCGGCAGCGGCGCCGCCGAGCACGAGCTGTCGGAGCCCGCCGTACCACCACGTCCGCGAGGTCACCCGGGTCACGAGGGCGCCGCACCCGAACAGGCCGAGCAGCGACAGCACGATCGCGGGCCAGGCGCTCTCGATGCCGACGAGATAGGACAGCAGCGGGATGAGCGCGCCCACCGCGAAGGCGAAGAAGGACGAGACGGCTGCGAGCCTCGGCGAGGCCAGCTCGTCGGTGTCGACCCCGAGCTCCTCCCGTGCGTGGACCTTGAGGGCCCGTTCGGGATCGTCGTGGATCTCCTTGGCGATCGCGCGGGCGAGCTCCTCGTCGACCCCGTTGTCGACGAACACCGCCGCGAGCTCGGCCTCCTCCGCCGCCCGGTTCAGCCGGATCTCGTCGCGCTCGATCTCGACCTGGGCGAGGGCGAGCTCACGCTGGCTCGCGACCGAGGTGTACTCCCCCGCCGCCATCGAGAACGCTCCGGCGGCCAGTCCCGCGAGCCCGGCCAGGACCACGGGCTGGGTGCCGGACTCGGCGGTGCCGCCCACCACGCCCATCATCAGGGCGAAGTTGGAGACCAGCCCGTCCATCGCGCCGAACACCGCCGGTCGCAGCCATCCGCCGTTGACGTCGGGGTGCTCGTGCCCGACCTGCCCGGGATCCGGCAGCGGTGCTGGGTCATCGGTCATGGTCCGACGCTACTCGCCTCAGGTGCGGAGCAGGAGCGCCACGACGTCCACGAGCGCGATGCCGATGGCCGCCCGGAAGGGGCCGCGGCCGGACGACGTCCGCCCCGCCAGCGCCAGGGCACCGGCCGCGACGAGCGCGACGACCGCCACAGGATCGAGCCCACGGACTGGCACCACGACCGTCACGACCGTGCCGATCAGGAGCAGGGCGGTCGCGACGTCGATCGAGCGACGGGCCCCGAGCCGGTGGGGCAGCCCCCGGACGCCGGTGAGCCGGTCGTCCTCGAGGTCCGGCACCGCGTTGACGAGGTGCGCGCCGGTGCCCAGCAGCGCGCCGGCGGCGACGGTCCACCACGGGCCGGGCTCGTCCCGCGATGCGAGCGACACCACGACCGGCAGCCCCCCGAAGCACGCCGCGTACGGCAGCCACGACAGCACCGTGCGCTTGAGCCCGAGGTTGTACGCCCAGCCCCCCGCCACCAGAGCAAGGTGCAGCGTGCCGGGGAGGACGCCGAGGGCCAGCGAGGCCACGACCGTGGCGACCACCGCGACCGTCACGGCGGCGAGCACGACCCCGGGTCGCAGCTCGCCGGTCGCGATCGGCTTGTCCTGTCGGCCCGCTCGTCGGTCGCGGTCCAGGTCCACCAGGTCGTTGGTCCAGCCCACGGTCAGCTGGCCCGTGAGCGCTGCGACGCCGATCAGCAGCGCCGTGCCCGGCGAGGCGTCCCACGTCGTCGCGAGCAGCATCGCCACGAGGGTCACGGCGAGCGCGGGCTCGGGGTGGCTGGAGCGGACCAGCGCCCCTGGGACGGACATCAGTCCCGGTCGGAACGCACGTCCTGCACGACTCCCTCGTCCGCGGGCGCGGCGGGCCGCTTGCGCGCCACGACGAACCACGTGAGGGCGAGGAGGAACACGACCACCGACGTCAGGACGTTGAACCGCACGTCCGCACCGAACAGTGCGATGTGGTTGGCCTCGTCGATGCGCAGCTGCTCGATCCAGAACCGACCAGCGGTGTAGAGCATCGCGTAGAGCGCGAACGCGCGACCGTTGGTCAGCCTGAACTTGCGATCGATCGCGATGATCAGCGCCGCTGCGGCAAGGTTCCACAACAGCTCGTAGAGGAACGTGGGGTGGAACGTCGCCTGGTCGAGGTAGCCCGACGGGCGGTGCTCCGGGGAGATCTCCAGCGCCCAGGGCAGATCCGTCGGCTTGCCGAACAGCTCCTGGTTGAAGTAGTTGCCGATCCGGCCGATCGCCTGGGCGACGAGCAGCGCAGGGGCGAGCGCGTCGGCGACGGCCGAGAACGAGACGCCGTACCGGCGGCACGCGATGTACGCCCCGAGCGCGCCTCCCGCGACGGCGCCCCAGATGCCCAGGCCACCCTTCCAGATGAGGAAGACGTCGAGGGCGTTGCGGCCCTCGCCGAAGTAGAGCTCGGGATCGGTCGCGACGTGATAGATCCGCGCTCCGACGATGCCGAACGGGATCGCCCAGATCGCAACGTCGCCGATGATGCCCGCACGTCCCCCGCGCGCCTGGAAGCGGCGCTCGCCGATCCAGATCGCCACGAGGGCGCCGATGATGATGCCCAGCGCGTACGCCCGGAGCGGCAGCGGTCCGAGGTGCCACACGCCCTCGGAGGGGCTCGGGATGTACGCGAGCATCGTCAGCTCCTCTCGACGCCGGCGCGCAGGTCCTGCGCCAGGGCGCGGATCGCCTCGAGCCCGGCGGACTCGGTCTCGGCGTCCAGCAGACAGCGTACGAGGGCTGACCCGACGATGACAGCATCTGCGTAGGCCGCGATCTCGTGCGCCTGGGTGCCGTTGGAGACGCCCAGCCCCACGCCGACCGGCTTGTCGGTGACCTTCTTGACCCGGCCGACGAGCTCCTCGCCGAGCGAGCTGGTCTGGTCGCGGGCGCCCGTGACGCCCATGACGGCCGTCGCGTAGACGAATCCACTGGCGGCCTCGACGGTCATCTGCAGCCGCTCATCGGTCGACGACGGCGCGACCAGGAAGATCCGGTCGAGGCCGTGGGCGTGCGACGCTGCGACCCACTCGGCGCCCTCGTCGGGGATCAGGTCGGGCGTGATGAGCCCCGACCCTCCCGCGGCGGCGAGGTCGGCGGCGAAGCGGTCGACCCCGTAGCGCTCGACGGGGTTCCAGTAGGTCATGACGACGGTCGGTGCGCCGGTCGCGGCGCTGGCGCGCACGACGTCCAGGACGTCGGCGGGCCGGGTGCCACCGAGCAGCGCCTGGTCGGCAGCGGCCTGGATGACGGGGCCGTCCATCACGGGGTCGCTGTAGGGAAGGCCCACCTCGACGAGGTCCACTCCCCCCTCGACCATGGCCTCGATCGCGCGGACGGACAGCTCCTTGGACGGGAATCCGGCCGGGAGGTAGCCGACCAGTGCGGCGCGGTCCTCGCTGCGCGTGCGTGCGAAGAGCTCGTCGATCGCGCTCATTCCTCGACCCCCTGCTCCAGGACGACCGGCTCATCGATCAGCCCGAAGTACTCCGCGGCGGTGTGCACGTCCTTGTCGCCGCGGCCCGAGAGGTTGACCAGGATCGTCGCGTCCGGCCCGAGCTCCTTGGCCAGGTCGAGCGCGCCGGCCAGTGCGTGCGCCGACTCGATCGCGGGGATGATGCCCTCGGTCTTGCACAGCAGGTCGAACGCCGACATCGCGGCCGCGTCGGTCGCCGGCACGTACGACGCGCGGCCCGTGTCGGCCAGGAACGAGTGCTCGGGGCCGACACCCGGATAGTCCAGGCCTGCGGAGATCGAGTGCGACTCGACGGTCTGGCCGTCCTCGTCCTGCAGCAGGAACGACCGCGCACCGTGCAGCACGCCGACGTCGCCGCCCGTGATCGTCGCGGCGTGACGACCGGACTCGACGCCGTCGCCGCCGGCCTCGATGCCGACCAGACGGACGTCCGCGTCGTCGATGAAGGCGGTGAACAGGCCGATCGCGTTGGAGCCGCCGCCGACGCACGCGACGGCCGCGTCGGGCAGCCGGCCGTCGAGGGCCAGCACCTGCCGCCGGGCCTCGTCGCCGATGCCGCGGGTCAGGTCACGCACCATGCTGGGGAACGGGTGCGGTCCCGCGGCCGTGCCGAACAGGTACGACGTGGTGTCGACACTCGCGACCCAGTCGCGCAGGGCCTCGTTGATCGCGTCCTTGAGCGTGCGGCTGCCGCTCGTGACGGGGATGACCTCGGCGCCCAGCATCCGCATGCGCGCGACGTTGAGGGCCTGCCGCTCGGTGTCGACCTCGCCCATGTAGACCGTGCACTCCAGGTCGAGGTACGCGCAGGCCGTCGCGGAGGCGACCCCGTGCTGACCGGCCCCGGTCTCGGCGATCGCGCGCGGCTTGCCGATGCGCTTGGCGAGCAGCGCCTGCCCGATCACGTTGCGGATCTTGTGGGCGCCGGTGTGGTTGAGGTCCTCGCGCTTGAGCAGGATGCGCGCGCCCGCGGCCTCGGAGAAGCGGTGCGCCTCGTACAGCGGGCTCGGCACGTTGGCGTACTCGCGGAGCATCCGGTCGAGCTCGGTCATGAAGGCCGGATCCGCCTTCGCCTCGGTCCAGGCCCGGTCGAGCTCGTCGAGCGGCGCGATGAGCGCCTCGGGCATGAAGCGGCCGCCGAAGCGTCCGAAGTGGCCGGTGGTGTCGGGCTGTGCGTAGGTCATGTGTCCTCAGAGGGGTCAGGGGCAGCGGCGGGCGGACGAAGGCGCGTCACCGCAGCACGGTGACGCCACTACCAGCGGTGCTGCTGAAGCGCGGGATGGGCGCCGGCCGCGACGAGGTCCGCGACGCTGGCCCGGGGGTCGTCGCCGCGGACGAGGGTCTCGCCGACCAGCACGACGTTGGCGCCGGACTTGGCGTAGTCGATGACGTCCCGCGGACCGCGCACACCCGAGGCCGCGACCTTGACCGCGGTGTCGGGGATGAGGGGGGCGAGGCGCTCGAACGTGCCACGGTCGACCTCGAGCGTCTTGAGGTTGCGGGCGTTGACGCCGATCAGGTTGGCGCCGGCGTCGACCGCGCGCTTGACCTCGGCCTCGTCGTTGACCTCCACCAGGGGGGTCAGGCCGATCGACCGCGCCCGCTCGATGAGGCTCTCCAGCGCGATCTGCTCGAGGGCCGCGACGATGAGCAGCGCCATGTCGGCGCCGGCCGCGCGCGCCTCCCACAGCTGATAGGAGGTCGTGATGAAGTCCTTGCGCAGCAGCGGGACGTCGACCGTGCCGCGGACCGCGCGCAGGTCGGCCAGCGTGCCGCCGAAACGGCGCTCCTCGGTCAGCACGCTGATCGCTGCGGCACCGCCTGCGGCGTAGTCCGTCGCCAGCGCGGCAGGATCCTTGATGGTCGCGAGTCTGCCCTCGCTGGGGCTCGACCGCTTGACCTCGGCGATCACCGAGACGCCGTCCGACCGGAAGGCCGGCATCGGGTCCAGCGCAGGGGGCTGGCGCGACGCCTGTTGCTTGAGGTCTTCGAGGCTGGTCGCGGCCATGCGCGTCTCCAGGTCCTCGGCCACACCGACCAGGATCTCGTCGAGCACTGACATGGATCCTCCTCTGCGGTCGATGGTCCTGTCGTTCAAGGGTATCCCGACCCGGGTTCCCATGGACCCCGGGTTGTGTACAGACCGCACTCAGGGCGCGAGCCAGCTGCCCCACGGGGTCATCCGCACGACCGTGAACACCGCGAGGACGCCCAGCACCGCCGCGCCCGAGCCCTTGCCGAGCACGATCATGCGGTCGCGTCGCCCCGTGGACCGGCGCACGACCCACAGCACCCAGGCGACCGCCAGCACGGCGACCAGGACGACGGCCAGCGCATTGCTGCTGAGCGCTCCGACCAGGTCGCCGCGGGTGAGGTCGTTGACCGCGCGGAGCCCGCCGCACCCCGGGCACGGCTGGCCGGTCAGCGCCAGGAACGGGCAGAAGCCGTACGTGCCGGAGTCGTGCGGGTCGCGCAGGTGCAGCAGGACTGCCGCGGCGGTCCCGGCAGCCGCGACCGCCACCGGTGCCACCAGGGGGTGGACCGGCTCGCGGGCGGCTGGGACCGGGACCGCCATGGGTCAGTTCGCGGAGACGACGACCGTCGACACGACCTTGTCGTGCAGGGCCTGCTTCTTGTCGTCCCACAGCGGCCACAGCACGTTGATGTAGCAGGTGATGGTCGTCAGGATCGTGTTCAGCAGGTAGCGGCCGAGGGCCAGGCCGGCGCCCATGGGCTCGCCGGTCTGCTCCTTGACGACCTTGATGCCCACGATCTTCTTGCCCAGCGACTGGCCGGTGCGTCCCTGCCGGAACACGTAGTTCCACAGCGCGAAGACGAACGCGGCGAGGTAGCCCAGGCCCAGCAGCACGTAGCCGAGGGGGTTGGCACCCTCGATGGTCGTGTTGCCCGCGTAGTCGGTGCGCTCGGTGCCGGTCGCGGCGATCACGATGAAGCCCGCGATCAGCGGGACGAGCGCGACAGCCGCGCCGATGAGGCCGTCGAGCAGGTAGGCACCCACCCGTGAGCCCCAGCTCGCGAACGGACGCGGACCGTAGCCCTGGGGCGGCTGACCGTACGTCGGCGGCTGGCCGTAGCCCGGAGCCTGGCCGTATGCGGGGGGCTGGCCGTACGCGGGCGGCTGCTGGCCGTACCCGGGCGGGGGCGGCGGGGCCTGACCCTGCCCGGGGCCGTTGGGCGGCTGCGGCGGCTGCTGCGGCTGGCCCTGGGGACCGTCCTCACCGGGGTACTGGGGGTACTGCGGGTATTCGGTCATGGGAGGGCCTCAGATCCGTCGGCGGGGGTGAACGAGCGAAGGTCAGTTGTGGGAGTGCTCGGCGCGGTCGACGCCGAAGCCCGCTGCGGCCATGGCCCAGCCCACGATGCCGGAGGCGAGGGTGATGCCCACGCCGATCCAGAACATGATCCAGCGGGGCTCGGGGATCAGAGCGACGCCGCCGATCGTGATGCCGAGGAGGCACAAGATGACTCCGGTCCAGGCGGCTGGCGATGATCCGTGCATGGGACAACTCTCCTCGGGCGGTGATGGAACTCGCGGCCCAGACTACTGGGTGGGATCCTGCCCCTCGTCCATCGCCTTCCACATGTCGCTGTCGGAGACCTCCTCGGTCCCGGCAGCGCGGGCAGCGGGCGCCTCGTAGCGCCGCCCCATCGTGGGCCAGGCCCCGGCCCACCGGATCGTCGCTGCGCCCAGCAGGAAGGCCACGACGAACGCAAGCACCGTGACGGCGTACCACGGGGTGGACGAGATGTCGCCGATCGACTCCGGTCCGGTGAACGACGGGGACTCCTCCGCGGCCTTGCGCAGCGCCCGGTCGAGGGCGTCGCTGCCCGACGGCGGGGCCACCACCACGGCCAGGACCGACACCAGCATCGTCAGGGCGCCGACCACACGGCGCAGGCGCGGCCCCGCCGCCAGGACGGCCAGCGCAGCGGTGACGACGACCAGGGCGAGCGCCGAGACGAGCGGCTCCGCGTCCGTGCCGGACACACCGACCGTCGAGGGCGGCAGTCCCTCGGACGACAGCTTCGCATCCGCCCACGTGCGCGCCGCGGCGAAGAAGGCGAGCCCGCCCGCGGCCAGCGTCACGAGGACCACCGGGCCGTAGAGCCGCCGGGGGGTCACAGCAGGCGGTCCGCGTCGAAGCAGGTGAGGTCGCCGGTGTGGCAGGCGGGACCGGTCTGGTCCACGACGACGAGCAGGGTGTCGCCGTCGCAGTCGAGCCTGACCTCGCGGACGTGCTGGACGTGCCCCGAGGTCTCGCCCTTGACCCAGTAGGACTGGCGGCTGCGGCTCCAGAACGTGCCGCGCCCGGTGGTGAGCGTGCGGTGCAGCGCCTCGTCGTCCATCCAGCCGACCATCAGCACGTCGCGGCTGGTCGCGTCCTGGACGACCGCGGGCACGAGCCCGTCGGCGTCACGCTTGAGACGGTCGGCGATGGCGGGATCGAGGCTGGGCACGGGACCCAGTGTCTCAGGTGAGGTCATGACGCCTCCGTCACGGCCTGCGAGCCCGAGATCGAGGCCTGCGCGACCCAGCTCGCATGCAGTCGGGCGTACACCCCGCCCGCGTCGACGAGCTCGGCATGGCTGCCGTCCTCGACGAGCCGGCCCGCGTCGAAGACGAGCACCCGGTCCGCGTTCTCCGCGGTCGACAACCGGTGGGCGATCGTCACGCTCGAACGGCCGTCCAGCAGCTTGTCGAGCGCCCGGGTCGCCCGGAGCTCGGTCTGCGGGTCGACTGCGCTCGTGGCCTCGTCGAGCACGATGAGCTGCGGATCGGCCAGGGCCGAGCGCACGAGAGCGACCAGCTGGCGCTCCCCCGCCGACAGCGACTCGCCGCGCTGCCCGACCTGGGTGTCGAGGCCGTGGGGCAGGCCCGCGAACCAGTCGGTCAGCTCGAGCTCGTCGATCACGGCGACGAGCTCGCGGTCGCTCGCGTCCTGGCGGCCGTAGAGCAGGTTCTCGCGCAGCGTGGCGTCGAACAGGAAGCCCTCCTGCGGCACCATCAGGACGTGCCGTCGCAGGTCGGCGAACGACACGTCGCTGATGTCCTGCCAGGTCCCGCCGCTCGTGCCGAGGCTCACGACCCCCTCGGTGGGGTCCATCAGGCGGGTCAGCAGCTTGGCGAACGTCGTCTTGCCCGAGCCGGTCTCCCCCACGACCGCGACCCGCTGGCGCGGGGCGATCTCGACGTCGACGCCCGTGAGGACCGGCGGACCGCCCGGGTAGGCGAACGTGACACCGTCGAAGCGGGCGCTGAGTGATCCGCCGGGCAGCGGACGACCCGCGGGACCGGGGTCGACGACGTCGGCGGGGGTGTCGAGCAGGTCGATCACCCGGCGCCACGACGCGATCGCGTTCTGGGCGTCGGTCAGCACCTGCGTCGCAGTCTGCACCGGACCCACGAACAGGCCGACGAGGAACGCGAACGCGATGACCGTGCCCATGGACAGGTCACCGGCCACGCCCAGGATCACGCCGAACGCGACGACCGCGCCGATCGCGAGCCCACCCGCGACGCCGGACGCCGCGAACGTGACCGCGACGAGCTTCTGGGCCTTGACGTTGGCGTCGAGGTTGCCCTTGATGCCTTCGTCGACGCGGTCCTGGGTGCGCTTCTCGATCGCGTACGCACGCACGACCGAGGCGCCGACCACGGGCTCGGCGATCACGGCGATCATCTCGCCGACCGTGCGCCGCACGATGTCGTACGCGTCGCTGAGGCGCTGCGCGAACCACTTGAGGCTGATCGCCAGCGGCAGGAAGCAGACCAGCACGACGATCGTGAGCTGCCACGAGTAGTACGCCATGATGGCCGTCGCGACGAGGATCTGGCCCATGCTCACCACGATCTGGATGCCCGTGAACTGCAGGAACTGCGACACCTGGTCGATGTCGGACGTCACGCGGGAGACGAGCACGCCCCGGCGTTCGGAGTTCTGCGTCAGCATCGACAGGTCGTGCACGTGGCGGAAGGCGTCCACGCGCATCTGGGCCAGGCCCGTCTCGCTGGCCTTGAACAGCCTGATGCGCATCCAGTAGGCCACCGCGGCGGTGGACAGGACCAGGATCGCGGCGATCATCAGGAAGCCGGCGATGTCGCCGACGCCGGTGTCGGCGCCGTCGCCGAGCCCGGAGTCGACCGTGCGCTGGATCAGGATCGGGATGACCGATCCGCCCACGGTGCTGAGGATCGCGAGCACGATCGTGAAGCCGAGCCCGTCCTTGATCGCGGGTGACAGCGCGAGCCCCCGCCGGATGATCGCGGTGCCGCTCAGGCGGCTGGACTCGATCTCGGGGAGATCGTCGACCGTGCTCATGACTGTGCCTCCCTCGCCTGGTCGTAGGCGTTGACGAGATTGCGGTAGTCGGGCGAGGCCTCGACCAGCTCGTCGTGGCTGCCGCGCGCGGCGATCGCGCCCTCGTCGAGGAACACCACCTCGTCGGCCAGCGCGATCGTGGCCTTGCGGTAGGCGACCACGAGGACCGTCGGGCCCTCACCGTCCGACGTGTGGGCCGCGAGGGCCTTGAGGATGCGCTGCTCGACCTCGGGGTCGACCGCGCTCGTGGCGTCGTCCATCACGAGCAGGCGCGGGTGACGGACCAGTGCGCGGGCGAGCGAGAGCCGCTGGCGCTGGCCGCCCGACAGCGTCGTGCCGCGCTCCCCCAGCTCGGAGTCGAGCCCGCGCGGCAGGGCGGCGACGAAGTCGGCGGCCTGGACCGTGCGGAGCGCTGCCCAGACCTCGTCGTCGGAGTAGTCGGCGCCGAGCGTGATGTTCTCGCGCACGCTGTCGTCGAACAGGAACGTGCCCTGCGGGACGACCGCGATGACCCGAGCCAGCTCGTCGTGCGTCAGCTCGCGGATGTCGACGCCGTCCACCGCGATGCGTCCGCCCTGCGGATCGACCAGACGGGTGAGCAGCGAGGTCAGCGTGCTCTTGCCGCTGCCGGTCGCACCCACGACCGCGACGACCCGGCCGGGCTGGACGTCGAACGAGATGTGCCGCAGGACGTCGCGGTCCGCGTCGTCGAAGCGGAACGTCAGGTCCTCGACGTCAAGGCGCACGGGCCCGTCACCCGGCAGGGTCTGCGTGCCGTACGGCATCGAGCCGCGCTCCTGCAGCACCGCCTCGACCCGCTCCCAGCTGACGACGCTGCGAGGCAGCTCGCCGAGCACCCAGCCGATCGCGCGGACCGGGAAGGCCACGACCGTGAACAGGTAGGCCACCGCCACGACGTCGCCCGGGTCGGCCGCGCCGCTCGCGACCCGGCCGACGCCGAGCACGATGACCATCAGGATGCCGATGTTGGGCAGCGCCTCGAGCAACGGGTCGAACACGCTGCGGATGCGACCCACGGCGATGTTGGCGTCCCGCAGCTCGTGCGAGACCTCGCGGAAGCGGTCGGTCTCGTCGGTCTCGCGGCCGAGCGACTTCACGACGAGCGCACCGTCGAACGACTCGTGCGCGACGGCGCTGACCGAGCCCCGCAGCGACTGCGCGTGGGCGACCTTGGGCGAGAGCCAGCGCTGGTAGAAGACGTTGATGATGAACAGGGCCGGGAACACGACGAGCCCCACGAGGGTCAGGACGAGGTCGGCGCGGACCATCTCGGCGATGGCCGCGACGAGCATCGCGATGACGCCGATCGCCATGGGCAGGGGCATGAAGACCGCCCACGCACCCTCGACATCGGCGTTCGCGTTGGACAGCAGCTGTCCGGTCGGGTGCCGGTGGTGCCACGACATCGGCAGGGAGAGGTACTGGCGGGTGACCCGCCGGCGGTACTCCGCGACGAGGCGGTAGTAGACGATCCCGCCGATGAGGCGGCGGGCCACGATGCCGAGCGCCCGCAGGATCGCGACCGCCATGAACAGCGAGATGGCCGCGACGAGCGCCCCCTCGGCGACGTCGCCGCGGGCGAACGACGGACGGATCACGTTGTCGGTCGCCCAACCGAGGACGCGGGCGTCCGCGACGGTCATGAAGCCGAACAGCACGCTGCCGATGACCGACACCCAGAACAGGAACCGCTGCTCCTTGATGCCGCGCCCGAGCAGCGCGAACCCGCGCCGGGTGATCTTGTCGGTCCGGGCGTCGCCGAGGTCGCGGTCGCGCGGCCCGGAGGTCGGGTCGGCCTCGAGGGGGTCGGTGGGGTCGGTCGTCTTGGTCGTGTCGTTAACGGACACGGTGTCCAGCAGCTCGCAAGGTCTCTTTCACCTGTCCGATGGTCAGGTCGCCGAAGTGGAACACACTCGCGGCGAGCACGGCGTCGGCGCCGGCCTCGATCGCTTCGGGGAAGTGCTCCAGGCGTCCGGCGCCACCACTCGCGATGAGCGGCACCTGTGTAACGTCACGGACCGCCCGAATCATTTCCAGGTCGAAGCCGTCCTTCGTCCCGTCGGCGTCCATCGAGTTGAGCAGCACCTCGCCGGCGCCGAGCTCGGTGGCCCGGCGGGCCCACTCGACCGCGTCGATCCCCGCGGACCTGCGCCCACCGTGGGTCGTGACCTCGAAGCCGCTCGGCTGCTCGTCGGACCGGCGCGCGTCCACGCTCAGCACCAGGACCTGGCTGCCGAAGCGGTGCGCGATCTCGGCGATGACCTCGGGCCGGTCGATCGCCGCGGTGTTGATGCCCACCTTGTCGGCGCCGGCCCTCAGCAGCCGGTCCACGTCGTCGGGGGTGCGGACACCGCCGCCGACCGTGAGCGGGATGAACACCTGGTCGGCGGTGCGACCCACGACGTCGAACGTCGTGCTGCGATTGCCCGACGAGGCCGTGATGTCGAGGAAGGTCAGCTCGTCGGCGCCCTCGGCGTCGTACACCTTCGCCATCTCCACGGGATCGCCCGCATCACGCAGGTCGACGAAGTTGACGCCCTTGACGACGCGACCGTTGTCGACGTCCAGGCACGGGATGACACGGACCGAGAGGCTCACCGGACGAGCCTACCGGGGCCGACCGATCTTTATGCGTTCGCGGTGCGGGGGCTACGCAAACGCCGAAACGTCCGTCGCCGGTGTCACCGATCTTTGTGCGTTCGCGGTGCTAGGGCTACGCAAACGCCGAAAGATCGGTCGCTCGCGACGGGCGGTCAGCTGGGCGAGTCGTCGTCGCGTCGGCGGGCTCGGCGGGACTCGGCCAGCTTGTCCTCGATCGCCTCGATCCGGGACTCGGCGTTGAGCCTCGTCGAGGCGTAGCCGATGCCGACACCGAGCGACGGGAACACCGGCCAGAAGAACAGGAGCTCGCCCGCGGCGGCGCTCGTGGCAGCCCAGATGGCCGTGCACAGGCCCGACACGAACAGCCAGCCGTTGCGCGCGTCCCGCAGATCGCGGCGGTACGTCACGAGCGCCTCGGAGCGCAGCTGGGTCGAGACGGCGGGGACCGGCGCCGGCCCGGACGGGAAGAGGTCGACGAGGAGCGGCAGGAAGCCGCCGATCGAGCGGACGCCGAGCGCCGTCGAGCTGCGGTCGTCGTACTCGTCGCGGGTGAGCCGGCCGTCGGCGTAGGCCTCGCGCAGGGCGGCGGCCGCGACGTCCCGGTCGGCGTCGGACGCCTTCAGGTCGGCCGAGGCGGACTCGCGCGGGTCGGCCGAGAACGTCAACCAGACGTCGGCGGCCGCCACGGGTCAGCTCTCCCGGACCGCGGCCAGGGCCTCGGGCAGGGTGAACGCACCGGCGTACAGCGCCTTGCCGACGATCGCGCCCTCGACGCCGACACCCGTCAGGGTCGCGATGTCCCGCAGGTCCTGCAGGCTGGAGACGCCGCCGGACGCCACGACCGGCTTGTCGGTCTGCTCGCAGACCTGGCGCAGCAGGTCGAGGTTGGGACCGGTCAGCGTGCCGTCCTTGGTGACGTCGGTGACCACGTAGCGGGCGCAGCCGTCGCGCTCGAGGCGGGCGAGCACCTCGAACAGGTCGCCGCCCTCCTCGGTCCACCCGCGGGCCGCGAGGGTCGTGCCGCGCACGTCCAGGCCCACGGCGATGCGATCGCCGTACTGGCCGATGGCCTTGGCGCACCAGTCGGGGTTCTCGATCGCGGCGGTGCCCAGGTTCACGCGGGTGCAGCCGGTCGCGAGCGCGGCCTCGAGGGACGCGTCGTCGCGGATGCCGCCGGACAGCTCGACCTTGACGTCGAGGCGCCCGACGACCTCGGCCAGCAGCTCACGGTTGGAGCCCTTGCCGAATGCGGCGTCGAGATCCACGAGGTGGATCCACTCCGCTCCGTCGGTCTGCCACTGCAGGGCGGCGTCGAGCGGGGATCCGTAGGCGGTCTCGCTGCCGAGCTCGCCCTGGACGAGGCGCACGGCCTGTCCATCGGCGACGTCGACGGCGGGAAGGAGTTCGAGGGTCACGCAGGCGATGCTATCTGTCGCCCGAGCGGTCCCCCGCCCCGCCCGGATCGGGCGGACGGCGGGCCTAGAGCGTCGCGAGCCAGTTCTGCAGCAGGCGCAGGCCCGCGTCGCCGGACTTCTCGGGGTGGAACTGCGTCGCCCACAGCGGACCGTGCTCGACCGCCGAGACGAAGCGCTCCTCGGCGTACTCGGTCCAGGTCACCTGAGGGTCGGGGAACGCCGGCGGCTGCGACAGCACCCAGTCGCGCAGCCCGTAGGAGTGCACGAAGTAGAACCGTTCGTCCTCCAGGCCCGCGAACATGCGCGATCCCTCGCCCGGCTCGACCGTGTTCCAGCCCATGTGGGGCACGATCGGGGCTTGCAAGCGCTCGATGACCCCGGGCCACTCGCCGCAGCCCTTGGTCCGCACGCCGTGCTCGATGCCCTCCGCGAACAGGATCTGCATGCCGACACAGATGCCCAGCACCGGACGACCGGCGATCAGCCGACGCTCGATGATGCGGACGCCGTCGACCGCCTCGAGCCCCTTCATGCAGGACTCGAACGCCCCCACGCCCGGGACCAGCAGGCCGTCCGCCTCCGCGGCCACGCGGGCATCGGCGGTCAGCTCGACCTCGGCACCGGCGCGCTCGACCGCGCGCACCGCCGACCGGAGGTTGCCCGATCCGTAGTCCAGCACTGCCACCCGGGGACGGGTCACAACGCACCCTTCGTCGACGGCACGCCGGACTCACGCGGGTCGAGGGCGATCGCCTCCCGGAACGCGCGCGCCACAGCCTTGAACTGCGCCTCGGCGATGTGGTGCGGATCGCGACCCTCGACCAGGCGTACGTGCATCGTGACCGCCGCGTGGTGCGCGATCGACTCCAGGACGTGCGCGGTCAGCGAGCCGGAGTACTGCCCGCCGATGATCGCGGTGATCTGGCGCTCGGGCTCACCCGAGTGCACGAAATAGGGACGGCCCGACACGTCGACGACGGCCTGGGCGAGCGACTCGTCGAGCGGCACGAGCGCATCGCCGTAGCGCTTGATGCCTGCCTTGTCGCCGAG
This sequence comes from Aeromicrobium sp. S22, assembly GCF_009661045.1. Taxonomy (NCBI): domain Bacteria; kingdom Bacillati; phylum Actinomycetota; class Actinomycetes; order Propionibacteriales; family Nocardioidaceae; genus Aeromicrobium; species Aeromicrobium sp. S22. Next base: position 589,785 of record NZ_WJWV01000002.1, read on the forward strand.
CGCCTCGCGCAGCGCCTGTCCGAGGCAGATCGCCGTGTCCTCGACCGTGTGGTGGGCGTCGATGTGCAGATCGCCCTCGGTCCTGACCGTGAGGTCGATCAACGAGTGCCGGGAGAACGCCGTGAGCATGTGGTCGTAGAAGCCGACACCGGTCGAGATGTCGTTGGCCCCGGTGCCGTCGAGGTCGACCTCGACCACGACGTGCGACTCGGAGGTCTTCCGCTCGATGCGCGCTGTGCGGGCCTCGCGGGATGTCTTGCGAAGCGTCATCGGGTCACCTCCTGGAGTGCCGTCCTGAATGCCTGCATGTCCTGTGGCGTGCCGATCGACACGCGTAGCCATCCTAGGGGCCCGACCTCACGGATCAGCACCCCGCGGTCCAGCAGCCCTTGCCAGACCTGGTGCCGGTCCTCGAACCGGCCGAACAAGATGAAGTTGGCGTCGGAGTCAGCGACCTCGAAGCCCTCGGCGCGCAGCCAGTCGGCGGTCTCGTCGCGGGTCGTGCGCAGGGCGTCGACCTGGGCCAGCAGCTCGTCCCGGTGACGCAGCGCGGCGGTCGCGGCCGCCTGGCTGACCGCGGACAGGTGGTACGGCAGCCGGACGATGCGCAGTGCGTCGATGATCGCGGCGTCCGCGGCGACGTAGCCGAGGCGGCCTCCGGCCAGCGCGAATGCCTTGCTCATCGTGCGGGTCACCAGCAGCCGCGGGAACTCCTCGAGCAGCTCGAGCGCGCTGGGCGTCCCGTCGCGGCGGAACTCCGCGTACGCCTCGTCGACCACGACGACGCCAGGGGCCGCTTCCAGCACCGCCCGCGTGTGCGCGGGGTCCAGCGCCGAGCCGGTCGGGTTGTTGGGCGACGTCAGGATCACGACGTCCGGCTTCTCGGCGGCGATCAGCTCGAGGGCCGCGTCGACGTCGATCCCGAAGTCGTCGCGGCGACGCCCCGCGACCCAGCGGGTGTGCGTGTTGCGGGCGTACTCGGGATACATCGAGTACGTCGGCGCGAACGACACCGCGGTGCGGCCGGGCCCGCCGAACGCCTGCAGCACCTGCTGCATGACCTCGTTGGAGCCGTTCGCGGCCCACACCCGGTCGGCGGTGAGCCCGTGGCCCAGGTACGCCGCCAGCGACGTCCGCAGCTCGGTCGCCTCGCGGTCGGGATAGCGGTTGAGCGTCGTCGCGACGCGCAGCACGGAGTCCGCGATGTCGCGGGCGGTCTCCTCGCTCGGGCCGTAGGGATTCTCGTTGGTGTTGAGCTGGACGGGCACGTCGAGCTGGGGCGCACCGTACGGCTCGTCGTCCCGGAGCTCCTCGCGGATCGGGACCCAGTCGGGAACGGGCATCAGCGCGACGTCCGGATCGACACGGCCGCGCCGTGCGAGGGCAGGTTCTCGGCCTCGGCCAGCGTGACGACGTGGTCGCCCACCTCACGCAGCGCCGCCTCGGAGTAGGTCACGACGTGCATGTTCTTGCAGAACGCCCGCACCGACAGACCCGAGGAGTGGCACGCGCAGCCCGCCGTCGGCAGGACGTGGTTGGAGCCGGCCGCGTAGTCGCCGAGCGACACCGGGGTGTGCGAGCCCACGAAGATCGCGCCGGCGTTGACGATCCGGGCCGCGACCTGGCCCGCGTCGGCGGTCTGGATCTCCAGGTGCTCGGCGGCGTAGCCGTTCGCGACGTCGACGGCCTGGTCGAGGTCGCGGACCAGGACGGTCGCCGACTGCGGGCCGTCGAGGGCCGTGGTGATGCGGTCGGCGTGCTTGGCGTCCTCGACCTGCAGGTCCACCTCCACCTCGACCGCCGTCGCGAGCACCTCGCTGTCGGTGATCAGGACGCTCGCGGCCATGGGATCGTGCTCGGCCTGGCTGATCAGGTCGGCCGCGATGAACGCGGGGTCGGCGGTGTCGTCGGCGATGATCGCGATCTCCGTGGGGCCCGCCTCGGAGTCGATGCTGACGGTGCCCTGCAGGTGGCGCTTGGCCGCTGCGACGTAGATGTTGCCGGGACCCGTGATGAGGTTGACCGGGCGGCAGTCGACACCGTCGTCGGACGACGCGCCGTACGCGAACATCGCGAGCGCCTGGGCGCCTCCGGCCGCGTAGACCTCGTCGATGCCGAGCAGGGCGCACGCCGCGAGGATCGTGGGGTGCGGCAGTCCGCCGAACTCGGACTGCGGCGGGCTGGCCAACGCGATGCCGGGCACGCCCGCGACCTGGGCGGGGACCGCGTTCATGATCACGGTGCTGACGAGGGGCGCGAGGCCACCCGGGACGTAGAGGCCGACGCGCTGCATCGGCACGATCCGCCGCTCGACCGTCGCACCCGGGGCGACGTCGGTGACCAGCGACTGCTCGAGCTCGGCGGCGCAGGTCTGGCGCAACCGGCGGATCGACTCCTCCAGCGCGGCGCGGATCTCGGGCGCCAGGTCTGCGAGCGCGTCACTCAGCGCGGCTGCCGGGACCCGGAGCTGCTCCGGACGTACGCCGTCGAACTTCTCGCCCGCGTCCAGCACCGCCTGGGTGCCGCGCCTGCGCACGTCGTCGCAGATCGGGCGGACGGCCGCCAGCGCATGCTCGACGTCGACGGCCGCACGTGGCACGGCAGCGCTGTAGACCGCGGGGGCCTCGTCGGCAGAGGGGTCGAGCTCACGAAGGTCGAGACGTCTCATCACACCATCAAGTCTACGGACGCACTACGGTAAGGCTGTGGCCGCCAACCAGAAGCCCGCAGACGCGACACCGGCCTTCGTCATGCTCCACCGTGCCGGCATCGACTTCACCCCCCACTCGTACGTCCACGACCCGCGCGCGGAGTCGTTCGGCATGGAGGCGGCGCGCGCCCTCGGCGTGGAGCCGGCCCGGGTCTTCAAGACCCTCATGGCGGTCGTCGACGGAGAGCTCTGCGTCGGCGTCGTCCCCGTGATGGGCTCGCTGGACCTCAAGGCCCTCGCGGAGGCCCTGGGCGGCAAACGGGCGCAGATGGCCGACGCGGCGCAGGCCCAGCGGGCCACGGGCTACGTCATCGGCGGGATCTCCCCCGTCGGGCAGAAGAAGCAGCACCGCACGGTCGTCGACCGGTCAGCCTCGCGGTGGGAGACGGTCTTCGTCTCGGGCGGACGTCGTGGGCTCGAGGCCGAGGTGCGACCTGAGGATCTCGTGCGGGTGACCGGAGCGGTCACCGCCCGCATCGCGCGCTAGGCGTACGTCGCGGGGTCCGGCTCCCGGCGGGTCGACCAGACGGCACCGACCAGACCGATCAGGCCGAAGATCGGCCACACGAGGAACGGGACGATCCCGTCGATCTTCAGCTGGGCCGGGATGCGGTCGCCGACGGACGGCCTCGCGACCGTGGCCGGGTCGGGCGGACCGAGCTCGACCCCGATGCGCCAGGCCAGGAGCGCCGCGAGCACCGTCACGACCACCACGAACGGGGTGAGGACCCAGCCGAGCTCCTCGAGCCGCCGGCCGGTGACCCAGCCCCATCCGAGCGAGACCACGGCACCGATCGCCACGAACACCACGATCACGCCGAACTGCCCCTGCGACTCGGACTCGGACATGACGATCCCGCGGGAGGTGACCTGCCACTGGGCCGGATCGGCCAGCCAGACCCACACGAGACCGCCCACGACACCGAGCAGCAGCATGACGACGGCCGCGAGCACGACGCGCCGAGGCACCGCCGGGGTCACCCGCGGCGGGTTCGAGGTGGGGAGCGAGGGTTCGCTCACGACGGGCACGGGCTCAGGACAGGCAATGGGGACCCAGCAGCTCTTTGAGGTCGGCGATCAACGACGACGACTGTGCCACACGCAGGCTGTCGTCGAGCCGCATGACCTTGGTCGTCCCGTTGCCGACGAGCCGCAGGTGCACCTCGGACATGCCGGGATGGGCCGACAGCACCTGCTTGAAGGTGCCGATCGTGTCGGCGGTGCAGCGGGCCACCGGGAGGGTCACGACGAGCGGACGCTCGGGGCCGCCGGACCCCATCGCGGGCATCGTGACCTCGAGGGCGTTGAGCTCGATGCCCTCGTCCTTGCGGCGCACGCGGCCCTTGACCACGACGATCGTGTCGGGCACGAGCACCGGCATCGCGAGCTGGTAGGCACCTGGGAACACCATGACCTCGATGCCGCCCTCGAGGTCCTCGATCGTGATCGAGGCCCAGGGGTCGCCCTTCTTGCTCATCCGCCGCTGCACGCCGGTGATGAGCCCGCAGATGCGGATCGTGCTGCCGTCGGGCAGATCGGTGTTGGTGAGCAGGTCGCCGATCGTGGAGTCGCTGCTCGCCCGGAGCACGTGCTCGAGGCCCTGCAGCGGGTGGTCCGAGACGTAGAGGCCGAGCATGTCGCGCTCGAAGGCGAGCAGCTGCGTCTTCTCCCACTCCGGCATCGTCTCGGGCACCTCGACCCGGCCGCCCGTGAAGACGTCGTCGCCGCCGCCGAACAGCGAGTCCTGGCCGATCGCGGCCTGCCGCTTGAGGTCGATGTAGAGGTCGACGCCCTCCTCCGCCACGGTCGTCAGCGCGCGCCGACGGTGCCCGAGGGAGTCGAAGGCCCCGGCCTTGATGAGCGAGTCCAGCACGCGCTTGTTGCACACGAGCGTCGGGACCTTGTCGAGGAAGTCGTTGAAGTCCGCGTAGGGGCCGCCCGTCGTGCGCCCCTCCACGATGCCCGCGACGACGTTCTCGCCGATGTTGCGGATCGCGCCCAGGCCGAAGCGGATGTCGGGGCCCACGGAGGCGAAGTTGGAGACCGACTCGTTGACGTCGGGCGGGAGCACCTTGATGCCCATGCGACGGCACTCGTTGAGGTAGATCGCCGACTTGTCCTTGTCGACGCGCGTGCTGGTCAGCAGCGCCGCCATGTACTCGGCCGGGTAGTTGGCCTTGAGATAGGCCGTCCAGTAGGAGATGACGCCGTACGCCGCGGAGTGCGCCTTGTTGAAGGCGTAGTCCGAGAACGGGAGCAGGATGTCCCACAGCGTCGTGATCGCCTTTTGCGAGTAGCCCCGCTCGAGCATGCCCTGCTGGAAGCCTGCGTACTGCTTGTCCAGCTCGGACTTCTTCTTCTTGCCCATCGCGCGACGCAGGTTGTCGGCCTGTCCGAGGGAGAACCCGGCGAGCACCTGGGCGATCTCCATGACCTGCTCCTGATAGACGATCAGGCCGTAGGTCTCCCCCAGCACCGTCTCCAGCGGCTTCTCCAGCTCGGGGTGGATCGGGTCGATCGGCTCGCGGCCGTTCTTGCGGCGGGCGTACTTGTTGTGCGAGTCCGCGCCCATCGGTCCGGGGCGGTAGAGCGCGCCGACGGCCGAGATGTCCTCGAACTTGTCGGGCTTCATGCTGCGCAGGAGCGCACGCATCGGCCCGCCGTCGAGCTGGAACACCCCGAGCGTGTCACCGCGGGCGAGCAGGTCGTACGTCGCCTGGTCCTCGAAGTCGAGGTCCTCCAGGACCAGGTCGATGCCCCGGTTGCGCTTGATGTTGATCAGCGCGTCGTCGAGGACCGTGAGGTTGCGCAGGCCCAGGAAGTCCATCTTGACCAGCCCGAGCGCCTCGCACATCGGGTAGTCGAACTGGGTGATGATCGCGCCGTCCTGCTCGCGCTTCATGATCGGCACGATGTCGATCAAGGGATCGCTGGACATGATGACGCCGGCGGCGTGGACGCCCCACTGACGGATCTGGCCCTCCAGGCCGAGGGCGGTCTGGTAGATCTTGCGAACGTCCGCGTCCTCGTCGTGGAGCTTGCGGAAGTCACCGCCGTCGCCGTAGCGCTTGTCGTTCTTGTCGAACAGGCCCTTGAGGGTCACGCCCTTGCCCATGATGTCGGCCGGGAGCGCCTTGGTGATGCGCTCACCGTGCGAGAACGGGTAGTCCATGACGCGGGCGGCGTCCTTGATCGCGGCCTTGGACTTGAGCCGGCCGAACGTCGCGATCATCGCGACGCGCTCCTCGCCGTACTTGTTGCTGACGTAGCGGATGACCTCGCTGCGGCGGCGCTCGTCGAAGTCGATGTCGAAGTCGGGCATCGAGGGGCGCTCGGGGTTGAGGAAGCGCTCGAAGATCAGGCCGTGCGTGAGCGGGCACAGGTCGGTGATGCGCAGCGCGTACGCGGCGATCGAGCCCGCACCCGATCCACGCCCCGGGCCGACCCGGATGCCGTTGTCCTTGGCCCAGTTGATGAAGTCGGCGACCACGAGGTAGTAGCCGCAGTAGCCCTTGGTGCGGACGACGTCGAGCTCCATCTCGGTGCGGGCGCGAACCTCGTCGGTCAGCTTGTCGCCGGGGTAGCGGCTCTCGATGCCCCGCCAGACCTCCTTGACGAACCAGCTCTCCTCGGTCTCCCCGTCGGGGATGTCGGCGCGAGCCATGTAGCCACCGTTGGACTCGGTGAACTCGACATTGCACCGCTCGGCGATCAGGAGCGTGTTGTCGCACGCCTCCTTGAGGTCGAACCGGTCCTCCCACAGGTCGCGCATCTCGGCGGCGGACTTGATGTAGAAGTCGTTGGAGTCGAACTTGAAGCGGTTGGGGTCGGTCAGGGTGCTGCCGGACTGGACGCACAGCAGGGCCGAGTGCGCCTCGGCGTCCTCGGGGCTCGTGTAGTGCGAGTCGTTGGTCGCGATGGCAGGCAGGTCGAGATCGGCCTTGAGTCGCAGCAGCCCGTCGCGGACCGTGCGCTCGATCTCGAGGCCGTGGTCCATCAGCTCGAGGAAGAAGTTCTCCTTGCCGAAGATGTCCTGGAACTCGGCGGCCGAGGCACGCGCCTTCTCGTAGTTGCCGATGCGCAGCCAGGTCTGGATCTCCCCGGACGGGCAGCCAGTCGTCGCGATCAGGCCCTTGCCGTAGCGCTGCAGCAGGTCACGGTCGGCACGGGGCTTGCGGTACTGGCCCTCGAGGCTCGCGTAGGAGCCGATGCGGAACAGGTTGTGCATGCCTTCGGTGGTCTCCGAGAGCAGCGTCATGTGCGTGTACGCGCCGCGGCCCGCGACGTCGGCGTCCCGGGCGCCCTTGTTCCACAGCACGGCCTTCTTCTCGTGCCGCGGGATGTTGGGCGTGAGATAGGCCTCCATGCCGATGATCGGCTTGACCCCGTGCGCCTTGGCCTTGCTGTAGAAGTCGTAGGCGCCGTGCAGGTTGCCGTGGTCGGTCATCGCGATCGACGGCATGCCCAGCTCCGCGGTGCGTTCGAAGAGCCCGTCGAGGAGAGCCGCGCCGTCGAGCATCGAGTACTCCGTGTGGACGTGCAGGTGCACGAATGACGAGTCACTCGACATCGAAAAAAGGCCTCCTCGGCGCGGTCTGGGGGGAAGATCTACAGCCTAGTCGAGGGTCCCGACGAGAACCGACGGCACGCCGTACGCACCCCGCCGCCCCAGGGAAAAGCCCCCGTGGGGACCGACGATGAGGGTTTGCGGTAGCCCGAGCGACCCGGAACCCTCATCGTCCGTCCGGTCCCCGGCGGCCATACTGGAGGCATGGCCCAGCACCCGGATCGCGAGAAGCAGACCTACACGACTGTCGAGGACTACATCGCCGCGGCGACGTACGACGTCGAGCCCCGGCTGCAGGAGATGCGCTCGGTCATCCGCGCCGCGCTGCCCGACGCCGAGGAGACGATCAGCTACAACATCCCCGCCTACAAGCAGCACGGCGTCGTCATCGTCCAGTTCGCAGGCTACGACGAGCACACCTCGCTCAACTTCTTCCCGACCGCCGGGGCGTTCGCCCGGTTCGACGAGGAGCTGAAGCCGTACAAGACGTCCAAGTCGGCGATCCGCTTCCCGCTGGACCAGCCGCTGCCCGTCCAGCTGATCGGGGACATCGCCCGCTTCCGGCTCGAGGAAGCGGCCCAGTTCGCGGCTCGCAAGCGCTCAGGAGGATGAGCTACTCCTTCTTGGGCTCCTTCGGCTTCGGCAGCGCGAAGAGCCCTGCGTCGTGCAGCGGGTCCGCCGGGACCCTGCGCCCGGTCGCGTCGTAGGCCGAGCTCCACGAGTAGTCGTTGCGCGTCAGCGCGAACCCGCCGTCGAACGGAGTGACGTCCGGTCCCGCCTGCAGGCCGTTGCGGGCCTCCTTGGGGACGTTCCACCGCCCCGTGATCTTGCCGCTGGCCGCGTCGAGCGTCATCACCTCGACCGAGACGCCGTTGCTCATGGTCACGAGCACCGCCTTGCCCCCGTCGACGAGGTCGATCCGCTCCGTCGCCAGCGAGTTCAGCCGGTCCCGCTCCATCGAGTCCTTGATCGACGAGGTGCTGGTCCTCCAGCGGGCCTCGCGGTCCCTCAGCGAGTAGCGCACGACGCCTTGGGGCTGCAGGACGATCACCTCGCCGTCGTCGAAACCGACACTGACGTGACTGGACGAGACCGCACTCCACAGGGAGAACGTCGCCAGGTCGTCGGCGAGGTAGTCGCGCTTGACCGAGCCTGATCGGCCGACGACCCGGCCCGTGGCGGGGTCGAGGGCCACGAGAGCGTCCTTGACCGTCCCCTCCGGATCGGACATGTCGCCGAACGTCGTGGAGATCCACAGGCCGTTGCCGCGCCACGTCCAGATCGGGTTCCTCACGTCGACCTTGGACAGCACCTTCTTCGCCTTCGTCGACCAGACCCGCTCGAACCCCGGCATGCGATAGGCGTCGATCGCCCAGTCACGTCCCCCCTGGAGCTTCGAGGTGCTGATCAGCAGCGACGGGTCCTCGGGCGTCCGCTCCACCTGGTACGGCTGACGTGCGAGCCTCGCAACCGGCACCAGCTGCCCGCCCTGGATGCGACTCACCCTCGAGTCGCCGGTCACGATGAGCACGACGCCGTCGTGGACGATCATCTGCGACACCCGCTTCGCCCCGCGCGGCAGGTCCAGCCGATCGATCACCGTCCCGTCCGCGGCGTTCACACGCAGCAGCGCGTCGCACTCAGCCCGCTCCCCGCCCGAGCGATAGGCGATCGTGAACGTCTTCACGTCCCGGTCCGGCTCCGCCGCCGAGCAGACGCGCGCGTCCTTGGCGTCGTCCACCTGCAGGGTCCACTTCTGCTTCCCCGACGCGGGGTCCAGACCCGTCACGACGTTCCCGGCGTACGTCACGACCGTGGATCCGGTGCTGAGCGCTCCGGCATGACGTTCGTTCGCGGCACGTGGTGGGGTCTCGACACCGCCGAGGACCTCGACGTCGGTATCGGTCGGCCCTGCGGTTGGCACCGCCCGAGCCGCCGAGCTGTCGGGCTGCGGGTAGGTGAAGACGCCGATGTCGTACTTGCCGCCCTTCGGCTCCTTCGGAGCGGCATAGCCGGTGAAGGCACGCCGCCAAGCATCGAAGTTGCGGGTCAGCACGACACCCTCCGCGAACAACGTCATGCCCGGCTCGGTCTGGAAACCGTTGCGGTACTCCGCGGGGACGGGCCACCGTGCCGCGAGCTTGCCGGTCTTGACGTCGGCCGCGACGATCTCGACCCCGGTGTTGTTGCTGACCGACGCAAGGACGTGACCGTCCGGCGTGACGCCCTGCGGCAGGACCGTCGTCAGCGGGTAGTCCTCCTCGGAGTCGAGCTCGAGCTGGCTGAGATCCAGGTCCCACACCATCTTCCCGGTCTCCAGCGAGTAGCGCGACAGCCCGCGGACCTGCGCGAAGATCGTGTCTCCTCCCGGCAGTCCGAGGGCCCGGTCGAGCTGGTTCGCGGCGCTCGCGACATCGAGCTGTCCCTCGGGCGCACGTCCTCCGCTGTCGGACGCCGCATCGTCGCGGCCCAGGACCTTGCCCGTCAGGGGGTCCACCTGCGCCATGTGGACCCGGCCATCGGCCTGCTGCACGAGCCACGCGGCGTTCCCGGGTGCGGCCGAGATCAGGCAGTCGTCCCGCACCTCGGGGAACAGTGCACCGTTGTCCGCGGTCCAGAGGTGCTTGAACGACGGCAGGGCGTAGCCGTCCACGTGGCACCGACCGCGATTGTCGCTGCGCGTCCCGATGAGGACGTCGCCCTCGGGGGTTGTGTGGAGCTGGTCGTAGGAGTCCGCCTCGAGGCGGACGACAGGTTGGGGCTCGCCCTTGGCCATCTTCCAGACGGCACCGGACGTGTCGACGATGTGGTCGCGTCCGCCGACCGTGAACAGATGGTCGACTGCGCCGCCCGAAGGTCCGTCGAACTCGGCGGGCGCGTTGAGAACATCGCTGAGCCGCTTGGAGGTCGACAGCACCTTGCCGTCCGCGACCGATATGGTCGCGAGATCCGAGCAGTACGAGTCGGCGCCGTACGCGACCGTGAAGCTCTTCACCGCGCGGTCCGGCTGCGAGACGAAACAGACTCCGCCGGTGCCCATGTCGAGATCGGCCGTCCACTTCTGCTCACCGGATGCGAGGTCATACCCCGAGAGGTCGTCGACGGAGTAGCCGACGATCGTGCGCCCGCTCACGAAGGCACCGGAACGGCGCTCGACGAGGGCGTCGCTCGAGGAGCCGGAGGCCATCTTCTCCAGCTCGTCCGAGGCCGCGAGCAGCACCTTGGGCTGCAGCGCCGGCCCGGTCGCCGGCCCGCGTGCGGTCGGAGCCTTCGCCGGGACCGGCAGCGCTCGCGCCGTGTCGTCCTTGCCCTTCTTCTTCGGCTCGTCCCCGCCCGTGCACGCCGTCAGCCCCACCGCGATGGTGGCGACCAACGCCGCCAGACGCCTCACAGACCCAACCACGTGCGGGTGGCCGCGAAGATCTCGGGCTCGCTGCGTCCCAGCGTGTCGGCCGCCTCCTCACGAGAGCTGGCGTAGAAGGTCTCGGCTGTCTTGAACACGGCATCGCGTCCCTTCTCGTCCTCGATGGACGCGTAGACGGCGCCGGCGCATGCGTAGAACTCGCGCTCACGCGGCGTCTCGTGGAACTCCTCGTACCCCTTCAGCGCCACGCGCTCGAACTCCGCGAACGTCGATCGGATCGAGGCGCCCTCCCGCGCCATCAGACGTGCGCCACCCTCCGCCGCCCACATCGCGAGCCCCTCGACGGCCCACGTCGGGGTGTCTCCCGGTCCGGACCACTGCTCGGCGAGGACGTGCACCGCCTCATGGCATGCCACTGCGGTGAAGTCCGACCTGCTGAACGACGCCTCGTGCAGACCCACGCGACCCGTGCCGCGTGGCAGGCCATTGTCCTTGACCGGCTTCTTCTGACCCCGCGCGAGCTCGTCCGGGTCCACGAACGGGTGGTAGTAGGCGTGCGCGTCCGCATCGCTGATGCCGACACCTCCGTAGAGCTTGCCGTCCACCGCCGGCCAGGTCAGGGCGTACAGGACCTTGTCGACGCCACGAGGGCGCGGCATCGTGGCGAAAGCCCGCGCGGCGCCGGTCTCGATCTGCGCGGCGTACGCCCGAGCCCGCTTGCGATCCTGGAGTCGAAAGACGATCCAAGCGTGCTTGGTCTCGATCGCGTCGACCTCCGCGACGTCCCAGATCGACGGGTCGTAGCTCTCCTCCACGTCGCCGACGCTCATGAGCTCGAGCGGCGCGTCCGCAGTCTTCTTGCGGAACCCGGCGCGGGTCGTCTCGACCACCTGCTGGCCGTCGCATCCCATGACGGTGTGGGCGAACACGAGGTCACCGGTGTACTCGACCAGCCCTCCGGAGGCATTGCGGGTGCGCCCGTTCGGCACGCCGACGTACCACTCGCCCTCGACGAAGCCGAGCCGCTCGAAGTTGTCGAAGCGTCGACGCCAGCGCTTCTCGAAGTCCTTGAGACCGTAGTCCCCGGGGTCGATGACGGCCTTCAGCCGGTTGACGTCGCCGGTGCGGAACGCCTGGTTGAGGCGGTCACGCAGCGCCGCCGTGTCGGCCTCCGTGACCACGTTCCCCGTGCGCGGCTTGACGATGTTGGGACCCGTGGGCGTCGCGGTGGGCTTGGTCTTCGAGCCATCCTTGCCACCGCCGCACCCGGCCAGGAGCAGCCCCGCCGAGCCGAGCAGGAGCGTACGTCGTTGCAGATCTGTCATGGGTCCCCCGTCCCGAAGTCGCCCACACGATAGCGGGAACCATCAGGCCGCGGGGGCGTTTTGGACACCCTTTCTCATCACGCTCAGCGGCTGCTGGCCAAGCGGTACTGACGGACGGACAGCGGCACGAAGACGACCAGGATGATCAGGACCCAGATCAGCGTGTAGAGGATCGGGTTCTGGATCGACCACGCGTCGGAGTCCGGCGGGATCCCCCCGGTGTTGCCGAACAGCTCCCGCGTCGCCTGGGTGACCGCCGAGACCGGATTCCACTCCACGATCGTGCGCAACGCACTGGGGAACGAGTCGAGCGGCACGAAGGCGTTGGAGACGAAGGTCAGCGGCATGATGACGATGAAGGAGGCGTTGTTGATCACCTCGACGCTCGGCACCAGCAGGCCCACCCAGGCCATGACCCAGCTGATCGCGTAGGCGAACACGAGCAGCAGCAGGAACCCGGCCAGCGCGTCGAGCACGCCCTCGCGCATGCGCCAGCCGACCAGCAGCCCCGTCAACGCCATGATGATCAACGAGAGCACGTTGTAGACGATGTCGGACGTCGTCCGGCCCACCAGCACCGCCGAGCGGGACATCGGCAGCGAGCGGAAGCGGTCGATGATCCCCTTCTGCATGTCCTCGGCCAGACCGGCGCCGGTGAACGTCGCGCCGAAGACGACCGTCTGGGCGAAGATGCCGCCGATCAGGAACTCGCGGTAGTTGACCCCGTCACCGGGGTCGATCGCGCCGCCGAAGACGTACGCGAACAGCAGCACGAACATGATCGGCGAGATCAGCACGAAGACCAGGATCTCCGGGACGCGGATGATCTTGATGAGATTGCGCTTGGCGACGACCCAGCCGTCCGTCGCGTGGCGGGTGAGCGTGGTCATCGGGCCACCTCCTCGTTGTCGTCGTCGGCGTCCTCGGCGGCACGCCCGGTCAGGCTCAGGAACACGTCGTCGAGCGTGGGCCGTCGCAGCCCCACGTCGAGCACGTCGATCGCGGCGGACTCGAGCTGCCCGAGCACCGTGCGCAGCTGCGGGACGCCGCCCTTCACGGGTGCGGTCAGCTCCCGCTCGTTGTCTCCGAGCTGCACGTCGCCGACCGCAACCTCCGCGAGGATGCGCGCCGCTTCATCGCGCCGCGCCGGATCGGTCAGCACCACCTCGATGCGTTCACCGCCGGTCTGCGCCTTCAGCTCGTCGGCGGTGCCGCGGGCGATCGCGCGGCCGTGGTCGATGACGACGATGTCGTCGGCGAGCAGATCTGCCTCCTCGAGGTACTGCGTCGTCAGCAGCAACGTCGCCCCCGAGGACACGAGATCGCGGATCACACCCCACATCTGCTGGCGGCTGCGCACGTCCAGGCCCGTCGTGGGCTCGTCGAGGATGAGGACGGGCGGCTCGGCGACGAGGGCGCCCGCGAGGTCGAGTCGGCGCCGCATGCCTCCTGAGTACGTCTTGGAGGGCCGGTCCCCCGCGTCCGCGAGGTCGAAGCGCTCCAGCAGGGCGCGGGCACGCGCAGAGGCCTTCGCCTTGGGCATGCCGTAGAGCCGCCCGACCATCTGCAGGTTCTCGTAGCCCGTGAGGTGCTCGTCGACCGCGGCGTACTGGCCCGACAGCCCGATACGTGCGCGGACGCCGTCGGGGTCCTTGGCCACGTCGATGCCGGCCACCTCGGCCGTACCGCCGTCGGCCTTCAGCAGCGTCGCCAGGATGCGCACCGCCGTCGTCTTGCCGGCACCGTTGGGACCGAGCAGACCGAGCACCTTGCCCTCGGGCACCGTCAGGTCGAGCCCTGCCAGCGCGTCGACACCTTTGTACTTCTTCACCAGCCCGGTCGCCCGGATCATGTCAGCCATGCGTCGAGACCTCTCGTATTCCTAGTTGGAACATGTGAGGTAAATCATGCCGCATGCCACCGACAGAAGCGAAATGGCATGGTGATGCGCCTCACTTCTTCTGGATGGTGGCCCGGTACGTGAGGATCTCGGTCCCGTTGCCTTCCTCGCCGTTGTCGGGGGCGACGCGCATCGTCAGCGATGCCCCGTCGGCCGTGACCTTGACGGGGTTGCGGGTCACCACGTGGCCGGCCGTCGACCACTGCTGCAGCGGCACCTCACGCAGGACGCGGTGCGAGCGCAGGTCGATCAGCGCCAGGCCACCGAGCTCGTACGTCGCCGCCGGTCCCCCGGCGCTCGGTGTCTGCGGCAGGTTCGCCACGCCGCCGCACAGCATCTTGCCCGCCGGCACGTACTGGCAGTCCTGGTAGTCCACGAAGAAGCTCGTGTTGGCCCACGTGCTGAGCTGGCGGCCCCGACGGTCCCACTCAGCGAACCGGCGCGACCCCCACGTGTTGCCCACGAGGTGGCCCGTCGACTTGTCGAGCACGATGCCGCCGAAGTGGTCGTCGACCTCGAACTGCTTGCGGACGCGCAGGCTCTCGGCGTCCACCCGGTAGACGATGCTGCGGCTGTTCGGCCGGTACTCCGCGACCGGCACCCACACGTCCTTGCCGTCGAACTCGATGCCGCCGGGGTGATACGCGTCGCCCTCGCCCAGGACGATGTCCTTCTCGAGACGGCCCTGGCGGTCCATCACGAACACGTGCCCGACGCCCTTGCCGGGCGAGCGGTCGTAGCCGTCGACGGGGGTCGGGTACGTCACCGTCGGCTCGAGGATCTCGACCGCCGAGAGGAAGATGCGGTCGCCCGCGAAGGCGATGCCCTCGGTGTGGAACGTCGGGAAGTCGAGGCGCATCTTGTCGACCAGCCGCCACTGCGTGCCGCGGTCGACGGCACCGAAGGTCTTCACCAGCGCCGAGTCGCGCGAGCGGTGGTCGGTCGGTCCATGGGTCCCTGCGCCCGCAACTGCTGCGGGGGCTGCGGCGACCAGGGTCAGTCCTGCAACGAGAGCGAGCTTGATGGGGTTCATCTGGCCACCGTAGGCACCCATGATGGATACCGCACCACCTCAGGGTGACGGCCGGCTGAAGATCAGACCTGCTGGTAGCTGCTGAGGAAGTTGCCGAGCCGCTGGATCGCGTCGGAGAGGTCGCGGGCCCACGGCAGGGTCACGATGCGCAGGTGGTCGGGCTCGGGCCAGTTGAACCCCGTGCCCTGGGTCAGCAGGATCTTCTCCTGCAGCAGCAGGTCGAGGACGAGCTGCTGATCGTCCTTGACCGGGTAGACCTCGGGATCGAGACGCGGGAACGCGTACAGGGCCCCCTTGGGGGTCACGACGCTCACGCCGGGGATCTTGCGCAGCTCGGCCACCGCGGTGTCGCGCTGCTCGAGCAGTCGCCCACCGGGGAGGATGAGCTCCTTGATCGACTGATATCCACCGAGGGCGACCTGGATCGCGTTCTGCGCCGGGACGTTGGGGCACAGCCGCATCGAGCACAGCAGCGTGATGCCCTCGAGATAATCGCGCGCCCGCTCCAGCGGTCCGGTCGCGACGAGCCAGCCGGCCCGGTAGCCGCAGACCCGGTACGCCTTGGACAGGCCGTTGAACGTCAGGGTCAGCACGTCCGGGGCGACGCTGGCCATCGGGACGTGGACCGCGTCGTCGTACAGGATCTTGTCGTAGATCTCGTCGGCCATGAGCACGAGGTCGTGCTTGCGCGCGAGGTCCGCGATGCCCGCGAGGGTCTCGCGCGAGTAGACCGCACCGGTCGGGTTGTTGGGGTTGATGACGACGATGACCTTGGTGCGGTCGGTGATCTTGGACTCGAGGTCGGCCAGATCGGGGTTCCAGTCGTTGTCCTCGTCGCACCGGTAGTGCACCGGCACGCCGCCCGCGAGGTTGGTCACGGCTGTCCACAGCGGGTAGTCCGGGACGGGGATCAGCACCTCGTCGCCGTTGTCGAGCAGCGCCTGCAGGGCGATCTGGATCAGCTCGGAGACCCCGTTGCCGATCCACACGTCGTCGACGTCGATCGTCGGGAAGCCGTCCTGCAGCTGGTAGTTGTGCACGACCGCCCGGCGCGCGGACTGGATGCCGCGCGAGTCCGAGTAGCCGGCCGAGGCCGGGAGGGCCGCGATGACGTCCTGCAGGATCTCGGCGGGCGCGTCGAAGCCGAACGGCTGGGGGTTGCCGATGTTGAGCTTGAGGATGCGGTGGCCCTCGGCCTCCAGTGCCGCGGCTCGCGCGCTGACGGGTCCACGGATGTCGTAGAGGACATCCCTCAGCTTCTCGGACTGGCGGACGACAGAAGACATGGGCGCCATTGTTCCACCTGCCTCTCCCGCGTCTGCCGAGTGGCGCAAAGCATCCTCTGAGCGGCGCATTCTGGCCCGACTCGCCGTCTCACTTTGTCCGGGTTGCGCCACTCGCGGGATCAGCGGGGCAGCGGGTTGTCGTCGATCGTGCGGACGACCTCGAGCGCGTGCACCAGGTCGTCGGGATAGTCCGAGCTGAACTCGACCCACTCACCCGTGCGGGGGTGGGTGAACGCGAGCCCTTTGGCGTGGAGCCACTGCCGGTCGAGCCCGACCCGCTTCGCGAGCGTCGGGTCGGCGCCGTACATCAGGTCACCCACGCACGGGTGGTGGATCGCGCTCATGTGGACGCGGATCTGGTGCGTGCGGCCTGTCTCGAGGCGGATCGTCAGCAGGCTGGCGAACCGGTGGGCCTCGAGCGTGTCGTAGTGGGTGATGCTGTCGCGGCCGCCGTCCTTGACCGTGAACTTGAAGTCGTGCTTGGGGTGACGCGCGATCGGCGCGTCGATCGTGCCGGTGTGCGGATCGGGGTGCCCCTGCACCAGCGCGTGGTACGTCTTCTCGACCGTCCGGTCGCGGAAGGCCTGCTTCAGCACGGTGTAGGCGTGCTCGGACTTGGCCACCGCCATGAGCCCGCTGGTGCCCACGTCGAGACGGTGCACGATGCCCCGGCGCTCGGGTGCTCCCGAGGTCGAGATGCGGATGCCGACCCCGGCGAGGTGGTCCAGCACGGTGGGGCCGGACCAGCCGACGCTCGGGTGGGCAGCCACGCCGATCGGCTTGTCCACGACCACGATGTCGTCGTCCTGGAAGACGATCTTCATGCCCTCGACCTCGGTCGCCACGACGACCGCGGTGCGGGGTGCGGGGATCGAGGCCTCGAGGATCGAGCCGGGCAGGACGCGGTCCGACTTCGCCGGTGCGACGCCGTCGAGGGTCACGTGCCCCTCGGCGACGAGCTCGCTGGCCCGCGTGCGGGACAGGCCGAGCAGACGCGCCATCGCGCTGTCGACCCGCTCGCCGGCGAGCCCTTCGGGGATCTGGATGACCCTGTGCTGCAGCTCGGCACCTTCGGTGCTCATGACTTCTCCTCGCGGGTGCCGTCCAGGCGGATGCCGCGCCATGCGCGCCAGACGATGATGATGGCGGCGAACGTCAGGGCGATGTCGGCGACATTGCCCACGAACACGCCGTAGTCGATGAAGTCGACCACGTGGCCGCGCAGCGGAGCGGGCTCACGGAAGATGCGGTCCACGAGATTGCCGAGCGCCCCGGCGAGCAGCAGGCCGAGGCCGACGGCCCAGCCCTTGTCGCGCAGGCGTGAGGCGGTGCGGATGACCCCGATGCAGACCGCGATCGCGATGAGGCTCAGCACGAGCGTGAAGCCCGCACCCGTGCTGAGGGCCGCGCCCGGATTGCGCAGGAACGTCAGCGACAGCAGGCCGGGGACCAGCTCGATCGAGTCGCGGCCCTGCAGCTTCTCGACGGCGATGACCTTGGTCACCTGGTCGATCACCAGCACCACGAGCGCGACGACCGTGAACAGTCGGACGTACGTCCTGCTTCCCGCGGCATCGCGGACGAAGGAGGGATCTCGGTGGGTACGCATCTCGCCGCCCATCATCCCATGGCGATGGTGAGTGCCCGCCCGCGGTCGCAGCCGCAGGGTCAGCGACGCTCCTCGCGCTGCTTGCACGTCATGCAGAGCGTGGCGCGGGGGAACGCCATCAGACGGTTCTTGCCGATCGGCTCACCGCACACCTCGCACTGACCGTAGGAGCCCTGCTCGAGCCGCTCGAGCGCCTTCTCGGTCTGCAGCAGCAGCTCGCGCTGGTTGGCGGCGAGGGACATCTCGGCGTCGCGCTCGAGGCCCTTGGAGCCCACGTCGGCCTGGTCGTTGCCGGCACCGTCGACGCCGTCACGCAGCAGGTCCTGCAGCTCGCGGGCGGAGTGGTCGAGCTCGCCCCGCAGCCGGGTGAGGTCCGCCTCGAGCTCGGCCCGGACCTCCTTGGTCTCCGCAGCGGTCCAGGGGGTCTCGTCAGCTCGTACGGCGAGCTTGGTGTTTGGCATGCGTGGAGAGTAGACCCCAGAATCGGTCGAGACAACTCGCACCGCCGCGGCCTCCGCGCTGCTCACCCGTAGGATTGAGCGTGTGACTTCGCACGCGTCCTACCGCCCCGTTCCCGCCCACGTCGATCTGCCCGTGCTCGAGCGCGAGATTCTGCAGCTGTGGGCCGACCAGGGCACCTTCGAGGCCAGCCTGCAGACCCCCGACGACGCCCCTCGCTGGACGTTCTACGAGGGCCCGCCCACCGCCAACGGGACGCCCGGCACCCACCACGTCGAGGCGCGCGTGTTCAAGGACGTCTTCCCGCGCTTCAAGACCATGCAGGGCTACCACGTCGACCGCAAGGCCGGCTGGGACTGCCACGGCCTCCCGGTCGAGATCGCGGTGGAGAAGGAGCTCGGCTTCAACGGCAAGCCCGACATCGAGGCGTACGGCATCGCGGAGTTCAACGCCAAGTGCCGCGAGGCCGTCGTGCGCAACGTCGACCTCTTCGAGGAGATGACCGACCGGATGGGCTACTGGGTCGACATGGCCCACCCCTACCGGACCATGGAGCCCTCCTACGTCGAGAGCGTCTGGTGGGCGCTGTCCTCGATCTTCAAGAAGGGGCTGCTGACCGAGGACTTCCGGGTCGCGCCCTACTGCCCGCGCTGCGGCACGACGCTGTCCGACCACGAGCTCGCGCAGGGCTACGAGACCATCACCGACCCGTCGGTCTACGTCCGCTTCCCCCTGACCTCCGGCCCGTACGCCGGCCAGGCCTCGCTGCTCGTGTGGACCACCACCCCGTGGACGCTCGTCTCCAACACCGCGGTCGCGGTCAACCCCGAGGTCACGTACGTCCTGGCGACCGACGGCACCGAGACGCTCGTCGTCGCCGAGCCGCTGGTCGGCAAGGCGCTCGGCGAGGGTTGGACGCTGACCGGCGAGACCGTCTCCGGACGTGACATGGAGCGCTGGACGTACCAGCGCCCGTTCGAGCTGATCGAGTTCCCGAGCGAGGCGCACTTCGTGGTCCTCGCCGACTACGTCACGATCGAGGACGGCACCGGCCTGGTGCACCAGTCCCCCGCGTTCGGCGCCGACGACATGGCGGTCTGCAAGGCGTACGACCTGCCCGTCGTCAACCCGATCCGCCCCGACGGCCACTTCGAGGACGACGTGCCGCTGGTCGGCGGCCAGTTCTTCAAGACCGCCGACCGGGCGCTGGCGGACGACCTGATCTCGCGCGGCCTGATGTTCAACGAGCTCGCGTACGAGCACTCCTACCCGCACTGCTGGCGTTGCCACACGCCGCTGATGTACTACGCGCTGCCCGCGTGGTACATCCGCACCACCGCGGTCAAGGACCGGCTGCTGGCCGAGAACCAGGACACCAACTGGTTCCCCGAGACGATCAAGAACGGCCGCTTCGGCGACTGGCTCAACAACAACATCGACTGGTCCCTCTCGCGCAGCCGCTACTGGGGCACGCCGCTGCCGATCTGGCGCAACGACGAGGACCCGACCAAGCTCGTGTGCATCGAGTCGCTGGCCGAGCTGTCCAAGCTGACCGGCCGCGATCTGTCGGGCCTGGACCCGCACCGGCCCTTCATCGACGACGTCACGTTCACCAAGGACGGCGAGTCCGGCACGTACCGCCGCGTCCCCGACGTGATCGACGCGTGGTTCGACTCCGGCTCGATGCCGTTCGCGCAGTGGGGCTACCCGCACGTGCCCGGCTCGGTCGAGAAGTTCGAGCAGGCCTACCCCGCGCAGTACATCTGCGAGGCGATCGACCAGACCCGCGGGTGGTTCTACTCGCTGATGGCGGTCGGCACGCTGGTCTTCGACCAGAGCTCGTACGAGAACGTCGTCTGCCTCGGCCACATCCTGGCCGAGGACGGCAAGAAGATGAGCAAGCACCTCGGCAACATCTTGCTGCCGATGCCGTTGATGGACGAGCACGGGGCCGACGCGCTGCGCTGGTTCATGGCCTGCTCGGGCTCGCCCTGGGCGCCGCGGCGCATCGGGCACACCGCCCTGTCCGAGATCGTCCGCAAGGTGCTGCTGACCTACTGGAACACCACGGCGTTCCACGTCCTGTACGCCGGCGCGAACGACTGGACGCCGTCGAGCCCCGCCCCCGCGTTCGCCGACCGGCCGGCGATGGACCGGTGGATCCTCGGCGAGGCCCACCGCCTCACGCAGCAGGTGACCGACGCACTGGAGGAGTTCGACACCCAGCGTGCGGGCGCGCAGATCGCGGCGTACGTCGACCTGCTCTCCAACTGGTACGTCCGTCGTTCGCGCCGCCGCTTCTGGGCCGGTGACGCCTCGGCGCTCGCGACCCTGCACGAGGTGCTGCACCTGGTGACCCTCGTGATGGCCCCGCTCACCCCGTTCATCACCGAGCGGGTCTGGCAGGACATGTTCGCCGCGACCTCGGACGAGCTGCCGCGGTCGGTGCACCTCGCGT
Source organism: Aeromicrobium sp. S22 (assembly GCF_009661045.1). Classification (NCBI taxonomy): domain Bacteria; kingdom Bacillati; phylum Actinomycetota; class Actinomycetes; order Propionibacteriales; family Nocardioidaceae; genus Aeromicrobium; species Aeromicrobium sp. S22. The sequence goes on from NZ_WJWV01000002.1 coordinate 610,496, forward strand.
CGTGGCCCGAGGCGGACGCCTCGCTGGTCGACGACGACCTCGACCGGCAGATGCGCCTGGCGCGTCGTGTCGTCGAGCTCGGCCGTGCGGCCCGGGCCGAGGCCAAGGCCAAGACCCGTCAGCCGCTGCGGCGGGCGGTCGTGGGCTCCCAGGCGTACGCCCTGCTCAGCGAGGAGCTTCGCAGCGAGATCGCCGAGGAGCTCAACGTCCGCGCGCTGGAGTCGTTCGAGACGACCGGCGACCTGGTCGACCACTCGGCCAAGGGCAACTTCCGCAACCTCGGCAAGCGCTTCGGCAAGCAGACCCCCCAGGTCGCCGGCGCGATCGCCGCTGCGGACGCGGGTCGTCTGGCCGCCGATCTCTCCGCGACCGGCACCGCGACGGTCGAGGTCGGCGGCGAGCAGGTCTCGGTCGGTCCGGACGACGTCATCATCGCCGAGCACCCCCGCGAGGGCTGGTCGGTCGTCAACGACCAGGGCGAGACCGTCGCGCTGGACCTCGAGCTCGACGACGAGCTGCGTCGCGCCGGCTTCGCCCGTGAGGCCATCCGCGTCATCCAGGAGGCCCGCAAGTCCTCCGGGCTCGAGGTCTCCGACCGCATCACGCTGTCGTGGACCGCGGACGGACCGATGGGCGAGGCCATCCGCGCCCACTCGGACCTGATCGCCGACGAGGTCCTCGCGACCAGCATCACCGAGGGCGTCGACACGCCGTCGTTCACCGACGACGACCTCGGCCTGGCCTTCTCGCTCAGCAAGGCCTGACCGCCCCGCCCGCGCGCAGCGGGCAGGAGGACCGATCTTTCGACGTTCGTGCTGCTCAGGCGGCGCGAACGTCGACAGATCGGTCCGCCAGCGCACGGACGTGTCTGCGTTCGTGCTGCTCAGGCAGCGCGAACGTCGAAAGATCGGTCCCCCGCCGGACGCAGAACGGCCCGCCTCCGAGGAGGCGGGCCGTTCTGGTGCAGCGGGTGTGTCTCAGAAGCTCTCGTCGTCGCCGAGCAGCGAGCGGAGACGGCGCGGGGCCGCATCCGACGGTGCCTGGACGGGAGTCGAGCTGGTCGTGCTCTCGTTGGCCGCGAGCTGGTCGAGCTGGCTCTGGAAGTAGTTCTTGAGCCGGGCCCGGTACTCACGCTCGTACGCACGCAGGTGCTCGACCTCGCGCTGGATCTCGTAACGCTCGCGCTCGATCGTCGCGACGGCCTGCGTACGACGCTCGTTGGTCTCCTCGTCGAGCTTCTGCGCGCGGATGCGGGCGTCGGTCTCGAGTCGGTCGGCCTTGCCGCGGGCCTCGTTGGTCAGACGCTCTGCCTTCACACGAGCCTCACCCACGATGCGGTCGGCCTCTTCCTTCGCCGCGTCCATGAGCTGGTCGGCGTTGGTGGAGGCGATCTCGAGCAGGCGCGCTGCCGCGGACGACGCATCGCCCATCGACGACTTGCGAGCCACCGGTGCGGGAGCCGGCTCCGGCTCGGGCTCGGGGGTGGGCTCGGGCTCAGGAGTCGGCGCCGTGTACTTGGCCGGCTCCTGCACCGCCGGGGTGGGCGGCGTCTGCTGGGCGGGGGTCGACGACGAAGAGACGGCCGGAATCAGCCCGGTCGGTTCACCTGTCGATGCGGCGGCTACCTTGGCGCGAAGTTCTTCGTTCTCGACCGTGAGACGCTCGAGCTCGGCCTCGACCTCATCGAGGAACTGGTCAACTTCGCCCATGTCATAGCCTTCGCGAAGACGGACGGGCGTGAAACGCTTGTTACGCACGTCCTCTGGCGTCAGTGGCATGAGTACACCTCGGGTTGCGGGGGTTAGTCCTGGGGACTCTGAGCCTCCACCGTACTCCGTAGCGGATCACTTCTGCCACAGCCCTACCGACGCGTTCACGTGGCCGTGGACACGTCCGCATGAGGCACTAGAAGAAAACGGCGCGGACGATGGCCTGGAGGATGTAGATGGCGATGATGAGGATCATCGGGGAGAGATCGAGCACGACCTGACCGAGCCTCAGAGGCGGGATCACACCCCTCACCGCACGCAGCGGCGGGTCGGTCAGCGAGTACAGCCCTTCACAGATCACGAGCACGATTCCGCGGGGTCGCCAGTTGCGCGCGAGCAGCTGCACCCAGTCCAGCACGAAGCGCGCGATGAGCAGGACCAGCGCGATCCACAACACCAGGTTGAGGGCATATCCAACTGTTTCCACGCGCGCTCAGCTCTGGTTGAAGAAGCCGCCGGCGGCGATGCGCTGCTTGTCCTCGTCGGTCACCATGATGTTCTCCGGCGACAGCAGGAAGACCTTCGCGGTGACGCGGTTGATCGAGCCGTGCACGGCGAACACCAGTCCGGCGGCGAAGTCGACGAGCCGCTTGGCGTCGTCGTCGTCGATCTCCGAGAGGTTCATGATGACGGGCACGCCGGAGCGGTAGTGCTCGCCGACGGTGCGCGCGTCGTTGTACGTGCGCGGGGTCACCGTCTCGATGCGAGCCAGGTCCGAGGGGGTCGACGCACGGCGCTCGGGCCGCGGCTCGGTCCGGCGGCGCTCGTCGATGCTGGCCACCGGGGCCGGACGCACGACGGCGGGCTGGCGGGTCGCGGGCTGGTGGGTCACCGACTGACGGGCGACCGGCTGACGCGAGCCCTGCTCGGGCGTGTCGAAGTCCTCGTCGAGCTCGTCGTCGAAGTCAGCCTGTTCGACGAGACCGAGGTACTCGCCGACCTTACGCATTGCGCCAGCCATGGTTGCTCCGTGTGTGCGTGATCGGAAATGACATTACTGAGATTACCCGGTGGAAGGCCGTGCGCCGAGTATCGAGCGCCCGATGCGCAGGTGTGTCGCGCCTGCGCGGATGGCTGCCTCGAAGTCGCCGCTCATGCCTGCCGAGATGATGCCGGCATCGGGGTGGTCCTCGCGCAGCGATGCCGACAGTCGCGCGAGGTGGTCGAAGTGCGGCGCGGGGTCGTCACCGAGGGGCGCCACGGTCATCAGGCCGCCGAGCACGAGCCCGGGGGCGTTCGCGATCGCGCCGGCCAGGTCGGGGACGCCGTCAGGGACGACCCCGGCCCGGCCGGGATCCGTTGCGTCGAAGTCGACCTGCACCAGGCAGGTGAGGGTCCGACCCGCGGCCTCGGCCCCGCGCGACAGCGCAGCGACCAGCTTGGCCCGGTCGACGCTGTGCACGACGTCGGCGTAGCGCGCGACCGCGCCCGCCTTGTTGGTCTGCAGGCCGCCGAGGAAGTGCCAGCGGACCGCGGCCTCGACCGCCGCGGCCTTGTCACCGGCCTCGGGGTGGCGGTTCTCCCCCACGTCGGTGACGCCCAGCTGCGCGAGCAGCTCGACGTCGGAGGCGGGGTACGTCTTGGTGACGGCCACGAGCGTGATCTCGCTGCGGTCGCGTCCAGCGTCGGCACAGGCTGCCGCGATCCGCTGCTCGGTCGCCGCGAGGTTGTCCCGCAGCTCGTCGAGCCGGGTCACGGGCGGATCACCGCCACGGCGCCGAAACGGCCCGAGTCCTGACCCTGCCGCCGGTAGGAGAACCACCGCTCGTGCTCGATCGTGCACTCATCGGCCCCGAGGTCGTTGCCTCGTACGCCGAGGGCGGTCAGCTGCGCCATGACGCCGGCGCCCACGTCGATCGCCGGGGTCCCCCACGACGTCGTGGACCGCGCCTCGGGCACGGTCGAGGCGACCGCGTCCACCATCTCCTTCGGCAGCTCGTAGCAGCGACCGCACGCGCGCGGGCCCAGCCAGGCCTCGATCGTCGATGCGCCCCGCGCTCGCATCGCCTCGACGGCCGCCGGGACGACACCACGCACGAGACCCTCACGGCCACAGTGCACGACACCGGCCAGCGGCTGCGCGGGCGCGGACAGGACGATCGGCACGCAGTCCGCCACGCGCACCAGGACGGCGGTCCCGGGCGTCCCGGTCAGCAGCGCGTCGGCCACCGGGATCGCGCCAGGCTCGAGCTCGTCGGTCCACGCGACCTCGGCGCCGTGCACCTGGGTCATCCGGACGATCTGCTCGACGTCCAACTCACGGGCGAGCCGGTCGAGGTTGTCGGCGACCCGTTCGGGATCGTCGCCGTTGGACGTCCCGAGGTTGAGGGACGCCCACGGGCCCTCGCTCGACCCGCCGAGCCGGTCGGTGAACGCCAGCTCGACTCGGCCGAGTCGTCCTGCCTGCCAGATCAACTCAGCGCAGGAAGTCGGGCACGTCGAGGTCGTCGCCGTAGCCGGCCGGCGGCAGGTCCGCCGGGATCGTGGAGTTGCCTGCCCCGTCCTCGGGCGGCGCGTTCTTGCCGTCGAGGAACGGATCCGGCTTCAGGTACGTCTGCGCGGGCGGCGGGTCGGCCACGGCGGGCGCGGCCGCACCGGCCTGCTGGGAGTCCCTGAGCAGCGCGGGCTTGGTCGCGTCGCGCAGCATCGGCTCCCCACCGTCGAAGCCCGCGGCGATGACCGTCACCCGCACCTCGTCGCCGAGGGCGTCGTCGATGACCGCACCGAAGATGATGTTGGCCTCGGGGTGCACCGCGTCCGCGACGAGCCCGGCTGCCTCGTTGATCTCGAACAGGCCGAGGTCGGAGCCACCGGCGATCGACAGCAGGACGCCGCGGGCGCCCTCGATGGAGGCCTCCAGCAGCGGGCTCGAGACCGCGCTCTCCGCGGCCACCGCCGCGCGCTGCTCGCCGCGGGCCGAGCCGATGCCCATGAGCGCCGAGCCGGCGTCGGACATGACCGACTTGACGTCGGCGAAGTCGAGGTTGATCAGGCCCGGGGTCGTGATCAGGTCGGTGATGCCCGACACGCCCTGGTGCAGGACCTGGTCGGCCTGGCGGAACGAGTCCAGCAGGCTGACGTTGGGATCGCTGATCGACAGCAGGCGATCGTTCGGGATCACGATGAGGGTGTCGACCTCGTCGCGCAGCGCCTGGATGCCGTGATCGGCCTGGTTGGACCGGTTGCGGCCCTCGAACTTGAACGGTCGGGTCACGACGCCGATCGTCAGCGCGCCCAGCGAGCGGGCGATGCGGGCGACCACGGGGGCGCCACCGGTGCCGGTGCCACCGCCCTCGCCCGCCGTGACGAAGACCATGTCGGCGCCCTTGATGGCCGCCTCGATCTCCTCGGCGTGGTCCTCGGCGGCACGCTTGCCGATCTCGGGGTTCGCGCCGGCGCCGAGGCCGCGGGTGGAGTCGCGACCGACGTCGAGCTTGACGTCCGCGTCGCTCATGAGGAGCGCCTGGGCGTCGGTGTTGATCGCGATGAACTCGACTCCCTTGAGCCCCACCTCGATCATGCGGTTGACGGCGTTGACGCCGCCTCCGCCGATGCCGACGACCTTGATCACGGCGAGGTAGTTCTGGACCGCCATCGTGTGTCCCTTCCGAGGATGTTGTGGAGCTCTGGTGCTGCAAGCTGGTGGAGATCTGGATGATCTGATCTGGGTGGTACGAGAGATCAGGAGGCGAAACTCTAACCGTCAGGTGAAGGGTTATAGTTATGTCAACCTCTGACCTAAACAGAACGGTACGCGGACCGCGCACGAGACCTCGTGCGACACGCCGCGACTACTGACGTGTCGTCGGCTGGTCCGGTGCGCTGACGTCGTAACGCGTCGCATCGAGCGCCAGGAGGGACCGCAGCACCTCGAGCTTGCGCGCACCCTTCGCATCGCTCCCCCACACCACGGTGCGTCCCCGGGTCAGGTCGAGCTCGATCGAGTCCTTGCTCGCCGCGCTGACGGACTGCAGCTGCCGACGCAGGCTCGGGTCCTCGCGTCCGATGCGGTCCACGACCGTCGCGACCGATCGGGTCGTCTCGAGCCGCTGCGCCGGATCGGTGACCGTGATCGTGGCCTCCACGAGCTGGGACGGCTCGGAGCCGTAGGAGCGGAAGTCGATCCCCTCCTTGTCGATGCCTCGGATGCGGCCCGAGACCGTCGCCCAGATGATCGCCTTACGCTCGACCACGTCGATCGAGATCGTCCGGGGCCACGACCGGGAGACGTCGACGGACTCGATCCGCTCCAGCCCCGCGATCCGCGACTCGATCGCCGCGAGGTCCACCCGGGCGAGCGGTCGACCTGCCGGGACGTCGGCCACGCGCAGGATCTTGGCCGGCTTGTAGGTCGCCTGTCCCGCGACCTTCACGTCGTGCACAGCGAGCAGGCTGGAGAACCAGATCGTCCACACCACCGCGGCCGCCACGACGACGGCCAGGACGGCCAGGGCGATCCGCTTGATCTTGCGCCGGCGGTCCTGGCGGGCCCGGTCGACGAAACGTGGATCCGTCACGCCCGGCCGTCCAGGGCCGCGAGCACCGCCGGGCCGACGGTCGTGATGTCGCCGGCCCCGAGGGTCAGCAGCAGATCACCGGGACGCAGCTCGGGCAGCAGGACGTCGGCGAGCCCCGCGACGGGTCCACCGAGGGTGACCTCGGGTCCGTCGACGGCGTCCGCGACGATCGCGGCGGTCACGGCCGGGTCGGCGTCCTCGCGGGCGAGATAGATGTCGGCGACGACCACCCGGTCGGCGGTGGAGAGCTCACGCCCCATCTCGACCCCGTGGATGCGCGTACGACTGACCAGGTGCGGCTGGTAGGCCACGACCAAGCGGTCATCGCCCGCGATCGCGCGAGCGGCGGCGAGATCGGCCCGGATCTCGGTGGGATGATGGGCGTACGAGTCGTAGACGCGCACGCCGCCGGCCTCCCCCAGCGGCTGCATGCGGCGGTTGGCGCCGGTGTACGCGCCGAGCCCGGCGACCAGCCGATCGACGTCGTGGCCGAGGTGGAGGCCTGCCGCGAGCGCCAGCAGCGCGTCCAGCGCGTAGTGCGCCCCCGGGACCGCGAGCCGCAGAGGTCCGAGATCGGTGCCGCGCAGGCGGGCCCGGAAGGTCGTGGCTGTTCCCTGCACGTCCAGGTCGGTTCCCCGCAGGTCGGCGTCCTCGGCGAATCCGGCCAGGACGACCTCGACCCCCCTGTCACGGGCGAGGGCCGCGAGACGCCGTGCTCCCGGGTCGTCCGCGTTGAGGACGACGAAGGAGGCGACATGCCCGATGAACTCGTCGAAGGCGGCGTCGTAGGCCTCGACGGTCCCGTAGTTGTCGAGGTGGTCCGCGTCGACGTTGGTCACGATCGCCCCCTCGGGGGCGTAGACCAGGAACGCGCCGTCGCTCTCGTCCGCCTCGGCGACGAGCAGGTCGCCCGAGCCGAGGCGGGCGTTGGCACCGAGGCTCGCGACCTCGGCCCCGATCGCGAAGGACGGCTCGGCACCGGCGGCGATGAGCGCGCACGTGAGCATCGCGGTGGTCGTGGTCTTGCCGTGCGTACCTGCGACCGCGATCGTCCGCCGGCCCTCCATGACGGCGCGGAGACCGGCCGAGCGCGGCCACAGACGCAGCCCGCGCCGCTGGGCCTCGACGATCTCGGGGTTGTCGTCCCGAACTGCGGTCGAGGCGATCACGGTGTCGACGCCCTCGAGGTGGGACGGATCGTGCCCCACGTGGCACGTGATGCCCTCGGCCCGGAGCGCCTGGAGCACGGCCGAGTCCGCGGCGTCGCTCCCGGAGACCTGCACGCCCTGCTGGGCCATCAGGCGGGCGATCGCGGAGAGGCCGGCTCCGCCGATGCCGATGAAGAAGACGGCACCGAGCGCGTCGGCCGCAGGGATCTCGGCCGGTACGGGGATCTTCATGCGCCGGCAGCCTCCCGGATCATCTCCGCGAGCCGGACGTCTGCGTCGCGCCGCACGATGCCCGTCGCCGCGGCCGACATCGCGGACAGCCGCTCGGGATCGGACACCAGGGGGACGACCACGTTGCCGATCCACGTGGGCGTGAGCGCGGCGTCGTCGATGAGCAGCGCTCCACCGGCCTGCACGACGGGATGTGCATTGTGGGCCTGCTCCCCGTTGCCGATGGGCAGCGGGACGAACGCCGCGGGCAGGCCGACCGCGGCGACCTCGGTCACGGTGTTGGCGCCGGAGCGGCAGACGATCAGGTCGGCGGCGGCGTAGGCGAGGTCCATGCGGTCGATGAACGGCACCACGACGTACGGCGGATCGCCCGGGCGCGGCTGCACCGGCACCTCGTCGGGACGTCCTGCGGCGTGCAGGACCTGCACGCCCGCGTCGGCCAGGTCGCGCGCCGAGGCCGAGAGGGTCTGGTTGATGCGTCGGGCGCCCTGCGAGCCGCCCGTGACCAGCAGCGTCGGGCGGTCGGCGTCGAGGCCGAAGAACTGCCGTGCCTCGGCGCGCAGCGCGGCGCGGTCCACCGCGGAGATCTCCCGGCGGATCGGCAGCCCGACGTAGCGCGCGTGGCGCAGGTCGGTGTCGGGGAAGCTCGTGGCGACGTGCGTGGTGAGTCGTGCACCGAGCTTGTTGGCGATGCCGGGGATCGCATTGCCCTCGTGCACGACCAACGGCACGTGGCGGCGACGGGCCACGAGATAGGCCGGCACCGAGACGTAGCCGCCGAAGCCGACGATGACGTCAGGACGGACGCGGTCGACGACCTCGCGGGTCGCCCTGACCGCTGCCCGCAGCTTGCCGGGGACCTGGACCATGGCCTTGCCGGGACGCCGCGGCAGCGGCACGGGCGGGACCAGCTCGAGCGGATAGCCGGCCTGCGGGATCAGGGTCACCTCGAGGCCTCGCGGGGTCCCGAGACAGGTGATCTCGGCACCGGCGTCGGCCAGCACGGCCGCGGTGGCCAGGAGCGGCGAGGTGTGACCGGCGGTCCCCCCGCCGGCGAGCAGCACGCGCACGGATTACTTCCTCTTCTTGCGGTTGGCGCGCCCGGCCTCGAGGGCCCGGCGGGCGCCGGGCTCGGACTTGGCGCAGTTCAGCAGGATGCCCAGCGCCACGAGCGTGACGAGCAGGCTCGACCCACCGTACGAGATGAGCGGCAACGGGATGCCGATGACCGGCAGCATGCCCAGCACCATGCCGATGTTGATGACTGCCTGGATCATGATCCAGATCGTGATGCCCGCGGCGGTGTAGCGCACGAAGGGCTCGCGCGTGCGGGTCGCGATCCGCAGGCCGGCGAAGCCGAGCACGATGAACAGCACGAGCACGACCAGCGCCCCGACCAGGCCGATCTCCTCGCCGATCACCGCCAGGATGAAGTCGGTGTGGGCCTCGGGCAGGGAGCCCCACTTCTGCCGGCTGCCGCCGAGACCGACGCCCCAGAAGCCGCCGCGCGCGAGCGCCATCATGCCGTGGATGGCCTGGAACCCGGCGCTGTCGGGATCGGCCTCGGGGTTGGTGAAGTTGAGCAGGCGCTGCACGCGGTGCGGCGACTGCGCGACCGCGAGCACCAGGCCGACGAACAGCATCGCCAGCAGCGCGCCCATCTGCTTGCGCGGCAGTCCGGCGACCCAGAGCATGCCGATGATGAGGGCGAACAGCACCAGCGCGGTGCCGAGGTCGTGCTGGCCCACGACGAGCAGCGCGACGCTGCCGGCCACCGGGACCATGGGGGTGATGACGTAGCGGGGGATGTTGAGGTACTTCTGCCGGCGGGCGTAGATGTCGGCGATCCAGAGCACCAGGGCCAGCTTCGCGAACTCCGAGGGCTGCAGCTGGAAGCCGCCGAACAAGGGCAGCCAGTTGCGGTTGCCGTTGCGCTCCAGGCCCACGCCGGGCACGAACGTGGCCATGACGAGCAGGACCGAGACGACCAGGAACGGTGTGATGAACCGGCGCAGCGTCGCCAGCGGCATGCGCGACACGATGATCGCGCCGATGACGCCGAGCACCGCGAAGATCATCTGGCGCAGGACGATCGAGAACGAGTTGCCGTAGTTGACCAGGGCGAAGATCGAGCTCGCGCTCAGCACCATGATCAGGCCGAGGCCGAGCAGGAGCGTCGTCGCGCCGAGGACCAGCTGATAGGACGCGAGCGGCCGCTCGAGCGTACGCCGCGCGGCCTCGACGATGGCCGGGGTCCGCCGATCCTCCGTCGTGCTCATTCTCGTCCTCTGCCTGGGGGACTCTGCAGCCCGTGCGTGCTGGTCAGGACCGGTCGCGCAGACGACGGACCGCGGCGACGAAGCTGTCACCGCGTGCGGCGTAGTTGGCGAACTGGTCCATGGACGCGCACCCCGGAGCCAGCAGCACCGTGTCACCCGGCTGGGCGAGCGATGCCGCGACCTCGACGACGCGATCCATGGGATCAGTCTCGCCCGAGTCGACCTCGACCACGGGGACGTCGGGCGCGTGTCGGCGCAGCGCCTCGGCGATGAGCGCCCGGTCGGCGCCGATCAGGACGACCCCTCGGAGGCGGTCGCGGGCGCCGCTCACGAGCTCGTCGAACGTCGCACCCTTGGCCAGGCCTCCCGCGATCCACACGACGTGCTCGAAGCCCCGCAGCGACGCCTGCGCCGCGTGGGGGTTGGTGGCCTTGGAGTCGTCGACGTAGCGGACCCCGGCGACCTCGCCGGCCTCGGCGATGCGGTGCGCGTCGGGGGTGAACGCTCGCAGGCCGTCGCGGACCGCGCGGGGCTCGACCCCGTGGGCGCGGGCGAGCGCAGCGGCGGCAAGGGCGTTGGCGACCATGTGGGGGGCGGGCACCCGGTCACGGTCTCCGTGGGCGTCGAGCCCGATGTCGTGGATCGTGCCGAGCTCGGCGGCGCTGGAGACCCGGCCTGCGATGAACGCGCGGTCGGCGATCGCGTCGTCGACCAGTCCGATCATCCCCGGGGCGGGGATGCCGAGGGTGAACCCGATCGCGCGGCACCCCTCGATGACGTCGGCCTCCTCGACGAGCCGCTCGGTCACCGGGTCCTCGACGTTGTAGACGCAGGCGACCTGCGTGTTCTGGTAGATGCGGCCCTTGTCGGCCGTGTAGGCGTCGATCCCGCCGTGCCAGTCGATGTGGTCGGGGGCCAGGTTGAGCACCGCGCTCGCCCGCGCCGAGATGGACTGGCTCCAGTGCAGCTGATAGCTCGACAGCTCGACGGCCAGGACGTCGAACGGCTCGGGGTTCATGACGGCCTCGAGCACGGGGGTGCCCACGTTGCCGACCGCGAGCGCGTTGAGCCCCTGCGCACGCAGGATCGACTCGAGCATCTGGACCGTCGTGGTCTTGCCGTTGGTGCCGGTGACCGCGAGCCACGGGGCGCCGCCCTCGCCGCGCAGACGCCACGCGAGCTCGACCTCTCCCCAGACCGGGATGCCCCGGGCTGCGGCGTCGGCGAGCATCGGCGTGGTCGGCGCCCACCCCGGCGAGGTGACGAACAGGTCGATGCCTTCGGGGAACGTCGCCGTCGAGCCGGGTCCGAGGCGGACGTCGACGCCGAGGATCTCCAGCAGCGTCGCCTTCTCGCGCAGGGTGTCGCCGTCGCCGTCGTCGAGCACGATCACGTCGGCGCCCAGGTGCTGCAGCGTGTCGGCGGCCGCGAAGCCGCTCACGCCGAGCCCGCCGACCGCGGCCCGTACGCCCTGCCAGGACGTCTCGCGCCCGAGGGCACCCAGATCCACACTCATACGCCCGTGACCCACTCGCTGTAGAAGATGCCGAGCCCGGTCGCGACGCACAGGCCGCTGATGATCCAGAACCGGACGACGATCGTGATCTCGGCCCAGCCGAGGAGCTCGAAGTGATGCTGCAGCGGTGCCATCCGGAAGATGCGCTTGCCGCCGGAGATCTTGAACCAGCCGACCTGCAGGATCACCGACATCGTGATCGCGACGAACAGCCCACCGATGATGACCAGCAGCAGCTCGGTGCGGGTCATCAACGCGAAGCCGGCCATCGCACCGCCGAGCGACAGCGAGCCGGTGTCGCCCATGAAGATCTTGGCCGGGGACGCGTTCCACCACAGGAAGCCGAAGCACGCTCCGGTCAGCGCGGCGGCGACGACCGCCAGGTCGAGCGGATCACGGACCTCGTAGCACTTGATGCCGGGGTTGGTCGCGCAGTTCTGGTTGCTCTGCCAGATGTTGATGAAGACGTAGGCGCCGAAGACCATCATCGCGGCGCCGGTCGCGAGGCCGTCGAGGCCGTCGGTGAGGTTGACGCCGTTGCTGGCCCCGGCCACGAGCACGAGCACCCACAGCACCAGCAGGATGGTCGGCAGGCGCCAGGAGTCGAAGTCGCGGGTGAACGAGAAGTAGTGGGTGATCGGCGTGCGGCCCGCGTCGTCCTCCCAGCCGATCGCGAGCACCGCGAAGATCAGGCCGACCACGGTCTGGCCGATGAGCTTGGCCTTGCTCCGCAGCCCGAGGTTGCGCTGCTTGGAGACCTTGATGAAGTCGTCGAGGAAGCCGATGGCCCCGAGCCCCACGAACAGGAAGAGCAGCAGCAGCGCCGACGCGCTGGGCGCGGTCTGGGTGGCGAGCTTGGCCACGAAGTAGCCGATCACGACTGCGATGATCACCACGAGCCCGCCCATCGTGGGCGTCCCCCGCTTGGTGTGGTGGGAGGTCGGGCCGTCGTCGCGGATGAGCTGGCCGTAGCCCTGCTTGACGAGGACGGAGATCGCGAACCTGGTCCCGATGAGGGTGATCAGCAGCGACAGCGCTCCCGCGATCAGGATTGCCTTCATCGCGTCGTGGGTCCTTTCCAGGGTCCAGGTTCCAGGGGTGCCTCAGTGGGCCGACGAGGGTGACGTCAGGGCTGCAGCAGTGCGTGGGCGACCCGTTCGAGTCGCTCGCCCCTCGATGCTTTCACAAGTACGACCTCGTCCCCCGACAGGCTCGCGGAGAGTGTGCGAACTGCCACATCGACGTCGTCGACGCGCTCGGCCACGGCACCTGCACCGTGCGCGATGCCCGCGGCCCCCTCCCCCACGACGACGACGCGCCGAAAGCCCAGCTCGGCCGCGACCTGCCCGATGCGGGCGTGCTCGGACTCGCTGTCGTCGCCGAGCTCGAGCATCGCGCCCAGCACCGCGACGGCGCGTCCCTGCCCGACGGCAGCGACCGCACGGAGGGCCGCCTCCATCGACTCGGGGTTCGCGTTGTACGCGTCGTTGATCACGACGAGACCGTCGGCGCGCACCCGGCGGTCCATCCGCATCGGGGACGCGGATCGCGCAGTCGCCAGCCGGGCGGCAGTCGTCGTCAGGTCGACACCGAGGGCCAGGGCGGCCGCCGCGACCGCGGCCGCGTTGAGCGCCTGATAGGCGCCGATCAGGGGGACGGACGCCTCGACCGTGCGCCCGTCGTGGGTCAGGGTGAAGTGCGGGAAGCCGTCCGCGTCGATCGTGACCTCGCCGAGGGCGACATCGCCTGCGCGACCGAACGTCGTCACGGACGCCTCGGTGCAGGCCGCCATCGCCGCAACCAGTGGGTCGTCGGCGTTGAGCACCACGACTCCGTCGGCGCCGACCGACTCGGCCATCTCCCCCTTCGCGACGGCGATCCGCTCGACGGACCCGAACTCCCCCACGTGTGCGTGACCGACGTTCAGCACCATCCCGACGTCCGGGGGGGCGATCGAGCACAGCGCCGTGATGTCACCGATGCGCCGGGCGCCCATCTCGACGACGAGATAGCGGGTCAGCTCGTCCGCACGCAGCACCGTGAGCGGGACGCCCAGCTCGTTGTTGAAGTTGCCGGCGGTCGCGACCGTCACCCCGTCGGGGGCGAGCGCATGGGCCAGCAGGTCCTTGACGCTGGTCTTCCCGCTGGACCCGGTCATCGCCACGACCACGACGTCCTCGAGCTGTGCGAGCACGTGGCGGGCGAGGTCGGCCAGCGCACGGGTCACGTCGGGGACCACCACGGTGGGCACACCGGTCTCCCGCGAGCCCAGCACGGCCGCGGCACCCGACGCGATGGCCGTCTCGGCGTACGCGTGCCCGTCGACGCGCTCACCGGCGATCGCCGCGAACAGCCCGCCGGCCTCGATCGTGCGCGAGTCGACGGACGCAGGCGCGTCCACGACGATCGAGGCGTCCCCGCTCACGACACCGCCGGTGACCGCCGCGATCTCCTCCAGGCTCATGGGGATCACGACAGGGCACCCATCAGCTCGGCCAGCACGTCCCGGTCGTCGAAGGGGTGCACGACGCCCGCGATCTCCTGGCCGCGCTCGTGGCCCTTGCCCGCCACCACGAGGGTGTCGCCGCGGTGTGCCATCGCGACCGCGTGGGCGATGGCCTCACGGCGGCCTGGCACCTCGACGGCCACGCCGGGTCCGGCGGCGGCGCCCTCCAGCACGGCAGCGCGGATCGCGGCGGGCGGCTCGGTACGGGGGTTGTCGTCCGTGACGATCACGACGTCCGCGTGACGTGCGGCGATCTCGCCCATGAGCGGACGCTTGCCGTGGTCGCGGTCGCCACCTGCGCCGATCACGACGATCAGGCGACCCGCCGTGACGGGGCGCAGCGCGGTGAGCACCGCGGCGACCGCGTCGGGCTTGTGGGCGTAGTCCACGATCGCGGTGAACGGCTGTCCCACGTCGACGCGCTCCATGCGTCCCGGCACTCCCGGGCTCGCGGCGATCCCGGCGGCGAGCTCGTGCGGGTCGCGGCCCGCGGTCGTGAGGGCCGCCATGACTGCCAGCGCGTTGGAGACGTTGAAGACGCCCGGGAGCGGCACGGACAGGTCGATCGCGAGATCGTCCGGGCCGAGCACCTCCAGGTCCGTCCCGAGCCGGTGGGGACGGATGTTGACCGCGCGCCAGTCGGCCGGCTCGCCCGTGGTCGAGAACGTCGTGACGGGCAGGGGCGTCAGATCGCGCAGGCGCCGCCCGTGGGCGTCGTCGATGTTGATGACGGCGTGGCGCGCGTGCTCGGGCGTGAACAACGCGGCCTTGGCCAGGAAGTAGTCGTCGAGGTCGCGGTGGAAGTCGAGGTGGTCGCGGCCGAGGTTGAGGAACACCGCGACGTCGAACGTGAAGCCGTCGACCCGGCCCTGGACCAGCGAGTGGCTCGAGACCTCCATCGCGCAGAGCTCGACGCCTTCCTCGCGCATGACCGCGAACAGGGCCTGCAGCTGGGGCGCCTCGGGCGTGGTGAGGGCCGACGGGGCGGGCACCTTGTTGATGCGGGTGCCGATCGTGCCGACGACTGCGGAGCGACGCTCGCCCATCGCGGCCTCGGCGAGGTACGTGGTGGTGGTCTTGCCCTGCGTGCCCGTGATGCCGACGGTCGTGAAGGACTCCGACGGGTGCTCGTAGAACGCGGCGCTGAGGTCCGCGAGACGCCGGCGCGGCTCGTCGACGACGACGACAGGCAGCACGTCGCCGACGAGCGCGGCGCCCTCGGCGTCGGTCAGCACGGCGGTCGCCCCGTGGTCGCGGGCCACGCTCGCGTAGGTCGCGCCGTGCGTGTTCGCACCCGGCAGCGCGGCGTACAGGTCGCCCGGGACGATCTGCGCGGTGTTGAGGGCGATGCCCGTGACCACGGCCTCGTCGGAGGCCTCGGACCCGACCAGGGCGGCGAGCTCGCCGAGGCTCCATCGGGGTGTCGTGGAAGGCCGTACCCGCATCACGTCACTCACCCAACAACCCTATCTCCCACCCATGTCGACCAACCCCAAAGCCCCTCGAGCCGCAAGCGAAGCGAGGCGGCGGCCCCAGAACGCAATCAGCAGGTCGAGCGAAGCGAGACAAGCGGCCCCGTGCGAGCGCCAGCGAGCACGGGGAAAGGTCGCGAGGAACGAGCGACCGAGGCGGCGAAGCCGCCCCGGTTACCAAGACTGCGCCACCTTCGGACTCTTGGAGCCGCTCGGCGCGACCCCGAAGCGCTCGAGCGCCATCGACATGACGTCGTGGAACACCGGCGCCGCGGTCGAGCCGCCGCCTGCGTTGCTGTAGGGCTTGTCGAGCACGATGTAGGTCAGGAAGCGGGGGTTGTCCGCAGGCGCGAAGCCCATGAACGACACCGTGTTCTGGCCGCGGATGTAGCGCCCCGTGGTGGGGTCCACGCGCCAGGCCGTGCCGGTCTTGCCTGCGACGCGGTAGCCCTTGATCGCGGCTGCCGGGGCGGTGCCGTCGGGCGCCGTGACGGCCTCCATCATGCGGGTGACCGACGCGGCGGCGTCCTTGGAGACGATCCGCTTCGTCTCGGTCGCCTCGACGGGGGTCGTGGTGCCGTCCTCGTCGACCGTGGCGGTCACGACCGACGGCTCGCACATCTTGCCGGCGTTCGCGATCGCGCCCACCGCCCGCATCATCTGCATCGCGGTGACCGAGATGCCCTGGCCGAACGAGATCGTCGCGTGGTTGGCCTTGGTCCAGCCCGCGCCGTCGGTCAGGATGCCCTTGGACTCGCCCGGCAGGTTGACGCCGGTCTTGTCACCGAAGCCGAACTTGCTGAGGTACGCGTGCATCGTCTTGTTGCTCATCTGCTGCGCAGCGACGATCGTGCCGAGGTTGGAGGACTTCGCGATGACGCCGGCAGCGGTGAGGCGCAGGGTGCCGTGCTGCCAGTAGTCGCCGATCGGGTACTTGTCGATGACCATCTTCGGCGGGACCACGATCGGGGTGTCGGCCGCGATCTTGCCCTGGTCCGCGAGTGCGGCCATCGTCACGGTCTTCATGACGCTGCCGGGCTCGTAGACGTGCTGGACGCCGCGCGACACCGTCCGGTCGTCCGTCATCCCGGTGCGGGTGTCGGGGTCGAACGTCGGCGCCTGCGACATCTGCACGATCTGGCACGTCTTGACGTCCATCGTGACCGCGAGGCCCCAGTCAGCGCTGGAGTCGCGCACCGCGTCGGCGAGGCGCTGATCGGCGTACCACTGCAGGTCGCGGTCGATCGTCGTCTTCACGTCGCGGCCGGGCACCATCTCCTTGACGGTGCTGTCGGCCATCGGGATGCGCTGGCCCGTCGGCGACACCTCGTACGTGCTGGAGCCGTCGGTGCCGGTGAGGATCTTGTCGTACTGCTGCTCGATGCCCGCGACGCCCTCTCCGGCGGCGTTCGTGTAGCCCAGCAGGTTCGCTGCGAGGCGGCCGCCCGGGTACGTGCGCAGCGTCTCCTTCTCGGTGAAGACTCCCGGCAGCCGTGCCTTGTCGAGCGCCGTGACTGCCTTGTCCGCGGTCCACTTGGGCAGGTCGCGGACGAGCTGGACGTAGCGCGACTTGGGCGTGCGCAGCTTGTCGATCATGTCGAAGTAGTCGATCTCGTCGCCGAGCTTCTCGCGCAGGATGCGGGCGATCTGCGGTGCGTTGTCGACGGTCATCTTGGGGTCCGCGATGAGCGTCAAGCCGTCCACGCTCGTCGCGAGCTGCTCGCCGTTGCGGTCCAGGATCGCGCCACGCGGGGCGGGGTCGACCTTCTTCTGGGTGCCGGACGCGACGGCCTGCGCGGCGTACGCGCTGGCGTCGAGTCCCTGGATCTGGAACAGGCGGGCGCCGAACAGCGTGAAGACGGCGATCACCAGCACGAGGCACGCGCGCAGACGGCGACGCGTCAGCAGCTGGTTGGCGGTCATCAGTTCACGCTCCGGATGTTGCTGCCGGCCTTGGCGGCCTCGGGCACACCGAGGATCCGGCCGTCGGAGAGGCGCAGGAAGGCGGGGTTGGCGTTGGGGACCATGCCGATCGCGATCGCCTCACGGGCGACGTGGGCGGGGCTCCGCAGCCGGTCGACGTCGCGGGCGAGGGCCTGCTTCTGCGTCTTCAGCGTCGTCGCCTCGCTCTGCAGCCGGGCGGCCTCGAAGGACTGCGCCTGCAGGACCGTGCTCATGAGGATGAGACCCACGAGCCCGATCGACAGGATCGTCATGACGATCACGACGAACGGTGCCCGCTTCGCGCGGCTGCGCACCGGGTGGACGAGCCGGAGGCCGGCCGCCTTGGCCTCCTCGATGCGCCGCGGCGAGGGGGCGAAGGACCGGGTCAGCGGTGTGCTCATGCGGCGATCCGTTCTGCCACGCGGAGCCGCACGGAGCGGGCCCGGGAGTTGTCGTCGATCTCTGCTTCGGTCGCCATCTCGGCACCGCGGGTGACGAGGCGGTACTTCGCCTCGTGGCCCTCGGGCACGAACGGCAGGTCACGCGGCACGTCGGTCGTGGTGACCTCGGTGAACGCCCGCTTGGTGATGCGGTCCTCGAGCGAGTGGTACGAGAGCACGACCACCCGGCCGCCGGGCGCCAGCACCTCGAGCGCGGCCGGCAGGGCCCGGCGGTAGACGCCGAGCTCGTCGTTGACCTCGATGCGCAGCGCCTGGAACGTGCGCTTGGCGGGGTTGCCGCCGGTGCGGCGTGCAGCCTGCGGGATGCAGTCGCGGACCAGGTCGACCAGGCGGGCGCTCGTGGTGAACGGCTCCTTGGCGCGCTCGGCCACGACGGTGTCGGCGATGCGCTTGGCGAACTTCTCCTCGCCGTACTCGCGCAGCACCCTGGCGAGGTCCCTCGAGGTGTACGTGTTGAGGATGTCCGCGGCGGTCAGCTCGTCCTCGGGGTTCATGCGCATGTCGAGCGGCGCGTCCTGCGCGTACGCGAAGCCGCGGTCCGCGACGTCGAGCTGCATCGAGGAGACGCCGAGGTCGAACAGCACCCCGGACACCGAGCGGAACCCGGCCTCGCGGACCACGTCGGCGATCTCGTCGTAGACCGCATGGGCGTACGTGACGCGGTCGCCGAATCCGGCGAGGCGGGTGCGGGCCCGCTCCAGGGCGTCGGGATCGCGGTCGATGCCGATGACGTGCACCGTGGGGAATCGGTTGAGCATCGCCTCGGTGTGGCCGCCGAGCCCCAGGGTCGCGTCGACGACGACGGGGCGGTCCCCCACGATCGCCGGCGCGAGGAGGTCGAGGACGCGCTCCAGGAGGACCGGGACGTGGCTCGGAGTCGTCACAGCTGGCCCAGCCCGATCGCGATCAGCGTGGCCAGCACGATCGACGAGGCGAGCGAGAACGCCATCACGCGGACCCCGTCCGCCACCTCGTGGCGTACGCGTCGTGTGCTGTCGTCGATCCTCATGTCCCTCGTGTCCCCTCGTCCTGTCTCGTGTGCCCGGCTGCTGCTCGTGTGACCAGATCCGCGACCGCTGGGTCTGACACCGGGGAAGTGATGTCAGAACCATGCGGGCGCAGATCTCGCCGCACGAGCCGTCAGAAGATCCCGGGCATCACTTCTTCCGACATGTCCGCGAACGGACCTTCCTGCGCTGCGGAGAACTCGTCCCAGCGGCGCGAGTCCCAGATCTCGATGCGATCCATCGCGCCGACGACCGTGCACTCCTTGTCGAGCTGTGCCCAGGTGCGCAGCACGGGCGGGATCGAGATGCGCCCCTGCTTGTCGGGCACCTCCGAGGACGCACCGGAGAAGAACATCCGGTTGAAGTTGCGCGCCGCCTGGTTGGTGAAGGGCGTGTTGCGGATGCGATCGGTGAAGGCGTTGAACGACTCGGTCGTCCACCCGTAGATGCAGTTCTCCTGGCCGCGGGTGAGGACGATGCCGGTCTCGAGGCGAGGACGGAACTTGGCCGGGAGGAACAGCCGGCCCTTGTCGTCAAGACGCGGGGTGTAGGTGCCGAAGAAGTTCGAGACATCCGGGTTCACCTCGCTCCTCCTCGTCGACGGCCAATCGCTCCATTTCTCACCACCATACTCCACTATCCCCCACATCAACCACACATTCGGCGTGTTCGAGGGCAGACGAAGGCGCGCTCCCCACGGTGTGGGAAGCGCGACAACCCCTGTCAGGGCAAAGAAAAACCGCCCCCGAAGGGGCGGTGGGTGTGGAGGTGGAGCGAAGTGGGGCGCAATGGCCCCTCCCGCAGCGCCCTAGAGGCCGTCTCCGTCACGACGGCGCTGCCAGCGCTCCTCCATGCGGTCCACGAACGAGCCCGAGCGCTTGCTCTGGCGTCCGGGTCGACCTCCGCGGCTGCCGCCGCCGGCCGGCGTGCCGTGCTGGTCCTCGGGGCCGCCGATGCCGCGTCGCCAGGCGATCGTGAACACGTACGCGGAGGCGAGCATCGCGACGAAGCCGAAGACGCCCAGCCAGGTCTGCTTGCTGACCGCTCCCCCGAACAGGATCGCGATGCCTGCGATGAAGCCCAGGACCGCGAGCAGTGCGACACGGCGGTTGTGCGCCATGAGCTTGGATCCACGCAGGGTCGAGGCGAAGTCCGGGTCCTCTGCGGCCAGGGACTGCTCGAGCTGGTGGAGCAGACGGGCCTCTTCGTCAGAGAGTGGCACTGTTGCCTCCTGGATTCGGTGGTGCTTCTTCAGAGTCTAGGTGGGCGATCGATTGCAGACCAGCCGAAAGTCCTGAGAACTCGGGGGACGTACGCACTAGTCGCTCCAGCGCGTACAGCGCATCCCGCGCGCCGGGCTCGGTGTCGACGATCGCGCTCGGCACGAGGTCGGCAAAGACGCGCAGGCCGTTGGCCGCGAGAGGCCTGAACCCGCCTGCCGCGAGCAGCCCCTCGAGCTCGTCCAGGACGAACCGGCGGGGGCCCATCGAGCGCACGTCCCACGTGTCGGCCGTGCGGCCGAGCAGCGTGCGGGCCGTGACGAAGTCGCCCGCGAGCGCACGCGCCGCGACGGCGGCATTGCGTCCCGCGACGACGACGCTGACGTGGCCGCCGGGTCGCAGCACTGTGCCGACGGTCGAGAGCGCGAATCCGGGATCGTCGACGTGCTCGAGCACCCCGTGGCACACCACGAGGTCGAACGACGCGGGCTCGACGTGGTCCAGCAGGTCGTTGGTGTCGCCCTGCACGGCGCGGACGGGACGGGCCAGACCGGCCTCGACCCCGCGGCGGTGCAGGGACGCGAGCGCGTCCGGGCTCGGGTCGACCACCGTCACACGGTGACCCAGCTGCGCAAGGCGCACCGCGTCACCGCCCGTGCCGCCACCCAGGTCGAGGACGTCCAGCGGATCGCCGGAACCGGCGATCTCGACTGCGTCGACGACCGCCTGCCACATCAGCTCGGAGCGGACCGGACCCATGCGGACACTGTGCCACAGTCGCGAGCGCGTCACGTCGACGGATCCGTCGCTGCTCCCTCGAGCGCACCGCGTAGTCTGCGCGCATGGCGAACGTGGTGGTCGTGGGTGGTGGATTCGCCGGTCTGACCGCCGCGGCACGGCTGGCCAAGCTGCGGCACGACGTGACGCTGGTCGAGGCGAGCGAGCGGCTCGGTGGCCGCCTGCACGGGCACACCGTGAACGGGGCGACCTGGCAGTTGGACGTCGACACCGTGACGTTGCCCGGCGTCTTCCGCGACCTGTTCCGCAAGTCCGGCCGACCGCTCGAGCGCGTGCTCGAGCTGACCAAGACCGAGGGCCGGCGCCACGTCTTCAAGGACGGCACGGTCCTGGACCTGCCCCTGGGCAACCGGGGCGACCAGCACGAGGCCGTCACGGCGGCACTCGGCGAGGACGAGTGGTCCCCCTGGGTCGACCGGTTCGCCGAGCCCTGGGACGTCATCCGCCGCACCGCTCTCGACCAGGTCTTCCCCGGGCGTCCGGCGGTCGACCGGCCCATGCGCAAGGTGCTCAGGCCGCGCCGGACCATCAGGGCCCTCGACAAGGAGCTGGCCGACGAGCGACTCGCCAAGATCGTCCTCGATCCCGTCCGCCTCGCGGGCCAGGACTGGCGGACGACGCCGGCCTTCACCGCAGTCGTCCACTACGTCGAGAGGTCGTTCGGCCGCTGGCGGTTCGAGGGTGGGCTGCCCGGCCTGGCTGCCGCGCTGGAACGGCGACTGGCCGAGCGCAGGGTCACGCTCGAGCTCGGCGAGTCCGCCCACGAGGTGGTCCTGGAGGCAGGACAGGTGACGGGTGTCGTGACCGAGCGCCGCACCCTCCCCGCCGACATCGTGGTGTGGGCGGCGCCCACGTGGCCCGCTCCCCTGCCCGCACCGAGGGCGCTGCCCGTCATCCCCGCGTCCCGGACCCTCCTGACCCTCTCGTCCGAGGCGCCGCCGATGCCCGAGGAGGTGCTGGTGCACGCGAACCCGCCGATCCGGCTCTGGTCGGGCGGGGAGGGCCGCTGGACGATCGAGCACCGCAGCGGGGAGGATCCCCTGCGCGCGCTCGCCCGCACCGGACTCGACCTGCGGGCGTTCGTCGTCGACCGCACCGACCTGGCGCCGAGCGATCTCGTGGTCCTGGGCCACTGGGGCTGGGCCTGGAACACCTGGACCACCGCGCTGGACCTGCCCGGCGTCGCGCCCTCGGGCGGGCTGTACTTCGCCGGCGCGCACGCGCACCCGGGCGGCACGCTCGAGGCGATCGGCACGGCGACGGCCGCGATCGCCGCGGACGTCGGCCCGGCCCCTCGCTGAGGGTCAGACCAGGCCGTCGGCGCGCAGCGCCTCGAAGATCTCCCGCGTCGCCTTGGACCGGTTGAGCGTGATGAAGTGCAGACCGGGGGCGCCACCTGCCAGCAGGTCGCGGCACAGCTGGGTCGCGAGCTCGATGCCCTTGGCACGCACCGCGGCCTTGTCGTCCTGGATGGGCTCGATCTGCTCGAGCACCTCCGACGGCATCTCCGCACCGGACAGCTCTGCCATGCGGGCGACCTGCGCGAAGTTGAGGATCGGCATGATGCCGGGGACGATCGGCATGTCACAGCCCAGGGCGCGCACCCGCTCGACGAGGCCGAAGTAGTCCTCGGCGCGGAAGAACAGCTGCGTGATGGCGTACTCGGCGCCGGCCGCGGACTTGGCCACCAGCACCTCGGCGTCGCGCTCGAGGCTCTCGGCGTCGGGATGTCCCTCGGGGAAGGCCGCCACACCGATCTCGAAGCCGCCCATGCCGGCGGCGAGCTCGACGAGTTCGATCGCGTACGTCATGCCGTCGGGACAGGGCTCCCACGGCGCTCGCGGGCCACCCTTGGGGTCGCCCCGCAGGACCAGGACGTTGTCGACGCCCGCCGTGGCGTACTGCTTGAGCACGGCCTCGATCTCGCCGCGGGTCTGCCCGACCAGCGTCAGGTGGCCGACCGGTCGCATCGAGGTCTGCTCGGCGATGCGGCCGGTGATGCGCACGGTCCGCTCCTGGCTCGTGCCACCCGCGCCGTAGGTGACCGAGACGAACGTCGGGCTCAGGGGCTCGAGGTCGGCGATGGTCTGCCAGAGCACGGCTTCGCCCTCGTCGTCCTTGGGCGGGAAGAACTCGAAAGAGCACGTGGGCGTGGGCGCACGAAGGGCCGCGAGGAGGGACGTGGCTTCGGAACGCATGCTTCCAACGATATCGTTCGAGGCGTGACGACACGCGCAGACGATCCCGAGTTCCGGACACGAGTCGATCACAGTCTCGCGGCCTTCGCCGAGGCCAAGGCCCGCTCGCTCAGCGTGCTCGGCCCCGACCTGGACCACCTGACCCGCGCCGCCCTCGACTTCGTCCGCGGCGGCAAGCGCCTGCGCCCGCAGTTCTGCCACGCGGGGTGGCTCGTGGCCGGCGGGACGCCGCTCGACGGGCACCTCGTCACCGCCGCGGCATCGCTGGAGTGGCTGCAGGGCAGCGCGCTCGTGCACGACGACCTGATGGACGGCTCGGACACGCGCCGCGGCAGGCCCAGCATCCACCGGGCCTTCGAGCAGCTCCACCGCGACGAGGACCGGGCCGGCGACGCCACCGGGTTCGGCCTCTCGACCGCGGTGCTGCTGGGCGACCTGATGCTCTCGTGGTGCGACGAGATGATGACGACCGCGATCCTGGACTCCCCCACCATGGCGCCCCGGGTCGCCGCGGCCCGCCACTACCTCGACCTGTGCAAGACCGAGGTGGTCGCCGGCCAGTTCCTCGACGTGGCGGCGCAGACCAAGGACCGCATCCTGGTCGACGAGGCCATGGCGATCGTCCGGTTCAAGTCCGCCAAGTACACGGTCGAGCGGCCCCTGCACATCGGGGCGGCACTCGCCGGGGCGTCACCGGACCTCATCGAGGCGCTGAGCGCCGTGGCCCTGCCGCTCGGCGAGGCGTTCCAGCTGCGCGACGACGTGCTCGGCGTGTTCGGCGACCCAGCTGTCACCGGCAAGCCCGCCGGCGACGACCTGCGCGAGGGCAAGCGGACGGTCCTGATCGCTCGGGCGTACGAGCTCACGGACGCGGCGGGGCACGAGGTCCTGCGCGAGCGGCTCGGCACGTCCGACGGCGTCGAGCCCGTGGCCGACCTCATTCGCACGTGCGGTGCGCTCGCGGCGGTCGAGGCGGACATCACCCGCCTCGAGGAGCAGGCCGACGCCGCGATCGACGCCCTGGGGCCGCAGGCACGGACCGTGCTCGGCCCGCTGGCCCTTCTCGCGACCCGCCGCGCCAGCTGAGGGCACGGCCGGCGCCCCCGGCCCCGACGTGGGCGACATCACCTGCCGCGGGCAACACGCGTCCCCGCTGGTCACGGACCTGTGTGGAAGAGTCACTAGAATGCGTTCAGGTCCTGGCCGGGACCTGACGTGAAAAGGGAGAGCTGGATGCCAGTGACGGGCGACGAAGCCCTCGTCGGGCGTGTCCTCAACGACCGCTACCTCATCGGGGAGCGGATCGCCCGCGGCGGCATGGCCAGCGTCTTCCGCGCCATGGACGAGCGGCTCGACCGCGAGGTCGCGATCAAGGTCATGCACCACGGCCTCGGCGACGACGAGCAGTTCACCGAGCGCTTCGTGCGCGAGGCCAAGTCCGCGGCCAAGCTCAACCACCGCAACGTCGTCTCGGTCTTCGACCAGGGCACCGACGGCGAGGTCACCTACCTCGTCATGGAGTACGTCCCGGGCCGCACGCTGCGCGATCTGATGCGCGACGAGGCCCCGATGCCCGCGTACCGCGCGCTGGAGCTGCTCGAGCAGGTGCTCGTGGCGTTGTCCGCGGCCCACGCCGCGAAGATCATCCACCGCGACGTCAAGCCCGAGAACGTCCTCATCACTCCCGACGGCGACGTCAAGGTCGCCGACTTCGGCCTGGCGCGCGCGGTCAGCGCCGCGACCACCGCGACCGGCGGCACGCTCATCGGCACGGTGTCCTACCTCGCGCCCGAGATCGTGACGAACGACGGCGCCGACGCCCGCTCCGACGTGTACGCGTGCGGCGCGATGCTCTACGAGATGCTCACGGGGGTCAAGCCGCACTCGGCCGAGTCCCCGATCCAGGTCGCGTACAAGCACGTCCACGAGGACATCGGTCCCCCGTCCGAGGTGCAGCCCGGCATCCCGCCCTACGTCGACGCGCTCGTGGCGCGGGCGACGGTCCGCGACCGTGACCAGCGCTCGACCGATGCGCGGGTCATGCTGCAGCAGGTCCGCTCGGTCCAGCGAGCCCTCGCCGCGGGCCTCGACGACGACCCCGAGCTCGTCGCCGACCTGGCGCCGGGCGGCCGCATCGACGAGGACTCCCCCACCGTCGCGGTGCCCCGCTCCGCGTTCGGCCTGGCCGCGCCGGCCTCGATGTCCACCCCCACCGAGGCCGTCTCCACGTCCGAACGCACGATGCAGTGGAGCAACGCCACGACCGGCGCGCCGCCTCCCCCGCCGCGGGGCCCGCGCGACCCCGCCCGGCCCCTCGGCCTCGATCCGCCGATCTCCCGCGAGCAGTACGCGCAGGCCGCGCCCAGACGCCACTCCCGACGCGGACGCAATCTGCTCATCCTGGTCCTGGTCCTCGCGGTGCTCGCGGCCCTCGGCACCTGGTACGTCACCGACCTGCGCTACACCGACACGCCCGTCCTGACCGGCAGCGCGGCCACCACTGCGGCCAAGAACGCCGAGGCCGAGGGCTTCGAGTTCACGATCGCCCGCCGCGCGTTCTCCGAGGACGTGACGTCCGGTGTCGTGATCAGCACCGATCCCGAGCCCGGGGCGAAGATCCTGCCGGGCAGCACGATCAAGGCGGTCGTCTCCAAGGGACCCGAGCGCTACTACATCCCCAAGAACAACCTCAAGAACTCCACGATCAAGGGCGCCGCGGCGGCCCTCGCGGCGCAGAACCTCGAGCTGGGTGACCAGGAGGAGCAGTACAGCGAGACGATCAAGAAGGGCCGCGTCATCGGGCCCAAGGACAACATCACCTCCGCGACGCCGTTGCGCAAGGGTGACCGCGTCGACGTGCTCGTGAGCCTCGGTCGCCAGCCCATCCCGGTCGAGGACTACACAGGCAGGCCCGCCGCCGAGGCGACCACCGCGCTGCGCGAGGCCGGCTTCGAGGTCACCACGACCAAGGAGTTCAGCGATGACGTCGACAAGGGCACCGTCATCTCGCAGGACCCGCGCGACGGCACCCGGTTCAGGAACGACAGGATCACCCTGACGGTCTCCAAGGGACCTGACCTGGTCACGGTGCCCAATGTGCGCGGCAAGAAGAAGAGCGAGGCCCGCCGCATCATCCGCGAGGCCGGGCTGGAGTTCTTCGCCCCCTACATCC
The DNA here is from genome assembly GCF_009661045.1 of Aeromicrobium sp. S22. Taxonomy (NCBI): domain Bacteria; kingdom Bacillati; phylum Actinomycetota; class Actinomycetes; order Propionibacteriales; family Nocardioidaceae; genus Aeromicrobium; species Aeromicrobium sp. S22. The sequence continues at coordinate 636,755 of NZ_WJWV01000002.1, forward strand.
CCGGATCGGGCAACTTCATCGTCCGCCGACAGAGCCCGTCGGCCGGCGACGAGGTGCGCCGGGGCACGCGCATCATCGTCTTCCCGCTCTGACCCGGGCGCGGGGTGTCCCCGCGCCCGGCACGAGCGTCAGCGACCTGCGAGCATCTCCGCGACGAGGAAGGCCAGCTCGAGCGACTGCGCCCGGTTGAGCCGCGGATCGCACAGCGTCTCGTAGCGGTGCGTCAGATCGGCGGCCGACAGCTTGGCGCCGCCGCCGACGCACTCGGTGACGTCGTCACCCGTGAGCTCGACGTGCACGCCGCCCGGCCAGGTGCCGAGCGCACGGTGCACCTCGAAGAAGCCTCGGACCTCGTCGATGACGTCGTCGAACTCGCGCGTCTTGTAGCCGTTGCTGGTCTCGAAGGTGTTGCCGTGCATCGGATCGCACACCCACGCGACCTCGATGCCCGCAGCCGTGACCTTCTCGACCAGGTTGGGCAGCCCGTCGCGGATCTTGCCCGCGCCGAAGCGGGTGATGAAGGTGACCTTGCCCGGGATTCGGTCGGGGTTGAGCCTCTCGTACAGCCCGATCGCGTCGTCAGCGGTCGACGTGGGGCCGAGCTTGACGCCCACGGGGTTGGCGATGCGGCTCAGCAGCTCGACATGGGCACCGTCGAGCTGACGGGTCCGCTCGCCGATCCAGACGAAGTGGCTGGAGACGTCGTACGGCAGCTGGGTGCGCGAGTCGATGCGCGTGAGGGCGTGCTCGTACTCCAGGATGAGCGCCTCGTGCGAAGAGAAGAAGTCGACCGTGTGGAACTCGTCGGGATCGACACCGATCGCGTCCATGAACGCGAGCGCGCGGTCGATGTCGGCGCCGATGCGCTCGTAGCGCTCGCCCACGGGACTGTTCTTGACGAAGTCGGTGTTCCACGCGTGCATCTGACGCAGGTCGGCGTAGCCGCCGGTCGTGAACGCGCGAGCGAGGTTGAGCGTCGCGGCCGAGGCGTTGTAGACGTCGACGAGGCGCTGCGGGTCGTGCGCGCGTGCCTCGGGCGTGAAGTCGAAGCCGTTGACGGCGTCGCCGCGGTAGGCCGGCAGCGTCACGCCGTCGCGGGTCTCGGTGTCGCTCGAGCGGGGCTTGGCGTACTGGCCGGCCAGACGGCCGACCTTGACGACCGGGACGCTCGCGGCGTACGTCAGCACGACCGCCATCGAGAGCAGGACCCGCAGCTTGTTGCGGACGTTCTCGGCGGTGACGCCCTCGAAGGTCTCGGCGCAGTCGCCGCCCTGCAGGAGGAAGGCCTTGCCCTGGGCGACGTCGGCGAGACGTCCGCGCAGCGCATCGCACTCGCCCGCAAAGACAAGCGGGGGCATCTTGCGCAGGGTCTGCACCGCGGCGTCGCGGGCGGACTGATCGACATACGTCGGCTGCTGGACAGCGCCCATCGCATGGAGGTCGTCTAGGGTCGGAATGCTCACGCCCCAAGGATACGCCGCGATCCGCAGTGCTCCGACCCGCCCCGAGAGCGTGAGACGGGCCGCGCGGTCACCAGCTCGACGTGCCCGGTCCGCCCTTGAACGGGCCCCTCACCCGGGACGTGACCCAGCCGCCGTAGAAGTCTCCGGGCTGGGCGCGGACCCGCTCGCCGTCGAGGAGGCAGCGGTCCATCTTGCCCGGGTACACCGCGATGTGATCGATGATGTCGGCATAGCCCGGGCTGGGCATGCGGTACGTCCAGGCCCCGGCCGGAACGGTCCGTGCCGGCGTCACGACGTCGAAGTAGGACGCCGCGCCCTTCCACTCGCACCACGTCCTGCCCGGGAGCGCGTGCAGCACGTCGCCCGCGAAAGCCTCGATCGGCAGGTAGTACGCCGGCGGGTGGCTGGTCTCGCAGATTCGGAAGCTCGAGGACGTCCACGCGATGCGCATGCCGCCCAGCTCGATGACGATGTTCTCGTCGCTCGGCTCCACCGAAGGGGGGCGCGGATAGTCCCAGACGTTCTCGACCGGGCGCGAAGAGATCATCTCTCGAGCGTACGGGCCTGGGCCCTCAGCCGAAGAGGACTTCCGCCTCTGAGTAGAGCTCGGGTCGCACGGTCTTGAGCGTCTCGGTGCCCTCGGAGAGCGGCACCCGGACGATGTCGGTGCCGCGCAGCGCCATCATCGTCCCGTAGTCGCCCTCGTGGACGGCGGTGATCGCGTGCAGGCCGAACCGGGTCGCGAGCCAGCGGTCGAACGCGGTCGGCACGCCGCCTCGCTGGACGTGCCCGAGCACCACGGCCCGCGCCTCCTTGCCGGTGCGGTGCTCGATCTCCGAGGCCAGCCGGTCGCCGATGCCGCCGAGGCGTACGTGGCCGAAGGCGTCCTTGTCGCCACTGACCAGCGACATGTCGCCGCCCTCGGCCGGCACCGCACCCTCGGACACCACGATGATCGGCGCGTAGTGCGTCGCGAACCGGCTCTCGACCTGGGCGCAGACCTTCTCGATGTCGAAGGGGCGCTCGGGGATCAAGATGATGTTGGCGCCGCCGGCCAGTCCGCTGTGCAGGGCGATCCAGCCGGCGTGGCGACCCATCACCTCGACCACCAGCACGCGGTGGTGCGACTCGGCGGTCGTGTGGAGCCGGTCGATCGCCTCGGTGGCCACGTTGACCGCGGTGTCGAAGCCGAAGGTGAAGTCGGTGCCCGACAGGTCGTTGTCGATCGTCTTCGGCACGCCGACCACGTTGACGCCGAGATCGGCGAGCCTGGTCGCGACGCCGAGCGTGTCCTCGCCGCCGATCGCGATCAGCGCGTCACAGCCGTTGGCCGCGAGATTGTCCTTGATCTGCTCGACCCCGTCGTCGATCGCGAACGGGTTGGTGCGCGACGAGCCGAGGATCGTGCCGCCGCGGGGCAGGATGCCGCGCACCGCGTCGACGTCGAGCCGCATCGTGTCGTTCTCGAGGGGGCCCCGCCAGCCGTCCCGGAACCCGATGAACTCGTGGCCGTACGTGGACACCCCCTTGCGCACCGCGCCCCGGATGACTGCGTTGAGACCGGGGCAGTCGCCTCCCCCGGTGAGCATGCCGACCTTCATGGGGCCTCCTCGTGTGGGTGCAGCTGTGGGTGTCGGGTGCCGGTGTCAGTCGGGGCGGATCTCTTCCCAGACCTCGTCGGCCTCGGCACGGGCGGCGGCGGTCGCCGCCTCCTTCTCCCGTGCCTGGTCGCGCTTCTTGGCCTCCTGCGCGTACAGGTCGACGTACTCCTGACCCGACAGGCGCATGATCTCGTACATGATCTCGTCGGTGATCGCGCGCAGGATGTAGCGGTCGTCCTGCATGCCCTCGTAGCGGCTGAAGTCCAGCGGCTTGCCGAACCGCACGCCCGGGCGGGCGTAGCGGCCGAAGATCTTGCCCGGAGGGGCGACGACGTTGGTGCCGATGACCGCGAGCGGGATGACGGGGACGCCCGCCTCGAGCGCGAGCCGCGCGACGCCGGTGCGGCCGCGGTAGAGCTTTCCGTCGTGCGAGCGGGTGCCCTCGGGATAGATGCCGCAGACCTCGCCGTCGGCGAGCAGCCGCAGCTGGGTCTTGATCGCGCCGGCCGCGGCCGAACCGCTCGTGCGGTCGATGGGCACCTGACCCGCGCCGGAGAAGAACGTCTTCTGCAGCCAGCCCTTGACCCCGGACCCCTCGAAGTACTCCGCCTTGGCCACGAACGTCACGCGGCGCGGGATCACCAGGGGCATGAACAACCAGTCGCTGTAGGACAGGTGGTTGCTGGCCAGGATCGCGGCGCCCTCCTTGGGCACGTTCTCGGTGCCCTCGGCCCATGGCCTGAAGATCAGCTTGAGCAACGGACCCAGTGCGAGGAACTTCAGGAACCAATAGAACACGGACAGGACACTACTCCGAACGAGGCGGCTTTCGCACAGGACGAGCCGTCATGCCCACGGATGATGGATGATGGACGACATGACGTCCGCCCTCCTGCCCGGAGCCGAGCCGTACGCCGCTGACGGCGGTCGCACCGGTGTGCTGCTCAGCCACGGATTCACCGGCTCCCCCGCGTCCATGACGCCGTGGGCGCAGGACCTGGTGGAGCGGGGTCACTCGGTCCGCGTCCCTCGTCTGCCCGGGCACGGCACGACCTGGCAGGACATGAACACCACCCGCTGGGAGGACTGGTACGCCGAGGTCGACACGGCCCTGACGCAGCTGCACCAGACCTGCGACCGGGTGGTCGTCGCGGGGCTGTCGATGGGCGGCTGCCTCGCGCTGCGACTCGCTGAGCAACGTCCGGCCGACGTCGCGGCCCTGGTGCTCGTGAATCCCGCCGTCAGCGTCAAGCGTCTCGACGTCAAGCTCGTCCCCGTCCTGCAGCGGGTCATCCCCTCGATGCCCGGCATCGGCAATGACATCAAGAGGCCCGGGCAGGACGAGGTCGGCTACGACCGCACCCCGCTCAAGGCGCTGGCCTCGCAGCTGAAGATGTGGAAGGACGTCCGCGCGGGCCTCGACCGCGTCACCGCGCCGCTCCTGCTGTTCCGGTCCGCCGACGACCACGTCGTGGACGAGACCTCCCAGGCGATCATCCTCGACGGCGTCGCCTCCCCGGTGAAGGAGCTCATCACCCTTCACGACAGCTTCCACGTCGCGACCCTCGACAACGACGCGCCGAGGATCTTCGACCACACGGCCGCGTTCATCGATCAGCACGTGGGCGCGAGCCGTGGCTGAGAAGGACGACTTCGACCGCATCGTCGAGGGCCTCCACCTCGACCTGTCGTTCCCCGACGAGCCCGCGGACCCGGCCCCGCAGCCGTCCCCCACCCAGCACGCGGACCGGCACGACGAGGACCCCGAGCCGGCCGAGGAGCCGTTCTACCGGCAGGTCGAGCCTGCGGGCCTGATGCCGCGTCGCCGCGGGGTCCTGCTGGCGTGGATCGGCGTGATCGGTGCCCCGCTGCTCCTGGTGCTGGCGACCGTGGCCCACGTGTACCTGGGCCGGTCGGTGGTCGCCGGCGCCGCACTCATCTTCGTGGCTTCGGCGACATACCTTTTCTTGCAGCTGCCCGAACACGGGCCTTCGCAGAGGGATTGGCCGGACGACGGCGCCGTGCTGTGAGCCGGGCCATGTCGGCGGCGCCGATCAGACCGGCCTCAGGGCCCAGGTGTGCGCGGACGATGCGGGCCTCGGCGCGGTAGCCGCGACCGGTCAGCGTCCGCGCGAACCCGGCTCGTGCGGGGCCGATCAGCAGCTGGTCCGCGTCGCTGACGCCGCCGCCGATCACGAACATCCCCGGGTCCAGCGCTGCGGCCAGGTTGGCGATGCCGACCCCGAGCCAGTCACCGACGTCGGCGATCCACTGGATCGCCTCCTCGTTGCCGGCCTTGGCGTGCTTGGTGACCAGGTGACCCTCGATGCGCTGGACCGAGCCGCCGGCCTCGGAGAGGAACAGCTTGCCGATCTCGGTGCCGTCGGTGGCCGCGGCACGAGCCCGGCGGGTCAGCACGCGACCGCTCGCGTACTGCTCCCAGCACCCCTGGTTGCCGCACTCGCACTGGTTGCCGTTGGGCACGACCTGCATGTGGCCGAACTCCCCGGCGATGCCGAACTGTCCGCGGTAGGGCTGGCCGTCGATGACGATCGCACCGCCGATGCCCGTTCCCAACGTGATGAGGACGAGATCGGCCTCGTTCTGGGCGGCACCGAAGCGCCACTCGGCCCAGCCCGCGGCGTTGGCGTCGTTGTCGACCAGGACCGGCAGCCCTGTGCGCCGCGCGACCGAGTCACGCAGCGGCTCGTGGCGCCACGCGAGGTGGGGGGCGAACAGCACCGTGGACTGCGTGGCGTCCACGAAGCCTGCCGCGCCGACGCCGATCGCCCGGATGTGGTGCTCACGACGGAACTCCTGGGTGATCTCCGCGATCGCGTCGATCACCTCGAGGGGCTCGGTGGTCGGGGTCTCCCGCTTCAGTCGGGCCAGGACGTGCCCGTCCTCGTCGACGACTCCGGCGGCGATCTTGGTGCCACCGATGTCGATGCCGACGGCCAGCTTGTCTGCCACTAGGCGGGCTCCACTCTCGCGAGGTCGGCCGCTCCGATGATGCCCGCCTCGTTGCCGAGGGCGGCCAGGCGAAGGGCGGCCTCCGGGCGGTGTGCCCGCGCCGGAAGATGGGTCTCGAACGCGGCGACGACCGGCTCGAGGAGCAGATCGCCCGCGGCGGCCACCCCTCCGCCGATCGCGATCACGCTGGGATCGAGGATCGCGGCGAGGACGGCCGCGCCCTCGCCGATCCAGCGACCGAGCTCGGTGAGCAGCTCCACAGCGAGGGGGTCACCGTCCTGCGCGAGCTTGGTCACCGCGGGACCGGTGATGCGGGACAGGTCTCCGTCGGCCAGGGCCGCGATCGACGCTGCGCGGGGGTCACCGTTGGAGACCCGCTCGCGGGCGTCGCGGACGAGCGCGCTGCCGCTGCCGTACTGCTCGTAGCAGCCGCGCTGGCCGCAGCCGCACAGGATGCCGTCCGGGACGACCCGCATGTGACCGATCTCGGCCGCGACTCCGAACCCGCCACGGAACAGCTGACCGTGGTGGACGATGCCGCCGCCGATGCCCGTGCCGATCGTGATGAGCAGCAGGTCGTCGGTGTCCTCGCCCGCGCCGAAGCGGAACTCTCCCCACGCGGCGGCGTTGGCGTCGTTCTCGACGACGATCGGCAGATCGACCAGCGCCCGCACGTGAGCGGCCAGCGGCTCCTCGCGCCAGTCGATGTTGGGCGCGAACCGCACGGTGGCGCGGTCCTCCCCCACGAATCCCGCGGCGCCGATGCCGACGCCCACCGGACGCTCATCACCTGCGAGCCGCTCGACGAGGTCTGCGACGATCGCCGGGATCTTGGTCGCGTCGTCAGGGGTCGGCTCGGACACGGACTCCACGATCGTCCCCGTGTCCGACACCAGTCCGGCCGCGATCTTGGTCCCGCCGATGTCGACGCCGATGGCGAGGGTCACTGCTTCTCCTGAGGGGCGAGGGCGGTGTCCACGAGGTCGCGCAGCGACCGGGCGAGGGCGGCCGCCGACTGGGTCACCGAGGCGACTGCCTCGGGATGGTCACGCAGTACGTCGGCGACCTGGCAGATCGGGCACCACGTCGTCGAGCACGTGTGGCCGTCCGAGCCTCCTGCGCCGGAGGCGGACTCCTCGGAGCCGCCGGTCACGGCGCGGAACGGCTTGAACGCCTCCTCGGCGATCGTGCCGACGGGCTCGTCCCGGTCCGGACCGAGGTCCGCGGCGGGGCCTGATCCGGTCACAGGGCCTCGACCTGTTTCTTCAACCCCTTGAGGGCGGTGTCGATGATGACCTTCTCGGCCTTGCGCTTGAGCATCCCGAGCAGCGGCACGGAGACGTCCACGGCCAGCTGGTAGGTGACCCGCGTCTGCGCGTCACCGAGCGGCTCGAGAACGTAGGCGCCGTCCATCGAGGTCAGCATCTTGCCGGGCTCGACGAGGCTCCACGAGACCGTGCGGCTGCCGTCCCACACGTATCCGAGGTCGTACTCGTCGCGGATCGGGGAGGCGTCCAGGACGAAGTGGACCTGCTTGGCCCGTCCGGGCTCTCCCTCGACCACGACGTCGGCGGTCTTCACGCCCGTCGCCCACACGGGGTAGGACGCGAAGTCGGCGATGACGCCCATGATGCTGTCGGGGGTGGCGTCGATGACGATGTCACTCGTGGTGCGCGCCATCAGCCCTCCTCGGTCGGCTCGTGGTGTGGGTCCATGCTAGTGGTTCCGGCGGTGGGCACCCGCGCCGGGAGTCATGGGTCCTGGGCCGCAGCCCGTTGGGTTCGGCCAGGGTCGTGAGAGTAGCCTGCCGTACGTGATGCAGCCTCCTGAGCCCGATCTGGGCAACCTCACCGAAGACATCCTCGACCGCCTCCCCGAACACGCCGACGAGGCAGCACTGGCCCGGATGGACGGCGACACCTGGACCGACATCACCCTTGCCGAGTTCCACCGCGACGTGACGACGGTGGCCAAGGGCCTGATCGGTGCGGGCGTGTCCGCCGGTGACCGCGTGGCCCTGCTGTCCAAGACCCGCTACGAGTGGACGGTCGCGGACTACGCGATCTGGTGGATCGGCGCGGCGACCGTGCCGATCTACGAGACGTCCTCGACGTCGCAGATCGCGTGGATCCTGTCCGACTCCGGTGCCGTGGCCGCGATCGTCGAGAGCGACGGTCATGCTGCCCGCGTCAAGGAGGCAGCCGAGGAGGCTCCCGATCTCCAGCACGTGTGGACGATCGACGCCGGCGGTCTCGACACGATCCGCTCGCTCGGGACCGACGTCAGCGACGCCGCGCTCGAGGAGCGCCGGGCCGCCCTGACCAGCGACACCCTCGCCACCCTCATCTACACCTCCGGCACGACCGGACGCCCCAAGGGCTGCCAGCTGACCCACGGCAACTTCCGCTACGAGCTCGGCGTCGTCCTCGACGAGCTCCCCGAGATGTTCGTCCCGGGCAGCTCGACGCTGTTGTTCCTGCCGCTGGCCCACGTGTTCGCCCGCATCATCCAGGTCGGCGCGATCCGCGTCGGCGCCAAGCTCGGCCACACCGCCGACGTCAAGGACCTCGTGACGCACCTCGGGTCCTTCCAGCCGACGTTCGTGCTCGGCGTGCCCCGCGTCTTCGAGAAGGTGTTCAACTCCGCGAGCGGCAAGGCGTACGCCGACGGCAAGGGCAAGATCTTCGACCGTGCGGCGCAGACCGCGATCAGCTACAGCCGGGCTCTCGACTCCGGCAAGCCGGGGCTCGCCCTGCGCGCCCGGCACGCCCTGTTCGACCGCCTCGTCTACGGCAAGCTGCGTGACGCCCTCGGCGGCCGCACCGAGTTCGCCGTCTCCGGCGGCGCTCCCCTCGGCGAGCGCCTGGCCCACTTCTACCGCGGCATCGGCGTCACGATCATCGAGGGCTACGGCCTGACCGAGACGACCGCGGCGCTCTGCGCCAACCGCCCGAGCGATCTGCGACTGGGCACGGTCGGCAAGCCGTTCAAGGGCACCGAGGTGCGCATCGCGGACGACGGCGAGCTCAGCTTCCGCGGTCCCCAGGTGTTCAAGGGCTACTGGCGCAACCCCGAGGCGACCGCCGAGGCGCTCGATCCCGACGGCTGGTTCGCGACCGGCGACCTCGGTGAGATCGACGAGGACGGCTACATCCGCATCACCGGCCGCAAGAAGGAGATCATCGTCACGGCGGGCGGCAAGAACGTCGCGCCCGCTGCGCTCGAGGATCGCGTGCGCGCCCACGCCCTGGTGAGCCAGTGCCTGGTGGTCGGCGACGGCAAGCCCTTCGTCGCCGCGCTCGTGACCATCGACACCGAGACCTGGACCGGCAGCCTGGACGACCCCACCCTCCGGGCCGAGGTGCAGAAGGCGATCGACGACGCCAACACGCAGGTCTCGCAGGCCGAGTCGATCCGCAAGTTCCAGATCCTCCCGGAGGACTGGACCGAGGACAACGGCTACCTGACCCCCTCGTTCAAGGTCAAGCGCAGCCTGGTCCTGCGCGACTTTCACGACACGGTCGAGGCGCTCTTCGTCAGGTAGTCCCGCCACCGCGCGGTGAGCTCGTCCTCGGTCAGCCCGAAGACGTCTCGCAGCGCGGTGTCGACCGGCGTGCCCGCCAGGACGGAGCCGTAGAAACGGACGACCGCGGCACGGCCGTGGTCCCGGTCCAGCAGGCGGAAGATCATCCAGGCGGACTCGTAGACCGCGCCGAGACCGTGGCTCGCCCCGTCGAAGTCGGCGCTGGTCGGCAGGGACCGGGGCACCGTGCCGGCCCGGACCTGGGCCAGGATCTGCCCCGCGCTGACCGACAGCGGCGCGGTGTCGTCTCGCAGCGCGACGTAGTCGGCGAAGCCCTCGACGACCCAGCTCTGCGCCGGGCTGCCCACCGCGCGGGTGAGCTGGTGCGTCGCCTCGTGGCTCAGCACGACCTGGGCGGCCCGCCGGTCCATCGTCGCGAAGACCGCGGGGTTCAGCACGATCACGGGCGCCGACGACCCCGTGCTGCGGTCGAGGCGCGTCGTCACCGCAGCGATCTGTCGCACGTCCGCGACGCGCTGGCCCACGATGTCGGCCATCTGCGCCTGCGTGCGCGGCGACACGACCACGACGTCGTCGCGACCACGAGGAACGGTGCGCTCCACGGCCTGTCGCGCGGTGTCCACCATGTCTGCGATGGGCAGCCGCTGGTCTCCCCCGTCGACGGCCAGGACGACGCTGCCGGGTGCCTCCTCGACCGTCACCGCACCGGCCAGCCAGATCGGCAGGAGGCCCGTCCGCGGAGCCGCGTCGACGATCGACAGCCCACCGTCGTCCTGCGGCTGCACGCGGAACGCCACCGCGGCGCGATGGAGCTCGCCGCCGTCGAGCCCCGAGTCCGGCCCCGGCCGCCACGACACCTCCGCCACCATGCGGGCGGAGCCGTTCGAGCGGTCTGCGACGTCTCCCCCGCTGATGTAGCGCCACGAGACGTCCCGGGCGTCGAGCGCCCGCAGGGAGGCCCAGGTCCGCCGGCCGAAGGAACGTCCCCGGTCGAGATCGCCCGCGGCGGCCACGAAGTCGGCCTCGGTGGACGCGGCCGACAGCTCGCGCAGCTGTGCCGTCAGGCGGGCCGGGGCGTCAGCGGGGATGGGCACGACCCCGGGGCGTCCGGTCCCCTCGGACCACGGACGCTGCCAGAGGACGAGCGCTCCGACGAGGAGCACGAGCACCAGCGCGGCCGCCGCATTGGGCGACGGCCGCAGGCTGCGCTCGGCCAATCGGGTGTCAGCCGACCCGGGCGGCGCGGGTGAACCCGCTCAGCGAGGTGATCTCGACGCTCTTGCCCGGACGCGGCGCGTGCACGACGCGGCCGTCTCCGAGGTAGAGGCCGTCGTGCGACATGTCGCCATACGCGACGATGTCGCCGGGCTGCAGCTGGTCCATCGGCACGGCCTGGCCCGCCGCGATCTGCGGTCCGACCACTCGCGGGATCGAGACCCCGGCCGCGGCCCACGACTTCATGACGAGTCCTGAGCAGTCCCAGCTGTCGGGTCCGGTGCCGCCGTAGACGTAGGGGTCGCCGATCTGCGCCATCGCGAAGGCCAGCGCCTGCTTGCCCTTGCCCGAGCCCTTCAGGTTGGCGGTGACCTTGGGGTCGACCGTGGTGTTGCTGGTGTTCATCTTCTTCTTCTCGGCAGCGTCCAGGCGGTTGAGCTCAGCCTTGGCCGCCTCGTACTTCGTGCGGATCTTGGCACGCTTGGCGGCCGTCTCCTTCTTGGCCGCCTGCAGCGTCTTGCGCCGGTCCTCCAGCTGGGCGCGCCGGTTCTTGAGCTGCTTGCTCGTGCGACCGAACGTCGCGAGCTCGTCGGCGCGCGTGCTGTTGAGTGCCTGGACTGCGCCGAGTCCCTCGAGGAACTGCTCGGGGTTGTCACTGCCCAGGAGGCTCGCGGTCGGGCCGAGGGGCGCATCGATCTGCTGCTGGACGATCGCATCGCCGAGCGCCTGCTTCTGGCGGCGATACGTCGTGAGCTGGCGCTCGATGTCGTCGGTGAGGTCGTCGATCTCGGCCTGCGTCTTCTTGGTCTGCTCGCCGAGGGCGTTGACCTGCTCGTTGATGAGCTCGACCTCGTGGAACGCCTTCTCGACGTCCTTGGCGGTCACGGCCGGATCGGCCTGGGCCGACGGGAACGCGAACAGCGCTCCGGAGACGGTCAGGGCAGCCGCGACGGCGATGCCCCGGCGGCGGACCTGACGACGACGCTGGACAACGGTGGTGTGCATGCGCACGCAGAACTCCTACATCCTCGACGTCTACCGGGTGAGCTGACGGGTTCGGGCCGCGGATTGCCCTACGATCCGTGCACGCACGGACCGATTCACCCCACTGACGTGGTTCCCCGGTTCGCCTCAGACATCTTCCCCATGGCTGCGACGACTCGACGGCGCGTCCGACACCATCCTGGAGGGACGGCGTTCACCGGACGCACAGTTGATCACTGTAGGTGCAGGCATGGGGCAATTCAACTCAATCGCGCAGATGTCGGCGGGGTCACCCGGCCTGCGTCTCGGGACCTGCCAGTGGCGTCACGAGGCGCAGCGGCGGGGTCAGCCCCGCATCGGACAGGACCTCGAGGGCCGACATCTCGGCGGCGTCGATCTCGATGCCGGCCGGCGGTGCCCCGAGCAGGAAGGTGACCACGCAGTCGCCGCACGCGCTGGGGCTGCGGACGAGACAACGATCGCAGTCGACGACCACCGAGTCGGTGGGGTGTGACTCGTGCATTCCGGACCTCCTGAGCAAGTGGCGGCCCCGAACCGTGGGGCTTGTCGACGACGCTAGGGGCGTCCGCCGACAGAAACGCCGCAGACCACGGGCACGGGCGCACTTTGTCCGAGCCCGCACCTAGCCTGTGCGACGTGGAAGCCGTGCAAGGAACGTTCGACGAGCTGGGCCGTCATCTCGCAGACGTCACGTTCTGTGTCGTCGACCTGGAGACGACAGGCGGATCGGCCGCCAAGGGATCCAAGATCACCGAGGTCGGCGCGGTCAAGGTGCGCGGCGGGGAGGTGCTCGGGGAGTTCCAGAGCCTGGTCAACCCCGACGAGGTCATCCCGGCGTACATCACGGTGCTGACCGGCATCACCAACCAGATGGTCATCGACGCACCCCGCATCGCCGAGGTGCTGCCGAGCTTCCTGGAGTTCGCCCGCGGCACGGTGCTGGTCGCCCACAACGCCCCGTTCGACGTCGGCTTCCTGAAGCACTTCAGCTCGGCGCTCGCGATCCCGTGGCCGGGCTTCGAGACGCTCGACACCGCGACGCTGGCCCGTCGCGTGCTGACCCGCGAGGAGGTGCCCAACTGCAAGCTGTCGACCCTCGCCGCGGCGTTCTCGGCCTCGACCACGCCCAACCACCGCGCGCTGTCCGACGCCCGCGCGACCGTCGACGTCATGCACGCCCTCTTCGAACGGCTCGGTCCCCTCGGGGTCACGACGCTGGAGGAGGTGTCGACGTACACCGCGAAGGTCAAGCCCGAGCAGCGTCGCAAGCGGCACCTCGCCGACCACATGCCCGAGGCTCCCGGCGTCTACCTCTTCCGCGACGCGGCCGACGACATCCTCTACGTCGGCACGTCCCGCAACCTGCGCACCCGCACCCGCTCCTACTTCACCAAGGCCGAGACCCGCACCCGCATGGGCGAGATGGTCATGCTCGCGCAGCGCATCGAGGGCATCGTGTGCGCGACACCGCTGGAGGCGCAGGTCCGCGAGCTGCGCCTGATCGGCAAGCACCGCCCGCCCTACAACCGCCGCTCGAAGTTCCCCGACCGGCTGAGCTGGCTCAAGCTGACCCGCGAGCCGTGGCCCCGCCTCTCGATCGTGCGCGCGATCCTCGACGACGACGCCGACTACATCGGCCCGTTCCGCAACCGGGCGGCCGCCGAGAGTGCCCTGACCGCGCTGCACGACTCGTTCCGCATCCGCCAGTGCACCCCACGGCTCGCGGCGAAGTCCCGCTCCTCCCCCTGCGCGCTCGCGGAGATGGGCCACTGCCTGTCACCGTGCGACGGCTCGGCCGACCCCGCGGAGTACGCCGCGGAGGTCGAGCGGGTCCGCCTCGCCATGACGGGCGACCCTGCGGACCTCGTCGCCGCCATCCGCTCACGCATGCTCGACCTCGCCCGCACCGAGCGGTTCGAGGACGCCGCGGTGTGGCGCGACCGCCTGACGGCGTTCCTGCGGGCGGTCGTGCGCACCCAACAGCTGCGAGAGCTCACCTCGATCGAGGAGATCGTCGCGGCCGGTCCGCACCCCCAGGGCTGGGAGGTGCACGTGATCCGCCACGGACGCCTCGCGGGAGCGGGCATCCTGCCTCACGGGGTGCACCCCGCGGGCTGGACCGACGCCCTGCTGGCCACCGCCGAGACTGTCGTCGTCGGCCACGGTCCTGCCCCGGCCGCGACGGTCGAGGAGACCGAGACCGTGCGTCGTTGGCTCGACTCGCCCGGGCTGCGGATGGTGCGGGGCGCCTGGCAGACCCCGCGCGAGAGCGCGGCCCGGCACCTCACCCCGTTCGAGCAGGCCAGCGCCTCGTGGCAGGAGCTGCAGCAGCCGGGCTGACGCTGCACGGCGAGCGACCCGAGGGGCATACGCTGGCACCATGATCACCGCCATCGTCTTCATCCAGGCCGAGGTCTCGCGGCTCAGCGACATCGCCGAGCAGATCGCCGACATCGACGGCGTCAGCGAGGTCTACTCGGTGACCGGCGAGCTCGACCTCGTCGCGATGGTGCGGGTGCGCCAGATCGACGACGTGGCGGCGGTCGTCGCCGACCGGCTCAACAAGGTCGCCGGCGTCGTCTCGACCCAGACCCAGATCGCCTACCGCGCGTACAGCCAGCACGACCTCGAGGACGCCTTCAGCATCGGCCTCTGACCGCTGACGCGCGCCTCCCGTCCGCCGACGCGCGCCTCCCGTCCGCTGACGCGCGCCTCCCGTGCGTCAGCGAGGGGGCGCGAGCTCCTGGGTGACGACGGACCACTGGCGGAGGGTCTGCGCCGCCGCGCCGGAGTCGATCGACTCCCGCGCCCGCTCGACCCCGGCCGCGATCCGCTCGACCAGCGCGCCTGCCGTGGCCGTGTGCGCCGCGATCGCCGCCCCCGCGTTGAGCAGCACCGCGTCGCGTACCGGCGACACCTCGCCGCCCACGATGCGGTGGAACACGTCCGCGTTGTACGTCGGGTCGCCGCCACGGAGAGCGTCCGCCGAGGACAGGCTCATGCCCAGCTCACGCGGATCGAGCACGCCCTCCGTGACGGTGCCGCCGAAGACCTCCCAGACCCGGGTCGTCGTGGTCGTCGTGATCTCGTCGAGACCGTCGTCGCCGCGGAACACGAAGGCGTCCGCACCTCGGTCGGCGAAGATGCCCGCCATCAGCGGAGCCATGCGGACGTCCGCACAGCCGATCGCCGAGGCGCCGGGCTGCGCGGGGTTCACGAGCGGGCCGAGGAAGTTGAACGTCGTCGGCACGCCGAGCTCACGTCGTACGGGAGCCGTGTGGCGGAACGACGGGTGGAACACGGGGGCGAAGCAGAACGTGATGCCCGTCCGCTCCAGCACCTCCACGATGCGGCTTGCCGGGACGTCCAGCCGGACGCCGAGCACCTCGAAGACGTCCGCCGTGCCGCTCGAGCTCGACGCCGCACGGTTGCCGTGCTTGACCACGCCGATCCCGGCGCCGGCCGTCACGACGGCAGCCATGCTCGAGATGTTGACGGTCTTGGCCATGTCGCCGCCCGTGCCGACGATGTCGACGACCCGTCCCGGCACCGACAGCAGGGTCGCGTGCTGGAGCATCGAGTCGACCAGCCCCTGCAGCTCGGCGAGCGTCTCGCCCTTGCTGCGCAGGGCCATCGCGAATCCGGCGATCTGGGCGGCGGTCGCGTTGCCGCTGAGGATCTCGTCCATCGCCCACGACGTGGAGGAGACGTCGAGGTCCCTCCTCGCCACGAGTCCGGTGAGGATCTCGGGCCAGGTGTGCGTCATGGCGCCGCCCCTCAGCCGGGCTGCAGGACGCCGCGGGCGAGATCGATGACGACCTCGGCCAGTCGGATCGGCTCGATCGGGTGCGCGAGCGCCGCGTCGGCGCGCGACCAGGTGGCGAGCCAGACGTCCTGCGGGCGTCCGGTCAGGACGAGCACGGGAGGCGCCTGGAAGATCTCGTCCTTCATCTGACGGGCGATGCCGAGACCACCCGCGGGGGCGGCCTCCCCGTCCAGGATCACCAGGTCGATCCCACCCGCGTCGAGGTGCTGGAAGACGACCGGCTCGGTGGCGCACTCGACGTACTCGAAGGGCGGAAGATCCGGATGCGGCCGGGACCCGAGGGCTGACAGCACAGCGCTCCGGACGTCTCGATCGTCGCTGTAGACCAGGACACGTAGGGGCTTGTGCTCGCTCACGAGTCGATCGTACATAATGAGGGGGTGGCGACTACATCAGTGATTCCTGCATCCCGACTTCACGGCCAAGAAGGCCGTCCCTCGATGGTGACCGTCGGGACGATCGTCTGGCTCTCGAGCGAGCTCATGTTCTTCGCGGGACTGTTCGCCGCGTACTTCACGATCCGCAACATCTCCCCCCAGCTCTGGGAGCAGTCGACCGAGCTGCTGAACGTCCCGTTCGCCACCGCCAACACGACGATCCTCGTGTTGTCGTCGGTGACCTGCCAGTTCGGCGTCTTCGCCGCCGAGCGCGGCAAGCCCGGTCGCAGCGGCTCGCTCCTGCAGATCGGCAAGTGGGGCATGCGCGAGTGGTTCGTGCTGACGTACATCATGGGCGCGATCTTCATCGGCGGGCAGGCGTACGAGTACGCCGAGCTCGTCCACGAGAACATCACGATCGCCGGCTCCCCCTACGGCAGCCTGTTCTACCTGGCTACCGGCTTCCATGGCCTCCACGTCGTCGGTGGTCTCATCGCCTTCCTGCTTGTCATCGGTCGCACCTTCGCGGCCCGCAAGTTCACCCATGAGCAGGCGATCTCCGCCATCGTCGTGTCCTACTACTGGCACTTCGTGGACATCGTGTGGGTCGGGCTCTTCGCCACGATCTACCTCATCAAATAAGGCTTGGCCCACTTCAGCTTGACGGCGTATCGCTAGGTACGCTGGCACCACTTTTAGGAATGAGGTTCTCGGTGCGGAAATTGTCCACGAGACGCCGGCATCCACTCGCCGGTTTCGTCGTGCTCCTGATGGCCCTCCTCTCGGTCGGGGGCGTCTACGCGGCGGTCGCGCCGAAGGCTGCCACTGCGGAGACAGCCACGACCAACGATGTCGAGGCCGGCCGCGAGCTGTTCCTCATCGGCTGCGCGAGCTGCCACGGTGTCAACGGCACCGGCATCGACACCAAGCGCGGCGGCGTCTACGGACCCTCGCTGATCGGTGTCGGCGCTGCCTCGGTCGACTTCCAGGTCGGCACGGGTCGCATGCCGCTGGCGCAGATGGCACCGCAGGCCCCGCGCAAGAAGCCGGAGTACAACGCCGAGGAGACTCGTCAGCTGGCTGCGTACGTCGCCTCGCTCGGGCCCGGCCCGGCCATCCCCGGCAAGGAGTACACCGACGTCGACGCCGCCAAGGCGGAAGACATCCGTGAGGGTGGAGAGCTGTTCCGCTCCAACTGCACGGCGTGCCACAACTCGGTGGGTGCCGGTGGCGCCCTGCCCGACGGCCGCTACGCCCCCTCGCTGAAGAACGTCACGGCGACGCACATCGCCGAGGCCATGATCACCGGCCCGCAGCAGATGCCGGTGTTCTCCGACGACGTCATCACTCCCGAGGACAAGCGCAACATCATCGCGTACGTCAAGGAAGTCGAGGGTCAGCCCAACTACGGCGGCCTGGGCGGCGGTGGTCTCGGCCCCGTCGTGGACGGTCTGTTCATCTGGGTGATCGGCATCGGCGGACTGGTCATCGCGGCCATCTGGATCGGCGCACACGGAGCAAGGGTGAAGAAGTCATGAGCGACGAGCTGGAGACCCAGCCGGACACCGAGCCCATCAGGGACCCGGGTCTGCCCGAGCACCTGTACCGCCCGCAGGACGTTGACGAGTCGCAGGCCCGTCGTACCGAGCGCCAGATCTCGGCCATGTTCGTGCTCGCGACCATCCTGCTGATCGGCTTCTGCGTCGGCTACGTCGCGATTGACGAGGACTCCACGTTCCTCGGCTGGTCCGCACAGAACTTCACCTTCGGCGTGACGCTGGGCGGCGCGATGCTGCTCATGGGCGTCGGCATCATCCAGTGGGCCAAGAAGCTCATGGGCGACCACGAGATGGTCGAGATGCGTCACCCGTCCGCGTCCTCCGAGGAGGACCGCGTCGCGGTCATGAAGGACATCAACGACGGCATCAACGAGTCCGGCTTCGGCCGCCGCCCGATGATCCGCAACAGCCTGCTCGGCGCGATGGGCGCACTGGGCCTGCCCACGATCTTCCTGCTGCGCGACCTCGGTCCGCTCCCCTACGGCCAGAGCACCACGGTCTGGAAGAAGGGCATGCGCCTGGTCAACGACGTGACCGGCACGCCGATCAAGCCGTCCGACCTCGAGGTGGGCCAGCTCGTCAACGGCGAGCCCGCGATCGTCTACGCGGTCGACGACGAGGGTCACCCGGTGCTGCACGGTGAGGAGCTCCTGGCGGTCAAGTCCAAGGCGGCCATCATCGTCGTCCGCATGCGTCCCGAGGACATCACGCCCTCGAAGGGTCGCGAGAACTGGGGCATCGACGGCATCCTGTGCTACTCCAAGATCTGCACGCACGTCGGTTGCCCGATCAGCCTGTGGGAGCAGCAGACGCACCACCTTCTCTGCCCGTGCCACCAGTCGACGTTCGACCTGGCTGACAACGGCAAGGTCATCTTCGGCCCGGCCCACCGCCCCCTGCCGCAGCTGCCGCTCGGGCTGGATGACGAGGGCTACATCATCGCCATGAGCGACTTCCCCGAGATCGTCGGACCGAGCTACCCCGAACTCGCGCGGGACCAGAAGAAGTTGGATGATAAGGCATGAGCACCACCGAGCAGGAATACACACCGATCCAGGAAACTGGGGTCGGCAAGAAAGCCGCCGGTCCCGTCGGCTGGCTCGATGACCGTCTCGGTCTGGCCGGCGTCGCGAAGAAGAACCTCCGCAAGGTCTTCCCCGAGCACTGGTCGTTCATGCTGGGCGAGATCGCACTGTGGAGCTTCGTCGTCCTGCTGCTGACCGGCGTCTTCCTGACGTTCTGGTACCAGCCGAGCATGGCCGAGGTCGAGTACACGGGCTCGTACATGCCGTTCAACGGCCTGGAGATGTCCAGCGCGTACAAGTCGACGCTCGACATCTCGTTCGACATCCGTGGCGGACTGCTCATGCGGCAGATCCACCACTGGGCCGCCGCCCTATTCGTCGCCGCGATGATGGTGCACATGCTGCGCGTCATGTTCACCGGCGCGTACCGCAAGCCGCGTGAGGTCAACTGGCTCATCGGCATCGGGCTCCTGCTGCTCGGCATCATCGAGGGCTTCGCGGGCTACTCGCTTCCCGACGACCTGCTCTCGGGCACCGGTCTTCGGTTCGTCGACGGCCTGGTCCGCTCGATCCCGCTGGTCGGCTCGTACCTCGAGTTCTTCATCTTCGGCGGCGAGTTCCCGGGCGACGTCATCATTCCGCGCCTCTACATGGTGCACATCCTTCTCATCCCTGCGCTCCTGCTGGGTCTGATCGGCGCTCACATGCTGCTGCTGATCTACCACAAGCACACGCAGTGGGCAGGCCCCGGACGTACCGAGAAGAACGTCGTCGGCTACCCGATGCTCCCGGTCTACGCGGCCAAGGCGGGCGGATTCTTCTTCGTCGTCTTCGGCTTCCTGGCCCTGATGGGTGCCCTGATCCAGATCAACCCGATCTGGGCATACGGTCCGTACAACCCGTCCGAGGTCACGGCCGGATCGCAGCCTGACTGGTACATGGGCTTCGTCGAGGGTGCCGTCCGCGTGTTCCCGAACTGGGAGACCAACATCTTCGGCTGGACGTTCAGCTGGAACGTGTTCATCCCCGGCGTGATCCTGCCGACGCTGTTCATCATCGTGGGCATCATGTGGCCGTTCGTGGAGCAGTGGATTACGGGCGACAAGCGTGAGCACCACCTGCTGGAGCGTCCGCGCAACGCGCCGTTCCGCACGTCGTTCATCGTCGCCGCCATGGCTGCGTACGGCGTCCTGTGGATCGGTGGTGGCAACGACATCATCGCGACGCAGTTCCACCTCAGCCTCAACGCGATCACCTGGTTCGTGCGCATCGGCTTCTTCGTGCTGCCGGTCATCTGCTTCATGATCACCAAGCGCATCTGCATCGGACTGCAGCGCGCCGACGCCAACCGGATCCTGCACGGCTACGAGACCGGTGTCATCGAGCGGTCGCCTGACGGCGGCTTCTCGGAGCGCCACGCTCCCCTGCCGGTCGGCGACCAGTACACGCTCACGGCTCGCGATCGTCGTCCTGCCATCGAGGCTCCGGCCGAGACGGACAAGAACGGTGTCGCGGCTCCGCACGGTCGCAAGGCCAAGCTGCAGGCCTGGCTGCACAAGCGCTACTACCACGGCGTCGTCGACAAGCCGACGGTCGAGGACGTGCACCACGCCGAGGAGCACCTGGCTCACCACGACGGTCACCCCGTCGAGCTGGGTGACGAGTTCCAGGGCGTGTCGGAGACGGGTGTCCCCCGGGTCCACTGACCGCCTGTACGACCCTCGAGGCCCCCACCAGCAGCCGCTGGTGGGGGCCTCGTCTTGTCCCCACCTATCTCTCCCGCGTTCTCTCCCCTCCCCTCCCCCGCGCCCGCCCCATCCGCTGACGAGTCACGTACGGACGCTGACGAGTCACCTACGGCCGCCGACGAGTCACCTACGGTCGCTGACGAGTCACGCACGAACGCTCGCGAGTCACCTAGAAGCGTCGACGAGTCACGCACAGCGAATCGTGAAAGGACTGGAGCGGTTCGAACGCGCGAAACGGTCAGGCCATGTCACACAGGCGGTTCACTCTCCGCGGTTCCTGGGCGGCCGTACGGGACTCGTCGGTCGCCGTACGTGACTCGTCGGTCTCCGTACGTGACTCGTCGGTCGCCGTACGTGACTCGTCAGCGGTTGTACGTGACTCGCGGGCGCTAGGCGCCGGTGCCGTCGGCCTGGAGGGCGGAGCCCTGCTTCCACTTGTCCCACGGGACGTTCCAGTCGGTCCAGCCGTTCTGGTCCTCGAGCCCGCGGGGGCTGTTGACGTACTTGATGACGTCTCCACGGCGGGAGCGGTCGTAGAGCCACTTCGCGTTGGCGGTGCTCATGCCCGTGCACCCGTGGCTGACGTTGGCGTTGCCCTGTGCACCGACCGACCAGGGGGCGGCGTGCAGGAACTCACCGGAGTTGGTGACACGCATCGCCCAGCGCACGTCGGAGATGTTGTAGTAGCCGGGGTCCTCGGAGTCCACACCGGTGGTCGCGGCATCCATGTCGACGGAGTCGAACTTCTCCATGACGACCTTGATGCCCTCACGCGTGCGGTGGCCGTCATCGCCCGTCGTGACGGGGATCTTGCGGATGGCCTTGCCGTCGACCGTGTACGTCAGCCGGTGCCTCGCGACGTTGACGATCGACACTGCCTTCTTGCCGACGGCGAACTCGACCTTCTGGTCCTGCTGGCCGTAGACCCCGTTGCCCGCCGGCAAGCTGTTGAGGGACAGGTCGACCTTGACCTTGGTGTGGGCCGGCCAGAACTTCTCAGGACGGAAGTGCGCCTCCCGATCACTCATCCAGTTCCAGGAGCCCTCGACGTCCTTGTTGGTCGTGACCGACATGTGCTTCTCGAACAGCGCCCGGTTCTTGACCGGGACGTCGAACGTGACGATCACCGGCATCCCGACGCCCACGGTCTCGCCCTGCAGCGGTGCGACGGACGGATAGGTCTGCTGCGCCAGGGTCAGCTGCTGGGTCGTGAACGTACGCCGGACGGTCTTGTAGGTGCCGTCCTCGCCCACGCCGGTGGCCTTGAGCTGGTACGTCGTGCCGGGCTCGAGCCGTTCGGCAGCGGTCCACCCGTTGCTGCCCGTGCGTCCCTTGATCTCTGTCTTGCCGTCGGCCGAGCGCAGCCGGACGCTCGACACCTCGCCGTTGTCGGCACGCACCTTGACGCGCGTGCTGACCTTGACGTCGGAGGCCTTCTGCTCGACGTTCGGTGTCAACGTCACCGGCACGGGTGGGGTGTCCTTCTCCTCCCCCGTGATGGCGTCCTTGACGCCGTCCGCGGAGCAGCCGGCCACACAGAGCAGGGCAGCAGTGCCCAGGGCAGCAGTCAGTCGACGGAGCTTCATCACCACCCCAGTTTAGAGGGTGTGGTGAAGAGCTCCGCCGACTGACGAGTGTGACTCAGTGCGCGTACGCGACTCAGTGCGCGTGGATGCCGCGGTAGTACTCGAAGACCCAGCCCCACGTCGTGGCAGCGAGGATCACGGCACCGATGATGAAGAGCCACCAGCCGATGACGACACCCAGCACGACGACCGCCAGCGCGAGCGCGCAGAACAGCGGCCACCAGCTGTAGGGCGGGAAGAAGCCCTGCTCACCGGCGCCATCGGCGATCTCGCCGTCGCTGCGGTCCTCGGGACGATCGGGGATCTGCCGAGCGACCACGGAGAGGTAGAAGCCCAGCAGGACGCACAGCAGCATCGTCATGACGAGCGCCGTGGTACCGGTCGGGTCCTTCGTCAGGACCCAGTAGACGGGAGCGATCAGGGCGAAGAAGATCCCGACCGCGATGATGGTCCAAGTCTCGGACTTCATGGATCAGTGACCGCCCTCTTCGTCGTGCGAGTCGCCCGAGCGGCGATCGTCTACCTGTGCGCGCTTGCCACTGACATCCGGTGCGTCGGCGAAGACCGAGGTCTCGCCAGGGTTGTCCTCGAGCTCGAGTGCGGCGACCTCTGGGTGGTGCAGGTCGAAGGCAGGGCTCTCGGAACGGATGCGCGGCAGCGAGGTGAAGTTGTGTCGCGGCGGCGGGGAGGATGTCGCCCACTCGAGCGAACGTCCCCAGCCCCACGGGTCGTCGAGGCCCACGAGCGGCGACTTGCGCGACTTCCACACGTTGTAGAAGAACGGCAGCGTCGAGGCGCCCAGCAGGAAGGCACCGATCGAGGAGATCTCGTTGAGCGTCGTGAAGCCGTCTCCGGGTGCGTAGTCGGCGTAGCGGCGCGGGAAGCCCTCGACGCCGAGCCAGTGCTGCACCAGGAACGTCAGGTGGAAGCCGATGAACAGCAGCCAGAAGTGGATCTTGCCGAGCTTCTCGTCGAGCATGCGCCCGGTGAACTTGGGCCACCAGTAGTAGAAGCCCGCGAACATTGCGAACACCACCGTGCCGAAGACCACGTAGTGGAAGTGCGCCACCACGAAGTAGCTGTCGGAGAGCTGGAAGTCCAGCGTCGGCGAGGCCAGGATGACGCCGGTCAGACCACCGAACAGGAAGGTCGTGAGGAAGCCCAGCGAGAAGATCAGCGGGGTGTCGAAGGACAGAGATCCGCCCCACAACGTGCCGATCCAGTTGAAGAACTTGACTCCTGTCGGCACCGCGATCAAGAACGTCATGAAGGAGAAGAACGCGAGATCGACCGATCCGGTGACGAACATGTGGTGCGCCCACACCGCGACCGACAGGGCCGCGATCATGAGGGTCGCGCCGACCAGGCCGACGTAGCCGAAGATCGGCTTGCGTGCGAACACCGGGAGGATCTCGGTCACGATGCCGAAGAACGGCAGCGCGATGATGTAGACCTCAGGGTGCCCGAAGAACCAGAACAGGTGCTGCCACAGGATCGGGCCGCCGTTGGCGGGGTCGAACACGTTGGCGCCGAGGCGACGATCGGCCTCGAGCGCGAGCAGCGCGGCCGCGAAGATCGGGAACGCGATGATCACGAGCATGCCGGTGACCAGCGTGTTCCACACGAAGATCGGCATGCGGAACATGGTCATGCCCGGTGCGCGCATCGTGAAGATCGTGGTGATGAAGTTGACCGCACCGAGGATCGTGCCGAGGCCCGACATCCACAGGCCCATGACCCACAGGTCACCGCCGACGCCTGGTGAGTTGACCGCGTCGCTCAGTGGGGCGTACGCGAACCAGCCGAAGCTGGCGGCTCCGCCGGGGACGAAGAAGCCCGAGACGACGATCGTGCTGCCGAACAGGTACAGCCAGTAGCTGAACATGTTGAGGCGCGGGAACGCGACGTCGGGCGCACCGATCTGCAGGGGCATGATCGCGTTGCCGAAACCGAAGAACAGCGGCGTCGCGAACATCAGCAGCATGATCGTGCCGTGCATCGTGAACAGCTGGTTGTACGTCTCGTCGTCGACCAGCTGGGTGCCCGGCTGGGCGAGCTCGGCGCGGATCAGCAGCGCCAGGATGCCGCCGATGATGAAGAAGGCGAACGACGTGATGAGGTACATGTTGCCGATGATCTTGTGATCGGTCGTCGTCAGCACCGTCACGATCTTCTGGCCCAGGGTGCGCTCGCGCACCCCCGCCCTCAACTGTGTCGACGCATCGTCGAATGTTGCGGTGGCCATCAGTCGCCAGCTCCGTCCTTGTAGTCACCAGCACCGCTCTGGACCTCGTCCACGCGGCCGGTCTTGTCCTTGCCCTTGACGCCGGCGATGTTGTCGGCTTCCTTGGAGCCCACGGGGGCCCCGATCTGCCCATCGGCCTTGAGCTCAGCGATGTGCTTGTCGTAGTCGGCCCGCGACACCACGTTGACCTTGAAGATCATGCGCGAGTGGTAGACACCGCACAGCTCGGCGCAACGGCCCGTGAACGTCCCCTCGCGCGTCGGCGAGAGGTCGAAGCTGTTGATCTTGCCGGGGACGACGTCCAGCTTGAAGTAGAACTCGGGGATCCAGAACGAGTGCACGACGTCGGGCGACTTGAGCTCGAACCGGACCGACTCGTTGACCGGGAGCCAGAGCTCGGCGGGCTGCTGCGGGGTGCCGATGTCGAAGACTGCCTCGTTGTCGGCGGCGTCCTCGTCCATGTAGTTGAACGCCCACTGCCACTTGCTGCCGACGACCTCGATCGTGTGGTCGGGCTCGTCGACCCGCTCCAGCACCCGGTTCTGCGACGTGACGGTGTGGAAGAAGAACACCGCGACGATGACGACCGGCGCGAACGTGTAGAGCGCCTCGATCGGCAGGTTGTAGCGGATCTGCGGCGGGATCTCGTCGTCGTGACGACGGCGGTAGCGGATCGCCGAGTAGATGATGAGCCCGAAGACCACCAGGAAGACGACCAGGACCGCGATCCAAGCTCCCAGCCACAGCTCCCAGATGTCATCAGTGCGATCGGTGCTTCCCTTGGGGAGCGCGAGGCGCTGGAGATCTGAGTCGCTGTCCGGGGAGCAGCCACTCATTACGACGGCGGCCCCTACGAGAACCGCCCACTTCATCCGACCCACGAGGCGCCTTTCTGAACCATGATTGTCATTTGATGACTTCAAGAACTCTAACCCAGCGACCCTGCGTCGCCGCGCTGAGGTAGGCGTCCGTCGCGCCGACCCGGTGCGGTATGCACTCATGCGAGCGAGAGGGCTGCGTCGATGTCGGCGCGGGCAATCTCGCCGTACGCCGTGCCGATGCGCTTGAGGAATCCCTCGCGCTCCAGGACGTACTCCTGCGTGCCCTTGGTCTCCACGACGCTCGCGGCGATCGTGCAGCCGATCTGGGCCGAGCGCTCGAAGTCGAGGCCCGCAGCGACGCCGGCCAGGAAGCCTGCGCGGAAGCTGTCGCCGACCCCGGTCGGGTCGACGGCCACGACGCCCTCGATCGCGCCGACCTCGATGACGTCGCCGCCCTCGGGGAAGACCGACGCGCCGTGCTTGCCGCGGGTGATGACCTGCGTGCCGACGTGCGCGCGCACGTCCGCGGTGGACCAGCCCGTCTTCTGCTCGATGAGGGCGGCCTCGTAGTCGTTGCTGAACAGGTACGCGGCGCCGTCGATCAGGTCGCGGATGACGTCACCGTCGGCCCACGCGAGCTGCTGGGAGACGTCCGCGGCGAACGGGACGCCCTTCTCGCGGCACGCGCGCGTGTGGCGCAGCATGCCCTCGGGGTCGTCGGGACCGATGAGCACCAGGTCGAAGTCACTGCCGAGGGCGAACAGGTCGATGTCGCGGGACTCGGACATCGCTCCGGCGTAGAACGCCGCGAACTGCGCCAGATCGGCGTCGGTCGTGCAGACGAAGCGGGCCGTGTGGCGCGTCTCGGAGACACGGACGCCCGAGGTGTCGACGCCCGCCTCCTCGAGCCAGCCGCGGTACTCGATGTCGAAGTCGCGCCCGACGGAGCCGACGAGGAGGGAGCGGTGGCCCAGCTGGGCGAGCGCGAAGGAGATGTTCGCGGCGCACCCGCCGCGGCGGACGTCGAGGTCCTCCACGAGGAACGACAGCGAGATCTTGTCGAGCTGGTCCGGCACGAGTGAATCGGCGAACTTGCCCGGGAAGGTCATGAGGTGGTCAGTGGCGATCGAACCGGTGATGGCGAGGTGCACCCCCACACAATAGTCAACGCCCTCCTGCGTCTGCAGGAGGGCGTCGTGTGACACACGTCCGGGTCATGCCCGGCTGACTGGGCTCAGTGGAACGAGTCGCCGCAGGCGCACGAACCGGTGGCCGCGGGGTTGTCGATCGTGAAGCCCTGCTTCTCGATCGTGTCGACGAAGTCGATCGTCGCGCCGCCGAGGTACGGCAGGCTCATGCGGTCGACGACGACGTTGACGCCGCCGAAGGCGAAGATCTGGTCGCCGTCGAGCGAACGCTCGTCGAAGAACAGCTGGTAGCGCAGGCCCGAGCAGCCACCCGGCTGCACCGCGATGCGCAGGGCCAGGTCGTCACGGCCCTCCTGGGCGAGCAGGCTGGCAACCTTGGACGCGGCGCCCTCGGACAGGCTCACACCGGTCTTGGTCTCTCCGGCGGTCTGGTCGGTCTCGACTGTCATGCGTACTCCCCATGGATCTGGTCTGGTGGACTCGTCGCCCTGGTCAACCTACGCGGCGACGATTCCATTCCATCGTACGCCGTCACGCCTGAGATCGGGGCGACCACGTCCGGGCCACACGGGCCGAGAGATCGGCCAGGTGGGCGTACGGCTTGCTCATCGACGCCTCGACACCGACGCGCTCGGCGACCGAGTACGCCGACTCGACCCCCATCGCGCGCATCTCGCGCGATCCCACCTGCACCTGCCCGGCCAGGACGATGCAGGGCCGCGCGGCCTCGCGGGCGACGGATGCGACACCGAAGACCACCTTGCCCGCGCGCGACGAGAAGTCGTACGTGCCCTCCCCCGTCACGACGAGGTCGTGGTCGACGGCCTGACGGGTCAGCCCGACCGCCTCCGCCACGAGGTCGATGCCCGAGACCACCGAGCCGCCCAGCAGCATGAGCGCGAAGCCGAGCCCACCGGCGGCGCCGGCCCCCTTGGCGTCCGCGACCCTTCGCTCGGCGGGGGTCGGCCCGCAGACCGCACCGACGAAACCGTCGAGAATCCCGTCGACACGCAGGATCTGCTCCTCCGTGAGCCCCTTCTGCGGGCCGAACGTCTTCGTGGCCCCGAACATCCCGAGCAGTGCGAGATCCACGTCGGACGCGATCACGAGATCGACGCCGGCGAGGCGTTCCCGGGCCGCCGTCACGTCGACCCGGGTCACGCCCGCCAGCGCATCCGGTCCCGCGTCCAGGGGGACGTCGGCGGTGGCCCCGAGGGCGGCCAGCAGGCCTGCTCCCCCGTCGTTGGTCGCGCTGCCGCCGAGCCCCACGACGACGCGACCGGCACCGGCGGCGACTGCCTCCGCGACGACCTGGCCCACGCCGTACGTCGAGGCGTGCAGCGGGTCGAGGGGGTCCAGGAGGTGCAGCCCACATGCCTGGGCGCTCTCGACGTAGGCCGTGCCGTCAGCGTGCAGCACCGTCACCGGCACCTCGGTCCCGACGGGGCCGCGCACCGTCACCACCGCGAGCTCGCCCCCGAGCGCGGCGTGCAGCACGTCGACGAACCCCGGGCCGCCGTCCGACATCGCGGCGACCGTCAGCACGTCGTCCGGCGCGTGACGGTGCCACCCCTCGGCGATCGCGCGGGCCGCCTCGGGCGCCGACAGCGTGCCGCCGAAGGCGTCGGGCGCCACGAGCACCCTCATGCTCTAGGCGAGCGCCTGCTCGGCAGCGGCGATCAGCACGCTCGTCGCGAGGACGTCGATCGCGACCGCGAGCTCGTCGGGCGACGGGTACGACGGCGCGATGCGGATGTTGCGGTCACGCGGGTCGTCGCCGTACGGGAAGGCGGCACCGGCCGGGGTCATCGCGACCCCTGCCTCACGGGTGAGCTCCACCACCCGGCTCGCGGTGCCGTCGACGACGTCGAGGCTCACGAAGTAGCCACCCTTGGGCTCGGTCCACGACGCCACGCCGTAGTCGCCCAGCCGCTCGCGCAGGATGCGCACGACCGCCTCGAACTTGGGCGCGAGGATCTCGCGGTGACGGTCCATCAACGCGTGCACGCCGTCGGTGCTGCCGAGGTAGCGAGCGTGCCGCAGCTGGTTGACCTTGTCGGGGCCGATCGTGCGCTTGCCGAGGTGGCTGAGGTACCAGCGGATGTTGTCCGCGGAGCTGCCGAGGAACGAGACTCCCGCACCCGCGAAGGTGATCTTGGACGTCGAGGCGAAGATCACCGCGCGGTCCGGGTGCCCGGACGCGACGCAGAGGCCGAGAATGTCGGCGGTCTTGGTCCGCTCCGGGGTCAGGTGGTGCACCGCGTAGGCGTTGTCCCAGAAGATGCGGAAGTCGGGGGCCGCGGTGTCGAGGGCCGCGAGCTCGGCGGCGACGGCCTCGCTGACGACCGAGCCGGTCGGGTTGCCGTAGGTCGGGACGAGCCACATGCCCTTGACCGCGGGATCCTTGACCACCTCGCGGACGGCCTCCATGTCCGGACCGTCGTCGTTGAGCGCGACCGGGATCATCTCGATGCCGTACTCCTCGAGCAGGGCGAAGTGACGGTCGTAGCCGGGCACGGGGCACACGAACTTGACCGACTCCTCCACTCCCCACGGCTGCTCGGAGCCCGGGACGCCGTGGAAGAGCGCGAAGACGAGGTTGTCGTGCATGATCGCAAGGCTCGCGTTGTCTCCTGCGACGACCTGCTCGACCGGCACCTGCATGATGGGCGCGAAGATCTCGCGCAGCTCGAGCAGACCGGTCAGCCCGCCGTAGTTGCGGGTGTCGGTGCCCTGCGCATCGGTGAAGTCGTCACCGGGCAGGTGGAGCAGCTCGTTGGACAGGTCCAGCTGGGCGGGCGACGGCTTGCCGCGCGTCAGGTCGAGCTTGAGCCCGCTGTCCTTGAGCGCTCGATGTTTGGCCGTCTGCTCGTCGAGGATGGCCTGGATCTGGTCACGGGTCAGTTCGTCGAAGCTCACCCGTCCAATCTAGCCTCTCGGCCGCCCGGGCATCAGCCCAGACCGGGCGCGCCCCAGATCGCGAGCCACTTGCTGAGATCGGGCTCGACGGGGACGTCGTCGGCGATCAGGCCACGGGTCTGGAGCTCCACCGCGTTGTCGCGACGCTCGCCGGTGTCGGGCGCGAACGGGTAGAACGTGCCCTGCTTGTAGAGGTAGACCAGCCCGTACGGCTTGCCGGCCGGCGTCGTGAAGACGACCGTCGAGCACAGCAGGGACGAGCCGAAACCCGCGTCCACGAGTGAGGAGTTGACTGCGTGCAGATCGGTTACCAAGCCGGAGATGTCGCCGTCGGCGCGGGTGACGGTCAACCAGTGGAAGCCGAACCGGTCCTCCGAGCGCGTGACCGTGGAGCCGACGCTCGACGTGATGAGCTGCTCGGCCTCGGCCATGACCTGGTCGTCGGCGGTGCCCTCGACGTCGCGGAAGCAGACCGATCCCGAGCCTGTCGGGGTGAAGCCCTGCGTCTGCAACGAGATGACAGCTTGGGGGACGGCGAACAGCACGTCCAGGTCGGCCGGCGGCGGCTTGCTGCGGCCGAGGATCGAGTCGAAGATTCCCACGCGCCGAGACTAGCCCTGCTCGGAGAGCTCTGCGCTGACCTGGGCCAGCTGGTCAAGGCGCTGCTGCAGCGGCGGGTGGGTCGAGAACATCGCCCCGACCGACTGACGGTTGATCGCCGGCGCGAAGAAGAACGCGCTGATGGCCTGGCTCTCGCGCAGGTCCCGGTTGGGGATCCTGGCCATCTCTCCGGAGATCTTGACCAGTGCCGACGACAGCTTGGACGGGCGGCCGGTCATGTACGCCCCGCTGCGGTCCGCGCTGAGCTCGCGGTAGCGCGACAGCGACCGGGTCAGCACGAAGCTGAGCGCGTACACCAGCATGCTGACGAGGAACACGACCGCGAAGACCGCGCCGCTGTTCCTGTTGTCACGGCTGCCGAAGATGTTGCCCGCGTACAGGCCCCATCGGGTGATGAACCCCGCGAGCAGGCCGATCGACGACGCGACGGTCATGACGGTGACATCGCGGTTGGCGACGTGGGACAGCTCGTGCGCGAGGACGCCCTCGAGCTCGTCGGCGTCCAGCCGCTGCATGATGCCGGTCGTGACGCAGACCGACGAGTGCCGGGGCGAGCGTCCGGTCGCGAACGCGTTGGGCATGTCGGTGACGGCCACCGCGACCCGCGGCTTGGGCATGTCGGCCAGCGCGCACAGGCGATCGATCATCGCGTGCAGCTCGGGCGCCTGCTGCGGCTCGACGACCTGGGCGTTCATCGACTTGAGCGCGAGCGTGTCCGAGAAGTACCACTGGCCCCACGCGAGCGCGAGGACGATCACGAGGGCGAGGACGCCGAGGTCCGTGAAGGAGTACAGCACCGCCGCGAACAGGATGTAGAGCGCGCCCAGCCCGAGGCTGACACCGCCCATCCGCAGGGTCAGTCCGCGGTCACTCCGAAATCGGGTGCGTGCCACTGTCGTCCTTCCGGTGCGTGATCTGGTCGAGCTGCCGGTCGACCTCGGCGTCGTCGAGCGCAGCGTCGAACTGGCGGCGCAGCGCGTCGTCGGGAGACTCCCCCGCCTTGGTCACGATGCCCTCCGCGACGAGCTCGTCGACTGCGTCCGACTGGGCCTCGAGCTCGCGCGTACGCCGCTCGGCCGACTCCATCGCCTGGTTGACGTCGCTCACGGCCGAGCCGATCCCGGTCGTCGCGCTGTTGATCTCTGCGCGCGCCGAGGCCGCGGTGTGCCGGGCGGCGAGGGTGTCCTTGCGGACCCGGAAGCCCTCGACCTCCTGCTCGACCTTCATGGCCGCGAGCTCGAGCTTGTCCTCCTCGGCCTTCAGGCTGGCGCGACGCTCCTCGAGGTCGGCGGCCGTCTTCTCCAGCATCACCTTGCGCGTCAGGAACGCGCGAGCCACGTCGTCATTGCCCTGGTCGACCGCCTGACGGGCCTGGTCGTCGAGCTGGGACGCCTGCTGGGCGATCGACGCGAGCTGCAGCTCGACGCGCTTGCGGCTCGTCGCGACGTCCGCGACACCACGGCGCACCTGCCGGAGCAGGGCCGTCTGGTTGCGGTAGGTCTCGTCCAGCCTGTCCTTCAGTGCCCCGGGGTCGTCACTGTCCGCGCGGCGCGATCTCCACCAACGGGTGACGCGTTGACCGATGCTCATGCTCACAAGCGTACGGGTAGGGTTGCGAGGGTGGTAGACGAGACAGAAGCAGGCAAGGGCCGCGCGACACCCACGCGCAAGGAGGCCGAAGCCGCTCGCAAGAAGCAGATGAAGACCCCGATGTCCCGCAAGGAGCAGCGCAAGCGGGACGCGGCCGCACGCGAGCAGGTCCGTCTCAAGCAGCGCGAGGCCCTCAAGAGCGGCGACGAGCGCTATCTGCCGGCTCGCGAGCAGGGACCGGTCCGCCGCTTCTCCCGCGACTGGGTCGACCGCCGCTACAACGTCGCGGAGTTCCTGCTCCCGATCCTGGTCGTCCTGCTGGTCCTGTTCGCGGTCGGCAGCGACAGCACCGCGCTCACCTCGGTGCTCACGGCGGTCGCCTACCCCGCCATCATCGTCGCGACCGTCATCGACGAGGTCATCATGACCCGCGGTCTCCGCAGGGAGCTCAAGGCCCGGTTCGGGCCCGAGTCGGTCAAGGGCTCGGTGATGTACGCGGTGCTGCGCAGCACGCAGCTGCGCCGCTTCCGTCTGCCCAAGCCGCAGGTCGCGCGCCGCGAGAAGCTCGGCACCAACTACCGCTGAGCCCGTCTGGCGGGTCCCCGCTCAGTTGTTCTCGGCGTGCAGCGACATCGGTCCGTAGATCTCGCTCTCGCCATCGAACAGGCGCACCTGATCGATGCCCTGCTCGAGGAGCTCGCCGAACGCCTCGCCGACCCACGACTCGGCGTCGCCGCGGTTGTCGAACTCCTCGGAGCGACCGGTCACCTCGCCCGTCGAGCTCTCGAACGTCCAGGTCCACGCCATGGTCATGACTCCTTCGTCGACGGTTGCACGAACGGCGGCTTGGTCACCGTGAACGCCTCGGAGCGGCCGCGCACGTCCACGACCACTGTCGCGCCATCCTCGACGGCGGGGTCGAGGAGCGCAAGTGCGATGCCCTGACGCAGGGTCGGCGAGAACGTGCCCGACGTGACCTCTCCGAGCTCGCTGCCCTCCGCATCAGCCACGCGCATGCCGGGACGCGGGATGCCGCGTCCCTGCGCGAGCAGACCGCGCAGCGTGGGGACCGTCTTCTCGGCGCGCTGGCGCTCGAGCGCCGCCTTGCCCCAGAACGTCTCCTTGTCCCATCCGACGGCCCAGCCCGCGCGGGCCATGACCGGGCTGATCTCGGCCGACAGCTCGTGACCGTGCAGGGGGTAGCCCATCTCGGTGCGCAGGGTGTCACGGGCGCCCAGTCCGCAGGCGCGGATGCCGTACGCCTCGCCGGCGGCCATCACGGCGTCCCACACCGAGGTGGCCGATCCGGCCGGGACCACGAGCTCGTAGCCGCGCTCGCCGGTGTAGCCCGTGCGGCAGACCGTGATGTCGTGGTCGGCGATGCGGGCATCCGCGAACGACATGTAGTCGTGGTCGACCGGCAGGTCGAGCGCCTGCAGCACCTCGTCGCTGGACGGGCCCTGGATCGCGAGGATCGCGTAGTCGCGGTGCAGGTCGGTGACCTCGATGCCCTCCGGCGCAGCGTCCCGAAGACGGGCCACGACCGCCGCGGTGTTGGCCGCGTTGGGGATCAGGAACACCTCGAAGTCGCTGCGCAGGTAGGCGATGAGGTCGTCGACCGTGCCACCGTCCTCGTCGCAGCACAGCGTGTACTGCGCCTTGCCGGGCCGGATGCGCCTCAGGTCGTTCGTGAAGCACGCGTTGACGAAGTCGGCCGCGCCCGTGCCCCGCACCAGGGCCTTGCCCAGGTGGCTGACGTCGAACAGGCCGACCCCCTCACGGACCGCCTTGTGCTCGGCCAGCACTCCCCCACCGGCGTACTCCAGCGGCATGTCCCAGCCGCCGAACTCGGCGAGCTTGGCGCCGAGCGCCACGTGACGGTCGTGCAGGGGTGAGTGCAGCAGATCCATGGTCCTCAACCTAGAGCAGGCTCGCGACGTCCGCCGGTGCGACCTTAGAGTGGCTGGCATGCCCACCGTCACCCTCAGCACATCGAAGCCGACCACCGCCCGCGCCGACGTCCTGGTCCTCGGGATCCGCAACGACGACGACAAGGGCGAGCTCGCCGAGGCCCTCGACCTGATGGGGTTCTCCGGCGAGAAGGGCCAGACCGTGAGATTCCCGTCGGGCGGACTGGCCAAGGCGCCGGTCGTGGTGGCGGTCGCGCTGCCCGCCGAGCCCACCGCCGAGGACCTGCGCCGCGCCGCCGCCAACGGCGTACGCGCCGCGAAGAACGCGACCAGTGTCGCGGTCGCCCTCCACCCGGCCGGCGTCGACGAGGTCGAGGCCATCGCCGAGGGGATCGAGCTCGGCACGTACCGCTACGAGGCGTACAAGACGAAGAAGAACGACAAGAAGGCTCGCGAGGTCACCTCGG
The DNA here is from genome assembly GCF_009661045.1 of Aeromicrobium sp. S22. Lineage (NCBI taxonomy): Bacteria > Bacillati > Actinomycetota > Actinomycetes > Propionibacteriales > Nocardioidaceae > Aeromicrobium > Aeromicrobium sp. S22. The sequence goes on from NZ_WJWV01000002.1 coordinate 670,398, forward strand.
CGGCCATCCTGACCCCCTTCGCCCGTCAAGGCACCGCGACCCGGGCGCTCGAGCGCGCCGCCACCGTCGCGGCCGCGGTCAACGCCGCGCGCGACTGGGTCAACACCCCGCCGGGCGACAAGCGACCTGCCGATCTCGTCGAGGCGTTCACGCAGCACGCGGGCACCGACGTCAAGGTGACCGTCTGGGACGAGAAGCGGCTCGCGAAGGAGCGGTGTGGCGGCATCCTCGGCGTCGGCCAGGGGTCCGACAGCCCTCCGCGTCTGCTGACCCTGTCGTACGAGCCCGAGGACGCCGTCTCGCACCTGGCGCTCGTGGGCAAGGGCATCACGTTCGACTCGGGAGGACTCTCGATCAAGCCCGGCGCCTCGATGCAGACCATGAAGCTCGACATGGCCGGCGCGGCCGCCGTCGTCGCCGCGACCGTCGCGATCGCACGCCTCGGCCTGCCGATCAAGGTCACCGCCTACGCGTGCGTCGCCGAGAACATGCCGAGCGGCCGGGCCACCCGGCCCGGTGACGTGCTGCGCATGCGCAGCGGGGCGACCGTCGAGGTGCACAACACCGATGCCGAGGGCCGCCTCGTCCTGGCCGACGGCCTCTCGCTCGCGGCCGAGACCGCACCCGACCACATCGTCGACGTCGCGACCCTGACCGGCGCGTGCATGGTCGCGCTCGGCCAGCACACGACTGGCATCCTGGGCAACGACGAGGAGTTCTCCGAGACCGTGCTGGCCGTGTCCCGGGACGCCGGCGAGTCCATGTGGCGACTGCCGATCACCGAGGAGATGAAGGGCGTCGTGACGTCCTCCAGCATCGGCGACCTGCGCCAGCACAACCCCAAGCCGTACGGCGGCACGCTGTTCGCGGCGGCGTTCCTGCGGGAGTTCGTGGGCGATGTGCCCTGGGCGCACCTGGACATCGCGGGTCCGTCGTTCAACGAGGGCAGCGCCTTCGACTACACCCCCGTGGGCGGCACCGGCACCGGCGTGCGGACGCTCGTGCGGCTCGCGACGGAGCTGGCCGGGGCTCGATGACGTTCGACGTCGCGACCACCGCCGCTCTCGACCGGCGACTGGCCAAGGAGCAGTCGGAGCGGCGCCTGCCCTCGGTCGCGGCCGCCGTCGTCCGGTCCGGTGAGATCGCGTGGAGTGGCGCCGTCGGCGCGGTGGACGGCCGCGCGGGAGGAGAGCCGGCGACGACGGACACCCAGTACCGGATCGGCTCGATCTCCAAGACGTTCGTGGCCGTGGAGGTCATGCGGCTGCGCGACGAGGGCCTGCTGGCGATCGGCGACACCATCGGGACGTACCTGCCCGAGGTCCCCTTCGGACAGGTGACGATCGCCCAGCTGCTCACCCACACGTCGGGCCTGCAGTCCGAGACCGACGGCGACTGGTGGGAGCGAACACCCGGCGGCAGCTGGGACCAGCTGCTCGCGTCCGGGACCGCGCTGCGCTTCACCCCGGGCACCGTGTTCCACTACTCCAACCTCGGCTATGGCGTGCTGGGCGAGCTCGTCGCCCGCCTGCGGGGTCGCCCGTGGCAGGACGCCGTCCGGGACGAGATCCTTGAGCCCCTCGGCATGCACCGCACGACGCCGCGCCCCACGGGGGCAGCTGCGCCGGGCCTCGCGGTCCACCCGCTCGCGGACCTGCTGCACGTCGAGCCCGAGCACGATGCGGGCGCGATGTCGCCCGCAGGGCAGCTGTGGTCCACCGCCGACGACCTGGCGACGTGGGCGGCGTTCCTCGCGGGCCGTGTCCACGACGTCCTCGCGGAGTCCACGCTCCGGGAGATGCTGCGACCCGTCGCGGTCAACGACGTCCCCGGTGCGACTTGGGGCGGCGCGCACGGACTCGGGTGGCAGATGTGGAACGTGGAGGGACGCCGGTACGCCGGCCACGGCGGGTCGATGCCCGGATTCCTCGCGGGCCTGCGCGTCGAGCTGGAGACCGGTGACGGCGTCGTCCTCATGACGAACGCCACCAGCGGGCTGGGCACGGCCACGACCGATCTGCTGGAGATCGTCCGCGACCGCGAGCCTGTCGCGCCGAAGCCGTGGCACGCGGATGCCTCACAGGCGGACGCCCTCGATCTCGTGGGGCCTTGGTACTGGGGCACGTACGAGTTCACGCTCGCACTCGGCGCCGACGGCGGGCTGCGCCTCGGCGAGCCGGGTCAGGGCCGGGGCGCCCGGTTCACCCGGGACGGGGACCGCTGGACGGGGCTCGAGGGCTACTACCGCGGCGAGCCACTGGCGGTCGAGCGGGACGAGCAGGGGCGCCCCGCGCGCCTCGTCCTGGCCAGCTTCGTGTTCACCCGCACCCCGTACGACCCCGCCGTCGAGATCCCCGGCGGCGTGGACCCGCAGGGCTGGCACTAGCCCTCCCCCGCAACCCGCCCAGATGTGCGGACTCCTGCACCGAATCCGCACGCGAAAGCGTGCAGGAGGGCGCAAATCGGGGCGGGGGTCAGTCCGGCAGGCCGAGGGCGCGGGCGGCGTCCTCGACGGTGTCCCACTTCTCGCGCTGACCGCCGAGGCGGTCGGGGTGGGCCTGCTTGCGGGCCTTGCGGTAGACGCGCATCAGGTCGTCGAACGACGGGTTGCTCGGCAACGGGTCCGATCCCGCGATCGACTCCAGCGTCATGATCGCGCGCAGCTCGCGGGGCGTCTGGGTCTTCGCGACGGGGGCAGTGGTCGTGGTCGACGACGTGGAGGACGTCGAGGAGGCCCTGGCCTTGCGCAGGTCGTACTCGCGCTTGCGGGACGGGATCGGGACGAGGTTGGAGTCGTAGACCGGCACCTGGAGCTTCTTGCGGGCGAAGTCGTGACCGGCCTGCGGTGAGGCCACCCGGCGCCGGATCGACTCACCATCGTCCGCGACGAGGAGCAGCGTCGCCTGCGTGACCGCGGTCTGCGGCTCGATCCATGCCTCCACGCCGCGCCGGGTGGCGGCGAACTCGCGCAACGCCTCGAGGTCGGCCCGGCTCGCGTTGCGGTCGGACACCGACGCCCCGCCGGCGGTCCTGGCCTTCCGGCCACGGAAAATTCCCATGCGACAAGTGTGCCCGATCGCCGGGCGCCGCCCGTCGAACCCCAGTGGCACAGTTCTTGCCTTGAGTGACAAGATGTGGATGCACATCGTCTTTGGGAGGACACCGTGGCGGACGTCGCCGGCAACAACTTCGACATCGTAATTCTCGGCGGCGGAAGTGGCGGCTACGCCTGCGCGCTCCGCGCCGTCCAGCTGGGCAAGTCTGTGGCCCTCATCGAGAAGTCCAAGCTCGGCGGCACCTGCCTGCACTGGGGCTGCATCCCGACCAAGGCCATGCTGCACGCGGCCGAGGTCGCCGACGGCGCCCGCGAAGGCGCCAAGTTCGGCGTGAAGTCGACCTTCGAGGGCATCGACATGGCGGCGGTCAACTCCTACAAGGACGGCGTCATCGACCGTCTCTACAAGGGCCTGCAGGGCCTCATCAAGTCCGGCGGCATCACGGTCGTCGAGGGTGAGGGCAAGCTGGTCGACCCCAAGACCGTCGAGGTCAACGGCGAGCGCTACACCGGCACCAACGTCGTCCTGGCCACCGGTTCGGTCTCCCGCACCCTCGGCCTGGAGATCGGCGGACGGGTCATCACCTCGACCGAGGCGCTGAAGATGTCCGAGGTCCCCGAGCGGGTCGTCATCATCGGCGGCAGCGTCATCGGCGTCGAGTTCGCGTCCGTGTGGAAGTCCTTCGGCGCCGACGTCACGATCATCGAGGGCCTGCCGACGCTCGTCCCGCTGGAGGACCCCTCGCTGAGCAAGCAGCTCGAGCGCGCGTTCCGCAAGCGCAAGATCAACTTCAAGACCGGCGTCAAGTTCGACTCGGTCAAGCAGACCGAGAACGGCGTGACCGTGACCCTCGAGGACGGCACCACGATCGACACCGACCTGGTGCTCGTCGCTGTCGGCCGCGGTCCCAACTCCGCCGGCATGGGCTACGAGGAGGCCGGCATCACGGTCGACCGCGGCTGGGTGCCCACCAACGAGCGCCTCGCGACCAACGTCGACGGCGTGTTCGCGGTCGGTGACCTCGTCCCCGGCCTGCAGCTCGCGCACCGCGGCTTCGCCCACGGCATCTTCGTCGCCGAGGAGATCGCGGGCCTCAACCCGCAGCCCGTCATCGACGCCGGCATCCCCCGCGTGACGTACTGCGACCCCGAGATCGCGTCGGTCGGCATCACCGAGCCCCAGGCCCGGGAGAAGTTCGGCGACGACGGCGTCGAGACGGTCGAGTACAGCCTCGGCGGCAACGGCAAGTCCCAGATCCTCGGCACGACGGGCAGCATCAAGCTCGTCCGCGAGAAGGACGGGCCGATCGTCGGTGTCCACATGATCGGCGCCCGCTACGGCGAGCAGGTCGGTGAGGCCTCGCTGATCGTGAACTGGGAGGCCTACCCCGAGGACGTCGCGCAGTTCATCCACGCTCACCCCACCCAGAACGAGGCGCTCGGCGAAGCTGCGCTCGCCCTCGCCGGCAAACCGCTCCACTCCCACGCCTGACCGAGATCCAGAGGACATCATGGCCACGTCTGTCACCCTTCCCGCTCTTGGTGAAAGCGTCACCGAGGGCACAGTCACGCAATGGCTGAAGTCCGTCGGCGACACCGTCGCCGTCGACGAGCCGCTCCTGGAGATCTCGACCGACAAGGTCGACACCGAGATCCCCTCCCCCGTCGCGGGCGTCCTGCTCGAGATCAAGGCCGAGGAGGACGACACGGTCGAGGTCGGTGCGGTCCTCGCGATCATCGGTGAGGAGGGCGAGAGCGCCGGAGGCGACACCGCCCCCGAGTCCGAGGGCTCCGAGGAGCCTGCGGCCGAGGCACCCGAGCCGGCGCCCGAGGCCGAGGAGCGCACCGTCACCCCCGACGACAGCGCCGAGCAGGCCCACGACGTGGCCGAGACGGCTGCTGCACCCCAGGCGGAGACCGCCCCTGCATCCGGCGGCGGCACCGAGGTGACCCTGCCTGCACTCGGCGAGAGCGTCACCGAGGGCACGGTCACCCAGTGGCTCAAGGCCGTCGGGGACGACGTCGCGGTCGACGAGCCGCTCCTGGAGATCTCGACCGACAAGGTCGACACCGAGATCCCCTCGCCCGTGGCCGGCAAGCTGCTCGAGATCCGCGCCGAGGAGGACGAGACCGTCGAGGTCGGTGCCGTGCTCGCCGTGATCGGTGCCGAAGGCGACGCACCCGAGCCGAAGGAGCCCGAGCCGAAGAAGGAGCAGGCTCCCCCGCCGCCGCCGGCTCCCGAGCCGACGCCCGAGCCCGAGCCCGAGCCGACGCCCGAGCCCGAGCCCGCCGCCGCGCCTGAGCCCACCCCGGCCCAGCCCGAGACGCAGGCTGCCCCCGAGTCCGCTCCCGCCCCGGCCGCCCCGGCCGAGAGCAACGGCGACTCGTACGTCACGCCGATCGTTCGCAAGCTGGCCAAGCAGCACGACGTCGACCTCGCCGGTATCACCGGCACCGGCGTCGGCGGCCGCATCCGCAAGCAGGACGTGCTGGACGCCGCTGCTGCTGCGTCCAAGCCGGCCGAGCCGGCCGCTCCGGCGGCCTCCGCTCCCGCGGCTGCACCGTCCGAGCTGCGTGGCAAGACCGAGAAGGTCACCCGCCTGCGCAAGATCATCGCGGCCCGCCTCGTCGAGTCCCTGCAGACCTCGGCCCAGCTGACGCAGGTCCACGAGGTCGACGTCACCGAGGTCGCACGTCTCCGTGCCCGCCACAAGGACGCGTTCCTCGAGCGCGAGGGCGTCAAGCTGACGTTCCTGCCCTTCTTCGCCAAGGCCGCGGTCGAGGCGCTGAAGTCCTACCCGCAGCTCAACTCGGCGCTGGACCTCGAGGCGGGCACGATCACGTACCCGGCCGGCGAGCACCTCGGCATCGCGGTCGACACCGAGCGCGGCCTGCTGGTCCCGACGATCAAGGACGCGGGCGACCTGTCCATCGCCGGGCTGGCCCGCAAGATCGCCGACTCGGCCGAGCGCACCCGCACCAACAAGATCTCGCCCGACGAGCTCTCCGGTGCGACGTTCTCGATCACCAACCTCGGCAGCAACGGCGCCCTTTTCGACACGCCGATCATCAACCAGCCGCAGGTCGCGATCCTGGGTGTCGGCGCCGTCGTGAAGCGCCCGGTCGTCATCACCGACGACCACGGCAACGACAGCATCTCCGTGCGGAGCATGGCCTACCTCGCGCTGACCTACGATCACCGGGTCATCGACGGCGCCGACGCAGGTCGGTTCCTGACGGCGGTCAAGCAGCGCCTCCAGGCCGGGTCGTTCGAGGCCGAGCTGGGATCCTGACCCGTGCATGTCGTCATCGGTGGGGCGTCCGGCTTCCTCGGCACGGCCCTGACCACGCACCTGCGTGGTCGGGGCCACCGGGTGACACGGCTCGTCCGCACCGGCCCCCCCGGTGACGACACGTCGGTGTGGGACCCGGCCGCCGGCCGGATCGACCAGGTCCTGGTCGACCGGGCCGACGCGGTGGTCAACCTGTCAGGATCCTCGATCTCGCAGTGGCCCCGCACGAGCTCCCGCAAGCAGGAGATCCTGCACTCACGGCTGACCGCGACGAGCACTCTCGCGAAGGCGGTCGCCGCCTCCTCGACGCCCACGGTCTTCGTCTCCGGCTCGGGCATGTCCTGGTACGGCACCGACCGGGGCGCGGAGGTCCTGACCGAGTCCAGCACTCCCGGTACCGGCTTCCTCGCCGACGTCTCCCACCAGTGGGAGGCCGCGGCGGCCCCCGCGGTCGAGGCCGGCGCCCGCACCTGCATCGTCCGGACGTCCCTCGTGCTGGACGGCAACGGCGGCATGCTCGCGCTCATGCTTCCCGTCTGGAAGCTCGGCGGTGGCGCCAAGCTCGGCAACGGCCGGCAGTACATGTCCTTCATCTCCCGGCACGACTGGGTCCGCGGCGTCGAGCACCTGCTGGTGAACGACGAGCTCTCCGGCCCCTTCAACTTCGCGATGCCGGTGCCGGTGACCAACGCCGAGTTCACCGACGCCCTGGGCGACGCGGTCCACCGGCCGACGTTCCTGGCGGTGCCGTCGTTCGCGGTCAAGGCCGCGCTGGGCGGGCTCTCCGAGGACCTGCTCGGCTCGCTGCGCCTCGTCCCGAGCGCGCTGACCGATGCGGGCTTCGCCTTCGCCGAGCCCGATCTCCCCGCTGCCCTGGCCACTGCGCTGTCGTGAGCGCGCCCCAGCCGCACGAGCCGCTCACCGACCCCGCAGCGCGGATCGTGGAGTATCTCGACTTCTTCCGCTCGGAGGTGCGCCGCCAGGTCTCGGGGCTCTCCCCCGACGTCCTCGGCACCACGCTCGTCCCGTCCGGGTGGACGATCCCCCAGCTCGTCGAGCACCTGGTGCACATGGAGCGCAGGTGGGTGGTCTGGGGTTTCCTCGGCGAGGACGTCCCGTCCCCGCGCGCCGATCGCGACGCCGACGGCCGCTGGGTGACCGACCGCTCGATCGACGTGCTGCTCGACGCCCTCGACGAGGTGGGCCGACGGACGGCGGAGATCGTCGGCGAGCACGGTCCGTACGAACGCGCGCGTGAGGGAGGGATGTTCGGCCCGGACGATGAGCTGCCCACGCTGCTCGGCATCTTGTTCCACGTCATGCAGGAGCACGCCCGCCACGCGGGTCACCTCGACATCGTGCGCGAGCTGATCGACGCCGGCGCTGACGAGGCCTCACCCGTCACCTGAGCCGACTGCCCGCGATCCGCCAGCCGTCGCGTGTGCGATGCAGCGTCACGCGGTGCCGTGAGGGCCGGTCGCGGGGCAGGTCGGTCACGGAGCCGTCGCCCCACTCGACCTGGGCCGGTGCCAGGACGTCGACCACGTCGAGCGTCGCCCTGTCGGCACCCGTGCTCACGACCCGGCACGTGAGCACGCGCAGCCGGGCGCCCACCACCCGGCCGTCGCGATCCGCGTACGAGCGGATCGTCGCTGCGTCGGCGGCCATCGCCCGGCTCCCGGCGACGTACACCGTGGCGAGCCTCGTGGGGTCTGCCTCCGCGAACGCCGCAGCCCGATCCGCATCGAGCGTCGCGAGCCGCACGGCCCATTGGTCGGCCGGTGCGGGAGAGGTCTGGCGCAGCGCCATCACGATCACCCAGATCCAGTCCATGCCCCCACTGTCGCGGCCTCCACCCGTTCGTGCGTCCGCGTGTCCACAGCCCGTGGTGGACGGCGGGGATAGTCTGGGCGGGTGACGACGATCGAGATCCTCGACGACTGGTACGGCGCCAACGCGATCGACTACGAGGATGCCTGGGAGATCCAGCGCAGCCTCCACGCGCAGCGCGTCGCGGACGAGATCGGCGACACCGCGATGTTCCTCGAGCACCCCCCGGTCTACACCGCGGGACGCCGCACCGAGCCGCACGAGCGGCCGTTCGACGGCACCCCGGTCGTCGACGTCGATCGGGGCGGCAAGATCACCTTCCACGGCCCCGGCCAGCTCGTGGGCTATCCGATCACCAAGCTGCCCTCGCACGTCCTGGTGGTCGACTACGTCCGGCGCGTCGAGGAAGCCATGATCCGCGCTGCCGCCGACCTGGGCGTCACGACCGGGCGCGTGCAGGGACGCTCGGGCGTCTGGGTCGCGGCCTCTGGGGTCCGACCCGAGCGCAAGGTCGGCGCGATCGGCATCCGGGTCTCGCGCGGCGTCACGATGCACGGCTTCTCGCTCAACGCCGACGTCGACCTCGCGTTCTACGAGCGATTCGTGCCGTGCGGCATCGCCGACGCCGGCGTCACCTCGCTGTCAGCAGAGGTGGGCCGCGACGTCACGGTCCGCGAGACCGCGCGCGCCGTGGCCCCCCACCTGGCCGAGCTGCTGGCGTGGGAGCCCTACTCGCCGTCGCCCGACCTCGCCGAGCAGGTCGAGATCGGGCCACGGGTCCCCGTGGGCTCCCCCGTCATTCGCTGAGCCGCAGCGCCTCCCCGAAGCCGATCTTGCGATCGGTGCGCATGAGCGTGCGCTCGTAGAGTCGGGCCGCGAAGCGTACGAGCACGACGGCGCCGAGGACATTGACCGCAAGGGCCACCCCGACCTGCCAGGCGGGCACGCCGCCCTCGGCCATCCGGGAGGGCATCATCATCGCGGAGACCACCGGCAGCATCGACACGACTGTCTTGACGCTCGCGCCGGCCGTCACGGCCAGGATGTAGGGCGCGAACAAGATCACCTGGCCGGGCATCGTGGTCGACTGCAGGTCCTCCTGCCGGGACGCCAGCGAGCCGGCAACCGCCCACAGGCCCGCCAGTGCGACGAACCCCAGCACGAAGAACAGCACGTACCAGGCCACGGCAGGGCCGATCGCGGAGAGGACCGAGGTCTCGCCTGTCAGCGCGAGGGACGCGACGCCCACGACCGCGAGCACCACGATCTGCCCGAGGGCCAGGGCCGTGTTGCCGACGATCTTGCCCCACAGCATCGCCCGGATCGGCACGGCGGCGGCCAGGATCTCCACGACCCGGCTCTCCTTCTCCTGCACGACGCTCTGCGCGATGTTCATGCCGAAGATGACGGCGGTGAGGTAGAACAGCAGCACGAAGACGAACGCAGTCGCCTGGCGAGGCCCCGCGTCCTCGCCGTCGGGGTCCAGCAACCGCTCGGCGACCGCCGAGCCGCGCTGCAGCTCGTCGAGGTCGACGCCCTGGGCCGCAGCGTTGTCGGCCAGTGCGGAGGCGGACGCGACGGCTGTGAGAGCGCTCGACAGCGTGGGGTCCACCTCCCGGTCGCCGACGATCTCGTAGCCCTCGTCGGTGGCGATCAGGGCGGCGTCGACGTCGTCGTCGCGGACGGCCTTCTCGGCCGCGGACACCGACTCGTACGAGCGTGCCGTCGCGTTCGAGCCGTCGTCCGCGCGGTCCACGAGATCGGAGGCGGACGACACCAGGTCCGCGCCCTGCCGGTCCACGACCGCCACGGTGTGATCGGTGGGCCGTCCGCCGAGGATCGAGGTCAGCACCACCAGCGCGACGATGCCGGCTGCCATCGCGAGCACCCCGTACAGGAACGACTTCTCGCGCACGCGGGTCATGACCTCGCGCTCGGCGACGACGCGCCAGGCGCCGCGCGCTCCGCGGTCGGGCTCTCGGGTCAGCGTGCTCATCGGATGACCTCCTTGAAGATCGCGGAGAGGGGTTGGCGGACGGGGCTGAACTCGACGACCGGCTCGCGGGCGATGACCGTTGCGAGCAGGTCTGCCGGGGTGGTCCCGTCGAGGTCGACCAGAGCGACCGGACCGGCGACGTCACGCACCTGGATGCCGCGCAGGTCCCGGATCCAGGCGGCATCGGTCCCGTCGAGGACGACGCGATAGCGATCGGCACCCTTGCCGCGCAGCTCGTCGACCGGACCCGCCGCGACGACGCGCCCGTGGGACAGGATCACCAGGTCGTCGCACAAGCGCTCGACCAGGTCGAGCTGGTGGCTGGAGAACAGCATCGGCTTGTCGCCCGCCTCCTTCGCGAGCAGCTCTGCCATGGCATCGACGGCGACCGGGTCGAGCCCGCTGAACGGCTCGTCGAGCACCAGCGCCTCCGGGCGGTGGATCAGGGCGGCGGCGATCTGCACGCGCTGCTGGTTGCCCAGGGACAAGGTGTCGAGCATGTCGTCGGCGCGGTCCGCCAGGTCGAAGTGCTCCAGCAGCTCCAGTGCGCGACGCCGTGCCTCCGCCCGCTCGATGCCGTGCAGCCGGGCAAGGAACACGAGCTGGTCGGTCAGCCTCATGCGGGGATAGAGCCCGCGCTCCTCGGGCATGTAGCCGAAGCGGCGGCGCTGGCCGGTCGAGATGGGCTCGCCGTTCCACAGCACCTCCCCCGACGTCGGCGCCAGGACGCCGAGGATCATGCGCATCGTCGTGGTCTTCCCGGCGCCGTTGGCCCCGACGAAGCCTGTCGTGCGGCCCGGCCGGACGGAAAAGGTCACGTCGTCGACGACGAGCGCATCGCCGTACGACCGACTGAGGTGCGAGATGTCCAACATGACTCCACGCTATGAGCGGACGGCTCCCGCACGCATCGGCCGCGAGGATGAACCCGGCTCGTCCTCGAGACGGAGGGCTCAGACGTCCGGCGACTCCATCAGTCCCGACTCGTGGGCGACGATGACGGCCTGGACCCGGTCACGGACGGCGAGCTTGGCCAGCACGCGTGAGACGTGCGACTTGACCGTCGCCTCGCTCACGTAGAGCTCGGCGGCGATCTCGCCGTTGCTGAGCCCGCGGCCCATCGCGACCAGCACCCCCCGCTCGCGCTCGGTCAGCTCGTCCAGGCCGGACGGACGTGGCCCGCGCTCACGCTCGGTCGACCTCGCGATGACGCGCTGGGTCACCTCGGGCGCGAGCAGCGAGTGGCCCTGCGCCACGACCCGGATCGCCGAGACGAGATCGTCAGGCGGGCAGTTCTTGAGCAGGAACCCGCTCGCCCCCGCCTGCAGGGCGGCGAAGAGATACTCGTCGTCGTCGAACGTCGTCAGGATGAGCACGCGACAGCCGGGCATCTGGGCGACGACGCGGCGCGTCGCCTCGATGCCGTCCATGCGAGGCATCTGGACGTCCATGAGGACCACGTCGGGCGACAGCTCCCGCGCACGCTCGACCGCGGCTGCGCCGTCGGCGGCCTCCCCCACGACCTCCAGATCGTCCTCGACCCCGAGGATCATCCGGAACCCGGTGCGTACGAGCTCCTGGTCGTCGGCGACCAGCACACGGATCGTGCTCATGCGGTCACCGGGATGCGGACCCGCACCCTGAACCCACCCTCGGGCCGCGGCCCGATCTCGCACAGCCCGCCGTGCATGGCCGCCCGTTCGCGGATCCCGGTCAGGCCGAATCCCCCGGAGGCCGCAACCGGCTCGGGCCACTCGGCACCGTCCCCGTCGTCGATCACCTCGACCTCGACCCACGCCGGCCGCTCGTCCTGGGCCGGCCCGAAGCGCATCACCACCTCGCCTCTGACGGCGCGGGCATGACGACGGATGTTCGCGACCGCCTCCTGGGCGATCCGAAAGAGCGAGAGGCCGACAGTGGGTGGCACCGCGAACGACTCCCCCACCTGACGGAACGTGATCGCCGGCGTCGATCCCTGCCCCGATTCGGTCGTCGCGAGCATGTGGAGCTCGTCCAGACCCGGCTGGGGGCCACGCTCGTCCTGGTCGCGGTCCGAGCGCAACAGCCCGACCAGCTGGTGCATCTGCTGCACCGCCTGCCGCGACGAGCGCTCGATGACACCAAGAGCCGCGCGGGCGTCGTCGGGCTGCTTCTGCAGGATCCGGCTGATGCCGGCCGCCTGGACGCCGATGCCGCTGACGTGGTGCGCGACCACGTCGTGCAGGTCGCGGGCGATGCGCACGCGTTCGGCCTGCACCGCAGCCTCCTGGGCGCGGTCCTGGGCACGGCGCTCCGCGGCGGCCCCCTCGGCGATCTCCTCACGCTGGCGCGCACTGCGCCACGCATCGTGGCCCCAGGCCATCGCCCCGAAGAGATACACGATGTTGATCCCGACCGAGTAGACGATCGCCGCGACGTACGGCGGGATGAGACCCTCCTGCGGGCGGTCCGGCAGATCCGTCGTGACGATCTCCCACGTCAACCAGCCGAACATCGCGACGAGCACGACGACGCTCGTCACGTACAGACCCCGCCGCGAGCGGGACCACGCCCACGCCGAGTACAGGGCGACGAACTCGATGAGCTGGATCGTGAAGATCGTGCCGAAGTCCTCAAGCCGCTCCACGATCACGAGGAACAGGACCGACACCAGCAGGACCGTCACCAGCGGGAGACGTCGCCGCAGTCCCAGCAGCAGTCCGGCCAGGCCGAACAGCACGTAGGCCTCGATCCCGTTCCAGCCGAGCGGAGAGCCGTAGCCGCTGTGCCAGACCTCGACGGACACGATCGACACGATCGCGGCGGCGACGCCTCCCCACAGGTCTCGCCGCACCTCCTCGGAGGTGGGCTTCGGTCGCGTCCACCGGCGGTCCAGATCCAGCACGCGACCGAGCCTAGGGCAATGTGGGTGACAGGCGTACGCTTGCGTGCGTGACCATCGCACCCGAGGGACGCAAGATGTTGCGGCTCGAAGTACGTAACGCCGAGACCCCCATCGAGAAGAAGCCCGCGTGGATCAAGACCCGCGCGAAGATGGGCCCCGAGTACAACGAGCTCATGAAGCTGGTCAAGGGCGAGGGCCTGCACACGGTCTGCCAGGAAGCCGGCTGTCCCAACATCTTCGAGTGCTGGGAGGACCGCGAGGCCACCTTCCTCATCGGCGGCGAGCAGTGCACCCGTCGCTGCGACTTCTGCCAGATCGACACCGGCAAGCCCGACCCGATCGATCGCGACGAGCCCCGCCGGGTCGCCGAGAGCGTCCAGAAGATGGAGCTGCGCTACGCCACGATCACGGGCGTCGCCCGCGACGACCAGCCCGACGGCGGCGCGTGGCTGTACGCCGAGACCGTCCGCAAGATCCACGAGCTCAACCCGGGCACGGGCGTCGAGAACCTGATCCCCGACTTCAACGGTGTCCCCGAGCTGCTGGCGGAGGTCTTCGAGTCCCGCCCCGAGGTGCTCGCCCACAACGTCGAGACCGTCCCGCGCATCTTCAAGCGCATCCGCCCCGCGTTCCGCTACGAGCGCTCGCTCGACGTCATCACCCAGGCGCGCGACTTCGGGCTCGTCACCAAGTCCAACCTCATCCTGGGCATGGGTGAGACCCGCGAAGAGGTCTCCCAGGCGCTGGTCGACCTGCACGAGGCCGGCTGTGACCTGATCACGATCACCCAGTACCTGCGCCCGTCCAAGCGTCACCACCCCGTCGAGCGCTGGGTCAAGCCCGAGGAGTTCGTCGAGCTGGCGACCGAGGCCGACGAGATCGGCTTCGCCGGCGTGATGTCCGGGCCGCTGGTCCGTTCGTCCTACCGCGCGGGCAACCTCTACAAGCAGGCCGTCGCCTCAGGACGCGGAATGAGCGCCGCAACCCTCGCGCCGTAGACTGGTGGGCATGTCCAACACCGCCCCCACCCCCGCCAAGGGTCGCCTCGGCCAGATGCGCCAGGCCTACTCGATCACCAAGAAGAGCGACCGCAAGATCGGTCTCATCCTTCTGCTGACGTTCATCCTGGTGGCCGGCGTGTTCGGCGCGCTGGGCTACCTGGTGTTCGGCACCAGCACGATCGGACTGATCATCACGATCCTGTTCGCGCTGCTGATCGGTGTGCTTGGTGTGCTGATCGTCTTCGGCCGGCGTGCGGAGAAGGCTGCGTACGCCCAGGTGGAGGGACAGCGGGGAGCCGCCGCCGGTGCGCTGCAGATGCTGCGCCGCGGCTGGGAGGTCAAGCCCGCGATCGCGTTCAACAAGAACCAGGACGTCGTGCACCGCGTGGTCGGTCGCCCCGGCATCATCCTGGTCGGTGAGGGCAGCCCCAACGCCGTGCGTGGTCTGCTGGCCGCTGAGGTCAAGAAGCACGCCCGCGTGGGCGGCGAGGACGTCCCGGTCACCGGCATCGTCGTGGGCAAGGAAGAGGGACAGGTTCCCCTCACCAAGCTCGTCAAGCACATCAACAAGCTGCCCAAGAAGATCAAGCCGGCCCAGATGACCGACCTGATCTACAAGCTCAAGGCGCTCGACGCGATGCGTCCGGCCGCTCCCATGCCGCGTGGCCCCGTGCCGACGAGCATGAAGGGCCAGCGCAAGGCGATGCGCGGCTGACGCTGCGTCAGACCCGTACGACCCGCGACCCCGCGGCCAGGTCGTGCAGCCCCCGCTTGTCGTCGGTCATCACGATCGCCGGCAGGACGATGCTGAGCAGCAGCGTGCGCAGCAGCGCCCGCGGGATGCCGATGGGGAGGCCTGTGCGGCCCTCGACCCGCAGGCCCAGCAGCTGCTTGCCGATCGAGCGACCCACGAGTCCTTCGAGGATCGCGACCTCCGCGACGAAGAACGCGATGATGATGAACGTCTGGCTAGGGTCCTCGTCCAGTGGTGCCGGCGGATAGCTCACGCCGGCCAGCGCAACCGCACTGAGAGCGGCCACGACCCAGTCGATGAGCAGGGCTGCGAGACGACGACCGAGCGAGGGAATCTCCACCCGGGAAGCCTACCGAGCAAGGCCCGTTCCCCTCCCGGAGGGGACTTGTAACATTCCCGAAACAATCACGAGACCGATGGGAAACTGCACCCCCGTAGCCTTCTGGGTACGGTGCAGTGACGCACTTACCTGCTATCGACAACGAAGGCCGCTGCGCGGTCGAGGAGGCCACATGTTCGGCAATGCCGACGAGCTGTTCAAGTTCATCAAGGACGAGGGCGTCGAGTATCTCGATGTCCGTTTCACCGATCTTCCGGGCATTCAGCAGCAGGTCACCCTGCCCGCGTCGACGTTCGACGCGGACATGGTGTCGAACGGTGTCGCGTTCGACGGCTCGTCCATTCGTGGATTCCAGACCATCGACCAGTCGGACATGGTCCTGTTCCCCGACGTCAAGACGGCGTACGTCGACCCGTTCAAGGCGCGCAAGACCATCGCCATGGACTTCTTCGTCCATGACCCGATCACCGGCGAGGCGTACTCGCGTGATCCGCGCAACATCGCCCGCAAGGCCGAGGCGTACCTCGCGACCACCGGCATCGGTGACACCGCCTTCTTCGCGCCCGAGGCGGAGTTCTACATCTTCGACCGCGTCAACTACGGCACGAGCGCCAACAAGTCGTTCTACGAGATCCAGTCCTCCGAGGCCGCGTGGTCCACGGGCGACAGCATCGACGACAACCGCGGCTACCAGGTCCGCTACAAGGGTGGCTACTTCCCCGTCGCGCCGACCGACAAGACGGCCGACCTGCGCAACGACATGATGACCAACCTGACCAACGCGGGACTCGTGCTCGAGCGCGGTCACCACGAGGTCGGCACGTCGGGCCAGGCCGAGATCAACTACAAGTTCGACACGCTGCTCAAGGCCGCGGACGACGTCATGAAGTTCAAGTACATCGTCCGCAACACCGCGTGGGCCAACGACAAGACCGTCACGTTCATGCCGAAGCCGATCTTCGGCGACAACGGCTCGGGCATGCACGTGCACCAGTCGATCTGGAACGACGGCAAGCCGCTGTTCTATGACGAGTCCGGCTACGGCGGACTGTCCGATCTCGCGCGCCACTACATCGGCGGCATCCTCAAGCACGCGCCGTCGCTGCTGGCGTTCACGAACCCGTCGGTCAACTCCTACCGCCGCCTGGTCCCCGGCTTCGAGGCCCCGATCGCGCTCGTCTACTCCGCGCGCAACCGCTCGGCATGCGTCCGTATCCCGATCACCGGCTCGAACCCCAAGGCCAAGCGCATCGAGTTCCGTTGCCCCGACCCGTCGGCCAACCCGTACCTCGCCTTCTCGGCGCTGCTGCTGGCCGGACTCGACGGCATCAAGAACAAGATCGAGCCGCCGGCCCCGATCGACAAGAACATCTACGAGCTGCCGCCGGAGGAGTACGACGCCATCGACATGGTGCCGACCTCGTTCAACGCGGTGCTCGACTCCCTCGAGGCCGACCACGAGTTCCTGACGGCGGGCGACGTCTTCACGCCCGACCTGATCGAGACGTGGATCGACTACAAGCGCTCCGAGGAGATCCTGCCCGTGCAGCTGCGTCCGCACCCGCACGAGTTCGAGCTGTACTACGACATCTGAGTCTCAACCGAACACTGAAACAGCCCCTGACCTGCGCATACGCAGGATCGGGGGCTGTTTCCGTTGGCCGAAAGTGGTCAGATTCCGCAGGGATTCCGCAGGAGAATTGGTTCAGCAGCCACAAGACGCTCACGGAGCCGATTTACGGAGCAGTTCCCGGCGTCGTTACACCACCTGCGCGACCTTCGACCGGACGGGCAGACGGGCAGACGGGCAGACGGCAAGCAACCGTGTCCTCGAACGCCGTTTGGGTATGACTCGCCGAGACCGTCGTCAGCGGTCATCGTTCCTCCAGCCCCGATCCTTCAACGAGCCGGGGTTCATCTGTCTGATCGGTAGCCATGACTGCATATGCGTACGCACCCATCGCCTTGTCGCCGTCGAGTTTGACGTACACGCCCTCTATGTCCAGATCAGATCGTTCAGCCTCTGGCCGGCGTCCTCGATAACCAACGCATCTCCACTGAGTGGATCCAGTCGGGCGCGGCATTCGCGGGGGATTGACGCAGGTCAGTCAACTAGTTGGCGCTTCGATCCGTTTTGATCGAGTGATTCATCATTTGGGTGTTAAGCGCCCGGTGTCTCGGGTACGCATAGCCCAGGGCGGCGATCGCTAGGGTTGCACTATGGGCAGCCAGCGCATCGCGCGAATGACCGAACGGAAATTGGTATACCACTATACGAGCGCCGCTGGCCTACTAGGGATACTCACCACTCGAACGCTCTGGGCGTCTTCCTTCCGAGCTCTCAACGACATCTCCGAGATCGAATACGGGCTGAGCCGAATTCAGCAGGCGCTTCCGGGACTAAACACCGCGGATTCTCGGCCCGAGGCGATCAATTCACTGCGTGAATTGGTGCTCTCAGCATCGGAGGACGTGCTGAGCAGGGAGATGTTCGTGCTTTCGGCATCGCACAACGAAGACTCGTTGGGTCTGTGGCGCAACTATTCTGACGGCGGATATGCAGTTGGACTCGCGACTGGGTTCCTCGGGCAAGTCCCGACGCCGTCGCACGTAACTTATCCAACCGGCGCATCCCTAGTTTCGAACCCAGCGCGGTCTGGAGTGGGGCAGGGATGGCAAGACGTTCTCTACACCGAGGACTCCCAAAACGAACTCATACACGAGACTTTCGCAAATTTGCTTGAGTGGCCCAGCCTCCATGATCCAGAGGACCAAATGACACGAGATGGTGTCATGGTGAGTCTCGCGATGCTTGCTTGCCGGCTCAAGCACCCCGCCTTCATAGAGGAGGCCGAAGTTCGAGTGCTGTTCGACCGTCTGCCAACCACTAAGACAGAATACCGCGTGAGCCCTGCCGGCCTGGTTCCTTACATCAGCGTCGGAGCGGCCAGAACCTTCACCGAGCCCCCGCGATTCAGTTCGTTGACATCGGACCCCCCAGACGCTCTGCCGATCCGATCTCTCACGTGTGGCCCAGACGATCCGATCGGGCGCGAGCGACGGTCGGGTATCGCGACTGATGCGCTTCGCGACTTCGGATATGAGGGAGTCCCTGTCTATGGCTCGGACATACCGTTACGGGAGTAAACGGGCCGCTATCGTTCGTCATCTTCGCGATGTCATTGAGAGCCCTGAGTTGCTTTGGATGTTGCGACTCATCGAGCGAAGCCCCAAAGGGAGCCGTGCCCGCCGATCGCGGGGGTATGACGTGAACACCGCGGAGGCAACGTGAGTTGCGGCAGCGCCGCTACTTGGCAGGGCGACATGCGGTATATCCACCATCGTCACCCTGCCAAGCGCTGGTCTCAATTGCGGCTCGTCTAGCCCTTGCCGAGAGTCTTACCTGCCTTCGACTTGGCAGGCTTTGACGATCCGTTAGCTGCCAGTGTCTTTCCTGCCTTGGACAGCGCACCCTTGCTGGGCTTTCCGCCACTCTTCGCCATTCACATTCACCTCCCTCCGCTCTGACTCCTGTTCTAGCTGAGACATCCGACAGAACGGAGCGGAGGAATGTTGATCCCTGGCCTAGGTGGAGACGGAGTTTGGTCGGCTGGACCGGTCAGACGAGTCAACAGCGTCTCAGTTTGCTGGCCACTCGCCGGGCAGCGACGCAACAGCCTGCAGACCAAGCAGAAGGTTGCGACTTAGAGGCTGGTCCCTCGCTAGAAGGAATCCTCAGCGGTATGAGAAGCCGGGAACCGACCTTCTTCGACAGTTACGCCCCCACCGGTCATGATCCGCAGTAGCGTTTGCGCCGCGCGTCATGGTCGCTTGCCCGAGAGGCGGCGAAGTAGACCTCCTCACTTAAGCGCGATCTAGGAGTGAAGATGCAATACCTCTTGGCGATCGTTGCCGTCTTGGTCGTCCTCGGACTAATGATCCAATACTGGTACATCTCCTTGCTCGTAGCGGCGGCTTTAGTATCGCCCCGAATCGTCCGGCACTTCCGAATGAAGCGATACTTCGCGAGCGAGAGTTTTCTCGCCCATAAGGAAGCAGTCGCTGGCGTAGTTGAGGAGCACAACGAGGTCGCCGCCTACACAACTGAGATCCGTACAAGCGGGACTTTTGAGCTCGGCGCATCGTCCACGGGCACCCAAGCGCATTTGGCGACCTTCGAGAACACCAGCCGCCACGCACACCGGCGGGACAGGAACGTCGCTGACTACGCTTCTTCGAATGTGCATAACTGCTCGCTCCAGGTCGTTCGGAACGCCGCGTCCGATCCGTTGAAGTACCTGACGAAATACTTCAGCATCAGGCCGACCGAAACAACGCTCGAGGACGTCGAGGGCCTTGGGGAAAGCGTCTCCCGGCTGGAGGCCGCCGTCGCGAACCTCAAGCGACGCGAGGACGACATCTCGATCAACGTCAACCCACCGGCGTTCATCCTTAAGCACTATTCGGACGAGTTCATGAAGCAGGTCGGTGTCCACCTCACTCCCATAGCCGTGCCCTACCCGGAGTACCGGTTTGAATACGTGAGCGCCGGCGGGAACAGCTCTCAGCGAACCCTCGTGACCCTTAATACCCCGACTATCGATGCTTTGATCGAGCTGCTCTCTGAGAAGATCCGCTTCGCCAAAAGCGCGGCAGGGCAGCGAGCGTTGATGACGGCAAAGCTCCGTGGATTCATCAAGGAGCGCGACCATTTCTCGTGCCAACAGTGCGCAGCCTCCGTCGCGGTCGAGCCCAACCTCCTTTTGGAGGTCGACCACATCATCCCTGTCTCCAAGGGAGGCTTGTCGGAGGTAACGAACTTGCAAACCCTGTGCTGGCGCTGCAATCGGACGAAGTCGAACAAGCTACCCACCGCGTAGGCCACGGGCCAATGAGTCGGTAGAACGTGAGGAAGACTCATCGGCTGACCCGGGTTCCTCAACCGGGCTGAGCCGCGGCTTGGCTTGTCTGGCCATCGGTCAATTGCCCACGCGGCGCGTCTATGTGGGCGGAATCCCCCCGCACGGCTGCGGCGATTCAGCTCCAGACCGCGGTGGCCAGCCATACGGTTACCGCCGCTGCGACGACGAGGGTCACGTTGAGCCAGATGTCCTTGGTCTCGTGCCGCGAGAGGTGGAAGAGACCTGCGAGCAGTTGAAGGACGAGCAATCCGATCGCCGCCACCAGCGCGAGGACCGGAACGACGTCGACCAGCGGGGGGAGGATCAGCCCGACCGCGCCGAGGACCTCGAGCAGCCCGATGGCACGGACGCCGGACATCGGCACCGCCGTACCCGCCCAGGCCATCATCGGCGCCAGCTTCTCCTGGCTCTGGACCAGCTTTATGCCGCCCGAGTAGAGGTACATCAGGGCGAGCAGACCCGCGACGATCCAGTAGGCGATCTCCATGTCCAACTCCATTCGTTACTGAAGGTAAGTAGCGCCATTGTTGGGTACCGAGATAGCGTCCACAAAAGGCACATGCGTGTGCCTTGGCCACAACGGGAGGCGAGAGGAGACACATGTCGACGTACGAGAAGACCTGCCTCATCCGAGGAGATGGCGGCCGAGCCATCCGCGGGATACTCGGCCGGGTCGCCGACAAGTGGACCCTCCTGGTCGTTGCGACCCTCGAGGACGGCCGGATGCGGTTCACCGAGCTGCACCAGCGCATCCCCGGCATCTCTCAGCGGATGCTGACGCGCACGCTGCGCAACCTTGAACGGGACGGTCTGGTGAGCCGGGACGTCTTCGCCGAAGTGCCTCCGCGGGTGGAGTACGAGCTCACCGATGCCGGACGCACGTTGATCGACCCCGCGGTCCGCCTCGCGGAGTGGGCGGTCGCTCACAATCCCCAGATCGAGGCCAGCCAGCAGGCGTACGACGCCCAGCGAGGCACTCCCCCGCTCTGATCCCACGAGGTGATCCCACTGCGTGGCTCAGGACCTAGAGAAGACCCGCTTCGTACGCGGCGATCACGAGATGGACCCGGTCGCGAGCGCCCATCTTCGCGAGGATGCGGCCCACGTGCGTCTTGGCGGTCAACGGGCTGACCACCAGCTCGTCCGCGATCTCTTGGTTGGTCAGGCCTGCGGCGACGAGCCGAAGCACCTCGTGCTCGCGCGCCGTCAGGCTGGCCAGCCGTTCGGGCGCAGGAGCGTCGGGGCGACTCAGCGCACGAGTGATGACTGCCTTGGTCGCGCCGGGTGACAGCAGCGCCTCCCCCGCCGCGATGGTGCGGATGGCGTCCAGCAGCGCGTCGGGACGGGTGTCCTTGGGGAGGAATCCACACGCCCCCGCGCGGAGCCCGCGCAGCACGTTGGCGTCCGTCTCGAACGTGGTGAGGATCAGCACCTTGCTGTCACTGGATCCGCCGTCGGCGACGATCTGCCGGGTCGCCTCGATGCCGTCGGTGCGTGGCATCCTGATGTCCATCAAGATGACGTCGGGGCGCAGGTCCCGGGTCAGCGTCACCGCCTCGTCGCCGGTGCCGGCCTCCCCGACGACCTGCATGCCATCCGTTGAGTTGACCAGCAGCGCGAACGCGCCGCGCACCAGCGCCTGATCGTCGGCGAGCAGGACCCGGATCACGACGGCACCCGCCAGATCTCCGGGAGCGGCAGGCGGGCGCAGACCTCGAATCCCCCGGACTCGTCCGGGCCGGCGGACAGCTCGCCTCCGACGGCCTGTGCCCGCCCGGTCATCCCGGCGATCCCGAAGCCGGCGGGTGCCTCTGTCGTGCTCGGTCGCGCGGGCCCCTGATCGATGACCGCGATCCGCAGGTGGCGACCGTCCTGGTCGAGGCGGACGGTCGCGTGCTTGGCCGTCGAGTGTCGGATGACGTTGGAGAGCGACTCCTGGATGATCCGATAGGCCACGACGGACACCGTCGACGGCAGCTCGTCCGGGACACCGTCAGCCTCCACGTCGACCCGGACATCCGCCGCCTCGGCCATGTCCACCAGACGCTGCAGCTCACCGAGGTGAGGGGCCGGCTCGGTCGGCTCGGCCCCACCTCCGTGAAGCACGTCCAGAACGGCCCGCAGCTCGTGGAGCGTGGCCCGATTCGTGTCCGACAGGCTGTGCAGCGTGCCGGACAGCTCCCGCAGCGGCGCATCCTCTCGCGTCGGGAGCTGATCGATCAGGTGGGCAGCGACGGACGCCTGGACGTTCGCGACCGCGAGGCCGTGCGCCAGGACGTCGTGCAGCTCGGCGGCGATCAGTACCCGCTCCTCGGCGACCCGCCGCTCGACCTCGTCGGCGCGCTCCTGCTCCAGCCGCGCGGCAACGGCGGCCGTCCAGTTCTGGCGGAAGCGGACCGCCAGTCCGGCGAAGAAGGCCATGAACAACCAGCCGGCTCCGAGGAGAGCATCGCCGGATCCCCCTGACGCCTCGTCGGCGAGGACGGGCACCGTCACCGCGGCCACCGCCACCAGCGCGGCGAGTGCCTGCCGCTCCGGCTCGCTGTAGCGCGCCGCAGTGAACGCCGCCACCAACGAGGCCGCCATCGTGGCCTCGTGGGGATAGTCGAGCAGGTGGTACGGCGTCGACACCACGACGACCGCGAGGACGACGAGGATCGGCCAGCGACGGCGAGCCAGCAACGGCAGCGACATCGCTCCCAGGAGCGCGATCGCCAACAGGTCCACACGCCGTTCACCGTCGAAGTCGACCGACTCGAGCGTCAGCGCAAGGACGACGCCGAGCACGAACGACCCCGCCGCCAGCAGCCTGTCGGCCACTGGCGGACGGAGCGCCGTCATCGTTCACACCCGGTCATCGACACGGTCCTGTTCTGCACGCCAGAGCTTGCTGGGCCACCATATCCGCGAACCCAGGGACATCGTCAGTGCCGGAACCACGATGGACCGCACCAGCAAGGTGTCGATGAGCACGCCGACAGCCACCAGTATCCCGATCTCGACGAGCATGACGAGGGGCAGCGACGCGAGCACCGCGAACGTCGCCGCCAGCACGATGCCTGCCGAGGTGATCACCCCGCCGGTCGTGGCGAGACCACGCTTCGTGCCCTCGACGGTGCCGTGCAGTACGGCTTCCTCACGCACCCGGGTCATCAAGAAGATGTTGTAGTCGACACCCAGCGCGACCAGGAAGAGGAATCCGATCAGTGGCACCGACGACTCCAAGCCGGCGTACCCGAGCACATGATCGAACAGCAGGTTGCACAGTCCGAGCGCTCCGAAGTACGACACCACCACGGTGGCGACCAGCACCAGCGGGGCCACGATCGCCCGGAGCAGCAGCCCCAGGATGGCGAGCACCACCAGCAGGATCAGCGGCATCACCAGATTGCGATCGCTCTTGTTGGTCTCCGCCTCGTCGAGCTTCTCGGCACTCGGACCGCCGACCAGCGCGGCCTCACCGGCGACCTCGCGCACGTTCTCCCGGAGCTGGTGGATCGTCGCGGTCTCACCCGAGCTCTCTGGCGGGTCGACCGGCATCGCCGAGATCTCCACCCAGTCGTCGCCGGCCCGGCCGATCTCGGCGCTGGCCACTCCCGACGTGCTCTCGACAGCAGCGAGGACCTCCCGGCTCTCGGCCGGTCGGCTCATCACGGTCAACGGCTGACCGCCCTGGTCGGGGTAGCGCTCTTCGATCAGCTTCGCGCCGGTCACCGACTCCGGTGTCGAACGGGTGAACTGGTCCAGCTGCGGAAGGGCGCTGTTGACACCGACGGTACCCAGCGCGAGACCGCCGAGGATCATCAGCGGCACCGCCCAGCCGACGACGCGGCGACGTGCCACCAGCTCGCCGAGCTGAGCCCACCGCGATCCGGATGCGCGTACGTCAGCACCGAGCCGCGGCACGAACGGCCAGAAGACACGACGTCCGAGCAGCACCAGCAGGGCCGGGAAGAGCGTCAGCATGACCACCAGTGCGGCCGCGATGCCAGCCGCACCGACTGGCCCGAGGCTGCTGATGCTGTTGAGATCAGCGACCAAGAGGCACAACAGTCCGGCGACCACGGTCGCTGCGGAGGCAAGGATGGCCGGCCCGGCCGCGCGCAGTGCCACCAGCATGGCGTCAATGGGTCGCTCGTGACGGTGCAGCTCCTCGCGGTAGCGAGCCACGAGCAGCAAGGCGTAGTCGGTGCCCGCACCGAACACCAGCACGATCAGCAGCGCCGAGCTCATGCTGGTGATCGTGAAGTCGAAGACCTGCGTCAGTGCGTAGACGACACCCATCGACGTGATGGCCGCGACCCCGACCGAGGCGAGCGGGACCAGCCACAGCAGTGGACTGCGATACGTCAGGATCAGCAGGAGCGCCACCACCCCGGCCGTCGCGAGCAGCAACCTCGAGTCGACGGCATCGAAGACCTCGTCCATGTCGGCCCCCAGCGCGGTCGGACCGGTGACGTACACGTCAAGACCGTCCGGCTGGTCCTTGAGGAGCTGACGCGCATCGGGGGTGACCTCGGCGTCCTCGGCGGCCGCATCACCTTCGAGCGACAGGGCGTACATCAGGGCCGTGCCGTCGTCGGACTCGACGATCTCGGGCGACCCTTCGCCGTCGCTGCCGAATCGCTCCACGAGCTCGGCGTGGCCGCGCGCGACCGCCTCCCGATCTCCTGGCTGGAGGCCGCCGGCTCGTTCGGACACCACCACGAGCAGGCCGTTCTCCCCGCCGGGCAGCTCGGCCTCGGCCTCGAGCACCTTGGTCGACTGGGCGCTCGCCGGCAGGTAGTCGGCCTGCCCGTCGCGGGTCACGGAGTCGAGCTTGCCGGCGAGCGAGTAGCCGCCCACCACCAGACCGACCCACACGGCCACCATCAGCCAGGGCAGCAGGGTCTTGGTCCGGGATGTCTTCGGTCTGGTGTCGGCACCGCTGTGGTCAGGTGCTCTGAGTTGAGAAGTCATGGAGATGACGCTGTCAGCCTGACCGGGCTGACGCGTCCGGCCACAGCAGGCACTTCGCCGTACTCCGTGCGGAGTACGCCGTCAGCTCACCACGGCCGCGTCCATCGCGTCGAGGGCGTCGAGCCGCCGGAGCTCGGGCAGCACGGTCTCACCGAACAGCACCATGTCACGGTCGAACTCGGGGAAGATCAGCATCAGCCCGTCCAGACCGGTCTCACCGACCACGTGCCGGATGTGATCGACGATCGTGTCCGCCGCGCCTGCGACGTACGCAGTCTGGAAGGCGCCCTCGGCACCGGCCCCGTTGGCCCAGTTCAGCGCATGCTCTGCGGGGATGCCCCACGACTGCCGCATCAGGGCGATCGCCGGACGGTCGATGCCGCGACCGTACTCGGCCACGAGCGCCTCGGCCTCTGCGTCGGTGTCGCCCTGCACGACGGTCAGCATCGCGTACGTGCGGCACTCACGTCCCAGGGCGGCGGAGCGGGCCTTGACGTCGTCGGACTGCGCCTTCATCGTCTCCAGGTCGTTCGCAGCCATGAACGCACCGTCGCACCACTCGGCCTGGAAGGCGCGGGCCTGGGACGAGTTGCCGGCCGAGATGATCGCGGGACGCACCTCGGGGTGAGGTCGCGACTCGCACTCGTCGAGGGTGAAGAAGTCCGACTCCATGCTGACGGTGTCCTCGCTCCACAGCCGAGTGACGGCCTCGCACCACTCGGACGTCAGACGGTACTTGTCCTCCTGCGTGCGGTCGTGGTCCCACAGCCCCATCTGGGTGAACTCGCCGGGATAGGCACCGTTGACGATGTTCATGCCTGCGCGACCGCCGGAGATCTGCTGGAGCGTCGTGTACATCTTGGCGGCGACAGCGGGGTGATGGATGTTCGCGTGCATCGTCGCCCACACCTTGACCCGCTCGGTGGCCTCGGCGAGGCCCGACATCAGCGTCATGGACTCCAACGTGTTGCCCCAGTAGTCCGAGTCGCCGCCGAAGCCGCGCCACTTGGCCATCGTCATGATGAAGTCCAGGCCCATGTCCTCGGCGTGGAGGGCTGCCCTCTTGTTGTACTCGTAGTCGGCCAGCGGGCGCGGTGAGGTCGTGGACATGATCCATCCGCCGTCGCCGATCGGCAGGAAGACGCCGTACTCCTTGGTCGGGGTGCTGGCGTTGGTCGGGGTGCTCATGGTCATCTCGGGGGCCTTTCGCTCGGTTCGGTTCGGTAAGGAACCGGCAAGCGTGCTGCCCGAGCGGCCGGGGCCGTTGGGCGGCGGAGAGCCGGGGAGGACGGAGGGCTAGACGGGTTCGCGCACGAGGCGGGTGACCGTGCCGGTCTCGGAGACGACGAACAGGTGGAACCCCAGCTCGTCGGCTGCCAGCGTGGTCCAGGCCCGGGGCTTGAACGCCTCGGCCGTCGACTCGCTGAGCACGAGGCACACCTCTGCCTGCGGGAAGCGGGTGGAACGCAGCCACAGCAGCTTGAACATGTCGGCCAGCACCTTGTTGCGCTGGTTCGAGCTGAACGCGCCCCGGTTGACGACGACCTGGACCAGGTGGGTGTCGTCGGCGTCGATGCCCTCGACCTCGAACGTGGTGCCGAGACTGAGGGGGACGAGTCGCGGCCGCAGGCGAAGACCGAGCTCCGCGGACAGGGCCAGGAGAGCTTCGCGCTCGGGCGCGCCGGGCGTGAAGCGGCGCCACGACGCCTCGTCGTCCACGGGATCTTCTCGTCGTTCCATGCTCGCAGATTAGTGATCGCGGGGTTCGGCATGCTCACGCACCTCTCGGACGACGTCTCGCGGGGCCACACGGGCCAGGTGGAGCACCGTGCCGACCAGCAGCCCGGCCATGAGCAGGCACGCCGCCAGCCAGGACGTCTGCTCGACGAGCCAGAAGATCACCAGCGGTCCGGCTGCGGCCCCGATGTCGCCGACGGTGCGGGTGAGGCCGATGACCGCCCCCGACTCAGCCGGTCCCCAGCGCTCCCCCGCGATGACGCTGGGCACGACGTTCAGCGAAGTCGTGGCGGCGAAGTACACGACCAGCGCGAGCGAGAAGAGCCATGCCTCGGCCAGCAGCGGCAGTGCCGCGACGCCCGCGGCAGCGGCGACACCCGACAGCACCAGCACCGGGCGACGCACCCCACGATCGACGACCCGGCCCAGCACGGGTGCCAGCGCAAGGCTTGCGACCGTGCCGACGGCGATCGCGGCCGACAAGGTGAGGGGGCGCATGTCGGCGCCGTCATAGGCCATGACCGGTACGAGGCCCTGCTCGCCGGCGAACCGCACGAAGAAGGTCGCGAACGAGACGCCGCACAACGCGCCGAGCAGCCGTCGTCTCGAGCCGACCGGGTCAGCCGGACCGGCCGGCTCGGGCGGTGCCGAGCCGCTCGCCTGCACGTGAGGTTGGGGAGCCGGCGGCCGGTACGCGTCCCAGAACCGGGCGGCCGGTCGCAGTGCCTCCCAGGCGAGGACGATCACGAGCGGCCCCGCCGCCGCGACGAACGACGCGCGGAGGCCGAACAGCTCGACCACGACGGCTCCGAGCAGGGCGCCCGCCGCCACGGCTCCGGTCATCGCCATCATCGACATCGCCACCGTGGCGCCGCGCCGGTCGGCGGGCGCGGCGGTGACGAGCACCGAGAAGGCGATCGTCACCACCGCTCCCCCGAAGACGCCGGCGATGAAGCGCATCGCCATGATCGACGTCGTGGTCGTCGCCAGGCCGGTCAGCGCTGTCACCACCACGAGGCACGCCGCGACCGCCCACAGGTAGCGCCGGGGCTGCAGCCAGCGCAGGGCGAGCCCCGCCGGCGTGTTCACCAGCGCCCGGCCGACCGCGAACGCCGCAAGGATCGGCCCCAGCGCCCCCACCGCCAGGCCGTACCGCTCCAGGTACAGCGGTAGCACCGGCACGATCGACCCCCACGTCATCTGGGCCGCGGCGATCATCAGGCACAGGAGCAGGGTCTGCTCCCGCAGGCCGGGCGTGGACCTCAGGCGCACAGCGTCTGCCGCAGCGTCTGCGGACCTGGTGCGCGCTCGGCCATGGCACCGCGACGCTCCAGCTCGGGGATCAGCAGCTCGACCACGGCGGCAAAACCGGACGGGAACGCGGAGGGACTGGAGATCATGAAGCCGCCCCGTGACCCGGTGGCCGCGAACGTCTCCTCGAGCTCGTCGGCGATCGCCGTGGCCGAGCCGACCAGCATGTGGTCGACCCCGGTGGCCGCTGCCCAGCCGTGGGAGAAGAAGTCCTCGTTGGTGATGAGGTGGTCCTCCCCGAGCTCCTGCACCAGGGTGCCCACGAGACCGGCCGGGCTCGCCTGGGCCGCGATGATGCTCTCGCGCAGGTCGCCGAGCCGGAACTTGTCCGGCAGGGTCGAGAAGTCGTATCCGGAGTTGTGGGACAGCGAGACCGCCACCATCTCGGGCGTCCAGGCGTCCAGGATGGTCTGCTTGCGGTTCTGCGCCTCCTCCTCGGTCGCACCGATCACAGCCTGCAGGTCCCACAGGATGCCGACAGCCTGTGCGTCGCGGCCCTGCGCCGTGAGCTGCTCGTCCAGCAGGGAGCGGTGCCGCTGCATGCCGGCCAGCGACGTGCCGAAGCCGAACACCAGGTCGGCGAAGCTCGCGGACGCCTGGATGCCACGGGGGCTCGCCCCGGCCTGCACCAGCACCGGCTCGATCTGCGGGCTCGGCACCGATGCCAGGGGGCCGGCGACGTCGAAGAAGCGTCCGTGGTGGTCGATCGGGTGCACCTTGGTGGGATCGGCGAACCGACGGGTCTCCCGGTCGCGGAGGATCGCATCGGGCTCGACCGACCGCCACAGCGCCTTGCAGACCCCGATGAACTCCTCCATGCGCTCATAGCGCAGCTCGTGCTCCAGCAGCTGGTCGTAGCCGTAGTTCTGGGCGTCCGCCAAGCGGGTCGAGGCCACCACGTTGAAGGCGATGCGCCCGCTCGTCACGTGGTCGAGGCTGTTGAGCAGTCGGGCCACGTAGAACGGGTGCATGAACGTCGAGGAGTAAGTCAGGCCGAAGCCGACCCGCTCCGTCACGGTCGACATCGCCGCGATGACCGGGCTCATGTCGTGCCGGGGCCACTGCACACCCCACTCCACGGCACCGTCGCGGCTGCCCTGCCAGGTGCTGGGGATGCCCGACCCGTCGCCGAAGAACAGCAGGTCGACGCCCCCGCGATCGGCCATCTGGGCCAGCTCCATGTAGGCGCGCACGTCGGGGAACTCCCGGCCCACGAACGATCCCGGGATGGCCCAGCGTCCCTCGGTGTGCGAGAACGACAGGTCCAGTGCCAGGTGCATGCCCGTCATGCCGAGACCTGCTGCTGGGACGTGGCGAGGTGCGACAGGACGACGTCGGTCGTGGTGACCATGGACGAGTTCAGCGCGAGCGACTTGAGTGCCGCGTCGTGGAAGTCGGTGCCGTAGGACGCGCAGGCGTCCGACGGGACGATGACCGGGAAGTCGTGCTGCATCGCGTCGTTGGCCGTGGAGTGGACGCAGCACTCGGTCGTGAGGCCGGTGACGATGACCCAGTCGATGCCGGCCTGGTCGAGGTCCGCCTTCAGGGTCGTGCCGATGAACCCGGAGTAGGAGTCCTTGGACACCACCAGCTCACCGTCGGCGGGGGCCAGGCCGCCGTACCACTGCGCGCCGGTCGTCCCCTTGATGCAGGGATTGTGCTCGCCGAGGGGGATGTCGCGCGAGCCGTTGCGCAGCCAGTTGTTGACCGTCCAGCTGGTGTGGGAGGTCTCCAGCTGGATCCACACGACCGGGACGCCGGCGGCGCGGGCGCCGTCGACGAGGCGGTGGATCTGCCCGACGGCATCCTGCACGTTCTGCAGGTCCTGCGGGGTCTCGCACATGTGGCCGATGGCCTCGGGCGCCGCGAAGTCGTGCTGCACGTCGACGACCAGGAGGGCGCCGGTCAGGCCTCGCAGGGACTCGAAGCGGCTGCGGTCGAGCGCGTCGAGCGACTCGGCGACGCTGCGGAAGGCGGATGTCTCAGGCATGGGTCAGGTCCTCGTGGGTGGTGGGGCCGGTGGCGGTGTCGGCTGCGCGCAGCAGCGGCAGGACGGTCCGGCCGAACGCCGGCAGGTCGGTCAGGTAGTCCGGGAAGATGAGCATCAAGCCGTCCAGGTCGGCAAGGTCGACGAGTCGCAGGATCTCGGTCGCGACCGTCTCGGCCGACCCGGCGACGTACTGCACCTGGAAGGCCTCCTCGCCGGTGGCGTCGTCGGCCCAGGCACGCGCCCGGTCCAGGGGCACACCCCAGGCCAGGCTCATGTTCAGCAGCGCCTCGCGGTCGACTCCCTCGCCGTACTCGGCGACCTTGGCCTGTGCGGCCTCGTCCGTGTCGGCCAGGACGACCGTCATCATCGAGTACGTCTTGCACTCGCGGCCGTGCTCCCTGGCCACGCGGTGGACGTAGGCCGACTTGTCCACCATCTCCTCGAAGGTGTCGGCGCCCAGGAAGGCCCCGTCGGCATACCTGGCCTGGAAGTCCATCCCCTGCTTCGACGTGCCGGCGTTGATGATCGTCGGCCGCGTCGCGGGATGGGGTCGCGACTCGCACGCGTCCAGGGTGAAGAAGTCAGACTCCATCGACACCGAGTGCTCGGACCACAGTCGGGTGACCGCGATGAGCCACTCCTCGGTCATCCGGTAGCGGTCGTCCTTGCTCAGCTCCTCCCACAGGCCCATCTGGGTGAACTCGTCGGGGTAGGAACCGTTGACGATGTTCATCCCGGCCCGCCCGTTCGAGATCTGCTGCAGCGTCGTGTACATCTTCGCCGCGACGGCGGGGTGGTGGATGTTGGCGTGCATCGTCGCCCAGATCTT
Source organism: Aeromicrobium sp. S22 (assembly GCF_009661045.1). NCBI lineage: Bacteria > Bacillati > Actinomycetota > Actinomycetes > Propionibacteriales > Nocardioidaceae > Aeromicrobium > Aeromicrobium sp. S22. Next base: position 701,299 of record NZ_WJWV01000002.1, read on the forward strand.
GACCCGCGACGTGACCTCGGCAAGCGCCGACATCATGGTCATGGACTCGAGCGTCTCGCCCCAGTGGTCGGTCGTGCCGCCGAAGCCCTTCCACTTGGCCATCGTCATGATGAAGTCGAGCCCGGCCTCCTCGGCGTCGAGGGCGACCTGCTTGTTGTAGGCGTAGCTGGCCTCGGGGTGCGGTGCGGTGGTCGAGACCATCCAGCCGCCGTTGCCGATGGGCAGGAAGACGCCGTACTCCGTGGACGCCGACATCAGCGTGCCGGCCAGATGACGGCGCCGTCGTCGCCGACCACGGCGTCGGCGAACGAGTTGTCGAACCACTTCACGGCCTGCTCGCCGGTGACGTCGGCGCCGATCGAGGTCGCGACGACCTCGGCGAGGGCGCTGACGTTGTCGAGGTCGACCGACCCGAACTTGCCGGGCAACGGGTTGTCGGCGACGACCGCGGTCTCGGTGGTCCAGACCTCGGTCTCGTGCTCGGAGTCGGACTCGGCGCCGGCGAGATCCTTCTGGTAGCCGATGCACTCCTTGACGTTCGCGTCGTCCGCGCAGTGCGTGTACGCCTTGAAGCTGGCCCGCAGGAAGTCCTCGACAGCCGTCGGGTGCTTGCCGGCGAACGCGGGGTTGACGGCGAAGGCGCCCAGTGAGGCAGGGACGTCGAAGTCCTTCGGCGACCAGACGGTGACCTCGCTGCCGGCCTTCTTGAGCTGGTTGGGCTCGTTGGAGACGAACGCGGTCAGGGCGTCGACCTGGCCGCGGGGCAGGATCGACGGGTCGTAGCCGACCTTGACCTGCTTGACGGCCTCGCCCTCGAGCCCGGCCTTGGCCAGCATCGCGCTGACGCTCATCGGGACCCAGCCCTTGTGGCCGAGGTTCTTGCCCTTCAGCTGGGTGAGGTCGGTGATCTCGGGGGTGGTCATCAGCACGTCGAGGCCCGCGTTGGAGTACGACGAGATACCGGTGATGTCGAGCCCGTTGAGGTTCGAGGTGATGACGTCCTGCTCGGACAGCGGGCTGATCGTCACCTTGCCGGCGGCCAGCAGCTTGGCGTTCTGGGAGGTGTCACCCGGTCCGGGCTGCATCTCAACATCGAGGCACAGGTCCTCGAAGTAGCCCAGCTGGTCGGCCGAGATGACCTCGAGGATCGATGCGGATGCCTGCCAGTAGTAGCCCGACATGTAGGTGATGGTGCCGGCAGCCTTGTTGGCGGCGCAGCGATCGGCGGAGATCGCGGAGCCCGCCGTCCCGGCCTTCTCGGAGGACGATCCCTCGGAGTCCTTGCCGCAGGCGGTCATGGTGAGGAGGGTCGCCGCGGCGGCGGCGGCGGCGAGGGTCGAACGCAAGCGAGTGCGACTGGGCATGGGTCAGCTCCTTGTGGGGTGGGCGGTGCGGGAGAGGGTGAGGAAGCGGTGCGGGTGGACGGGCCGGCTACTGCTTGGACTCGTGCCAGTGCAGGATCTTGCGCTCGACGGCCGTCACGAACAGCAACAGCAGCGAGCCCATGACGGCCAGCACGAAGATCGCGGCCCAGACCATCGCCATGTTGTTCATGGAGGTGGCGACCTGGATCGTGGTGCCGAGCCCGGCCGCGGATCCGGCAGCCGACAGCTCGGCGACGACGGCGCCGACGACCGAGAGCGGGAAGACGATCTGCAGCGAGGCGAACACGTAGGGCAACGAGCTCGGGATGCGGATGTGTCGCAGCACCTCCCACCGCGAGGCATTGACGGTCTGGAACACCTGGAGCACCTGGCGGTCGACCGAGCTGAGCCCCACGGCGGCGTTGATCAGGATCGGGAAGAAGCAGATCAGGGACGTCAGGATGAGCTTGGGCGCGGCGCCGAAGCCGAAGGCGACGACCAGCGCCGGTGCGATCGCGACCAGCGGGGTCACGTTCAGGACCACCGCGACCGGCATGATCGCGCGCCGGGCGATGCCGGACTCGCTGATCACGACCGCCAGCACGCACGCGACCCCGAAGCCGATGGCCAGCCCGATCAGGGCCTCGCGCAGGGTCACCCACGCGTTCTCCAGGAAGTACTGCGGCTCGTCCTTGATGGCACCGAACACGTCTCCCAGCGGCGGCAGGAGGTAGGGCATCTTGTCGGCACCGATGTTCCAACCCCAGCCGAGGACGACGAGCACGACGCCGAACGGCAGCCAGAACCGGGGATGCAGCATCGCGAGCCGCTTCTGGCGACGCTTGCGACGTACCGCCGCGGGCAGCGCTGCCTCGACGGCGAGCGCCGACAGGTGGGTCGAGGTCTCGACCAGTGACGGCTGTCCGCCCCTGGTCGTCTCCTTGGACGTCAGCTCGATCGCGGTCATCAGACGCGTCCCTTCTCGGTCGCCGGGTGGTGGGGCTTCTCGAACGCCGCCTGCAGGCGCTCACGGACCAGGTCCTCGTAGGCGTGGAATGCCGGCGTCTTGATCAGCGCGGCGCTGCGCGGTCTCGGCAGGTCGACGTCGATGATGTCGACGACCCGGCCCGGCCGGGGGGCCATGACGACGATCCGGTCGGACAGCCGTACGGCCTCGCTGATCGAGTGAGTCACGAACACCACCGTCGACTTGGTCTCGTCCCACAGGTCGAGCAGCTGCTCCTGCAGGGCTTCACGAGTGAACTCGTCGAGTGCCGAGAAGGGTTCGTCCATCAGCATGACGTCGGGTCGCAGGCCGAAGGCCCGGACGATCGCCGCGCGCTGCTGCATGCCGCCGGACAGCTGGCTCGGCAGCTTGTGGATCGCGTCGCCCAAACCGGCCTTCTGCAGCAGGTGCTCCATGTCGGGCAGCGGCGACCGGTTGTGGCGGCGGTTGACCCTGGCCGGCAGGGTGACGTTCTTGATGATGTCGAGCCAGGGCAGCAACGCCGGCTTCTGGGGCACGAGGCCCAGGGCCTTGGCCGCGGCGGCCTCGCGCGGTGCGACACCGCACACCGTCACGTCCCCCTCGTCGAGCGTCTCCAGACCCCCGATGATGCGCAGCAGGGTGGACTTGCCACAGCCGGAGGGCCCGATGACGCTGGTGAACGAGCCGGCCTCGATCGTCACGTCGACGTCGTGCAAGGCGACCAGGTGGGAGTAGTCGGCCAGCTCGTACGTCCGTCGGGCGCCGGTGACGACGATCTCGGGCTCGCGGAGGCCGCTGCCCAGCTTGTGCGGTGCGGTGATGGTCATGTGTGCTCCTCAGACGGACGGCAGCTGGCAGAAGGACCGTTGGTGGTAGATCAAGGGCTGGGGCCCCGGCATCGTCGACCGGGTCGGCGCGACGACCAGCAGCACGTGGTCACCGATGACGGGTCGGTCCACGATCGCGCCGACGAAGCTGACCTGGGTGCCGGCCAGCACCGGGGCGCCGGCGAGGTCCGGATCGAAGTCGAGGCCTGCGAACTTGTCGATCCCGCTGGTCGCGAACTGGCGGGCGACGTGGGCCTGATCCGCGGCCAAGATGTTGATCGCGACGGTCTCGGTCTCCATGAACGCGCGGTACGCGGAGGCCGTCTCGGCGATGTAGACACCGACGAGGGGCGGCGCCATCGAGATGCTCGTGAAGCTGTTGGCCGTGAATCCGAACCGCTCGCCGGCCAGCTCGGTCGTGACGACGCTGACCGGTGTGGCCATGCTGGCCAGGGCACTGCGGAACGTCTGGGGCTCGAGGTGGTCCTGCGTCGTCGTCATCGGACGAGCTCCCGTCCGGCCGTCGCCAGCATCGGCGTGCGGACGCTGATCCACTCGGCGACCAGGACGGAGCGGGCGTCGGCGTCGCGGGCGATCTTGTCTGGCACGTGCAGGGTGCCACCGGGGACGAGGCAGCCGATCTCCCTGAGCACGGGCTCCAGGTGGGTCGGACCGGCCAGCGCGTGAGCCGGCGACGCCGCGACGGTGACCGGCACTGCCAGGACGTTCGCGAGCTCGCCGAGGTCGAAGCCGTCGAGGAACGCCTTGAGCAGCCCGGTGTAGGCGCCCTTGTAGACCGGTGTCGCGACGACGAGCAGGTCGGCGCTGCGCAGCAGGTCACGTGATGCGGCGACAGCTTCGTCGCCCCACACCAGGACGCGCTCGGCGTGGGTGGACAGATCGATGACCTCGGTGGCTGCGCCGGCGAACAAGTCGGCCAGGGCAGCGGTGACCTCGGTGGTCAGGGTGAGGGTCTTGGACGCCGGTGCGGGGTTGCCGCAGAGGCCGACGATGAGGGGCGAGTGGTGCACAGTGGTCTCCTGAAAACGAGGTGGTTCCGTTCTGAAGGAGAGCGTGCAGCCGATCAAGGATCTTGAATGTGCCGCGGATCATCCGATGAGTTGAAACGTAGACAGCGAATGTTTCGCGAGTCGGCCACGTTCAATTCCATTTCGTAAAATGGAGGGGCTCATCGGGCCGCGGTCAACCTCCCAGCGCGCCGAAGATCTGCTCGGTCCGGCTCATGACGATCACGTCCGGCTGGCGGGGCTCACGTCCCGGTGAGATGCGGTGCGGTCCAGAGCCCGAATCGTCGGTGGGGCGGTCCGATCGCACCTACGCTTCAGCCATGCGTCTTCGTCTGGTCCCAGCCGCCGCTGTCACGGCGGCGCTCTTGCTGATCGCGCTCCTTGGCAGCCCAGGTGCCGCGAGCAGCTCCGAACGTGACGCGAAGGCTTCCATCTCCGGGACGGTGACCGGGTACGGCCTCGACCACGGCGACTGGGTCGACGTCGTTGCCTACCCCCTGGCCCCCAGCGGCACGCAACGCGGCACCCACGTCGTCCCAGCCGGCACATTCACGATGTACCTCGAGCCTGGCGAGTACCGAGTCATGTTCTACAGCTCCAGGGCTGGTGAGAGCGCCTGGGAGTTCTTCGGCGGAGGGCACACCACGGCTGACGCCAAGATCGTGACTGTCGCGCCAGGGCAGAAAATCACCGGTATCGATGCCACGCTCGAGCGCGCCGGGACGATCGAGGGCGAGATCATCCTTCCGCCCGGAATTCCTGACGGTGACCCGGTGGGAAGCGTTGTCGCCCAGTCGCGCGACGGCAGCACGTGGTTGGACAACCCGAATGGGGTGTGGAGCGTCGACTCGGACGGGCGCACGTTCCGCCTCGGTGGGCTTCCCGCGGGCACGTACCGTCTCCGCTTCGTCAACAAGAACGGAGGCACCATCACGCCGCTCGACGTCGCGACCGGTTACCTCGGGGGCACTGACGACCCCGAGGAGGCCACCCCCGTGCGGGTCGAGGCGGGCGAGACGACACGGGTCGACCTGCCGGTGCGCCGCGGCGCTCACATCCGCGGCAAGGTCACGGACGCATCAGGCCGGCCAGTACCGCGGACCACGGTCACCGCTTTGTACACGCGGCCAGGCGACATCCCCTTCAACACACAGTCGTACTACGCAACCACCGACGACAACGGCGAGTACGAAGTCAGAAGCCTCAGCAAAGGCACCTACGTCCTAAGGTTCGGTCCACCGGATCCCTACGAGGCTGTCTTCTCCGGGGGAGCCTACGGAAAATTCCTCTCGGGCTGGGACGCGGGACCTGACGTCCCGGACGACGCGCGACGCATCACGGTGGATGCTGGGGACGTAGCCACTGAGGACGTGATCGTTCGGGAGGGCGGCTCATTGCAGGGCACTGTCCGAGATTCGACGGGTCTCCCCCTGCCCGGCATCCTGGTCATGGCAGGACCCGCTCATCCCCAGGGTCAGACGCAGGTCACCGATGCTCTCGGCCGCTACAGATTTGTTGGACGGCCCCGCACGAAGTACCTGATGACATTCACCGACCCCTCTGGGGTCTACGCGACCAGACACCAAGAGGGATTCTCACCAAGGGACGCCCGCACCTGGACCCCGGTCGAGGTCGAGACGACTGTTGATCTGGACGTCGTGATGAGACCGCCGTTGCCGGTGGTGTCGGACGCGGAGCCCACATACGGGGAAGTCATCGAGGCGAGGCTCACCTCCGGCGATCAGACACCCCAGGCGGGTGCGTCATGGCTGTGGCGACGTGACGGCAAGACCATCCCGGGCGCGACGGGGCGCACGTACCGGGTCACCAAGGCCGACCATCGGGCTCGATTGAGCGTCACGTACCGCCCTCGACGCGGCGGCGCATCCCTGTCGTTCATGTCGCGCGCGACCTCCAGGGTTGCAACGACGAAACCTCGGGTCACCGCTACCTCGTCCAGCCGGCACCACCGGACCGTACGCCTTCGGATCGCGGTCAAGGCGAAAAGCGTGTCAACCTCCCTCCTCGACGGTCGAGTCCAGGTAGCCCGTCGCGGCGCCGGAGGCGACGCCGTCTACACGCGAGCGATCAAGAACGGGCGCCTCAACCTCACGCTCCGGGATCAACCGAGGGGGCGCCAGACGTACCGAGTCCGGTTCCTGAAAGCGCCTGAGACGTTCGCCGCCTCGGCGACGACACGGGCCTCCGCGCGGGTCCGGTGACGCGGGACGGTCAGGCTCCCAGCGCGCCGAAGATCTGCTCGTAACGCGCCATGGGCTCAAGGGCCAGCCCGGACTTGATGAACCGGGCCCAGTCATCGCCCAGCACCTCTGCCTCACCCGACTCGATCGCGTCGAGAGCCGCATTCGCCAGCTCCGAGGGAGCGATCTTCGGGGCGTCCATCCCCTTGACCATGTCGGTGTCGACGAGCCCCATGTGGACGCCGACGACGTGCGTGCCCTGTGCGGCGAGCTCGAGGCGCGTGCTGTCAGTCAGCATCCACGTCGCCGCCTTCGACGCAGCGTACGCACCACCGGTCGGGGTCGTGAACCACGACAGCGCCGAGACGAGGTTCACGATCGCGCCGCCGCCGTTGGCCCCCAGGACGGGGGCGAAGGCCCGGGTCATGAGCAGGGGTCCGTAGAAGTTGGTTTCCATCTCGCGCCGGATCATCGCCTCGTCCCCCGAGACGAGCGGGGTGCCCGTCGAGATGCCGGCGTTGTTGATGAGCACCTGGACGTCCCCTGCCGCGGCCGCGGCCGCGGCGATCTGACCGGCACTCGTGACGTCGAGCTCCAGCGGGTGCACGCCGTCTGCCTCGATCGTGCCGACGTCGCGCGCGGCGGCATAGACCTTGGCCGCTCCACGCCTCTTGAGCTGCTCGACGAACTCGGCCCCGATGCCCCGGTTGGCTCCGGTGACCAGCACCACCGCACCCTTGATGTCCATGACGATCCATTCTGTAACGATCACTATTGATTGGCGATCAGAACAGTAGCACGTTCTGTAGCGATCGATACGTTATGCTGGAGGCATGGCCGGACGACCCCGCAGCTTCGATCGCGAAGCCGCGCTTGCAGCAGCTGTCGAGCAGTTCTGGCGCACGGGCTTCGAAGAGACCTCCGTTGCGATGCTGACCTCGGCGATGGGCGTGACGCCTCCGAGCCTCTACGCGGCATTCGGCGACAAGCAGCACCTCTTCGAGGAGGCCTCAGCGCTGTACTTCCAGCGCACGTGCGAGGCGGTCGACGACGCCACGGCGCTGCCGACTGCGCGTGAGGCCATCGCACGGGTGCTGCACGACACCGCCCGCGCCCACACCGACCCAGCGACCCCGCCCGGGTGCCTGATGCTGACGGAGCCGCGACTCGAGGCGCAGCGCGAGGCGATCCGTCAGCGCCTCAAGGACCGACTCGACCAAGGCGTACGCGACCACGAGCTGGCGGCGAGCACGGACACCGATCGGCTCGCGTCGTTCCTCGTTGCCGTCCTGCGCGGCATGTCGGGCTGTGCACGCGACGGCGGCAGCACCGACGAGCTCCTGGGCATCGCCGAGACCGCGATGGCGGCCCTGCCGGCCCCACCAGGTGATCAGACGCCCGCCGTCGCCTGAGTCCGGCCGCGCACTGGATCACGCCAGTGCGAGGAACAGCTTCTCCATCTTCTTCGCGTCGACGCTGTCAGGACCACCTTCGACCAGGCAGCGCTGAAGCCCCGTGGCAACGAGCGCATAGCCCCCGCGATTGATGGCCTTGCTGACTGCCGCGATCTGGGTCAGCGCGTCCTCGCACTCCGCACCTTCCTCCAGCATCCGGATCACCGATGCCAGGTGACCGTTGGCCTTCTTCAGGCGGAGAGTGATGGCCTTGACCTCATCGGCCTCGAGCTTCATGGGGATTCCCTTCGTCGCCGCTCATGGTACATCCCCCCGGGGGGTTGTGTTACGGTGAATTTACATCCCCCCGGGGGGTTGAAGCGGATGCGCGAGAGAAGCGCCATCGAAAGGATCATCATGACGACCACCCACGTCGAGCACTCGCACGGCAAGTCCGTGCTGCAGGAGCTCTCACCGCTGCACCGCAGTCTGCGCAAGGCCATTCCCGACGTCTACCAGGGCTTCGGCGCCCTCTCCTCCGCCGCGTTCGCCGACGGCGCTCTCGCTCGCCGGACCAAGGAGCTCATCGCCCTGGCCATCGGCGTCGTCGAGGGCTGCGACGGCTGCGTGGCGTCCCACGCGCAGGCCGCCGTCCGCGCCGGTGCGACCCGTCAGGAAGCGGCCGAGGCCATCGGCGTCACGTTCTTGATGCACGGTGGCCCCGCGACGATCCACGGCGCTCGGGCGTACGCGGCCGTCTGCGAGTTCGCAGACGCGCTGGACGCCGACGAGACCCCCGCCTGACCCGAGAGAGAGAAGGAATCCCCACATGTGTCGACCCGTCACCTGCAAGACCTGCCACAAGACCACCTGGGCGGGCTGCGGCCAGCACGTCGCCGACGTCAAGGCCGGAGTGCCCGACGATCAGTGGTGCAACGGCCACGCCGACCCCCACAACGACAGCTGGCTCCGCAGGATCCTCGGCCGCTGAGGCTCAGGCACGCTTGCGCCCCGGCGGCGCCGGCGGAGCCTCGGTGACCGGCGGGACCTCCGCGACCAGGGCCGCCGCCTTCGAGGCGGGCAGGGCGGAACGAAGTCCCCACTCGAACATGATGAGCCCGAAGCCGGTGACCACCGCCAGGTCCACGCCCGGCGGCAGCCACTCGCGACCGCCGCCGTAGCGACCCGCGAACGCCAGGACGAGCAGCCCCACGAAGTACGGCCCGAGCCAGGCGACGCAGTGCAGGTCCAGCGTCGCCGCCAGCTTCCGATCGTGAACGACGCGCCACGCCAGGATGGCGGCACCCAGCACGACGGGGATCGCGAGCCTGGACATCGTGTCCCATCCGGTCCAGTACACGATCAGCCCGACCACGACGAAGGCGAAGCGCGCCAACACCGGCAGGGCGGGCAGCCGCAGCGGACGACGACGGTCCGGGACCTGCCTGCGCAGGGCGAGCACCGTGATCGGCCCCAGGCACATCGAGAGCACGATGGCACTGGAGTTGAACGCCAGCAGCTCGGACCAGCCGTCCCGGAAGCCGACCAGCAGCACGAGTCCCACGACCAGGTTCAGCACGAGGGCCGGCAGCGGCACCCCGGCCATCGAGAACCGGGCGATCCTGGGCGGGAACAGGCCGGCCTCGCTCACTGCCACCGCGAGCCGGCCGGTCGACGCGGTCGAGACGAGACCGGCGCCGAAAGGACCGATGACGGCATCAGCGATCACGGTCTTCGCCAGGAGGCTCATGCCCAGCGCGGTCAGGATGGCCGCCAACGGCCCGTTGGCGCCACCGTGCTGCAGCTCCGGCCAGCCCCGCGCGACCTGGTCGGGGTCGAGGGCGCCCACGAAGCCGATCTGCAGGACGGTGAACAGCACCGTGCACAGCGCGATCCCACCGATGAGAGCCACCGGGATCGTCCGCTGCGGCCGTCTCGTCTCACCCGCCATGTCGAGGGCATGGCGGAAGCCGAGGAAGGCGAAGACCACCCCACCGCTGCTGATCGCGGCCAGCACCCCGCTGAGACCCTCTGGCGCGAATCCCTGCTCGCGGATCGGGTCGGTCGAGAACCGGGTCAGGAGCGCCAGTGCGATGACGGTGGGGACCAGGACCTTGATCCAGGTCAGCATGGTGTTGAAGCGGGCAAACACCGCCACGCCGAAGGCGTTCAACACCACGAACGCCGCCATGACGACTGCGGCCGCGACGACACCGCCCAGGCTCAATGCGCTCTCCCCGTCCGCCGACGAGCTGGCCACGAACAGCCAGTCGAAGGCCGGCTCGTTGCTCGCGTACTCCAGCATCGCCTGCGTCTCGATCGGCGCAGCGGTCACATATCCGACCCAGGCCACCCAGCCGACCACGATGCTGACGCCCCGTCCATGGCTGAATGTCGGCATCCTGCCCAGCCCCCCGACGACCGGGAGCATCGCGGCGACCTCGGCGAACACCAGGGCGATCGAGAGCATCAGCAGGCCCCCGACGGGCCACGCGATGATCGCCGCCGGTCCGGCCCGACGGGCAGCGAACAGTGGCGCGAACAAGATGCCAGATCCCACCATGCCGCCGACTGCCACGAAGGTCAGGCCCAAGGGCCCGACCGAGCGCTTCGGCGCGCCTGCATTGATGGCCTCCACCCTCGGACCGTAGGCGCCCCGTCCGCCGCCCACACGGGCCGAAGGACCTGCGACCCTCCTCACCATTCGTGTTTCGCTGGAAGGTCGAAGGACGCCGACGTTCAGATGGGTCGTGGTGACATGAACTACTGGGTGAGCATCATCTTCCGGGCCATCCCCCTGGCCATGATGGGCGTCTGCGTCGGGTTCGGCGCCTACGTCTGGAACGACGGCGACGCGCCCGGCAACTTCGTCGCCGGGCGCGTGGTCACGTTCCTCGGCGCGATCTGCTTGTGCCTTTTCTGCACCGCCGCCACGATCATCCGCCAGCTGATCGGCCGGTTCAACACGGTCGACCGGATCTTGTACCCGACGCTCGGCTACCTGGCGGCGATCGGCACCGCGGCGTACGGCATCAATCTCTTCGCCGGCGTCTCGGGCAGCGGTACGAGCCCGGAGTACGTCGCTGGGCACGTCGTCTTCGGGCTCGGCCTCATCTGCGGGTGCGTGGCCACCGTGGCGACAGCCTCCACCAAGTTCTCGATGATCCCTGCCAACTCCGCCAAGCCGGTCGGCGACCACACGACGCCATCAGGGGCCTTCTCCCGCGGTTCCCTCGTCGTGCTGGCAGCCCTGCCGGTGCTGATGGCCGCGGCCGCCTGGGCCTTCGGGATCGGCAACCTGCTGATGACCACCTCGCCGAGCAGGTTCACGGTGGGCCACGTGGTCAGCGGCCTCGCGATGATCTGCACGAGCCTGATCGGGCTGGTGTTGAGCATCCTGCGCCAGGTCCAGGACACCTACGGTCCGCGGGACCGCGTCGGTTGGCCGTGGCTCGTGATCGTGATGGGGGCCCTCAGCATGGGGTGGGGCGTGGTGCTGCTGATCCTCGACAAGGAGCCGTACTACCGGACACCCGGCTTCGTGATGATCGGCCTGGGCCTGGTCTGCTTCAGCATCCTGAGCAAGGTCGGCCTGCTCGCCCTGGTGTGGCGGCGCACGTTCGCGCTCGCCAACCGCGTGCCCCTGATCCCGGTCGTGACCGCCCTCAGCTGCCTGTTCCTGGCGGCGTTCGCCTTCCAGCTCTCGGTCACCGACACGAACGTCTTCATCGCCGCACGGGTGCTGGTGGGCCTCGGCGCGATCTGCTTCACACTCTACTCGATCGTCTCCATCCTGGAGAGCGGTACGTCCACGTCGAAATGACAGCCCCTGACGCAGTGGCACCACTCGGTGGCGACGAGGGATGATGAGGGCATGAGCACACCCGCGGAGTCCACCGGCACCACGAGCCGGGTGGTGGTGGGCGTCAAGAGACACCAGCCGTACGCCCTCACGTTCGCGATCGCCGAGGCCAACCGCCGCCACGAGGCGATGCGTGTCGTGCACGCGATCTGGATGCCCTCGGAGCGGCGGACCGACGAAAAGGGTGAGCGACTCCGGACGAACGGGAAGGCGGTCCTCGAGACCGGGAGGCGCTTCATCGAGCAGGCGCCGGCCGCCCCCTCGGTCGAGTACGCCCTGCGCACCGAGAGCCCGGCCTCCGCACTCATGGACGAGAGCCGCTCGGCGTCGTGCCTGGTCGTCGGCACCGACGACGTGCCGTGGTTCGAGCGACTCATCGGGGGCGAGGTCGCACGGTGGCTCGTGCGCAACGCGGAGTGCCCGGTCTTCGTCGTGCCCGAGAACGTGGTCGCCCCCTCCCCCTCGTGGAGCGACGTCGTGGTCGCGGTCGACCTCGACACCGTGTCGGCCGGCCTGCTGCGCGCGGCCTTCGAGGAGGCCGAGCTGCGACACGCTCGCGTACGCGTGCTGCACGCCGTGGCCCCACGACTGGCGAAGACGCAAGCCGATCACGCGCACGCGGTGGTGGACGGCCTCGTGGCCCGGGCCAAGCTCGAGCACCCCGCAGTCCGGGTCGTCACGAACGTCGTGGCCGACGAGGCCGATGACGCGTGCCTGCGAGCGAGCGAGCACGCAGGGCTCCTGGTGCTCGGTCGGCCGCGCCCGGTCGAGCAGGGCTCCCTGATCGCGCGCCCCGTCGCCGGACGTGTGCTGCGAGCGGCCCGCTGCCCGGTCCTAGTGACCCGCGACCAGCCGGCCGGGTGACCCACGGGCCCCTGTGCGCCGCCCGTACGATGACGACCACCCCATGCCTACCGCACCAGATCGTCCCCGCAAGCTGCTGCTGGTCGTCGACGCCCCCTCGCTCCTGCACCGCAACCACCACGCGCGTGCCCACACCCAGATCACCGACCGGTCGGGCCGACCGGTGTGGGCGCTCCACGGGATGCTGTGCCAGATCCTCGAGGCGATCGACAGGTTCGCGCCCGATGCCGTGATCTTCGGGCTCGACGACCGGGCCGCGTCCGTGCGCCGGGACCTCTACCCCGACTACAAGGCAGGACGGGCCGACAAGGACGCCGCCCTCGTCGACCAGCTCGAGCGCGCCGGGGCGCTGCTCGACGCCCTGGGCCTCGCGACCCTAACTCCCCCGGGCCTCGAGGCCGACGACGTCAGCGCCGCGGGCGCCACCTGGGCGCGCGAGCACGGGTGGAGCTGCGTGATCATCACCTCGGACCGTGACGCATTCGCGCACATCAGCGAGCACACCCAGGTGCTGCGGCTCATCAACGGTGGCATCAGCGGTTCCCCGCTGCTGAATCCGGCCCGGCTGGTCACGATGTACGGCGTCGAGGCCGAGCACTACCTCGACTTCGCCGCCCTGCGCGGGGACGCCAGCGACAACCTCCCCGGGGTCGCCGGCATCGGGGAGAAGACCGCGGCGGTGCTGCTGACCCAGGCGGGCCCCATGCGCGGCGTCTGGGCGGACATCGACCAGAACGAGGGACGCGTCGTCGCTGCGACGCTGGACTCCTGGGCGGCCGAGACCGGAGCCCGCCGCATGGGCGCGACCGTGGTCCGGCGGCTCACCGCGGCCGGGGCCCGCGAGCGCTACGACTTCAACGTGCAGATCATGTCGGGACGCGACGACCTCGACCTCGGGCTGACCCCTGACGTCCCGGGCACCCCGGGGCTGCTCCCGCTCGATCCCCATCGCATCCACACGGTCGTGGGTTATCTGGGGGTCGAGGCCACGACCTCGCTCGCGATCCGGGTGCTCAGCACGGACCCGGCGTCTGCCGCATTGCACGCAGACCGGTAAATTCGCTAGGTGCCCGACAAACGCCCCCGCCGCACCTTTGCAGTGATCAGCCACCCCGATGCCGGCAAGTCCACGCTGACCGAAGCACTCGCCCTCCACGCACGAGTCATCACCGAGGCCGGTGCCGTGCACGGAAAGGGCGACCGGCGCGCCACGGTCTCGGACTGGATGGCGATGGAGAAGGCCCGCGGGATCTCGATCACGTCCGCTGCGCTCCAGTTCGTCTACCGCGACCACGTGGTCAACCTGGTCGACACCCCCGGTCACAGCGACTTCTCCGAGGACACCTACCGCGTGCTCTCCGCGGTCGACTCGGCCGTGATGCTCGTCGACGCCGGCAAGGGGCTCGAGCCGCAGACCCTCAAGCTGTTCAAGGTGTGCGCGCTCCGGGGGATCCCGGTGATCACCGTGATCAACAAGTGGGACCGGCCGGGCCTGTCACCCCTGGCCCTGATGGACGAGATCGAGCGGCAGATCAAGCTGCGTCCCACCCCGCTGACGTGGCCGGTCGGCGAGGCGGGCGACTTCCGCGGCGTCCTGGACCGCCGCACCGGCGAGTTCGTGAAGTACACGCGCACCGCCGGCGGAGCCACCCGCGCGCCGGAGCGCCGGATGTCGGCCGACGAGGTCGAGGACGTCGACGCGGAGGCCTGGGCAGCGGCGATGGACGAGCACGAGCTGCTCGGTCTCGACGATGCCGATCACGACCAGAAGCGGTTTCTCGCCGGCGAGACCACACCGGTCATGTTCGCCTCCGCGCTGCAGAACTTCGGCGTGGCCCAGCTGCTGGACCTGCTGCTGGACCTGGCCCCCGCGCCGAGCGCGACGGCCGGCGTCGACGGCTCGGTCAGGGAGGTCGAGGACGACTTCAGTGCCTTCGTGTTCAAGGTGCAGTCGGGCATGAACAGCTCCCACCGGGACCGGATGGCGTACGCGCGTGTGGTGTCCGGGACCTTCGAGCGCGGCATGATCGTCACCCACGCCTCGACGGGCCGGCCCTTCGCGACGAAGTACGCGCAGTCGCTGTTCGGCCGTGAGACCAGTGCCGTCGAGGAAGCCTCGCCGGGCGACATCATCGGCTTCGTCAACGCACAGGCGCTGCGGGTCGGTGACACGGTGCACCTCGGCGACAAGATCGAGTATCCGCCGGTGCCCAGCTTCGCGCCCGAGCACTTCATGACCGCGACCGCGCGCGACATCGGACGCTACAAGCAGTTCCGTCGGGGCATCGAGCAGCTCGACCAAGAAGGCGTGGTCCAGGTCCTGCGGTCGGACCTGCGCGGCGACCAGAGCCCGGTGCTCGCCGCGGTCGGCCCGCTGCAGTTCGAGGTCGTCGAGGAGCGCATGACACACGAGTTCAACTCGCCCATCCGGCTGACCCGGCTGGACTACCAGGTGGCACGCCGCACCGACGCCGACGGCGCCCAGGAGCTGCGCGGCGCGCGCGGTTGTGAGGTCCTGCAGCGCACGGACGGCACGTACCTCGCCCTCTTCATCGACAAGTGGCGGGCCAACAACGCAGCTCGTGAGCACCCCGACGTCCTGCTCGAGGAGCTGCCAGCAGGCGGCGCCTGAGACACGCGGCTGAGGACCTAGGTCCATCACGTCAGGGCAGTCGGCCCTACGGCACCAGGTCGGCGCGCGACAGGCTGAGACTCCCGAGGCCCGAGGAGTTCCGATGAAAGCTGCCGTCGTCACCGAGCTGGGCCAGCCCCTGGAGCTGCAGGAGCGCCCCGTCCCCGACCCCGGACCCGGGCAGGCGGTCGTGCGCATCGAGGCCTCGGGGCTGTGCCACACCGACATCCACGCGGCGCACGGGGACTGGCCGGTCAAGCCCGCCCCGCCGTTCGTGCCGGGCCACGAGGGCGTGGGCATCATCACCGGTCTCGGCGAGGGCGTCACCGAGCGAGCGGTCGGTGACCGGGTCGCGATCGCGTGGCTCGGTCACGCGTGCGGTCACTGCCGCTACTGCATCGACGGCCGCGAGACCCTGTGCGAGCGGCAGGAGAACAGCGGCTACTCGATCGACGGCGCCTATGCCGAGTACGCGCTCGTCGACGCCGCGTTCGCGGTCCGCGTGCCCGAAGGAGTCTCCCCCGTCGACGCCGCACCGCTGAGCTGTGCGGGCGTCACGTCGTACAAGTCGGTCAAGGTCGCGCACGTCCAACCGGGCGAGAAGGTGGCCGTGTTCGGCATCGGCGGTCTCGGCCATCTCGCGGTGCAGTACGCACGCCTGGTCGGCGCAGTCGTCATCGCCGTCGACATCGAGGACGCGAAGCTCGAGCTCGCGACGTCCCTCGGTGCCGACCACGTCGTCAACGCGGCCGAGGTGGACCCGGTGACGGCGATCGCCACCCTGGGCGGCGCGGACGTCTCCCTCGCGTACGCCGTGTCGCCCACCTCGTTCGACCAGGCCTTTGCCTCCCTCAACCGCGGGGGGCGGCTCGTCTGCGTCGCGCTGCCTGCCGAGGGGGTCATGAGCATCCCGATCTTTCCCACGGTCCTCAAGGGCATCCAGATCATCGGCTCGATCGTCGGCACCCGCCAGGACCTGGCCGAGGTGTTCGACCTGCACGCCCGTGGACGTACGCGGGTGATCGCGGAGACCCGCCGCCTCGACCAGGTCAACGAGGCGATGGCCCAGGTGCTCGCCGGGGAGGTCTCCGCGCGTCTCGTCTTCGAGATGTAGCGGCGTTCAGCTGTTCTTGCGCCAGATCGCCGTGGTCAGGATCGTCGCGAAGCCGTTCCACAGCGCGTAGGGCACCAGCAGCCAGCCGGCTCGCGGCGAGGCCTTGCCCGCCGACCGGGCGAGATCGGCCGTGCTGGTGGCGAGCGCGCCGGCCACCACGATGGACGGGACGAGGCGGTGCCCGCGGAAGAACGACCAACACCAGCCCGCGTTGAGGACCATGTTGGCCGCCAGCTTGCCGCGATAGGCCCGTGCCTGCTCGGGCGTCATGTGGGACTGGGCGTCGGCGGAGGCCAGCGCGATCTGGGCGTACAGCGCGGTCCACACGACCGGGAACACCGCCGGAGGCGGCTGGATCGCCGGCTTGCGCAGGGTGCGGTACCAGGCGCTCCTGGTGCCAGTGGCGGTGGCCACGGACCCGAGAGCCGCTGCGGCGACCGGCAGACCGATGCTGGTGGCGAGCGTTCGAGATTCCATCCGGCCAGCCTAGACACGGCGTGGTCCTCGCACATCTCAGAACGACACGACCCGAACGGGGAGGCACCCCGGCCCCTTGCGGGACCGGGGTGCAGAAGAGGCGGACGTCCCGTCTGCGTAAGTCGGGGGTGCCGTCTTCGTAGGGGGGTCGCCTGCCGCCCGTCGCCGGAGCGGTGGGCTTGCCACACGTTAACCCCGCAGCCGCTGAATTTCCAGGGTCTTTCGGGGGTTGACGCAGCCGATGGCGCATGCGGGTCGCGGGGGCGGAGGCGCGCCCAGCACAATGGAGCCCATGTCCGCGCGGATCACCTGCCCCGTCCTGAGCACCCGAGTGACCAGTGCGGAGGACGCTGCCTCGCACATCCACCACGGCGACAACGTCGGGTTCAGCGGGTTCACGGGTGCCGGCTACCCCAAGGCGACTCCCGCAGCCCTGCACGACCAGATCGTCGCGGCCCACGACCGCGGGGACGAGTTCCGCATCGGCCTGTGGACGGGTGCATCGACCGCGCCGGACGCCGACGGGGTGCTGGCGGAGGCGCACGGAGTCTCGAGCCGACTTCCCTACAACTCCGATCCGGTCATGCGCCGGCTCATCAACACCGGCGAGGTCGACTACATCGACGCCCACCTCAGCCACTCCGCGCAGCACATGTGGTTCGGCTTCTACGGAAACCTGGACGTCGCGGTCATCGAGGTCACCGCGGTGCTCCCCGGCGGGCTGCTCGTCCCGAGCGGGTCCGTGGGCAACAACAAGACGTGGCTGGACCAGGCGGACCGGGTCATCCTCGAGGTCAACCATTGGCAGCCCCGTGAGCTCGAGGGCTTCCACGACATCTACTACGGCACGGCCCTGCCTCCCATGCGCCAGCCGATCCCTCTGACCGACCCGATGCAGCGCATCGGCGAGCCCTATCTGCGGGTCGACCCCGCCAAGGTGGTGGCGGTCGTGGAGACGGACCGACCCGATCGCAACACGCCGTTCGCGCCGAGCGACGCGACCTCGGCCGCGATCGCCGAGCACGTCGTGGACTTCTTGCGGCACGAGGTCTCGGCGGGCCGGATGCCCCCCGGCCTGCTGCCCCTGCAGTCAGGCGTGGGCAACGTCGCGAACGCGGTCCTGGCGGGACTCGACGGCAGCGAGTTCACAGACCTGGTCGCGTTCACCGAGGTGATCCAGGACGGGATGCTCGACCTGCTCGACAGCGGGACGCTGCGCGCGGCGTCCGCGACCTCGTTCGGCCTGTCCGAGATCGGCGTCCGCCGCTTCATGGACCACATCGACGCGTACAAGGGCCGCATCCTGCTGCGCAGCGAGGAGATCTCGAACCACCCGGAGCTGGTCCGCCGGCTCGGGATCATCGCGATGAACGGGATGCTCGAGGCCGATCTCTACGGCAACGTCAACTCGACCCATGTGATGGGCAGCGCGATCATGAACGGGATCGGCGGCAGCGGCGACTTCGCCCGCAACGCCTTCCTCAACTTCTTCCTCACCCCGTCGACGGCCAAGAACGGGGCGATCTCCGCGATCGTGCCCATGGTCAGCCATGTCGACCACACCGAGCACGACGTGCAGGTGATCGTCACCGAGCACGGCATCGCCGACCTGCGGGGCTCCTCGCCCAACGACCGCGCGGTCAAGATCATCGAGCGGTGCGCCGACCCGAGGTTCCGGCCGGCCCTGCAGGACTATCTCGACCGCGCGCGAGCCGAGCGCCCCGAGGCGCGGCACACGCCGCACCTGCTCGACGAGGCGCTCAGCTGGCACCAGCGCTATCTCGACACCGGCAGCATGTGAGCCGCTGCCGGCTCAGTCGAGCTTGAGCTCGCTGAGCAGGGCGCGCTCCATCTCCTCGGTGTCGGACGTGGTCTCGGGCTCCGGGACGTTGCCGCCGACCGCCTTGTCGACGAGCACGGGGCACTTCGCGTAGCGCACGACCTGGTCGCTGGTCGAGCCGAGCAGCAGCCCCGGGAAGCCGCCGCGTCCGCGGCTGCCCACGACCACGAGGTCGGCCTGGTCCGAGGCCTCGACGATCCGCTCGGCGGCGCTGCCGTGGACAACCGCCGCGGTGATCGGTACGTCGGGGTTGTCGGCTCGCACACGGGCGACGTCCTTCTCGAGGGCGGCGAGGGTCGCGGCCTCGAAGTCCTCGAACGGCGGCATGTATCCGGGCGCTGCAGTCTCGGGACGAGGTGCGGTGCTGATGGTCCAGGCGCGGACCACCGTGACCGGCTTGCCCAGTCCGGCGGCCACGCGGACCGCGGTGCGCAGGGCCGCCTCGGCGGGAACAGATCCGTCGTGGGCCACCAGGACGCCGCCGTGGAGTTCAATCTTCTTCGATACGCTCATGCTCCACGATATCCCGCCGAGGCGATGCGTGGCGGACCCGGGCTTGAGCCGCCGAGGGCGGGGTACGAGCGGGGTGACCGAGAGGAGATCTCATGACCACACCGCACCCCGAGCAGCCCGCCGAGGGACCCGACGACCCGGCGCACACCGAGGCACCGGACTCGTCCCCCGCCGAGGGCGACGACTCAGCCGAGCAGGACCCGGACGCCACGTCGATCGAGTGACGTGCTGACCGGCGGGGCGGTCGGCTACGCTGGTCTCAGCACCGGCCGCCCTATCTAGCGGCACGGGCTCGACGTCCCCGGCCGCACCAACGGCGCGGGGACACCTTTGTTGTGGGGCTAGGCGGGCTCGGCGGGATCGTCCTCGGCGGCGAGGGCCTCCAGGGTCGGCCGGATGCGGAAGGCCTGCTCCAGACCCGCGAGCTTGAAGATCGCGAGGACGCGTCGCGTCGAGGCGATGATGTCGACGGTCCCGCGGCGCAGGTGCATCTTCTTGCGGGCCAGCACGAACACACCGAGACCGACCGAGTCCACGAACGTGACGCGGCTCAGGTCGAACACGAGCCTGCTCGCTCCGGTGTCGGTCGCCTCGATCATGGCGTTACGCAGCACGGACGCGGTGGCGATGTCGATCTCGCCGACCACGTCGAGGATGACGTACGGGTGCTCGTCCCGGATCGCCACCGTCAGGTCCTGTGTCATACGTGCTCCCCCGCGTGCTCGTCCATCGTCCTCATGCATGTCACTCACACGGCTGCTGCACAACCAGTCACGATCCTAGCGAATCCGGCGTGCAAGGATCCGGACATGGCCATCGACGACCCGACAGAGCTGATCGACGCATGGCTCACGACGTGGGCGAGCATCCGCGGCATCCGCCGGACCGAGCTCGACGGCTGGCCGCTCATGCACGTCGCATCGCCGAGCCGGGAGACCGAGCTCGTCTGCCTCGATCCGGGAGTCGAGACGTTCACGGACCTGACGCGACACGTCGCCGGGGACCCGCGCGCGATGCTGACCGTCGTGGGCCGCGACATCGGCCCGTACCTCACCGCGCGGATGCCCCCGGGCGTCCGCATCGACCGGGACGACGAGACCCTGATGTCGGCAGACCTGACGGGCGAGGACGTCCCTCCCCTGGCCGACGGCCTCACGTTCCGGTGGACGATCGACGCCCACCGCACGACCTACTCGGTCGAGGCAGGCGACACCGTCGCGGCCGAGGGCTCGGTCGGGGTGCACGACGGCTGGGCGACCTTCGACGCGGTCGAGACGACTCCGGCGTTCCAACGACGGGGTCTCGGCCGGCACGTCATGACGACGCTGACCCGTCAGGCGGTGGGACGCGGCGCGACCCGCGGCGTCCTCGCGGCCTCGGCGCAGGGCCGGAGTCTCTACACCGCCCTCGGGTGGCAACCCCGGCTCGAGATGCTGTCGCTGATGGGCCACGAGTAACGAGTGAGAAATGCCTCACTGCAACAATGGGGCACTGAGCCCCGGCTCAGGGTTGAATGACAGATACCGTTTTTGTCGTACCAGAGGACATCCATGCCCCGCATCTCACGTCGTACGTTCGTCGCCGCACCGGCAGACGTCGTCTGGTCCATGGCCAACGACTTCTCTCAGTGGCACCCCAAGCTCCGCATCTACGCCGACGGCCCGGAGGCCCCGGCCGATCTCGTGGTGACCGTCGTGGAGCAGGACGACGAAGGCATGACCCTCTCGTACCACATGCCCGACCCGCCGTTCCCGATCAAGGACCACCGCGCCACGATCCTCGTCGAGGACGCCGGCCACCAGTGCGCGTACGTCACGTGGTCGGCCGAGTTCAGCGCCGAGCCCACGGTCCTGGCGCAGCTCGAGGACTCGATCGGCGACGACATCTTCGCCCAGGCCCTCGACAACCTCGCCACCGCGGCGCAGGACTCGTTCGGCGCGCAGCAGGTCGCCAACGCCAACTGACACCGGCGCCCGCTGACGCCTCGAACGGCTGTCAGCTGCGCCAGTCGCGGAACCCGATGACGATCAGCCGCATCTGCCGGCGCGCGCCTTCCTTGATCTTCTCCTCGAGGTCGGGCCGGTTGTCGGGCATCGCGACGACCTCCTCGGCGTTCGAGACCATGTTGCGCACGAACAGCCGCGAGACCATCTGGACGTCCTCGGACGACCAGTTCTCGATGTTGGGCAACCGCGCCAGCACGACGGCGAGCTCGCTGACGAACAGCTCGAGCTCGTGATTGATCGCCCGGCTGACGGCCTCGGAGCCACCGACGCGCTCGCGGGCGACGAAGGCGAAGTGGGCCTTGCTCTGCTTGACCGTCTCGACCAGGACCACGGCTGCGGCGTCGATGATGTTCTCGAACACCTGCGGATCGCGCTGGGCCTCGCGGATCATCCGTCGCAGCGTCGAGAACGACTGCTCGACCAATGCCAGTCCGAGCTCGTCCATCGAGTCGAAGTGCCGGTAGAAGGCCGTGGGCACGATGCCGGCGTGGCGGGCCACCTGGCGCAGGCTGATCTGCGCGAAGCCCTGCGTCTGGGCGAGCTCGAGCGCGGAGCTGAGGATCGCCTGTCGGGTGCGCTCCTTCTGCTCCTGGCGCGAGGCTGTCTGCGCCGACTCGGTCATGCCGTCAGGGTATCGCGGGGCTTTCGGTGCACATGTGTCGCGATGGTGCGTCAGGTCACGCGGCGTGTCGGTTGCGCCCGGCGGGCACCTCGTGCAGACTTTGAGTGTACGCACGTTCACTCAACCCGCGAGGGGTCCGCATGGGCATCATCCGCAAGGCGCTCACCTCGCGCCCGGTTGCGTCCCTGACCTCTCCGTTCACGGTCGATCACTACCTCGAGCAGATCCACCCGATGCTCGCGGCCGGCAACGTCCGCGCCCGCGTCGTGGAGGTGCGCCGTGAGACCGGCGTCGCCAGCACCGTCGTCATGCGCCCCAACGGCGCGTGGGAGGGCTTCCGTCCCGGCCAGCATGTCCAGTTCGGCGTCGAGGTCGACGGCAAGCGTCGCGTGCGCGTCTTCTCGGTCTCCAGCTCGCAGACCGCGGGCAAGGGCACGTTCAGCGTCTCGGTGAAGGCGCACCCCGACGGCTACGTCTCGCAGTTCCTGCACCACGAGCTCCAGCCCGGCACGATCGTCTTCCTGTCGCAGGCCGAGGGCGAGTTCGTCCTCCCCCGCGAGGTCTCCTCCCCGCTCCTGCTCGTCAGCGGCGGATCGGGCGCGACCCCCGTCATGTCGATGCTCCGCACGCTGCGCGACACCCACCACACGGGCGACGTGACGTTCCTGCACTATGCGCGCTCCCGCGACGACGAGATGTTCACCGACGAGCTCGACGAGATCGCCGCGACATCCGACTTCCGGGTCGTGCGGGTCTACACGCGCGAGCCCGAGCCGGGAGCCGAGCTCGCGGGCCGGTTCCACGTTGACCACCTCAAGCACCTCGGCATCGACCCGTCGACCACCCTGACCTACGCGTGCGGTCCTGCGGGGCTCATCGCGTCGGTCCGTGACACCTACGACGAGCTCGGCGCCGCCGAGCAGCTGCACGTCGAGTACTTCAAGGTGCCCAGCGTCGACCTCGGCGCTGCGGACGCGACCGGCGCGCTCACGTTCGACGACGCCGGTATCGAGGCCCCCAACAGCGGTGCCACGATCCTCGTCCAGGCCGAGGAAGCAGGCCTCAAGCCCGAGTTCGGCTGCCGCATGGGCGTCTGCAACACCTGCGCCGTCAAGAAGAACAGCGGCGCCGTCCGCCACGTCGTCAGCGGCGAGATCAACGCAAGCACCGACGAGACCATCAAGATCTGTGTCCAGGTCCCCATCGGCGACGTCAACGTCGCCCTCTGAGCCAAGGAGTTCACCATGGCCGCCCTCACGACCGCCATCGCACGCAAGTTCACCAAGAACGCGCCCATCAAGCCGCGGAGTGCGAGCAACCACAACACCGCTCCCCTGACGCTGATCAACCCGACGTCCGAGAGGCCGGCCACGATCGGTCTGGACTACATGACGTACGAGCAGCTCGAGGAGTTCGGGCGTGAGCTCGACGCCGTGCGCCAGCGCGTGCTCGACGACCTGGGGCAGAAGGACGCCGACTACATCCGCCGGGTCATCCGCATCCAGCGTGGCGCCGAGGTCGTGGGTCGCATCGGCATCTTCATGCCGTTCTTCCCGCCGGCGTTCATCGCGGGCATCGGCTCGCTCGCCGTGGCCAAGATCCTCGACAACATGGAGATCGGCCACAACGTCATGCACGGCCAGTACGACTGGATGAACGATCCGATGATCGACGGCGCCCGCTACGAGTGGGACAACATCGCGCCGGCCCAGGACTGGAAGCACGGCCACAACTACATCCACCACACGTACACCAACATCCACGGCATGGACCGGGACATCGGCTACAACATGTTCCGCATCGACGAGGACCAGCCGTGGTACCCCAGCCACCGCTTCAACCTGCCCCTCGCAACAGCACTGATGATGGTGTTCGAGTGGGGCATCATGTACCACGGCGTCGAGCTCGACCAGTACCTCCACGGCAAGATCTCGAAGGAGGACTTCGAGGGTCGCAAGAAGCGCGCGTTCAAGAAGATCCGCAAGCAGGTCTTCAAGGACTACATCGCCTGGCCCGCACTCGGCCTGGCCCTCGTCCCGTTCATGGGCTGGTGGGCGCCTGTCGCGATCCTCGGCGCGAACGTCGCGGCCAACGTCATCCGCAACGTGTGGACCTTCCTGATCATCTTCTGCGGCCACTTCCCGGCCGAGGTGGAGACGTTCAAGGAAGAGGACGCGCAGAACGAGAACCGTGGCCAGTGGTACCTGCGCCAGCTGCTCGGCTCGGCGAACATCACCGGTCGCAAGCCGTTCCACGTCATGACCGGCAACCTGAGCTACCAGATCGAGCACCACCTGTTCCCCGACATCCCGGCCCGTCGCTACCCCGAGGTCGCCGAGGACGTCAACCGTCTGGTCGAGAAGTACGGCCTGCACTACAACACGGGACGGCTCTCCAAGCAGCTCGGCAGCGTCATCCGCCAGCTGGCCAAGCTCGGCAAGAAGCCCAGCGATCCCTACAAGATCGGCAACAGCCCCGAGAGCAAGGCGCTGCGCCGCGCCAAGCGTGAAGAGGCCGCACGTCGCCTTGAGACCGCTGGTGCGTCACACTTGGCCTCCTAGGTCAAATCAGGAGGGGACGCCATGGCGCTGAGTCGGCGAGAGATCGTCAAGGACGTCCTGCAGCAGTCGACCGAGGCGGCCATCGGCAGTGCCGGCCACGTCGTGGCCATCTTGTTCGACACGGCTCGACAGATCACGCGTGAGGTCGGCGCGTTCGGCACGGAGATCTTCGAGATCGCCGAGGCGAGCAAACGGGCCAACGAGGACGTCGAGGACACCCATCCGGCTGCCGGTTAGCGACGAATCCCCGACATGGAATCGTCCTCTGCCCGGCGCCGGGTCGCTGTCATCGGATCCGGCGTCTCGGGTCTCACCGCCGCCTATCTCCTTCGCCGGGACCACGACGTCACGGTCTTCGAGTCCGACGGCCGGGTCGGCGGCCACGCCCACACCCACACGGTCGAGGGTGCGGACGCGACCCACCGTGTCGACAGCGGCTTCATCGTCCACAACGACCGGACCTATCCCCTGCTGCGGCGCCTCTTCGCGGAGCTCGACGTCGAGGTGCACCCCACCGAGATGAGCATGAGCATCCGCTGCGACGGCTGCGGGCTCGAGTACGCCGGCGGGCGCGGCGGCAAGGGCGTGTTCGCCCAGCGGCGACGCCTCCTGGACGTGCGCCATCTGCGCCTGCTGCTCGCGGTGAAGAGGTTCGGGCGACTGGCCAACCGGCTGCTCGACTCCGAGGAGTCACCGACGGACCCCCTGACGTACGGGGACTTCCTGCGCATCAACGGCTTCTCGGACCACTTCATCTCCCACTACGCGATCCCGGTCGTGTCGTGCGTGTGGTCGTCCGGGCACGAGACCGCGTTGTCCTACCCCGCGCGCTATCTGTTCGAGTTCCTCAAGCACCACGGCTTCTTGTCCATCAAGGGCTCGCCCCAGTGGTTCACGGTCGTCGGCGGATCGGGCACGTACGTCGACAAGGTCGCCGACGCGATCGGCGACGTGCGCACCGGGGTCGGCATCCGGTCGGTCACCCGCAAGCCCGACCAGGTCGAGCTGATCGACACCAACGGCGACCTCCACCACGCCGATGCCGTGGTCATCGCCACGCACGCGAACGACGCGCTCGCGCTGCTCACCGATCCCAGCGACGAGGAGCGCCACGTGCTGGGGGCGTTCGCCTACTCCGACAACGAGGTCGTGCTGCACCGCGACCCGACGCTGCTGCCTGGTGCGGAGGCGGCGCGCTCGGCCTGGAACTACCGGATGGACGACTGCTCGACCCGCAGCGAGCACTCAGCCGTCACCTACTGGATGAACCGGCTGCAGGGCATCGAGAGCGCCGACCCGTTCCTCGTGACCCTCAACTCGACCGAGAGCATCGATCCCACGACCGTCGTGGCGACCATGGCGTACACGCACCCGATCTACACCACGGAGTCGGTGGCCGCCCAGGCCGGTCTCGCGGCCCTCTCGAGCGAGCAGACCGTGTTCGCGGGGGCGTACCACGGTTGGGGATTCCACGAGGACGGCTGCCGCTCGGGCGTCGCGGCTGCGGAGGCGCTGGGATCGCCGTGGTGAGCACGGTCCAGCCCAGGGGCGGGCTCCGGACGCTCCCCCAGCTGCCGGCCCTGGTGGAGGGCACCGTCGCGCACACCCGGCGCACCCCGCTGCGTCACCGGTTCTCGCACCGCGTCTACCAGTGGCTGGTCGACGTGGACGACCTGCCGCGCATGGGCCGCCCGTTCAGCGCGTTCTCGACGTTCCGCGCCGCGGACCACATCGGCGACCCCGAGGCCACGATCCGCGCCAACATCGAGCGGTTCTGCGCCGCCCACGGCGTTGACGTGACCGGCTGCCGACTGCTGATGCTCGCCAATGCGCGAGTGCTGGGTCACACGTTCGACCCGCTCAGCGTCTTCTGGGCCATCGCAGCGGACGGATCGCTGGCCTGCATCGTCGCGGAGGTGCACAACACGTACGGCGAGCGGCACGCGTACCTCCTGCAGCCCGACGACGCCGGCCGCACCGAGGTCGACAAGGCGTTCTACGTCTCGCCGTTCTTCGCGGTCGAGGGCAGGTACGACCTGCGATTCGTGCTGGCAGCCGAGCAGATCTCGTCCAGCATCGTGCTGCGTCACGACGGCGAGGCGGTGTTCAGCGCGACCTTCCGCGGGACGCCCCGACCGGCCACCCGGCGGCACCTCGCAGAACTTCTCATCAAGATGCCATTCATGACCCATCGCACCAGCCTTCTGATCCGAATACACGGTGCATGGCTCTGGATCCGCAGACTGCCGGTCGTTCCGCGACCGGCGTACGAACCGCAGGAAGGCACCCGATGACGCAGCTCGCCACCGCTCGTTGGCCCGGCATCGCCCACACCCCTCGCACCCCGCTCAAGGCGCGCGCCGCACGTGCCATCCTCCGCCCGACGGCCAAGCACGTCCCGGTCCGTCTGACGTTCTCCGACGGGACGGTCTGGGGCGCGGGCGACGCGTCCTCGCCCGAGATGCGCATCGTGCGCCCCAAGGCGTTCTTCGCGCGGCTGGGCGCCGGCAGCAAGATCGGCTTCGGCGAGGCCTACATGGCCGGCGACTGGACGGCCGGCCCCGACACCGACCTGGCCGATCTCCTGCGGCCGTTCGCCGAGCGCATGGCCACGATCGTGCCGGTGCCCCTGCAGAAGTTCCGGGTCTTCGTCGACGAGAAGCTGCCGCACCAGCAGCGCAACTCGCTCACCGGCTCGAAGAAGAACATCGAGGCCCACTACGACCTGTCCAACGATCTGTTCGCGCAGTTCCTCGACCCCTCGATGTCGTACTCGGCCGCCTGGTTCGCGACGCCCGACCAGGACCTCGAGGCCGCCCAGATGCACAAGATCGACGGCATCCTCGACCAGGCCGGCGTCACCGCCGGCACCAGGCTGCTCGAGATCGGCAGCGGCTGGGGCGCCCTCGCGATCCGCGCGGCCCAGCGCGGCGCCGACGTCACCACGATCACGCTGTCCAAGGAGCAGGCCGTCCTCGCGGAGGAGCGGTTCGCCGACGCGGGCGTCGAGGTCGACCTGCGGCTCATGGACTATCGAGAGGTCACCGGTCAGTACGACGCGATCGTCAGCGTCGAGATGATCGAGGCGGTCGGCGAGGAGTACTGGCCGACGTACTTCGCCACGATCGACCGGCTCCTGGCCCCCGGCGGCAAGGTCTCGATCCAGGCCATCACGATGGCCCACCACCGCTACCTGGCCACGCGCGACTCGTACGGCTGGATCCAGAAGTACATCTTCCCGGGCGGCCTGATCCCGTCCCTCGAGGCGATCGACCACACGCTGGCCGATCACACGACGCTCGCGGTGACCGACCAGCGGTCGCTGGGTCAGGACTACGCCCGCACGTTGCGACAGTGGCGCGAGAGGTTCAACGCCAACTGGGCCACGATCCACGACCAGGGCTTCGACGAGACGTTCAGACGGATGTGGGAGTTCTACCTGGCGTACTGCGAGGCGGGCTTCGCGGCCGGCTACATCGACGTCTTCCAGCTGCGCATGTCGCGCCCGAGCGAGGTGTGAGCCATGGCTTCCATCTCGCGTCTGCCGATGCCCATCCAGGAGACCTACGAGTGGCAGTACGACGGTGCGTGCCGCGGGGCCGACCCGGAGACGTTCTTCTCCCCCGACGCCGAGCGCGGACCCCGTCGCCGCGCCCGTGAGTCGGCCGCCAAGGCCCTGTGCGCGGTGTGCCCGGTCGTGCAGCAGTGCCTCGAGCACGCGCTGGCCGTCCGCGAGCCGTACGGCGTCTGGGGCGGCCTGACGATCAACGAGCGCGACAGCATCCTGCAGGCGCAGAAGGCCGGCTAGCCTCCGCCCCGGTCACCAGCCGTAGCGGGGGGCGTGGAGCTCGTTCCTCTTCGGCCACGGGTTGATCGTGCAGCCGCCGAGCCCCTTGGACTGCTGCTGCATCACCGGCGCGGCCTGGCCCTTGCCTCCGCACCCCACGTGCCCGCGACCGAACCAGTGCCCGGTCTCGTGGTTGACCACCAGGTGGCGATAGCTGCGCACCGAGCCCTTGCGGGATTTCCAGGCCGGGCTGGCCTTGAGCCAGCGGGTCTGGTTGATGATGACGTTGCGCCCCACCCGGCAGCTGTAGGTCGAGCTGCACCCGGAGGAGAAGCTCGGGACCTTCGAGGCCTGGCTGAGCACGAGGGTGAAGTCACCGCCCTTCGACACCCGCTTGAACCGCACACCCATCGCGCGCCAGCCGCGCGGGTCGTCATAGGTCTCCTGGGCGTGCCTCTTGAACGTCGTCAGGCTCGTGCTGATCGAGCCGCGGGTCGCGACCCGGTAGGTGACGACCTTGCGGACGCTGCGGACGTGCTGCCCGGTCACCGCGGTCGATCGTGCCGTCGCGGTCGAGTAGCCGGTGCGCTTGGCCTTGACCCGGAAGCGGATCTTCGCGCCCACGTCCGAGGGACCGACCGTGTGGTGGCGGCCCGTGGCACCGCTGATGGGCTTGTCGTTGCGCAGCCAGCGGTACTCCAACCGCACACCTCGTGACCACGACCCCGATGTGCCGGTGAGCCGGTGCCCGTACCTGGGGCTGCCCGAGATCTTCGGCCGGGCCGTGTGGGTGATCGTTCCCTTCGCGACCGGGCGGGTCCTGGCGCTGGTCGCCGCCACGGGCGCCGAGCCGTCCCGGGTCGCCGTCACCCGCACCGCGTACGTCCGCCCGATGTCGTTCGTGCTCGTGAGCCGGCGCGTGACGTTGGCCGGTGAGTCGCTCCCGACCGGTGCGCCGTCACGCAGCCACTGGTACGAGAACGTGACGTCGCCGGGCGTCCACGCACCGGGGACCGCCCTCAGCGTGCCGTCGTACTGCGCGCGTCCGGACACGGTCGGCGTGCCGGGCACGATGGCCTCGTCCGCCGCGCTGGCAGGTGCGGCGAGCAGCGAGGCCGCCAGCACCGTGATGACCAGGGCGATGACCGCCCGGACGCTCCTGCGCATGATCGTGCTCCCCACGTCGACAGCTTCCGACGATACTCGCCGACAGCCCTCACTCGTAGAAGATGCGCTCCACGACCTTGCGGGCGTGACGGGTCGTCCGGAGGTAGTCGTCGTTCAGCCGCTCCCCCTCGTCCATGCCGTAGCCGAGCAGGTGCGCCACGCCGGCCCGCTCCCCCGCGTGCTCGACCATGGACTCGGCCGCCTTGCCGCGCATGAGGACGACCGCGTTGCGGATGCGGCTGACGAGCCGCCAGGCCGCCTCGAGCGCCATCGCGTCGTCGTGGCTGACGAGGTCTGCGCCGACCGCGGCATGGAGCGCGGTCAGCGTGCGGGTCGTCCGCAGCTCCGGCACCGCGTGGGCGTGCTGCATCTGCAGCAGCTGGACCGTCCACTCGACGTCGGCGAGACCGCCACGGCCCAGCTTCAGGTGCGTCTTGGGGTTCGCGCCGCGCGGCAGCCGCTCGGAGTCCACGCGCGCCTTGATGCGGCGGATCTCGCGGATCTCGTCGGCTGTGGCACCGCCCTCGGGGAACCGGAGCGGGTCGATCAGCTCGGTGAAGCGCGCATTGAGGTCGGCGTCGCCGACCGCGGCGTTGGCCCGCAGCAGCGCCTGGGCCTCCCAGACGGCCGACCACTTCTCGTAGTACGCCCGGTAGGACGCGAACGTCCGCACGAGGGGACCGTTCTTGCCCTCGGGTCGCAGCTCCGCGTCGACCTCGAGCGCGGGATCGTCGCCCGGCGCCGCCAGCATGCGGCGCAGGCCCTGGACGACCGCGGTGGCGGCCGCAGCGGCCTCGGTGTCGTCCGCCCCCTCGCAGGGGTCGTGGACGAACATGACGTCGGCGTCGGACCCGTAGCCGGCCTCGCCCCCGCCGAGTCGTCCCATCAGGACGATCGAGAGCCGGGTCGGCATCGCACCGCGCTCGGCCTCGACCGCGGCGGTGGACGCCTTGAGGGCGCCGGCCAGCGTGGCCGTCGAGATGTCGGTCAGCGCCTCGCCGACCTCGGTGATGTCGAGGCGTCCCAGCACGTCGGCGATGCCGACCCGGGACAGCTCACGGCGGCGCACGCGGCGCACGGCCCGGATCGCGTCCTGCGGGTTGCGGTGCCGGTCGGCCGCGAGGTCGACCTCGGTCCGCAGGCGTTCGCGCTCGAGCGGCCTGAGCTCGGCGTCGTCGCCGAGGAGCGCGACCGAGTCGGGTGCGCGCAGGATCAGATCGGTGACGTAGCGGCTCGACGAGAGGACGTGTGCGAGCTGCTCGGCGCCCTCCCCCTCGTCGCGCAGCTTGCGCAGGTACCAGTGCGTCTCCCCGAGCCCCTCGGAGATCTTGCGGAACGCCAGCAGGCCCGCATCCGGGTCGGGTGACTCCGCGAACCAGGCCAGCATCGCCGGCAGCAGCGACTTCTGGATCGAGGCGCGACGCGACAGACCGGACGTGAGCGCCTGGATGTGCGCGAGCGCACCCTTCGGGTCGACGAAGCCCAGCGCCGTGAGACGTTCCTCGGCCGCGAGCGGGGTGAGCCGCAGGTGATCGGTGGGCAATGAGGCCACGGCCTCGAGCAGCGGCTGGTAGAAGAGCTTCTCGTGCAGGCGCCGCACGATGCGGCGGTGCGCCTGCCACTCCTTGGTGAGCGCCTCGGCCGAGTTCTGCCGAAATCCCATGCTGCGGCCGAGTCTGCGCAGGTCCTCCGGGTCGTCGGGGACGATGTGGCTGCGGCGCAGCTTGTAGAGCTGGATCCGGTGCTCGAGCGTGCGCAGGAACTCGTACGCCTCCTCCATCGCCGCGCCGTCGCGCCGTCCCACGTAGCCGCCGTCGATGAGCGCCCCGAGCGCCTTCAGCGTCGTGGGGCTGCGCAGGGTCTCGTCCGCGCGGCCGTGGACGAGCTGCAGCAGCTGCACCGCGAACTCGACGTCCCGCAGCCCGCCCGCCCCGAGCTTGAGCTGACGACTGCGCTGCGCCGCCGGGATGTTGTCGATCACGCGACGGCGCATCGCGCGGACGTCCGAGACGAAGTGGGGCCGGGTGCTGGCGAGCCAGATCATGGGCGACAACGCGTCGATGTACGCCTGGCCGAGCTCTTCGTCCCCGGCCGCGAAGCGGGCCTTGAGCAGCGCCTGGAACTCCCACGTGCTGGCCCACTTCTCGTAGTAGGCGATGTGGCTCGCGAGCGTCCGCACCAAGGGTCCGTTCTTGCCCTCGGGACGCAGCTCGGCGTCGACCTCCCAGATCGTCCCCTCACCGGTGTGCTCACGGCACAGCTTCATGACCGCCGCGGCCAGGCGTGTGGCGGCGCCGATCGCCGCACCGTCGTCGGCGCCCTCCGCAGGCTCGTGCACGAAGATCACGTCGACGTCGCTGAGGTAGTTGAGCTCGTGACCGCCGGTCTTGCCCATCGCGATGATCGTCAGGCGGCACAGATCGGCGTCCGGCTCGGCCTCACGGGCGATCCGCAGCGCCGCGCCGAGGGTGGCCACGGCGAGGTCGGAGAGCTCGGCCGAGGACTCCTCGAACGTGGTCAGCGCAGTCAGGTCACGAGCGGCGATGTGCAGCAGCTTGCGGTGGTAGGCGACCCGCAGCTCGTCGGCGTCGGTCGCCTCCTCCATCTGCTGGCGGCGCAGGTCCAGCGGGATGGGACGACGAGCCAGATCGGTCGAGGCCAGGTCGCGCACGTGCTCGGGGTGACGGGTCAGGAAGTCGCCGAGGGCCTCGCTGGTGCCCAGCACGACGAGCAGCCGCAACCGCAGCTCGTCGTCGCTCGCGAGCATCTCGAGCAGCTCGCCAGGCGCCATGCGCGACGCAATCGAGCTGAGCGACGACAGCGCGGCGTCCGGGCTCGCCACCGAGGCGATCTGGTCGACCAGTGCCTCCGGGACGTCGCCGAGGGACTCCAGGCTCGCCACGGCGGCCTGCCCGTCGCGGAATCCCTTGCGGGCAAGTGTCACGGCCAGGTCACGTGCGTCTGTTGCCACGTCTGCAGGCTACCGGCAGACCGCCCCGGCCTGTCGGTCGATCTGGGCATGGCCCGTTCGAAGCATTGGTGAGAGGGTCGACGTGCGGCCCGCACACCGAGGAGACAGACCATGAAGTACATGCTGATCATGCGAACGCCCGAGATGGTCGAGATGCCCGAGGACGTCGACTTCACCGAGGTCATCAACGCGATGGGCGCCTACAACGAGTCCTTGATCAAGGCCGGCGTCCTGCTCGCCGGCGAGGGCCTGGCTCCTCCCGACGAGGGGTTCGTGGTCGACTTCGACCAGACGCCGCCGGTCGTGACCGACGGCCCGTACGCCGAGGCGAAGGAGCTGTTCAACGGCTTCTGGATGATCCAGACCTCGACCAAGGAGGAGGCCGCCGAGTGGGCCAAGCGCTGCCCGCTCGGACCCGGCATGCGCCTGGAGGTCCGGCGGGTGACGGAGACCGAGGAGTTCGACCAGGACAACGAGTACATCCAGAAGGAGTACGAGTGGCGCGAGCAGCTGGGGACTGACCGGCCCGTCCAGGGCTGATCGCCGCCCATGGCCGAGGACCGGGCGGTGGCTGCCTCCGAGAGCGAGGCGGCCGCCGCCCGTCGCCGTGTCGAGGCGCTCTGGCGCATCGAGTCCGCCCGCATCGTGGCGACCCTGACCCGGGTCGTGGGCGACTTCGGCCTCGCCGAGGACCTCGCCCAGGAGGCATTCGTCGACGCCCTCACCCAGTGGCCGCGCGACGGCGTTCCGCCCAACCCCGCCGCGTGGCTCACGACCGTCGCCAAGCGCAAGGGCATCGACCGGCGTCGCCGGCTCGCGCGCCTGGACGACCGCCACGCCGCTATCGCGTACTCGCTCGCCGAGCAGCACCGGCTCGCCGCGATCGATCACGAGCCGCCGTGGGACCCCGAGACGGTCGACGACGACGTGCTGCGGCTCATCTTCACCGCGTGCCACCCGATCCTGCCGCGCGAGTCGCAGATCGCGCTGACCCTGCGCGTCGTCGGCGGACTGACGACCGAGGAGATCGCGCGCGCGTTCATGGTGCCGGTGAGCACGGTGCAGCAGCGGATCGTGCGCGCCAAGCGGACGATCTCCGCGGCAGCGGTGCCGTTCGAGGTGCCGTCCCGCGAGGAGCTCGGCGGCCGGCTGGCGTCGGTCCTGCAGGTGGTCTACCTGATCTTCAACGAGGGGTACGCCGCGACGGCCGGCTCGAGCTGGATGCGGACCGATCTCGCCGGCGAGGCGCTGCGGCTCGCACGGATCGTCAGCTCCCTCGTCCCGGACGAGCCCGACGCCCACGCCCTCCGGGCGCTGCTCGAGCTGCAGGCCTCGCGCTTCGCCGCGCGCGTCGACGCGGACGGCGAGCCCGTCCTGCTCGCGGACCAGGACCGCTCGCGGTGGGACCACGACCAGATCCGGCGAGGCCGGGCCGCGCTCGCGAAGGCTGACGCGATCGGCCGGGGCCGCGGCGCGTACGCCCTGCAGGCGGCGATCGCCGAGTGCCATGCGGTCGCACCCTCGACCGACGAGACGGACTGGGCGCGCATCGTCGGGCTCTACGAGTCGCTGGCCGAGGTCGCGCCGTCACCAGTGGTCGATCTCAACCGCGCTGTCGCCGTCGCGATGGCGCACGGTCCGGCGGCCGGTCTGGCAGCGGTGGACGAGATCGTCGCGACCGGGGCGATGACCGGCTCCGCGCTCCTGCCGGGCGTACGAGGAGAGCTGCTGGCTCGCCTCGGTCGGCGCGACGAGGCACGCGAGGAGCTGTTGGCAGCGGCTGCCCTCACCCGCAACGAGCGGGAGCGGGCCGTGCTGCTGCAGAAGGCCGGGCGGACCTGAGCGGCGGTCCGCTCAGACCATCGGCATGAGGCGATCGATCTCGAACTGCGTGACCTGCGAGCGGTAGTCCTGCCACTCCGCGCGCTTGTTGCGCAGGAAGAAGTCGAAGACGTGCTCGCCGAGGGTCTCGGCGACCAGCTCGCTGGTCTCCATCGTGCGGATCGCCTCGTCGAGGTTGCGCGGCAGCGGCGCGATGCCCATGGCCTTGCGCTCGTTCTCCGACAGCGACCAGACGTCGTCCTCGGCCTCGGGCGGCAGCTCGTACTTCTCCTCGATGCCCTTGAGTCCCGCGGCCAGGATCAGCGCGAACGCGAGGTACGGGTTGCAGGCCGAGTCGACCGCCCGGTTCTCGACGCGCGCGGAGTTGCCCTTGTGCGGCTTGTACATCGGCACGCGGATCAGGGCCGAGCGGTTGTTGTGGCCCCAGCACACGTAGTTGGGTGCCTCTCCCCCGCCGGCGAGGCGCTTGTAGGAGTTGACCCACTGGTTGGTGACCGCGGTGATCTCGGGGGTGTGGTGCAGGACGCCGGCGATGAACGCGCGTCCCGTCCGCGACAGCTGGTACTCCGCACCGGCCTCGTAGAACGCGTTCTCGTCGCCCTCGAACAGCGAGACGTGCGTGTGCATGCCCGATCCGGGGTGCTCGGTGAACGGCTTGGGCATGAACGAGGCCCACTTGCCCTGGCTCAGCGCGACCTCGCGCACGACCGTGCGGAACGTCATGATGTTGTCGGCCGTCGAGAGTGCGTCGGCGTAACGCAGGTCGATCTCCTGCTGGCCCGGACCGCCCTCGTGGTGGCTGAACTCGACCGAGATGCCCATGTTCTCGAGCATCGTGATGACCTCGCGGCGGAAGTCCTGGCCGCCGCCCTGCGCGGTGTGGTCGAAGTAGCCGCTGTCGTCCACGGGAACCGGACGGTCACCTGCGTCGGGCTTGCCCTTGAAGAGGAAGAACTCGATCTCGGGGTGCGTGTAGAACGTGAAGCCCGCCTCGGCCGCCTTCTGCAGCGCACGCTTCAGCACGTGGCGCGGATCGGCGTACGACGGCGTGCCGTCGGGCATGAGGATGTCGCAGAACATGCGGGCCGTCGCCGGGGTCTCGCCGCGCCACGGCAGGATCTGGAACGTCGACGGGTCCGGCATCGCGAGCATGTCGGCCTCATGGACGCGGGCGAAGCCCTCGATCGCCGAGCCGTCGAAGCCGATGCCCTCGGCGAATGCGCCCTCGAGCTCGGCCGGCGCGATCGCGACCGACTTCAGGGATCCCAGGACGTCGGTGAACCACAGACGTACGAATCGGACGTCGCGCTCCTCGAGCGCGCGCAGGACGAAGTCTTCCTGTTTTCCCATGCGGTCATTGTCCCACGCGGATTGTTACGGCGTTGTTACGCCCGGCGGCGGCCCGGGCGTGCCCACTGGCGCCGCACTAGGGTTCTTGGCATGCCCCAGCTGCGCCTCGCCCTCGCCCAAGTCAACGCCACGGTGGGTGACCTCGCCGGCAACGCCGACCTCGTCGTCGAGCACTGCAAGGACGCCGCCGCCCAGGGCGTGCACCTCGTCGTCTTCCCCGAGATGATGCTGACCGGCTACCCGATCGAGGATCTCGCGATGCGGGCCTCGCTCATCAAGGCGTCACGCGCGACCGCGGAGTCCCTCGCCACCCGCCTGCAGGACGAGGGCTGCGGCGACGTCGTGGCGGTCGTCGGCTTCCTCGACCATGCCGAGGGCTCCTCGCAGGGATTCGGCATCCCCAAGAACGCGCCGCTCAACTCCGTCGCGGTGATGCACGGCGGCCGGATCGTCGCGCGCCAGGCCAAGCACCACCTGTGGAACTACGGCGTCGGCGACGAGATCCGCAACTTCGTCCCCGGCCACGAGATCAACATCCTGCAGATCGGCGGCATCGACGTCGCGCTGGCGATCTGCGAGGACCTGTGGCGTGACGGCCCCTCCGCCGCGGCGAAGGCAGCCGAGGCAGCCCTCCTGGTCGTCCCCAACGGCTCGCCGTACGAGGCCGACAAGGACGACGTACGCCTCGAGCTGTGCTCGCGCCGGGCCCGCGAGGGCGAGTGCGTCCTCGCGTACGTCAACCTGGTCGGCGGCCAGGACGAGCTCGTCTTCGACGGCGACTCGCTCGTGGTCGACCAGGACGGGACCGTCCTCGGGCGCTCGGGCCAGTTCGATCCCGAGCTGCTCGTCGTCGATCTCGACCTGCCTGCTGCGACACCGGCGATGCCGGATGCCGAGGAGCGCTTCGGTGGCCTCGCGATCAGGCGCACGATCATCAGCTCCGAGCCCTTCGCGGCGTACGAGCCCCTGCCCGTCACCCAGGCCGAGCGGATGCCGCGCCACCAGGAGATCTGGACCGCGCTCGTCACGGGGCTGCGCGACTACGTGCACAAGAACGGCTTCTCGTCGGTCCTGTTCGGCATGTCCGGCGGCATCGACTCCACCCTCGTCGCGGCGATCGCGGTGGACGCCCTGGGCGCCGACAAGGTCTTCGGCGTCTCCAACCCGAGCGCGTGGTCGACCGAGCACTCCCGCAGCGACGCCGCGGAGCAGGCACGCCGCACCGGCCTCACCCTGCAGACCGTGCCGATCGCGCCGATCTTCGATGCGTACCAGGAGGCGCTGCACCTCGACGGCCTCGCAGAGGAGAACTTGCAGGCCCGCATCCGCGCGGTCATCTGGATGGGGCTGTCCAACCAGCACGGCCACCTCGTGCTCGCGTGCGGCAACAAGTCCGAGCTCGCCACGGGCTACTCCACGATCTACGGCGACGCGGTCGGCGGCTACGCCCCGATCAAGGACGTCCCCAAGACCCTCGTGTGGGAGCTCGCGCGGTGGCGCAACGCGTACGCGGTCGAGCGCGGCGAGACTCCGCCCATCCCCGAGGGGACGATCTCCAAGCCCCCGTCGGCCGAGCTGCGGCCCGGTCAGCTCGACTCGGACTCGCTGCCGCCCTACGACCAGCTCGACGCCGTGCTCGACGCGTACGTCGAGCGCGATCTCGGCTCCGTGGACGTCATCGCCGAGGGCTTCGACCCCGCACTCGTCGAGCGCGTCATCGGCCTGGTCGACCGCGCGGAGTACAAGCGTCGCCAGTACCCGCCGGGACCCAAGGTCTCGCGGCGCAACTTCGGCCGCGACCGGCGCGTGCCCATCACCCACCGGTGGCGCGAGAAGCTCTGACGCCCACCCGGTCGTCGCCACCCGGTCGCCGCCCTCCGGGGGACCGACGATGAGGGTTTCTGGCAACTCCGGCGACCACTAACCCTCATCCTCGGTGCGCCCCGTCCGCGCGATGAGGGTTCGGGGCAGCTCCAGCAACCGCAAACCCTCATCCTTGGTCCCCGTCGGCAGTCGGACGGGTGAGTTGGTTCACACTCCGCCGCTGCTCCTACGCGGATCTGGCACGCTGGTGCCATCCGTGGACTCCGCCAGGAGCTGCGAGACGAACAGGAGCATTCCCATGGCCGACGCCACCCCTGAAGAGACCGCGCCGTACGGCACCGGGCCTGCCTCACCTGCCCCGGCAGCCCGCAAGCGCGTCCGCACCCACACGCTGCAGCAGATGAAGGAACGCGGCGAGAAGTGGACCATGCTGACCGCGTACGACCAGTACACCGCGGCCACGTTCGACGAGGCCGGCGTCGAGGTGCTGCTGGTCGGCGACTCCGCGTCCAACAACGTCTACGGCAACGAGACCTCACTGCCGGTCACGGTGGACGAGCTCATCCCCCTCGTGCGGGCCGTCTCCCGCTCCGCGCCGCACGCGCTCGTGCTGGCCGATCTGCCGTTCGGCTCCTACCAGGGCTCCCCCGAGCAGGCGTTCCACACCGCTGTCCGGTTCATGAAGGAGGCCGGTGCGCACGCGGTCAAGCTCGAGGGCAGTCTCGCGATGGTGCCGCAGGTCAAGCTCCTGACCGACGCGGGCATCCCCGTGTGCGCCCACATCGGGTTCACCCCGCAGGCCGAGCACAATCTCGGCGGCTACCGCGTGCAGGGCCGTGGTGACGGTGCCGCCCGCATGGTCGAGGAGGCCAGGGCGCTCGAGGCCGCCGGGGCGTTCGCGATCGTCATGGAGATGGTCCCGTCCCCGGTCGCCGCAGAGGTCACCAAGGCGCTGCGCATCCCCACGGTCGGGATCGGCGCAGGCGTCGAGTGCGACGCCCAGGTGCTGGTGTGGCAGGACATGCTGGGCCTCAACTCCGGCCGCACCCCGCGTTTCGTCAAGAAGTACGCCGACCTGCACGCCGTGATGCTCCAGGCGACGCAGGCGTACGTCTCGGACGTCAAGGGCGGCACCTTCCCCGACGACGAGCACAGCTTCGCCGAGTAGACCTCAGGCGCTCCAGCCGCCCGGGCCGACGCCCACGGCGGTCACCAGCGCCAGCAGGGGCAGGCCCGCCAGCGGCACGAAGGTGCATGCCGCCGGGCGGGTCCTCGCCCAGCTGACGACCCAGCCGACGAGCGGGGCGAGGACCAGCACGTGCAGGACGACGCCCCACCACGGCGCGTAGATCGACGTCGAGATCGCGAGCCACAGCAGGACGAACAGCCCGCCGACCGCGATCCACGGACCCGAACGCTCGAGGCGCAGACCACCGGACCTGCGTCTGCGTCGGCGTCTCATTCCTTCGTGGGCTCGTCCGGGGTCGCGTCGTCGTTCCAGTCGGGGTCGTTGTCCCAGCTCTTGGTGCGCTCCGCGGCGATCTCCAGAGCGCGGGCGGCCTCCTCCGCGGTGTCGTACGGCCCGAGGCGGTCCGCCGCCCGGCAGCCGTCCTCACCCTCGACCGTGCCGTGCTTGGTGCAGTAGTAGAACTTGGCGTCACTCATGTGCCCATCCTGCCCCAACCCGGGCTCGGGTGCTCCCACTAAACTCCCCGCGTGAGTGTCCTGACCGCCGGCCGTGTCTCGGCCCGCCGCCCCGTCCCCGCCTCGATCGAACGTCCCGAGTACGTCGGACAGATCGCTCCCCTGCCCTATCGCGGCCCGCTCGTGCGGGACGCCCAGACGATCGAGGCCATGCGGATCGCCGGCCGGATCGCGGCGCAGGCGCTGGACGCCGTCGAGGCCGCGATCGCACCGGGCGTCACGACCGACGAGCTCGACCGGATCGGCCACGAGTTCAT
This sequence comes from Aeromicrobium sp. S22, assembly GCF_009661045.1. Lineage (NCBI taxonomy): Bacteria > Bacillati > Actinomycetota > Actinomycetes > Propionibacteriales > Nocardioidaceae > Aeromicrobium > Aeromicrobium sp. S22. The sequence continues at coordinate 740,494 of NZ_WJWV01000002.1, forward strand.
CGTCGCGCAGGGCGCCTATCCGTCGACGCTGGGCTACCGGGGCTATCCCAAGTCCTTGTGCAGCAGCGTCAACGAGGTCATCTGCCACGGCATCCCCGACGATCGTCCGCTCGAGGACGGCGACATCGTCAACATCGACATCACGGCGTACATCGGGGGCGTCCACGGGGACACCAACAAGACCTATCTCGTGGGCGACGTCGACCAGGAGTCACGACTGCTGGTCGAGCGCACGCAGGAGGCCACGATGCGGGCGATCCGCGCGGTCAAGCCGGGTCGGGAGATCAACGTGATCGGCCGGGTCATCGAGACGTACGCCAAGCGGTTCGGCTACGGCGTCGTGCGTGACTTCACCGGGCACGGGGTCGGCCCGGCCTTCCACGACGGGCTCGTCATCCCCCACTACGACGACCCGTCGGCCGACACCGTGATGCAGCCCGGCATGACGTTCACGATCGAGCCGATGCTCACGCTGGGCTCGATCGACTGGGACATGTGGGACGACGGGTGGACCGCCACGACCCGAGACCGGTCCCGGACCGCGCAGTTCGAGCACACCCTGCTGGTGACGTCGAACGGCGCCGAGATCCTGACCCTGTCGTAGGTCGGGATCCCGGCGCCGTGGTCGGCGTGGCTCCGCGCCGGAGGAGGACGAACGATGAGGGTTTGCGGTAGCGGTGACTACCCCAAACCCTCATCGTCGGTGCCGGCCGCGCCCGAGGGTGAGGGGTTGCGGCTGCGCTAGCTACCCCAAACCCTCATCGTCGGTCCCCGGCCGCGCCGGAGGGGCTCCGGTGTCAGGGGATGTAGTTGAACACGTCCGGGTCGGGGCCGGTGCGCTCGTCCTTGTTGAGAGCGCTGATCGTGCCCATCTCACCGTCGGTGAGCTCGAAGTCGAAGATGTCGAAGTTCTCCTCGACGCGGCTGCGCGTCACCGACTTGGGGAAGATGATGTCGCCGCGCTGCACGTGCCAGCGCAGGACCACCTGGGCGGGCGTCTTGCCCTTGTCGTTGGCCAGCCCCGTGACGACGGGGTTGTTCAGCACGAGGCCCTGGGCGATCGGCGACCAGGCCTCGGTCGCGACGCCGTGCTCGGTGTTGACCGCGCGGACCTCGTCCTGCGTCAGGTAGGGGTGCACCTCGATCTGGTTGACGGCCGGAACGATCTCGCCCTCCTGGATCACGCGACGCAGGTGCGTCGGCTGGAAGTTGGAGACGCCGATCGAGCGGGCGCGGCCGTCGCGGTAGAACCCCTCGAGGGTCTTCCAGGTGTCGACGAAGTCGACGTCGATGCCCGGCAGCGGCCAGTGGATGAGGAACAGGTCGATCTTGTCCAGACCGAGCGCCTCAAGGGTGCCCTCGAACGCCTTGATCGCATCGTCGGGCGCGTGGAAACCGTTGTTGAGCTTGCTCGTCACGAAGATCTCGTCACGCGGGATGCCGGACTCGCGGATCGCCTCGCCGACCTCCTTCTCGTTGCCGTACATCTCGGCCGTGTCGATGTGCCGGTAGCCGACCTCGAGGGCCGTGAGCGTCGCGTCCTTGGTCTCGGACGGATCGATCTGGAAGACACCGAACCCCAGCTGCGGGATCTCGACGCCGTTGTTGAGGGCAATGTTGGGCACGGTCATGCGTACTCCTGAAAGAAGATCGGTGGGTGGGAGCCTCGCCTCCGAAGAGGGGCCGTGGTCTGGCGTACCCACGCCCCCTCCCCGTCAAACTGTCACCCGACCACTGGCGACAACATTCCACACCATGGCGCGAGGGAGTACGTCCCCGCCCGTCCGCTGCTCAGGCTTGCTCGACGCGCAGAGACCCCAGTGTCTGCTCCGCAGCCGGCTCGTAGGAGCTCGGGAACTTCCAGGACGGCTTGAGCAGGGTGCCGGCGAACACCTTGCGCAGACGGATGCGGCCGAGCAGATTGTCACCGGGATCGGCCACGTCCTGGGGCGTGAACGTCGTGGTCATGGGGCGAATGAGCCGGCCTGTAAGCCGGATCCTGTCAGACCAGCGGATCACTCCACCGGCCCGGGCGACCATCCATCTGGGACGCCCATTGCTGGACGCCTCGTGCAACCTACCCGCTGACATCGGACGAGCAGCCCGTCAGCGCAGACCCCTCCGCACGCGGAGGAGTCCTCTTGGTCTTGCTCCCGGTGGGGTTTACCTAGCCGCCCCGGTCACCCGGAGCGCTGGTGAGCTCTTACCTCACCGTTTCACCCTTACCCGCACCTGCGCCCGAAGGCGCAGGCCGCTGGCGGTCTGTTCTCTGTGGCACTGTCCCGCACGTCGCCGTGGGTGGCCGTTAGCCACCACCGTCGCTCTGCGGAGTCCGGACTTTCCTCGACACCGTGGTCGTACGACCCGGTGCCGCGGCCGCCCGGCCGACTCATTCGCGTCCCCGATCCTACCGCCTGCCAGGGGGTGCACCGACGTCCGATAGGCTTCAGGCGCGAAAGGGAGTAGTCCCCAACGGCTGTGTCGACATACTGACCCCACGAGGCTGTGGAGTCCGGTGCAGCAGGCCACCTCGGTGGCGGACGAGACTTTCGACCAGATGTGTCATTGACGTACCTGGTCGAAGACTCGTCGTCCAGGCTCTTCGTCCAGGCGGACGAGGGGTCTTTTTCTTTCATGTACGCCTTCCTGCTGAGCACTGCCGTGATCTTCGTGGCCGAGCTCGGTGACAAGAGCCAGCTCATGGCGATGACGTTCGCGACGCGCTACAAGGTGCGCGACGTCATCATCGGCATCAGCGTGGCCACCGCGATCGTGCACCTGGCATCGGTCGGCATCGGGGCGTGGATCGGCGACAGCTTCGCCGACAGCCAGCACATCATCTCGATCGTCGCCGGCGTCGCCTTCCTGCTGTTCGCGGCGTGGACCTGGCGCGGCGACGAGCTCACCGAGGGCGAGGCGGACAAGGCGCGGCTCAGCCAGGGCGCGGCGATCCTGGCCGTCGGCGTCGCGTTCTTCCTCGCCGAGCTCGGTGACAAGACCATGCTCGCGACGATCACCCTCGCGACGCAGGAGGGCTGGCTCGGCACGTGGATCGGCAGCACGGTCGGCATGGTCGCGGCCGACGCCCTCGCGATCGGCGTCGGTGCGATCCTCGGCAAGCACCTGCCGGATCGGGCCATCAAGATCGGCGCCACCGCGGCGTTCGTCGTGTTCGGCGTACTGCTGATCCTCGAGGGCGTGCTGTGACGATCAGTAGATTCGCGGCGTGACACACGACCTGGGCTCCCTGACGGCGATCGTCGCCTTCCTCGTCGCGATGATGGTGCTGGCCCAGGCGTGCGCGGACGAGGGACTGTTCGACGTCCTCGGCCGCCGCATCGCGAGCTGGTCCCGCGGCTCCGCCCACCGGTTGCTCGCGCTGGCGGTGGGCCTGGCAGCGGTGGTCACCGCGACCATGAGCCTCGACGCGACGGTCGTGCTGCTGACACCCGTCCTGCTCGCGGCATCGGCCCGGCGCTCGTACGCCTACGCGACCGTGCGGCTCGCGAACTCCGGCTCGACCCTGCTGCCCGTCTCCAACCTGACGAACCTGCTGGTGTTCGGGTCCACGGGCCTGACCTTCCTCGGCTTCGCGTGGGCCATGCTGCCGGTCTGGCTGGTGGCGGTCGCGGCGGAGTACGTCATCCTGCGGTTCTGGTTCGCCGACGAGCTGCGGACACCCGCGCCGGCCCTCGAGGACGACTTCGCGCTCCCCCTGTTCCCCCTCGCGGTGGTCGTCGTCGTGCTGCTGGCCCTGGCCGGGGGCACCGATCCGTGGATCCCGGCGACCGCGGGCGCGATCCTCGTCGGGACGTACGCGCTCGTGAGGCGCCGGACGACCTGGCGTGACCTGCGCGCCGCCGCGAACCTTCCCCTCGCAGCCCTGGTCCTCACGTGGGCGTTCGTGGTGTCATGGCTCGGCTCGACGCCGGTCGGCGCGTGGTTCGACGACGCGATGCCGTCCGGGACCGGGCTCGGCTCGCTGCTGATCGCCGCGGTGGTCGCGATGATCGCGGCCAACGTCGTCAACAACCTGCCCGCGACGCTCCTGCTGCTGCCGGCAGCGGACGCCGCAGGCCCCGCCGCGGCGCTCGCGCTCCTCGTCGGCGTCAACGTCGGCGCCAACCTGACCCTGATCGGCTCGGTCGCCAACCTGCTGTGGCGTCAGGCCGGTGGCAAGGCGGTGTCGTCGGTGCGCGAGTTCCACCTGCTGGGCGTCCTCACGACGCCGCCGCTCGTGCTGCTGTGCACGGTCGTCCTGTGGGGATGGACGTCCCTGATCTGGTGAGGACCCGCCCGGCTAGGGTCGTCACGTGCTGATCCTGCTTCCCCCGTCCGAAGGCAAGACCCGGCCGGAGTCCGGATCGCCGCTCGACCTCGAGACGCTGTCCTTCCCCGCCCTGACCCCCGTGCGCGAGGTGCTGCTGCGCAGCCTCGTCAAGCTCTGCAACGGCAAGCCTGAGCATGCCGCCGAGGTGCTCGGTCTCGGTCCGACCCAGGCCGGCGCGATCGCCGTCAACGCGGCCCTGAACAACGAGCCCACGGCGCGCGCCGACGCGATCTACACCGGCGTCCTGTTCTCGGCCCTGGACCTGCCGTCGCTCGACGAGGCCGCACGCGGCCGAGCGGACTCCACGATCGCGATCGCGAGCGCACTGTTCGGCCTCGTCCGCCCCGACGACCACATCCCGGCGTACCGGTTGTCCGGCACCGTCACGCTCCCCCGACTCGGCACGGTCGCGGCCCGCTGGCGCACGACCCTCCCCCAGGTCATGCAGGACGAGGTCGGCGACGGCCTGCTGGTCGACCTGCGCTCAGGCACCTACACGGCGCTCGGCAAGCCTCCGGCCGACATCGCGGGACGCACGGCCACGATGCGGGTGCTCCACGAGCACCAGGGCAAGCGCAAGGTCGTCAGCCACTTCAACAAGGCCACCAAGGGACGCATCGTCCGCGGGCTGATGGAGTCGGGCGCCGATCCTCGAAGCGTCGACGAGCTCCAGGGCGTGCTGCAGGATCTGGGCTGGACGGTCGAGCGTCACGGCGGACGGCTCGACGTCGTGGTCGACGAGGTCGCGACGTCCTGACGGCGCCGGGCCGGTTCTACGGGACGATGTTGAACCCGCGCAGCGACGCGTTGCCGTCGGGCCACCACGCGACCGTCGTGATCGACGCCGGCGACAGCTCCATCTTGTAGATCGAGGCGAGGGGCGCGCCGAGCGCATGGCGCACGAGCAGCTTGATGGGCGTCACGTGGCTCACCGCGACCACCGTCTCGCCGGGATGTGCCGCCAGCAACGCCTCGCGGGTCGCGGTGATGCGCCGGTCGACCTCGGCGAACGACTCCCCGCCCGGCGGCGCGACGTCGGTCGAGGCCAGCCACGCGGACATCTCCTCGGGCCAGCGCTCCTGGATCTCCGCGAACGTGTAGCCGTCCCAGTCGCCGAACGACGTCTCGGCCAGTCCGCTCTCGACGCTCACGTCCAGGCCGAGGTCGCTGCCGATCACGGCGGCGGTCTCGCGGGTGCGGAGCAGCGGTGACGTGACGATCGCGTCGACCGGACCGCGCTCGGCGATCCACGCCGCGGCTCGATCGGCCTGCTGGCGGCCCGCGTCGGTCAGGCCGTGGTCGTCGCCCGTGCTGCCGGAGAAGGCCTTGCGCTCGGTCGCGGACGTGACGCCGTGACGCACCAGCACGAGGGTCGTGGGGCGCCCACCGGCCGCGGACCATCCGGTGGACGGGGCGGACGGGGCGACAGCGCTCGTGCCGCTGCCCGACACGACACCCGAGCCGCCGTCACGTTCGTCGTCCAGCGCGGCGTTGGCCAGCGCGTCGGCGTCCTTGTTGCGCTCGCGCGGCACCCAGGTCCAGGTGACGTCCGCGGGCGCGAGCCTGCGGGCCTTCTCGGCCAGCGGGATCATGTCGGCGTGCTTGATCCTCCACCGTCCGGCCATCTGCTCGATGACGAGCTTGGAGTCCATGCGGACCTCCAGCCGGGCGTCGGGCGTGTGCTCGCGATAGAGCTCGAGCCCTGCGATCAGCCCGGAGTACTCGGCGACGTTGTTGGTCGCCCGCCCGATCGTCTCGCCCCGCTGGGCGATGACCCGTCCGGTGCCGGCGTCACGGATCAGCGCACCGTACGACGCGGGGCCCGGATTGCCACGTGAACCGCCGTCGGCCTCGAGGATGACCCGATCGGTCACAGGCCGGATTCGGGCGTACGCACCAGGATGCGGCTGCACTCGGGGCAGCGCAGGACGTCGTCCTCGGGCGCCGCGGCGAGCTCGCGCAGGTCGGCACCGTTGAGCTCGAGGCGGCAGCCCTCACAACGGCGAGCACGCAGCGCAGCGGCACCCGTGCCGTACTGGCCACGCAGCTTGTCGTAGAGGGTGATGAGATCGGCGGGGATGACCTCGGCGGTCGAGCCACGCTCGGACTGGGCCTCGGCGACCTGATGGTCGATGACCTCGATCGCGGTGTCGCGTGCGGAGACCTGCTCGGCGAGCTCGGTCTTGAGGCTGTCGAGATCGGCCTGGACCGAGGCGAGCCCGGTCTGGGCGTCCTCGAGCTTCTCCATGACCTCGAGCTCATCGTCCTCGAGGGTCGAGATGCGGCGCTCGAGCGCGACGAGCTCGTGCTGGAGGCTCTCGAGGTCCTTGGGGTTCTTCACCGCGCCGGAGTTGAGTCGCTCCTCGTCGCGAGTCCGTCGCGCCTTGACCTGCTCGACCTCGGCGTCGGCCTTCTTCTGGGCACGGCTCAGATCGGAGACCTGCGTGTCGAGCTCGATGCGGGTCCCGTCGACGTCCTTGATCTGGGCCTCGAGCTCCTTGATGCGGGCATGCTCGGGAAGGTTGTTGCGGCGGTGCTGGAGCTGGCTGAGGATCGCGTCCGTGGACTGCAGCGCGAGCAGCGCGGCCTGGGCGGTGGGATCGGCTTTCACCCTCACACCGTACCCGGCACGATCGCGGTCCATGGATCGGTCACGATCGTGGAGACCTTGACCTCCACTTCTGGCAGGCGTTCTGCCAGCGCTGACGCGGCGACCGGCAGCCACGTCCACTCCGCCGACCAGTGCGGCACGTCGATCACGGCGCACGGATCGGGCTGCTCGAGATGCTCGCTGACGGGGTGGTGTCGCAGATCGGACGTCACGTAGACGTCGGCACCCTGCGCCTGCGCCGCGCCGAGCAGGAAGTCGCCCGAGCCGCCGCACAGGGCGACCGTGCGGACCGGCCGGCCGGGGTCGCCCGCGACGCGAACGGCGCTTCGATGGGACGGCAGGCTCCGGGCGACGTACTCGGAGAACGCCGCCAGGGTCGTGGGGCTCTGGAGGACGCCGATGCGCCCGCTGCCACGGTCGGGCTGCTCGTCGTCGGTGTCGGGCTCGAGCGGGCGGACGTCGAAGAGCCCCAGCGCGTACGCCATCGACTCCGACACGCCGAGGCGAGGACTGTCGGCGTTCGTGTGGCACGCGTGGAGCGCGATCCCGTGCGTGATGAGGTTGTGCACGAGGCGACCCTTCGGCGAGGTCGCGGCGACGGAGGTCACGCCCTTGAGCCACAGCGGGTGGTGGGTCACGATGAGGTCGGCGCCCCACGCGATCGCCTCGTCGACCACGGCACTGACCGGGTCGACCGCGAGCAGCACCCGGCCGACCTCGGCCTGCGGATCGCCCGCGACGGTGCCCACCGCGTCCCAGTCGTCCGCCCACGACGGATCGTAGAGCTCGTCGAGGACCGCGACGACGTCACGCAGCAGAGGGGTAGGCATGGCCGCACTCTATCGAGCGGCCACGCCCACCCCGTGGCGATCAGGTCGGGCGGGTGTCCGGCGTCTGGCGGGCCGTGAACGACGCATCCCGGACCACCACGTCGCCCAGCGCGTCGTCGATCGCCTCCATCACGTCATCGCCCAGCACGACGCCGGACGCCTTGGCGTTGTCGGTGACCTGCTCGGGCCGTGAGGCACCGATGATCGCGGCGGCGATGTTGGGCCGGCGCAGCACCCACGCCACGGCGAGCTGCGCCATCGTGAGGTCGGCCGCGTGGGCGATCGGCTGCAGCCGCTGCACGGCCTCCAGCACGTGGTCCTTCATCCACCGGCTGATGTTCTGCGCGCCGCCCTGGTCGTCGGTGGCGCGCGAGCCCTCGGGCACGGGCTGGCCGGGCTTGTACTTGCCCGTCAGCACACCCTGGGCGATCGGCGACCAGACGATCTGGCTGAGCCCCAGCTCCTCGCTCGCCGGCACCACCTCGTCCTCGATGACCCGCCACAGCATCGAGTACTGCGGCTGGCTCGAGATCAGGGAGAAGCCGAGCTGGTGGGCCAGCTCCTGTCCCTCGCGGATCTGGTCGGCGGTCCACTCCGAGACACCGATGTAGAGCGCCTTGCCGGCACGGACGACGTCGGCGAACGCCTGCATCGTCTCCTCGAGCGGGGTCTCGATGTCGTAGCGGTGGGCCTGGTAGAGGTCGACGTAGTCGGTCTGCAGACGGGTCAGCGAGCCGTTGATCGACTCCATGATGTGCTTGCGCGACAGGCCCGAGTCGTTGGGCCCGCCCGGTCCGGTGGTCCAGTAGACCTTCGTGAGGATCTCCAGCGACTCACGGCGCTGGCCGGCCAGCGCACGGCCGAGGACCGACTCCGCCTTGGTGTTGGCGTAGACGTCGGCGGTGTCGAAGGTCGTGATGCCCTCGTCGAGCGCCTGCCTCACGCAGGCCGTCGCAGCGTCCTCCTCGACCTGCGAGCCGTGGGTCAGCCAGTTGCCGTAGGCGATCTCCGAGATCTTGAGACCACTGTTGCCAAGGTATCGATGCTCCATGCTGTCAACGTACCGCCGATGTCAGGCGACCACCGCGAGAGCGAGCGGGAGCACCGCCCCGGCGCCGCTGCGGCGCAGCTCGCGGGCCGCGACGGTCAGCGTCCAGCGGCTGTCGACCCGGTCGTCGATCAGGAGCACGGGCCTGCCGCCGAGCTCGCGCAGACCGTCCGCGAGGGCGGGGCCCACCGCGAACGTCCCCCACACGTCGGCGAGCCGGTAGGCACTGTTGCCGCCGGGCCCCCCGCGCGGCTCGGGACCGACCTGGTCGAGCGAGCCCAGGTCGGTGAGCCGGCCGATGCGGGCGATGCCACGGGCCAGGGAGTCGACGAGCTGGGGACGCGATCGCGACGGGATGCTCACGACGGCCGCGGGACGCTCGTCCCAGCCCCAGTCCTTCAGCACGCGCACGCAGGCGCCGAGCAACTCGTCGGTGACGGGTCCGTCGGGCGCCCCGGCCGCGAACAGCTCGCGCAGCACGTTGCCCCAGCCGAGGTCGGTCAACCGCGCGACCGCGCGACCGGGCTCGGCGCGGTCGTCGACCGGGATCTTGCCCTTGGCCTCGACGCCGAGCCGCTCGGCCCCCGAGGGCCACTGGGCGCGTGGCTCGATCTCGACGCCGACCTTGTCCAGCGTGCTGGACGCGGCCTGGGTCGCGGCGGGGTCGATGCCGGTCGGGTACCAAGGGGTCGTGCAGTTGTCGCAGCGACCGCACGGCGACGCGGTCGGGTCGTCCAGGTCTCGCTGCAGCATCTCCATGCGGCACGTGGTGTCGCGCTGGTAGGTGAGCATCGACTGCTGCTCGGCGTCGCGGGCCGCGGCGATGCGCTCATAGCGCTCGCGGTCGTACGTCCACGGGACGCCGGTCGCGACCCAGCCGCCCTGCACCCGGCGGACCGCACCGTCGACGTCGAGCACCTTGAGCAGCAGCTCGAGCGGCGAACGGCGCAGGTTGACCCTGGCCTCCAGAGCGGGCGTCGAGAGCGTCTCGTCGCCCAGCGCGTCGATCACGGCCGCCGCACGTTCCTCGCTCGGCATCGAGGACGTCGCGAAGTAGGTCCAGATGTCGCGGTCCTCGCGGCCGGGCAGCAGCAGCACGTCGGCGTTGTCGGTGGCGCGGCCCGCACGGCCGACCTGCTGGTAGTACGCGACCGGCGACGACGGTGCCCCGAGGTGGATCACGAAACCGAGATCGGGCTTGTCGAACCCCATGCCGAGGGCGCTGGTCGCCACGAGCGCCTTGATCTCGTTGTCCTTGAGCTGGCGCTCGAGCTCCTCGCGCTGCTCGGGATCGGTGCGGCCGGTGTAGGCGCGCACCGCGTGGCCGCCCTCGCGCAGCAGCCGCGCGGTGTCCTCGGCGTTCGAGACCGTCAGCGCGTAGATGATGCCGCTGCCGGGCAGCTCGGCCAGGTGGCTGAGCAACCAGCCGAGCCGGTCGCGCGCGCCGGGCAGCTCGAGGACGCCGAGTCGCAGCGACGTACGCGCCAGGGAGCCGCGGATCGTCAGCACCTCGCCCTCGGCCCCCAGCTGCTCCGCGACGTCGGTCACCACGCGGGCGTTGGCCGTCGCGGTCGTCGCCAGCACCGGCAGGTCGTCGGGCAGCTTGGCGATGAGCTCGGCGAGCCGGCGGTAGTCGGGACGGAAGTCGTGGCCCCAGTCAGAGATGCAGTGGGCCTCGTCGACGACCAGCATGCCCATGCGCTCGACCAGAGCCGGCAGCTGCTCGTCACGGAAGCGCGGGTTGTTGAGCCGCTCGGGAGAGACGAGCAGGATGTCGACCTCGTCGGCCGCCAGCTTGGCCCGGGTCTCCTCCCACTCGTGCGGGTTGGCCGAGTTGATCGCCACGGCCCGCACCCCGGCGCGGGCGGCTGCCGCGACCTGGTCGCGCATCAGGGCGAGCAGGGGCGACACCAGCAGCGTCGGGCCCGCCCCGCGCTGACGCAGCAGCAGGGTGGAGATGAAGTAGACCGCGGACTTGCCCCAGCCGGTGCGCTGCACGACCAGCGCGCGCCGATGACCGTCCACCAGCGCCTTGATCGCCTCCAGCTGGCCGTCGTGGAAGACCGCGTCGTCCCGCCCGGTCAGGCGTCGCAGAGCGGTCGTGGCGTCGGCTTCGGTGGTCATGCCGCCATCGTGTCAGGCGCCCCCGACACGCCCCCGCCTCGCCCTGCCGCCCCGCCCGCGGGCGGTCGCCCTGCCCGCGGTTTCCCAGGAGAACCCCGGAATTGTCGGAGGTTCGGGGCCTGACCCCGAAAGCCGGCACCTCACCCTCGTTGCGACGGACGCCAGGCGTCGGTTTCCGGGGTTCTCCTGGGAATCTGCGAGCGGGGGCGGGCGGGCGGGCGGGGGGATCAGAGCAGCTTGACGAGGTCGTTGCCGGTGACCGTGTCGCCGTCGCGGTGCGTCACCATCGCGTACCCGTGGCCCATCAGGTTCCAGTCGTTTTGGGACCGGGACGTCTCGTACATCGTCGACGTCGCGAGCTCCACCGCGTAGATCCTCGGGTCGCCGTCCGGATCCGTCACGAACGAGGCCCAGCCGTCCTCGAGCTCGACGTAGCCGACGTGGGCGCCGAACGGTCCGAGGCGGGCGTCGATGTCGGTGCCCTCGAGGCGGACCACGACGCCCTCATCGCTCCTGTCGCAGGTGAGCAGGACGCCGAACCGGAAGCGCTGGCACTCGTCGTCGCCGGGGGCCAGCTGCCGCGTCCTGCCCGTCGCGGCATCGCGATACATCAGGGCGTCCTTGCCCTGCACGTAGCTGAACCCGTCCTCGTCGGCGTCGGGATCGTTGGCCGTGGGCACCAGCACCTCCAGCGGCCGCGAACCGTCGAGCGGGGCGCTGAGCACCGCACTCCCCTTTCCGCCCCTGTTCGTCGACCCGATGCCCATCACCACGTCGCCGCCGAGGATCTCGGGGCGACCGTCGTAGTCGAGGAAGGAGTCCTCACCGGCGACCTCGTCCTCGTACGATCCGAGGACGCGCAGCTTCTGCGTCGCGCGCTCGTACGAGTACAGCGTCCACTCCCCACTGCCGGCCTGCGCGGACGCGGACTCGAGCCAGGTGACCCACTCGTCATCGGCGTCGGCGCCCGTCATCTGGGTGGTGGTGCCGGAGGTCCTGGGGGGCGTCAGGTGCGTGACCTTGCCCGCCAGGTCGATCAGGACCGGCTGGGAGTACGAGTCGACTTCCGCCATGCTGCCAGGAGCGACCTTCGGGGCCGGGACGACGATCTCGCCGTAGACGGTGCCCCTGGCGTCCGCACCCAGCCAGAAGGTCCTGTTGCCGTCGATCGAGGCGGGCAGCGTGGCGACCAGCTCGACGTCCCGGCCGTCCTTCAGCGCAGCAGCGGACTGCGCGGGGATGACCCTCGTGCGCGGAGAGGCCGTCCTCGGCGCGGGGTCCTCGATCCCGGAGGCGCAGCCCGCGACCAGGAGGGCGAGGAGCACTGACACCCCGGGAGCCAACCTCATTCGAGACATGATGTCATCGCGCCCATCCGATGGCAACGGATCCATCGATGACCGCATCGGCCACGACCCTCGACACGAGCGCTCCGGTCGCCATCGCCGCAGTCGTCAGCGCAGCCTGCCGCGGGCTCGTCTCGATGAGGAGATGGCCGCCCGGTGCCAGCCACGTGAGCGCGTGCGCGGCGACGCGGCGATGCAGGTCCACACCGTCCCCTCCCCCGTCCAGCGCGGCCAAGGGCTCGTGCTCACGCGCCTCGGGCGGCATGGTGGAGATCGCCGCGGTCGGCACGTACGGCGCATTGACCACGAGCAGGTCCACGGCACCCTGCAGCGTCCCGGGCAGCGCGTCGAAGAGGTCGCCCTGGTGGACCACGGCGCCGAGCGGCTCGAGGTTGCGGCGGGCGCAGCGTACGGCCGCCGGATCGATGTCGGCCGCGTGGAGCTCGATGCCGTCGACCCGGGCGTGCAGCGCGAGTCCCACGGCGCCGGTGCCGCAGCACAGGTCCACCACGACGGCCCCGGGCCCGATGAGGCGTGCGCCCTGGTCGACCAGGACTCCCGTGCGGGTGCGGGGCACGAAGACACCGGGCTCGACGACCACACGGTGGCCGCAGAACTCGGCCCAGCCGACGACGACCTCGAGCGGCTCCCCCGCCACCCGCCGGCGGACCATCGACTCGAGGTCGTCCTGCGAGCCGGCGGCGGTGCGGAGCACGGCGGCCTCGTCCTCGGCGTACACGCTGCCGGCGGCGCGCAACCGGGCGACCACGTCGGACACGTCGAAGACCTCGACCATGGCGCCATCGTGCCAGACCCGGCCGGCCCGGATGCCTTGTCGGCCGTGCCGTCGGTGAGCCAGAGTGGGGCATGGCCCGATGGACGTCCCCCGCGTGGTTGGTCGCGGGCGCCGCCGTGCTCGCGCTGTCGGGCTGCTCGTCGGATGCGGACCAGGACGCGCGAGTCTTCCAGGACGAGCGTCTTGTCTGCGACCACGACTTCTCCTCCGACGAGGACAAGGACACCGTGGAGCGGATCGGCGGACTCGTCACCGACGACTTCGTCGTCAAGCTCACCGAGAGCACGCGACTCGGCGTCGTGGCGCTCGTCGAGGGCGATGCGCGCAAGGCGTTCGAGGAGCTCAACGGCACGTACGGGGTCGCGGTCGTGGCGCCCCTGGAGGACGACGGGGCGCGCACCGTCTCGGGACTGACCCAGGTGCGCGAGCTCGTCGACGACGCCTGCGACGGATCCGATCCGCGCTGACACACCGTCCGGTCAGTGCGCGAGCTTGAGCCCCACGACGCACGCCACGATCCCGGCGAGGAGCAGGATCTTGACCAGGCTCACGGTCTCCTGCCCGGTGGCCATCGCGACGCAGACCGTGACCGTCGCACCGATCCCGACCCACACCGCGTAGGCCGTGCCGGTCGGCAGGTCACGCATCGCGACGGCGAGGCCGACCATGCTCAGCACGAGCCCGACACCGAACACGATCGTCGGGGTGACCCGAGTCAGTCCGTCGGAGCGGCCGAGGGCCGTGGCCCACACACCTTCGAGAAGACCCGAGACGATCAGAACGGCCCATGCCATGACGATGACCTCCACGCGCCGTCTTGTCGCTGGCCGGGTACGGCGCACCTCGTCCGGGTGCCTGTGGTGGCTCTCCGAGTCTCTCATCCCGGTGGTGATCGCCGCGCGGGTGCTGGTCCTTGGCCTCCGGCACATACTGAGACGGGGCGTCCCGGCCCGTGAACGAGGAGACGACATGACCACGGATTCACACCGATGAGCTCGAGCACCGTCGCCGGACAGCTGGTCGAGTATCTCGTCGAGGCGGGTGTCCGCCGGATCTACGGGATCGTGGGCGACAGCCTCAACCCCGTCGTCGACGAGGTCCGTCGCACCGGCGGATCGGCCAAGGGCGGGATCGACTGGATCCACGTCCGGCACGAGGAGGCCGCAGCGTTCGCTGCCTCGGCGGACGCCCAGCTGACCGGCGAGCTCGCCGTCTGCGCGGGGTCCTGCGGCCCGGGCAACCTGCACCTCATCAACGGTCTCTACGACGCGCACCGTTCCGGCGCCCCCGTCCTGGCGATCGCCTCGCACATCCCGAGCAACGAGATCGGCTCGGGATACTTCCAGGAGACCCACCCCGACCGGATCTTCGGCGAGTGCTCGACGTTCAACGAGCTGGTCCTGACCGCCGAGCAGGCACCGCGGATGTTCCGCGCCGCGATCCGCTCAGCGACCGCCGGCCACGGCGTCTCCGTCGTGACCCTGCCCGGCGACATCGCCGAGCTGCCCGCAGTCGGGGACACCGTCCCGCTGCTGCTCCCCGACCCGCCCACGATCGTCCCCGACCAGGCCGCTGTCGAACGCCTCGCCGAGGCGATCAACCGGGCCGAGCGGGTCGCGATCTTCGCCGGGTACGGGGTGCGTGGCGCGCACGACGAGGTCATCGCCCTGGCCGAGCAGATCGGTGCCCCGATCGGCCACTCGCTGCGCGGCAAGGAGTTCATCCAGTACGACAACCCGTACGACGTCGGCATGACCGGGCTCCTCGGTTACGGCGCCGCCCACGCCGGGATGCACGACGCCGACCTGCTGGTGATGCTCGGCACCGACTTCCCGTACTCGCAGTTCCTGCCGGGCGACGTGACCACCGCACAGGTGGACGTCGACGCCGGTGTCATCGGACGCCGTACCCGTGTCGACGTGCCGGTGCACGGCGACGTGCTGGCGACCCTGCGGGCGCTCGCGCCGCTCGTGGAGCGCAAGGACGACCGCAGCTTCCTCGAGCGGTGGCTCGGCAAGCACGACAAGATGATGCACCGCGTCGTCGGCGCGTACACCCGGTCGGCCGACACCCTCGTGCCCATACACCCCGAGTACGCCGCGTCGATCCTCGACGAGGTCGCGGCGGACGACGCGATCTTCACGACGGACACCGGCATGTGCAACGTGTGGACCGCGCGCTACATCAACCCGACGGGACAGCGCCGCTTCATCGCCTCGATGCTCCACGGCTCGATGGCCAATGCGCTCCCTCACGCGGTCGGCGCGCAGATCTCCCACCCGGGACGGCAGGTCGTGTCGATCTCCGGCGACGGCGGCCTGTCGATGATGCTGTCCGAGCTGCTGACGGTCGCGATGTACAAGCTCCCGGTCAAGATCGTCCTGTTCGACAACTCGACGCTGGGCATGGTCAAGGCCGAGATGCTGGTCGACGGTCTGCCCGACTTCGGCGTCGACGTCCCGCCGGTCGACTACACCGCGATCGCTGCCGCTGCCGGCATCCACTCCCAGCGGGTGGAGGACCCCAGCACGATCCGAGAGGCGCTCGAGACCGCCTTCGCGGTGGACGGCCCCGCGCTCGTCCAGCTCGTCACCGACCCGATGGCGCTGTCGATCCCGCCCACGGTCACCGGCGAGCAGGTGCGCGGGTTCGCGATGGCGCTGAGCAAGGTCGTGCTCAACGGCGGCGTGGGCGAGGCGCTGCAGATGGCCCGCTCCAACCTGCGCAACGTCCCGCGTCCCTGACACCCGGGGCGTGGATCGTGATCGGCGATTCGCAGCCGGATCAGGCGGTGCGCGGCTACCGTCAGGCCCATGAGAAGAGCCGGGATCCTGGTCGGGGCCGTCGCGTTGACCGCGCTCGCCGCATGCAGTGACAACGACGCCGGGACCGAGCCGAAGCCGGCGTCGAACCCGGTTGCCGCATCGACGAGCCACAGCGTGCCCTCTGCTGCCAGCGACGGCAGGACCCACACGTTCCGCGTGACGATCCGTGACGTCCGCGGGGTCAACGAGTACACGGCGGGAGAGACTCGATGCCTCTCGAACGCGCCGAAGGAGTTCCCTCATCGCCTCGTCGTCGGCGGGCCGGACGGTGACAAGGGGATCACCACGTTGAAGTCGTTCAAGATCCCCTTGGAGGCACAGCTGAGCATGGGCGCGTGCGAGTCCAAGATGACCATCACCGTCCCGTACGCCCCGCGCTACACGATGGACATCGGCAGGGAGGGGTCGGGCATCGCCGGTCCCGACGTCCCGGAGCCCACCTGGGTGACCACCAAGGGCACGAGCCAGGACGTCACCGTCGTCTCCCAGGTCGTCACGATCGTCAAATCAGACTCTTGAGCGGCCAGGGCAATGCTGAGGCGGAAACCACGGTCCCTCCGCCAGGTCGCGTACCGGTTGAAGGCGAAGCCAACGAGTGCCAGCACCCCACTCACGAATGTGGTCACCTGCTGGAAGATCGCGCCAAGCAGCGTGGCGAGCACGCCCAGGACGAGCGCGACCCGCGCTGGCTCATCATCCGATTTCTCGTCGCCGCCACATCGGCGTGATCAGCGTTACACTGATCGCCCCCACACAGCACGTTCCCCGTCGTCAGGAACCAAGCATGTTCATGTGGATTCTCATCACCGCCGTCACCCTCTTCGTCCTTGGTCGCTTCACCTGGGGCGCCTACCGGGCGGTCAAGCGACCGTCTTACTGGGACGGCCGCACCCGCGAGGAGATCGCCTCGATCAGGTCCGCTCAGGCCGCGTCCAGGGCCAGCTTCCACGGCGCAGCGGGCACCGAAGCCAAGATCAACCCCTTCGGCGGCGGAGGCGTGTGAACCCCCAGCGCGAACATGCCATGACGATCGTCGTGCGATAGACCCCGGACGACGTTCACCGCGTGCCGAGACACACGATCTCGTTGGCCCTCGCCATCGTCGGCGGAATCTGGTCCTGGGAGACCTACCAGCGCCGCAAGAGGGTGGGACATCGCGAAGCCACGCGGTGATCTTTACGCGGCGCTGCCACCGCCGCGCGGTTTCCCAGGAGAACCCAGGAATCCGACGCCTCACCCCGCGCGCAACCTGTGTCGGGTGCCAGGTTTCGGGGTTCTCCTGGGAATCCCCGCCTCCACCGCCGGGCATCCGCGAGGCGGTATCCACGCGGAGCCGTTCTCGGCGACGTTCGACGGTGGGCGAAGAGGGACTCGAACCCCCGACCTTCCGGGTGTAAACCGGATGCTCTAACCAACTGAGCTATTCGCCCTCAGGACCAGCGGAAGACTACCCCAGCCGGCGCAGCCGAACCCATCAGCGGGGTCGGGCCCGGACGCAAGCGGCGGCTGCCAAGGTCTCGGGTCCCTGGCAGCCGCAGCACGCTCATCATGGTCCATCCGACCATCGGGCCGCAGCCGATTAGACGGACTGGGACGAATGTCTAGGACAGGTCGGCCAGAGCCGCACGGTAGGCGCCGAAGTCGCGCGCGTCGCCGATGCCGTTGACGACCTGCCAGCGCAGGATGCCGTCGCGATCGATCACGAACGTGCCGCGGTTCGGGGCGCCCGCGCCGTCGTTGAACGTGCCGTACGCGCGCGAGACCTCACCGTGCGGCCAGAAATCGCTGAGGATCGAGAACTCGTAGCCGTCGCGGTCCGCGAAGGCCCGGTTGGAGAAGAAGTGGTCGCACGAGACCGCCAGCACCTCGGCGTCATCGGTCTCGAACGCGCTGAGGTTGTCGCGGATCTCGCACAGCTCGCCGGTGCAGATGCCGCTGAACGCGAACGGGAAGAACACCAGGACGACGTTCTTCTCACCGCGGAACGACGACAGCGAGACGTCCTCGCCGTGCTGGTTCTTGAGCGTGAAGTCGGGGGCGGAGTCGCCGATCGTGAGAGTCATGGCGACAGCGTACGAGAGGTCGTCGCGTTCGGCGTGATGAGTTGGGTTGGGCGAGCCCTTCCCCTCACCACGCCTCGCAGCTGGCGGCTTCGCCGCGAACGCTCACGCTTCGCTGGCGCGCCTCGGCGTTCCCTCGCTGCGCTCGCTCAACCTCAGCGGCTTCGCCGCGAACGCTCACGCTTCGCTGGCGCGCCTCGACGCTCGGGCGCAGACGCCCTCGGCCTCAGCGCTTGTGCGCGGTGAGCTTGGTGGCGGCCCAGTCGGCCGTGGCTGAGGACGTCGTCGTGACCGAGAGGCCGGCGATCTCCGCGGCCTCGACCACGTCGGCGCCCGGCACGTAGTTGTCGCGCCCCACCTTCGGCGTCAGCAGCCAGACCGAGCCACCCTCGACCAGGTCGGCGAGCGAGTCGACGAGCGCATCGGTGAGATCACCGTCGCCGTCGCGCCACCACAGGATCACACCTTCGACATCGTCGCCGTGCTCGCCGTCCACCAGGTTGTTGCCGGTGTGACGCTCGATCTCGACCCGAAGCTCTTCATCGACGTCCTCATCCCAGCCAAGTTCCTGGATGACGGTGTCAGGATCGAAGCCCAGCTTGCCCGCGTCCACCGGTATGTCTCCTCAAGTTCGACGAAAACCTACTCAAAAGTAGGTTGATCAGCAACGTTGCCGGTCTCACAGTAGCGAACTCGGAGTGGAATGATGGACACGTCCATAAGACATCTGGGAGAGAACATGCCGCAATCCGGCCAGGAACGTCCGACCGTCATCCACGAGGGTCTCCCGACCCAACTGCCTGACATCGACCCCGACGAGACCGCTGAGTGGCTCAGCTCCCTCGACGAGATGGTCGACAGCCGCGGACGGAGTCGTGCCCGCTACGTGATGCTGAAGCTGCTTGAGCGAGCACGTGAGCAGAACGTCGGGGTGCCCGCGCTGCGGAGCACCGACTTCATCAACACCATCCCGCCCGAGCGTGAGCCGTGGTTCCCGGGCAACGAGG
This sequence comes from Aeromicrobium sp. S22, assembly GCF_009661045.1. Taxonomy (NCBI): domain Bacteria; kingdom Bacillati; phylum Actinomycetota; class Actinomycetes; order Propionibacteriales; family Nocardioidaceae; genus Aeromicrobium; species Aeromicrobium sp. S22. The sequence continues at coordinate 759,471 of NZ_WJWV01000002.1, forward strand.
CGATCGAGCGCCGCATCCGCGCGTTCATCCGGTGGAATGCGGCCGTCATGGTCTCGCGCGCCAACCGTCCCGGCCTCGGCGTAGGCGGTCACATCGCGTCGTACCAGTCGGCAGCGAGCCTGTACGAGGTCGGCTTCAACCACTTCTTCCGGGGCAAGAACCACCCCGGTGGTGGCGACCAGATCTACTTCCAGGGTCACGCCGCGCCCGGCATCTACGCGCGTTCGTTCCTGGAGGGTCGCTTCGACGAGGAGACCCTCGACCGCTTCCGCCAGGAGCGCTCGCACGGCGTCGGCAAGGGCCTGTCGTCGTACCCGCACCCGCGCCTCATGTCGGACTACTGGGAGTTCCCCACGGTCTCGATGGGCCTCGGTGCGATCAACGCGATCTACCAGGCGCGCTTCAACCGCTACCTGCACAACCGCGGCATCAAGGACACGAGCCAGCAGCACGTCTGGGCGTTCCTCGGCGACGGCGAGATGGGCGAGGTCGAGTCGCTCGGTGCGATCGGCGTGGCGGCTCGTGAAGAGCTCGACAACCTGACCTTCGTGGTCAACTGCAACCTGCAGCAGCTCGACGGACCCGTCCGCGGCAACGGCAAGATCATCCAGGAGCTGGAGTCGACGTTCCGCGGAGCCGGCTGGAACGTCATCAAGGTCGTCTGGGGACGTGAGTGGGACGACCTGCTCGCCCGTGACACCGACGGCGTGCTCGTCAACCAGATGAACCGCACGCCCGACGGCGAGTTCCAGACCCTCTCGGTCGAGACCGGCGCCTACAACCGGGAGAACTTCTTCGGTCCCGACCCGCGCCTGCGCAAGATCGTGGAGCACCTCAGCGACGAGGACATCGAGCGTCTCCCCCGCGGCGGTCACGACTACCGCAAGGTCTACGCCGCGTTCGAGGCCGCGCAGAAGCACACCGGCCAGCCGACCGTGATCCTCGCCCACACCATCAAGGGCTGGCTCCTCGAGTCGTTCGCGGGCCGCAACGCGACCCACCAGATGAAGAAGCTCACCAAGGACGACCTCAAGGGCTTCCGCGACCGCCTCAACATCCCCGTCACGGACGAGCAGATCGACGGCAGCGACATCGCGCCGTTCTACCACCCGGGCGAGGACTCCGAGGAGATCCAGTACATGAAGGCCCGCCGGGAGGCTCTCGGCGGCGGTCTGCCCCAGCGCATCGTCAACCCGACGTCGGTCAAGCTGCCCGACCCGTCGGTCTACGAGGAGCTCAAGAAGGGCTCGGGCAAGCAGCAGATCGCCACCACGATGGCGTTCGTCCGCCTGCTCCGTGACCTCATGAAGGATCCGGAGATCGGACGTCGCATCGTCCCGATCGCGCCCGACGAGTACCGCACGTTCGGCATGGACTCGATGTTCCCGTCGGCCAAGATCTACAACCCGGCCGGCCAGACGTACGAGTCGGTCGACCGCAAGCTGCTCCTGGCGTACAAGGAGTCCGCCCAGGGTCAGCTGCTGCACGAGGGCATCAGCGAGGCCGGCGCGATGGCGTCGACGATCGCGGCCGGCAGCGCGTACTCCACGCACGGCGAGCCGATGATCCCGGTCTACCTCTTCTACTCGATGTTCGGCTTCCAGCGGACCGCCGACTCGATCTGGGCGATGGCCGACCAGCTCGCGCGTGGCTTCCTCATCGGCGCCACCGCGGGACGTACGACGCTGACGGGTGAGGGTCTGCAGCACGCGGACGGTCACTCGCCGCTCATCGCGCAGACCAACCCCGCGGTCGTGCACTACGACCCGGCGTTCAGCTTCGAGATCAGCCACATCGTCAAGGCCGGCCTCGAGCGGATGTACGGCTCGACCGACGCGCACCCGCACGGCGAGGACATCATCTACTACCTCACGGTCTACAACGAGGCGTTCAACCAGCCCGCCGAGCCCGAGGGCGTGGACGTCGAGGGCATGCTCAAGGGTGCGTACGTCTACAAGAAGGCGACCGAGGGCAACGTCACGGCGCGCATCATGGCGTCCGGCGTCGCGGTGCCGTGGGCGCTGAAGGCCCAGGAGATCCTCGCCTCGCAGTTCGGCGTCGCCGCCGACGTCTGGTCGGTGACCTCGTGGAACGAGCTGGCGCGCGACGCTGTCGCCGCCGAGAAGTGGAACCTCAACCACCCGGGCGAGTACAGCCGCGTGCCGTACATCACGTCCCGACTCATGGACACCTCCGCGGTCACGGTTGCGGTCAGCGACTACATGCGCGCGGTGCCCGACCAGATCGCCCGCTGGGTCCCCGGACCGTGGCAGTCGCTCGGCACCGACGGTTTCGGCTTCGCCGACACCCGCGCGGCCGCACGACGGACGTTCCAGGTCGACGCCGAGTCGATCGTGGTGGGCGTCCTGCAGAGCCTGGCTCAGCAGGGTTCGATCCCGTCGGAGACGGTTCGTGAGGCCTTCGCCACATTCCGCATCGACGACCCGACTGCGGTCGCAGGGGTTCAGCAGGTGGGAGGCGACGCCTGACACCGGGGTTCGCAGCAGGCTCTCAGCATGGGCGTTTAAGATGACGTCCATGCTCCGTTGGCCTGCTGCGTTCCTCCGCTGGCCGTACGCGTTCGCGTTCTGCCTGTCCCTCCTGGTCGGCGTCGTGACCATCTACTACTCGCAGCACCTGGACGTGGGTCTGAAGGACCCCGAGGGGTTCCTCGGGCCCGCCTACATCCGGCTGCCGCTGATCGGTCTGTTGATCTTCGGCGTCGCGATCGTGCCCCAGTCGATCTATCGCTACGGGTTCAAGAACGCGTTCCGCGGGGTCGCCACGATCGTCCGTGACGAGTGGAGCATGCGCCGCGTGCTGTACGTCGCGACGGGCATGATCTCGTTCTACATCTGCTACGTCAGCTACCGGAACCTGAAGAGCTATCTCCCGCTTCTCGCGGGCGACACCCTGCACGACCGGGAGCTGCTCGAGCTCGACCACTGGATGTTCTTCGGCAACAACCCGGCCACGGTGCTGCACGATCTGCTGGGCACGACGATCACCGCACAGGTGCTTGCCATCCTGTACGTGCTGTACCTGCCGATCGTGCCGATCACGGTCGGCGCGGTCCTCGTGCTGCACCGCGACTTCACGGTCGGCGCCTGGTACGCGACAGCCGTCAGCCTCAACTGGGTCCTCGGAGTCGTCAGCTACTACTCGCTGCCCACCCTCGGTCCGGCGTTCTACGAGCCTCAGCGATTCGCCGATCTCCCCGACAACGGGGCGACCCAGCTGCAGATGTCCTTGCTGCGTGGCGCGTTCGGCTTCAAGGAGGACCCGCAGGGCGACAAGATCTACGGCATCGCGGGCTTCGCCTCGCTGCACGTCTCGGTCGTCTTCACCCTCGCACTGTTCCTGCACTTCGCGGGCATCGCCCGCGCGGTCCGCTACACCGCGTGGATCTACCTCGGCTTCACGATCCTGGCCACGCTGTACCTCGGCTGGCACTACATCGCCGACGACATCGGCGGTCTGGTCATCGGCGCCCTCGCGGTCTACATCGGCGCGCTGGTCACCGGCAACACCCGACGGCAGAAACGCAAACGGGCAGCGACGGCGCACATCGACGACGAGTCGCCGCAGCTCGAGTCCGAGGCCGCGGACGCGTCCGAGGCGGCCACCGTCAAGCCGACGGCGTGACGCTCTCCAGCTCGTACTCGCCACCGCGGCGCAGCAGCGCCCTCCACCGTCCGCGGTGGTAGTGGGCCGGCTCTGTGCTGGCGACGAACTCCGTCACGAGGCGGGCGACCTTCTCGGGGTGGTCCTTGTGCGGGAAGTGCCCGGAGTCCTCGAGCACGTGGACGTCGGAGACCTGGGTGGGCGCGAGGTCCGCGTGCGAGGCGGGGATGACCACGTCGTCGCGCCCCCAGATCACGAGCACGGGCATGAGCCGGGCCAGATAGCTGCGGTCCGTCATCGTGACGGACTGGCCGTGCCAGTTGAGCACGTGGCTGGTGACCCGCTGCACCGCCCGCCGCTGGGCCGGATCGGCGAGGGCCTCGTAGATGGTGGCGACCTCGCCGAGGTCGCGGGTCGCGCGGACCGGCAGACGCGCGAGCGTACGCATCGCCGCGCTCACGACAGGACGTAGCGGGCTGCTCGTGGCCGCGCCGATCGCGAGCCCGCTGCCCGGGACCGTGAGGAAGCGGATGAGCGGCGTGACCTCCTTGCCGAGCCCGCCGGTCGCCACCAGGACGACCCGCTCGGTGCGGTCGGGGAACTGGTACGCGAACTGCATCGCGACCCCTCCCCCGAAGCTGTGGCCCACGACCGTGACCTTGTCGATGCCCAGCACCGTCAGCAGGTCACGCATGCCGTTGGCGTAGCCGCCGAGGGAGTAGTCGGCGTCCGGCTTGTCGGACTGGCCGTGCCCGAGCAGATCGGGTGCGATCACCGTGAAGCGTTCGGCCAGCATGGGCATGACCTCGAGCCAGGTCGAGGAGTCACAGGCCAGGCCGTGCACCAGGAGGAGGGCCGGGCCGGAGCCGCACATGCGGTACGCCCGGCGGTGGCCGTGCACCACGACGTGCTGCACGTCCTCGATGCTCTCCATCGATCCAGTCTAGGTCTGGGCGGCGCTGGGGGTACGACGAACGATCTCCACGGGGACGTGACCCGTCGCACCCCGCCGGTAGACTGGCCTGGTGCCGTCGTCGTCCGCAGTCCAAGACCAGCTGACCGACATCCTCGTCGGCGCGGTGGGCTGCCACGCACGTGAGGTGAGGCCCGGCGCAGTCCTTGCGAACCTCGGCACCGACTCCCTGACCCTCGTCGAGGTGGGTGAGGAGCTGGGACGCCGGTTCGACGTCTACCTGTCCGACGACACGATCGACTCGATGGTCACGGTGCAGGACGCGATCGACGCCGTGGTCCGGCATGATGGTTCCCAACCGCCCGCCGACGCACCGCGCGTGCCGTCGTCCGTGGCGACCACTCCACCGCGAGCAACGAGGTATGAGACGTGACCCCTGACGAGCGCGAGCGCCGTGGCAACCCCGCCTGGTTCGCCACGCGATTCGCGCTGACCGGACTGGTCATCGGCAGTGTGCTGGGCCTCGGGGGGGCTGCGCTCGTCAGCGCCAGCGGCATCGGCGGGGTCGACCTGCCGCCCATCGCGGCGCCGACGACCCCCGAGCCCACCAAGGCCGCCAAGCCCAAGCCCGCGCCCAAGCCGAAGTCCCCCGAGGAGGCGCCCAAGCCGTCCATCGAGGCGTCCAGCACGCAGGTGTCGCCGGGCGAGCGCTTCTTCCTGACCGGAGAGTTCCCCGACAGCGACGCGGGACAGACCCTCCAGGTCGAGGTGCGCGACGTCGGCGAGGACCAGGACTGGGACGACTTCCCGATCCAGACCAAGACCCGCGACGGCGGCGAGTTCAAGGCCGAGCTCTACACCTCCCGCACGGGCGGGCGCGAGTTCAGGATCAAGAACGTCGTCACCGGCCTGTCGACCCCGACGGTCGAGGTCGAGATCGGCTGACGTACGACCCCGTCAGATCACCTGGTGCAGCCAGCGCACCGGGGCACCGTCGCCGGCGTGCCGGAACGGCTCCAGCTCGGCGTCCCACGCCACGCCCAGCAGACCGTCGAGCGCGGTCTCGATGTCGACCTCGCCGAGCGAGGCCTTCACCCGGAACGCCTTGATGCGGTCCTCGGGGATGAGGATGTCGCCGTGGAGGCCGGTCATCGCGTGGAAGATCCCGAGCTTGGGCGTGTAGGAGTAACGGGCGCCCTCGCTGGACGCCGTCGGCTCCTCGGTGACCTCGTACCGCAGCTGCTCCCAGCCCCGCAGGGCAGAGGCCAGCGCCGCCGCGGTGCCCGCGGGCGCCTGCCACGAGAGCTCGGCCCGGTACGTACCGGGCTCGACGGGCTGCGGCACCCAGGAGAGGTCGGGCGTACCGCCCAGCACTCCGGCCACCGCCCACTCGACGTGCGGGCACAGCGCAGACGCGGATGAGTGCACAAACAGCACTCCCCGCGTGGGGATCGTCGGCGAAGACATGTTCATCGGTGCCTCCCTAGTGTCGCCTTCCCCAGCGTCTTGGGTGCACCTGCGACCATTGTGTCGTACTTCCACGTCCGCAGACAACATCTCACCCGAGGAGAGTGTCCGATGACGACCTCCGTGCAGGACAATCCCGGCGATTCCCGCTTCGAGATCACGGTGGACGGCGAGCTGGCAGGCTTCGTCGACTACCGCAAGGACGGCGACGAGTACGCCCTCCCGCACACTCGCGTGTTCTCGCAGTTCGAGGGGCAGGGCATCGGCGGCCGGCTGATCACCGGCGCGCTCGAGGAGATCGCCGCCCGTGGCGGCAGTGTGCTCCCCTACTGCCCGTTCGTGCCCAAGGTCATCCGCGACAACCCGACGTTCCTCGACCTGGTCCCGGTCGACCAGCGCGCGACCTTCGGCCTGTAGCTCTTCAGCCGACGACGTGCACGACGATGTCGTGCTCGCGCCAGAGGTCGACGACCGCAGGCTTGTCGTCCCACGCCTCGAGGACCGTGTAGCCGTCGTCCGCGATGCGCTGCAGGATCTCCGACTTGATCACGACGTCCTTGCGGTAGTCGCCCACGATCCGCATGTAGAGCGCGTCGTACGGGACGTCGTGCGCGACGAGCCAGTCGAGCGTCAGGTCGCGCCAGATGAACTCGCGCGACGTCACGACCAGCACGGCACGGCCTTGCTCATGCTGCGCCCTCGCGGCCTCGACCACGTCCGCGTGCGCAGGACAGTCGGCGGACGCGGCGTGGAACGCGGTGAAGTCCTTGTCGTCGCCCTCCACGAGATGCTGGATGCTGCTCGTGTCGCACAGCGTGCCGTCCATGTCGAAGATCACCGCATCGCGCATGGCCGGCCTTTCTGTCGGTAGGGAGGGCGGGGCTCGAACCCGCGACCCAGGGATTATGAGTCCCCTGCTCTAACCAGCTGAGCTACCTCCCCGAGGGAATGCGGGCTTAGCCTATCGACATGGAGCCCACACCCCTCGAACCCGTCGACGAGAGCTGGGACCGCGCTCTCGTCGTCGTGGCACATCCCGACGATGTCGAGTTCGGCGCCGCGGCGGCCGTCGCGAGATGGACCGCGCAGGGCAAGACCGTCGTCTACTGCATGGTCACGAGCGGCGAGGCCGGCATCGACGCCCTGCCGCCGGACGAGTGCCGTGAGGTGCGGATGGACGAGCAGATCGAGTCCGCGCGGATCGTCGGCGTCGAGACCGTCGAGTTCCTGGGGCTGCCCGACGGGGTGCTGGAGTACGGGGTGTCGCTGCGCCGCGCGATCACCGCGGTCGTGCGGCGGCACCGTCCCGAGATCATCGTGACCAACAACTTCCGCGAGTCGTGGGGCGGCTCGGCGCCCAACCAGCCCGATCACATGGCGGTCGGCCGGGCTGCTCTCAACGCGGCCGGCGACGCGGGCAACCGGTGGATCTTCTCCGAGCAGCTCGTCGAGGGCCTCAAGCCCTGGGGTGGGGTCAGGCAGGTGTGGGCGGCCGGGTCGCCCGACGCGACGCACGCGGTCGACACCACCGAGACGTTCGACCGCGGCGTCGAGTCCCTCGCGGCCCATCGGGCGTACATCGAGGGTCTGGGGTGGGAGAACTTCGACCCCGCTGAGTTCCTCGAGGGCATGTCACGGCCGACCGGCTCGCGCCTGGGCACCACGCACGCGGCGTCGTTCGAGGTCTTCGGGCTCACCTGGGGCGAGTGAGTCAGCGGTCCGCCCGGGAGTGCCGCGCGGCCCGGTAGGACCTCTCGCGCAACCGCGTCGCCCAGTCGTAGTAGGCAAGGCCCGGGAGGGTGTTGAGCACCGGGTCGAACGACGGCGAGTCCTCGGAGGGCGACTGGGCCAGCTGCATGCGAGCGAAGACCGTCCACGTGCCGCGCGTCGTGGCACAGGCGAGATCGAAGGCGCGGTCCTCGTCGGGAGCAGGCATCGCAGCGAGGTTGAGCGGACCCGCCTGCGTCCTGTACGGGATGAGGGTCGAGTAGGACCGGTGGTCCGCCCTCGCACCGGGGACGAGCACGTAGCGCGTGATGCGGCCGAGGCCCGTCGTGGCCAGGAGGAGGTCGCCGTGGCCGCCTCCGTCCGTGGGCAGGCGGATCGCCATGCCGTGGATGTCCGGAAGGGCGGACGGGAGCCCCGCGGCGCGCGACAGCCGGACCAGGCCCGTCGTCACCCCGGCCTCGTCGGTCCACGGGACCCCGACGGGCTCGTCCATCCCCCGCCGCTCGATCGCAGCGTCGTACAGCCGGCCGCGTGGGTGCAGGGGCTTGGCCGCGGGTCGCACGCGCGCCAGCCCGCCGAACGCGGCGGCCAACGCGCGTCCACCGGCGTCGAACAGCCCTCGCGCAGGTCCCGTCAGCACGTCACCCATGTCGGTCCCCCCGATCCCGCCGACCACGGCCGGCCGACGTGCCCGAGGGCTTACCCCACCCCCCGCACCCCAACCCGCCCCGCCCCGCTTTCGCGGTTTCCCACGGTCCCGTGGGAATTGGTCACTTCCCTCGTGTTGTGACGCGAGGGAAGTGACGAAACCCCACGGTCCCGTGGGAAACCGACCACCGGGGCGGGGCCGGAAACGACGAAACCCCCGCCGAAGCGGGGGTCTCGTGGGTCCTGCTCCCCCACTTGGACTCGAACCAAGAACCCTCCGATTAACAGTCGAATGCTCTGCCAATTGAGCTATGGGGGATCGGCTTCTCGTTGAAGAGGAGCACGGTCGACAACTTTAGCAAGCCCCTCACGGAGTTGTCGCATCGCCTCACCCTCGATCGTCCGGATCCTCGTCACACTCACCCCCAGGCGCTGTGCCACGGCGATTCTCGGCATCGGCGAGCCGCCGCCGGGGCCGAGCCCGAACCGCAGGCTCAGCACGGCCACCGCGTCGTCGGACAGACCGTCCAGCAGGGAGTCGCCGAGCACATCGGGCTCGGCGTACGGCGGATCGACCTCGCCCAGCGGGACGTCGCGTGGGCGGGCGACCGACATCTCGGCGCCGATCCAGTGCCAGGCGTACGTCGCGAGGCGCGCTCCGCGATCGGGATCGAATCGGTCGACCGCGCGGATCAGCCCGACCGCGCCGGCTTGCACGGCGTCCCGCATGTCCTCCCCCGTCAGACCCAGCAGACAGGCTCGCAGAGCCACGAGCCGCAGGCCTGCGGTGATGAGGTCCGCCCGGGCATCGCGATCGCCCTCACCGGCACGGACGGCCAGTGCCCGTTCCTGCTCGGCGTCGAGCGACGGCAGGGACAGGAGCTCTCGGACGAATCGATCCACGCCACCACCCTGCGGCGCCGGCGCGTGCCCGTCAGCCCGCCAGGACCCGCCTGTGGATCGCGAGAGAGCCCGCCGTCAGGTGGGGACGTCGCCGCTCAGCGATCGGTCACGCAGGGTGCGGAACTGCTGCTCGAGCGCGATCAGGTCGCCGAACATGCGGTTGTAGCTCTCCGCCTCGTCGATCGGGTTGGTGCGCTGCAGCTTGGACTTGATCTCCGCGATCCGGCGCCCCAGCGTGAGCAGCTGCAGCCGCATGAGGATCGACGACACGACCGCGCCGGTGTTGCCCTCACGGGCACGCATCGGCTCGACCGCCGCGATGGACAGGATGCGCTTGGCGTCCTCGTCGTGGACCGAGTCGGACAGCTGCGGCAACCAGTTGGCGTTGGGCCCGGTCGGCCACGGCATGGCCTCGATGTGCTTCCAGAGCAGCTTGGAGATCGGGTGGGTGAAGTCGTTGTCGTCGATGTCGTCGGCGAACCTTGAGGCCAGGTGCGGGTGCTGGACGATCGCCTTCAACGCCTCGCGCTCGTCGGCGAACTGCGGCTGGCCGAAGTTGACGGCGGGCGACGGCAGCGCGTCCGTGGGCGCCTCCTGGGTCGCTGGCTGACCGGCGCCCTTGGGCGCGGACGCGACACGTCGGCGGTGCTCGGCCCGCACCTGGTCGACGTCGGTACCGACGCGTCCGGCGATCTCCCGCAGCAGCGCGTCGACCTTGGACTTGTCACGGATGGCCGAGGCCAGGCCCACGGCCTCGCGGACGGCGTCGACGCGCTGGTCGCCGCGGTCGAGGTCGTACTTGCCGAGCAGGTTGTCCAGCACGAAGCGATACAGCGGGATCCGCGAGGCCACCAGGTCGCGTACGGCCGCATCGCCGTCGGCGAGGCGCAGATCGCACGGGTCCATGCCGCGCGGCTCGACCGCGACGTACGTCTGGGCGACGAACTGCTGATCGCCGCTGAACGTCTTGAGTGCCGCGCGCTGGCCGGCCTCGTCGCCGTCGAAGGTGAAGATGACCTCGCCATGGAAGGCCTGGTCGTCGAGCATGAGCCGGCGCATGACCCGCGCGTGGTCCTCGCCGAACGCGGTGCCGCACGTGGCGACCGCGGTCGTGACACCCGCCAGGTGGCAGGCCATGACGTCGGTGTAGCCCTCGACGATGACCGCCTGGCTCGACGATGAGATCGAGCGGCGGGCCAGGTCGATGCCGTAGAGGACCTGGGACTTCTTGTAGATGGGCGTCTCGGGGCTGTTGAGGTACTTCGCCTCGACCCGGTCGTCGTCGAACATGCGACGCGCGCCGAAGCCGATGATCTCGCCGGTCATCTCCCGGATCGGCCAGAGCAGCCGGCCCCGGAACTTGTCGTAGAGGCCGCGGGTGCCGCGGTTGGCGAGCCCTCCGGTGACGAGCTCGTCCTCGGAGAAGCCCTTGCCGCGCAGATGGGCGACCAGCGCCTCTCCCCCGCGCGGCGCGAACCCCATGCCGAACATCTCGGCGGCCGCCTGGTCGAAGCCGCGGTCCTGGACGAACTGGCGACCCGCCTGCGCGTCGGGCGACGACTGCAGCGCCGCGGCGTAGAAGGCGCCCGCCTCGCGGTGGGCCTCGAGCAGACGATTGCGCTGGTTGGGGTCGCGTCGCGGTCCGCTCGGACCGATGCCCTCCTCGTAGCGCAGCGTGATGCCCGCCTTGGCAGCGAGGCGCTCGACGGTCTCGACGAAGCTGAGCCCCTCGAGCTCCATCACGAACTTGAAGACGTCACCGCCGGCCCCGCAGCCGAAGCAGTGGTAGGAGCCCACCGACGGCCGTACGTTGAAGGACGGGGACTTCTCGTCGTGGAACGGGCACAGCCCCTTGCGGGATCCACCGCCGGCGTTCTTGAGGGTCACGTACTGCTCGACGACCTCGTCGATGCGGGTACGTTCGCGGACGAGCTGGATGTCCTCGTCCTTGATTCGCCCGGCCATGGGGTGAATGTTAGTCGGCCCCGCCCACCTGCCCGCCAGCGGCAAGACCGCTCATCCCAGCAGGCGCAGGCCCCAGGCGCGGGCGGAGACGTCGGTGAGGCTCGCGACCTGGTCGATCACGACCCGGCGGCGGGCCGCATCGTCCTCGGCGCGGGCGAAGTCCTGCGCGAACTCCGCCTCCAGCGCCCGGCCCTCGGACCTGTCGAGCGCCTCGACGAGGGCCAGCAGCAGCTCGCGCTGGCGTCCCAGCGGCCCCGCTCGGTCGTGCGCGCGCATCACGTAGTGCGCTGCGATGGACTTCAGCACCGTGATCTCGTCGCGCGTGCCGACCGGGACCTCCAGGTCGGCACCGAAGCGGGTCAGCGGTCCCCCACCCCAGGCCTCGACCGTCGCGACCTCGGCCGCGTGGGCGAAGCGTCCGATCAGGGCGCTCGTGAGGCTCTTCAGGACCGCCCGCTCGGCTCGGCTGCCGTCGAAGCTCGTGGTGGGCCACTCCGGCAGGTCCTGCAGCCGCTCGAGCGCCGCCCCGAGCCGGTCGTCGGTCGCGGTCCCGTCGTACCAGTCCCGTGCGACCGCGTGGATCGCCGCGATGTCGAGCTCGCCGGCGCGCAGCCCGAACCAGCCGCCCACGACGCCGTCCTCGACGTCGTGCACCGAGTACGCGATGTCGTCGGCCAGGTCCATGACCTGGGCCTCGATCGGCCGTCGCCGGGCGGGAGCACCGTCCCGCAGCCAGTCGAACACGGGCAGGTCGTCGGTGTAGACCCCGAACTTGCCCGCAGCCTCCGGTACCTCGCCCCGCCGCCACGGATACTTCACGCACGCCGAGAGCGTGGCCCGGGTGAGGTTGAGCCCGACGCTGCGACCGTCGGGCCCGAACGCCTTGGACTCCAGGCGGCTGAGGATCCGCAGAGTCTGGGCGTTGCCCTCGAAGCCGCCGCAGCTCTGCGCCGCCTCGTCGAGCGCGACCTCGCCGTTGTGGCCGAAGGGCGGGTGGCCCAGGTCGTGGGCCAGTGCCGCGGAGTCCACGACGTCCGGGTCACAGCCGAGCGACTTGCCGAGCTCGCGCGCGACCTGGGCGACCTCGAGCGAGTGCGTCAGCCGGTTGCGCACGAAGTCGTCGAACCCCGCACCCATGACCTGGGTCTTGGCCGACAGCCGTCGCAGGGCCGCGGAGTGCACGACACGCGCCCGGTCGCGCTCGAACGACGTACGTCCCGAACGTTTCGGCGGCTCGTCGACGAAACGTTCGTACGCCTCGTCGCCGTAGGGCTGATCGGTCATCGGATCGTCTTGGCCATCAGGACGTTGGTGGTCTCGAAGCCGGCCGACTCGTACAGGTTGATCGCCGCGGTGTTGCGGCCGAAGACGTGCAGGCGCAGCGTGGCGATGCTGTGGTCGGCGCACCATCCTTCGGCCGCCTCGAGCAGCGCGCGTCCGAGGCCCTGCCCGCGCTCGCTCTCGAGGACCTCGATCGCCTCGATCGTCGCCGTCGGCGGGGACTGGTCCGGATCGCTGTGGAGCCAGAGGAATCCCACCTCCCTGCCGTCCACCGTGCCCACGAAGAAGTGGTTGCCGGGGGTCTGCACCCCGTCGGGCAGCTGCTCGGCGTTCTCACGTCGTGCCCGCTCGAACGCGCCCTCCTCGGGCCAGCTGCCGGCGTCGACCTTGCCCTGCGCGTACCACTGCATCACGTGGTTCATCCACGACGCGAACTGCGCGGCGCCCATGGGCTCCAGGGTCATGCTCATGTCGCCAGCGTAGTCAGAACCGACCGTTGCGCGGACGCGGCTGGCACACCGGGCACCAGAACGACGACCGGTTCATGAACGGGTCACGGCGGATCGGCGTGCCGCACCGCTGGCACGGCCGCCCCTCCTGTCCGTACGCCTGCAGCGACCGGTCGAAGTAGCCGCTGTTGCCGTTGACGTTGACGTACAGCGCGTCGAACGACGTGCCACCCTGCGCAAGCGCCTCACGCATGACGTCGCCGATGTGCCCGAGCAGCGACTCGATCTCCCGCGTGCGCAGGTGCCGCGTGTTGCGGGCGTAGTGCAGCGGTGTGCGCCACAGCGCCTCGTCGGCGTAGATGTTGCCCACGCCGGAGATGAGGGTCTGGTCGAGGATCGCGCGCTTGACGCCGGTCTGGCGCCTGCGGATCCGCGCCGCGAACTCCGCGGGGTCGAACAACGGGTCGAGCGGGTCACGGGCGATGTGGGCGATCTCGGGCGGCAGCTCGGCACCGTCCTCGCTGAACGACATGCCGCCGAAGATGCGCTGGTCGGCGAAGCGGAGCTCATTCCCGTCGTCGAGCTCCAGCGTGATGCGCAGGTGCCGCTGCGGGGGCGCGGACGCGTCGGAGACGAGGAACTGCCCGCTCATGCCGAGATGGCACAGGATCGCGTCGCTCGCCCCGCCCTCGGGATCTGCGAGCTGTATCCACAGGTACTTGCCGCGGCGGGCGGCGCCGACGACCGTCCGGCCCTCGAGCCGGTGGCGGAAGTCGGCCGGGCCCGCGAGGTGGCGACGGACCGAGCGGACGTCGTGGACCGTCACGCCCGTGATGGTGCGGCCGACGACGTGGTCGGCGATGCCGCGCCGGACGACCTCGACCTCGGGCAGCTCGGGCACGGCTCTAGGAGACGGGCTGGTCGAGGCCGGCGTTGATCTCGCGCCAGGCGATCTCGGCGACCATCTGCTCGGCTTCCTTCTTGGATCGGCCGGCGCCACCGCTGAACGTCCGCTCGCCGACCACGACCTCGGCGGTGAAGCTCTTGTTGTGATCGGGCCCCGTGCCCACCAGGACGTAGTGCGGCACGCCGAGATCGTTGTTGGCGGAGATCTCCTGCAGCGAGGTCTTCCAGTCCAGGCCCGCACCGAGCTTGGCGGCGTCGGCGATCACGGGGTCGAAGACCCGGTGGATCACCATCGCGGCACGTTCGATGCCGAACTGGACGTAGATCGCGCCCAGGATGGCCTCGACCGTGTCGGACAGGATCGAGGCCTTGTCGCGGCCACCGGTGGTCTCCTCACCGCGGCCCAGGCGCACGTGCTCGCCGATGCCGAGGGTGCGCGCGACCTCGGCGAGCGCCTTGGCGCTCACGACCGCCGCACGGAGCTTCGCGAGCTGCCCCTCGGGCAGGTCGGGATGCTCGGTGAAGAGGGTGTCGGTGACGACGAGGCCGAGCACCGAGTCCCCCAGGAACTCCAGGCGCTCGTTGTTGGGCACACCGCCGTTCTCGTACGCGTACGAGCGGTGTGTCAGCGCATGCTGGAGCAGCTCCGGGTCGAGGTCCTGGACTCCCAGAACCTCCCGGAGCGCCCCAGCGTCAGCTGCGGCAGAGATCAGAGGACCTGGCGACGCTCGCCGCGAGCTCCGTACTGTCCACACTTGGTGCACGCGTGGTGCGGCTGCACCTTGGAGTCGCACGCGGGGTTGGCGCAGTCGACGATCGCCGTCGCGGTGGTCTTCCACTGCGAACGACGGTGACGCGTGTTGCTGCGCGACATCTTCCTCTTCGGAACGGCCACGATCTACTCCTTGCTGGGGTCGGACGCGATGTCCGACTCTGACTGGTCGGCTGACGGGACCGGTTGCTCCGCCAGCTGGCTCAGCGCCGACCACCGTGGGTCGATCGCTTCACCGTGTGTGTGATCTGGGTCATCCGCGAGTCGCGCCCCACACTCGGGGCACAGTCCCGGACAGTCCGGACCACACAACGGGTTGTGCGGGAGTGCGAGCACCACCGCGTCCCGCAGAACGGGTTCGAGGTCGAGCAGCTCGTCCTCGAGGACATGATCCTCCTCGTCCGCCTCCTCCTGGCTGGAGGGTGCTTCGTAGAGGAAGAGCTCCTGGAAACCGACCACGACAGGTTCGTCGATGGGCTCCAGGCACCGCACACACTCGCCCACGGCCCGCGCCGAGAAGGTTCCTGTCGCCAGGACGCCCTCCATGATCGCCTCGAGCCGGAGCTCGAGCTCGATCGTGGAGCCCTCGGGCACGGCGTAGACGTCGTAACCCATCTCTGCCGGCGCCTCGATGGTGCGGGTGAAGGTACATTCGGCACCGGGCTTGCGACCCATCTCGTGGGTATCGAAGACCAGCGGTCCGGACAGCACGATCAACCATCCATCCAAGAGCACGACAAGAGACAGACCTGCAAGCAGGCCGAGGTCAATCGTAACCCCCCGGCACACGCCGAGGCCAATCGCCCGGGACGCGCAGGTGTCGGCGGCGGGTGGCAGCATGCCAGCATGACCGAGGGCACCGTCCTGCACGCCGACCTCGACGCGTTCTATGCGTCGGTCGAGCAGCGCGACGACCCCGCCCTGCGTGGCCGCCCGGTCATCGTGGGCGGCGGCGTGGTCCTGGCCGCGAGCTATGAGGCCAAGGCGCGTGGCGTGCGCACCGCGATGGGTGGACGCCAGGCGCTGCAGGTGTGTCCCGACGCGATCGTGGTGCCGGCCAGGTTCAACGCCTACACCGAGGCGAGCCGGGCAGTTTTCGACGTCTTCCACGACACGACGCCCCTCGTGGAGGGCATCTCGATCGACGAGGCGTTCCTCGAGGTGGGCGGTCTGCGGCGCATCCGCGGCGCCCCGTCGACGATCGCGACCCAGCTGCGCGCGGACGTTCGCGACCGGGTGGGCCTGCCGATCTCGGTGGGGGTGGCCCGCACCAAGTACCTCGCCAAGGTCGCCTCGGCGGTCTCCAAGCCCGAGGGGATGCTGGTCGTGCCGGTCGAGCAGGAGCTCACCTTCCTGCACGCCCTTCCCGTCGAACGCCTGTGGGGTGTCGGCAAGGTCACGTCCGCCAAGCTGCGCGAGGCCCGCCTGACGACCGTCGGCGACGTGGCCGAGATGTTCGAGGGCGAGCTCGTCCAGCTGCTCGGACCTGCCGCGGGGCGCCACCTGCACGCCCTTGCCCACAACCGCGACCCGCGGCCGGTGCAGACCGGCAAGCGGCGTGGCTCGATGGGGGCCCAGCACGCGATGGGCCGTGGCGATCACTCCCCCGCCGATCTCGACCTCGTCCTGCTCACGCTGGTCGACCGGGTCACCCGACGCATGCGCGCCGCCGGGCGTACCGGCAGCACCGTGACGATCCGGCTGCGGTTCGGCGACTTCACCCGGTCGACGTCGTCGCACACCCTGGCGCGGCCCACCGCCCACACCGTGACGGTGCTCGAGGTCGCCCGGCAGCTGCTGGCCTCGCGCGCCGGCGTCATCAAGGACAAGGGCATCACCCTGGTCGGGGTCTCGGTCGGCTCGCTCGACGACCAGCCCGCGCAGCTCGCGCTGCCGCTCGACGTCACGAGCGGGGCCGAGCTCGACGACGCGATCGACGCGGTGCGCGACAAGTTCGGCTCGACGGCGCTGCGCCGGGCCGTCCAGCTCGGCCGGAGCGACCCCGTCGCGGCACCCCACCTGCCCGACTGAGCCCCCCGCGCCGCACCGATCTTTCGGCGTTCGCGCTGCTGGGACGACGTCAACGTCGAGACTTCGGTCGTACGCCGCACTGATCTTTCGACGTTCGCGCTGCTGGGGCGACGTCAACGTCGAAAGATCGGTCCGCCGCGGCCCGGCCGGGCGGGGCGTCAGGACTCGGGCAGGGCGGCGAACGCCTTCTTCGCGTCGTTGTACCAGCCGAGCGACTTCTTCGGGTGGCGCCAGCGGCTCTTCATGGCGTCGCGGGCCTCCTGGTGCGTGGTGTCGCCGGCCTTCTCCGCCTCCTTCAGGTGCTGGTCCTGGGCGCTGATGACGTCATCGGCGGTCTCTCCGCGGTGCTGCAGGTCGCAGGGCCCCCCGAGCTGGCGGCAGGTCATGGTCTTCATCGTCGATCCCCTTCTCTCTCACTGGTGGAGGCGTCGGCAGGTCCGCGACGCTCGCTGCGGTCGCGCCGCGTCACGCGGGCGAGGACGTCGGCGTCGGCGCGGAACACGATGCCGCGCACCAGGCCGTCGACGACGTCGAAGTCGAACAGGACCTTGGCCTCGCCGCGGTTGAACCACGCGACCCCCGGCCGGTCCCCGACGAACACCGGGAGGGCGGCGTGGGCACTGCCGTTGAAGAACTCCGCGACCTGCTGCCGGCCGCGGATCAGCCCCGGCGTGCCCTGCCCCACTGCTGCCGCATCGGCTGTCACCTGTGCGTCCGGCGCGAGGATCGCGAGGAGACGCTCGAAGTCGCCCTCGCGGGCTGCGGCCATGAACGCGTCGACGACCTCCCAGTCAGCCGGGCCGCCCTCGGAGGCCGGCTGCCTGACCTTCGCCCGCGCCCGTGACGCCAGCTTGCGCGCCGCAGTGGGGGTGGTCTCCAGCATCACCGCGATCGCGGCGAACTCGAACCCGAAGCTGTCGTGGAGCACGAAGGCGACCCGCTCGGCGGGCGACAGCCTCTCGAGCACCACGTGGAGGGCGATCCCGACGGAGTCCGCCAGAGCGACGTCGTCTGCCGGGTCCGGAGCCGTCTCGACGACAGCTGCCGTCTGCTCGGTCGGGACGGGCACGCGGGCACGCAGCCGGTCCAGGCACAGCCGCGTCGTCACGGTCGTCAGCCATGCGGGCGCGCTGGCGATGTCAGCCTCGGCGGCGTCCAGCCGCAGCCAGGCCTGCTGCACCACGTCCTCGGCCTCGACCGGATCGCCCAGCACGCGGGCCGCGATGCTCAGCAGCCTCGGCCGCTCGAGCTCGAATGCGTGCGTGGGATCCATCCGGTCCACCTCTCGTCGCCATTGTCACTCACCTGACGAATGGGCGGGGCCGGATGTGACCGCACGGAGGCGGTGATCCCTCAGGCGTACTTGGCCTTCAGCTCGTCGTTGACGAATCCGGGCACCAGTCCCGAGACGTCGCCTCCGTGCTTGGCGACCTCCTTGACCAGGCTGGAGGCCAGGAACGAGTACTCCGGCGACGTCGGGATGAAGACCGTGTCGACGTCGGTCAGGCTGCCGTTCATCTGCGCCATCTGCAGCTCGTAGTCGAAATCGGTGACCGCCCGCAGGCCCTTGACGATCGCGTCGACGCCGTTGGTCGTGCAGAAGTCGACGAGCAGGCCCGTGAAGGACGCCGTCGTGACGTTGGGCAGGTGCTTGGTCGCCTCGGTGAGCAGCTCGAGCCGCTCGTCGATCGAGAACAGCCCCCGCTTGTTCTCGTTGACCAGGACCGCGACCACGACCTCGTCGAACAGGTGCGCCGAGCGCTCCACGATGTCGAGGTGGCCATTGGTCACGGGGTCGAAGGACCCGGGGCACACGACCTTCGTCATGGCAGTGACCGTACCGCAGGGCGTCCGAACCACACCGTGGTCTCCCCGTACTTCTTGTTGCGCAGGCCCTCGACGCCCTCGGGCCACACGAACGGGTCGCGGGTCGCGCGCTCGACCACGAAGAGGGTGTCCTCGTGCGAGAAGGACTCCAGGACGCCTTGGACGAGAGCCGTCACCGCGTCGGTGGGCACCGCGTAGGGCGGGTCGATCAGCACCAGGTCGAAGACATCCCGGTCGCCGTCCTCGACCCACCGCTCGGCCTTGGTGCGCTCCACGACGCCGTCGGCGCCGAGATCGCGCAGGTTGCGGGTGATCACGGCGGCGGTCTGGGTGTGCGCCTCGACGAACACCGCGTGCCCCGCGCCGCGGGAGATCGCCTCGATGCCGAGCGCGCCCGAGCCCGCGTAGAGGTCGAGCACCGCGATGCCCTCGAGCCCACCCAGCTCGGACTCGATCGAGGAGAACATCGCCTCCCGGACCCGGTCGGAGGTGGGCCGGGTGCCGTCGCCCTTGGGGGTCTTGATCTGTCGGCCGCCGTGTCGTCCGGCGATGATGCGTGTCATGTCCGCTCCAGGTAGTCGGCCTGCTCGGAGTGCTCGAGCTCGTGGACCGCGGCCGCCAGTGTCGGGTGGTGGGACAGCGTCGGATCGGCGAGGACGATCTCGTCGGCCGCCGCCCGGGCCTGCTCGATGACCGCCTCGTCCTTGACCACCGACAGCAGCCGCAGGCTGGACCGTACGCCGGACTGGCGGGCGCCCAGCACGTCGCCCTCCCGGCGCAGCTCGACATCGAGCTTCGACAGCTCGAATCCGTCGGTCGTGGAGGCGACCGCGTCGAGCCGCTCGCGTGCCGGCGAGTCGATCTCGGCGCCGGTCACGAGCAGGCACAGCCCGGCCTCGCTCCCCCGCCCGACCCGGCCGCGCAGCTGGTGCAGCTGGGACACGCCGAACCGGTCGGCGTCCATCACGACCATGACCGTGGCGTTGGGGACGTCGACACCGACCTCGACCACGGTCGTCGCGACGAGCACGTCGATCGCGCCGGCAGCGAAGGCGTTCATCGCGGCGTCCTTGTCGTCGGCGCTCATGCGACCGTGCAGCGTGCCGACCCGCAGCCCGTGCAGCGGCCCGTGCACGAGCTCCTCGTGCAGCTCGACCAGCGAGGACGTGTCGCTCTCGGACGGCTCGTCGCCGATGCGTGACACCACGACGTACGCCTGGCGGCCCTTGCCGACCTCTTCGCGCACCCGCTCCCACGCGCGGGCGAGCCAGCCGGGTCGCTCGGCGTAGGGGACGACGTTGGTCTGGATCGGCTGCCGACCGGCGGGGAGCTCGCGCAGCGTGGAGACCTCGAGGTCGCCGAAGACCGACATCGCGATGGTCCGCGGGATGGGGGTGGCCGTCATCACCAGCACGTGGGGGGTGACGTCGGAGCGATCCACCAGGGCGGCCCGCTGCTCGACGCCGAAGCGGTGCTGCTCGTCGACGACCAGCAGCCCGAGCTCGGCGAACTGCACATGGTCCTGGATCAGCGCGTGGGTGCCGATCACGATGCCGGCCTCTCCTGACGCGGCGTCGAGCAGCGCCTCGTTGCGGGCCTTGGCGCCCATCGATCCGGTGAGCAGGCGTACGCGGGTCGCGCCGTCCGCCCCGCCGAGCATCCCGCCCTTGGCCAGGTCGCCGAGCAGCGCCGTGATGCCGCGGAAGTGCTGCGAGGCGAGCACCTCGGTCGGTGCCAGGAGCGCGGCCTGTCCCCCGGCGTCGACGACCTGCAGCATCGCCATCAGGGCGACCACGGTCTTGCCCGAGCCGACCTCTCCCTGCAGCAGCCGGTGCATCGGGTGCGTACGCGCGAGATCGGCTCCGACCTCCTCCACGACCGCGCGCTGGCCGGCGGTCAGGGTGAACGGGAGCTGCTGCTCGAAGCGCGTGCGCAGGCCGCCGTCGACGGCTGGACGGGCGGCCGCGCGGTCGTCCTCGAGGGCGTGCCGCCGCTGGGCGAACACGGTCTGGACGATGAATGCCTCCTCGAAGCGGAAGCGGGCGCGCGCCGTGACCGCCTCGCCCATCGTGTGGGGGCGGTGGATCGACTCCAGCGCCGCGCGGGTGCCGGCGAAGCCGTGAGCGGTCCGCACCTGCTCGGGCAGCGGGTCGTCCACCTCGTCGAGGCTGTCGAGGCACAGCGCGATGAAGCTCTCGAGCTTCCAGGTCGGGATCTTCGCGGTCGCGCGATAGATCGGGAGCACCCCGCGCGACAGGCGCGACGCGGCGGTGTCACCGTCCTCGTCGAAGAGGTCGTAGTCGGGGTGGGTCAGCTGCAGCCGGCCGTTGAACTGGCCGACCTCGCCGGAGAACAGGCACATCTTGCCCGGTTTCATGCGGTCCTGGAGCCAGCGCTGCTGGAAGAACGTCAACGACAACCGCGCCCCGGAGTCGTCCGTCACGATGACCTCGGTCCGGGTGCGCTTGCCACCGGGACCGAAGGAGTAGTTCTTGGCCTCGACGACCCGGGCGAGGACGGTCGCGTGCTGACCGACCCGCAGGTCCGACAGGTTGGTCGGCTTGCCGAGCTCGACGTAGCGGCGCGGGTAGTGCCGCAGGAGATCGCCCACGACGTGCATGTCGAAGGCCTTGGCCAGGGGCGTGGCGGTCTTGTCCCCGAGGACGTTGACGAGCTTGGTGGTGAGGTCGACCATCACTCGACCGCGATGAAGAGCGGGTAGTTCTCCTGCCCGCCGTCGTAGACCAGGAGGTCGACGTCGGGGCGGATCGTGCGGAGATAGGCGCGCAGCGACGCCTCGTAGCTCGGATCCGACCCTTCGCCCAGCACGACAGTCACCATCTCACCCGCCGGGGACAAGATCTTGTCGATGACCTCGTACGCCACCTCGAGCACGTCGTCGCCGATCACCGTGAAGTCGCCCGTGACCACGCCGAGGACGTCGCCGGGACCGACCGGTCCGGCCATCGTGATGCCGTGCTCCGTCGCGACCGTCACCGCGCCGTGCTGGGTGTGCGCGGCAGCGCTCGACATCGCGACGACGACCTCGTCGAAGCCGAGACCCGGGTCGTGGACCGCGAGTGCCGCCAGGCCCTGCACCTGGGCGTTCGTGGGGATGACCGCGACCCGCACTCCGTCCTGGCGGGCGGCCTGGGCCGCAGCCTCGAACTGGCGGATGTAGCGGAAGTTGTTGGGCAGCACGATGATCTCGTCGGCGCCCACGTCACGCAGGGACGCGCTCATCTCGGCGACGGTCAGCGGGGTGTCGCGGGTGAACTCCAGGGTGCGCGCGCCGGCCTCCTCGCAGAGCGCGGTCAGACCCGCGCCGGTGGTCGCGGTGATGACGACCCGGCCCTTCTGCGGCCCCCGCGCGACCTGGTCGGCGAAGTGCGTCACCGCGATCCGGTACGGCCGGCCCGCCGCGATGCCGGCCTCGATCGCGGCGCCCACGTCGTCGACGTGCACGTGGACGTTCCAGAGCCGCTCGCCGCCGACGACGACGAGGGAGTCGCCGAGCGCCATCAGGTCGGTCCGCAGCCCGGGGATGCGGTCGTCGTCCGCCTCCAGGAGGTACATCACCTCGTACGACGGACCGTCCGCGCTCAGCAGGTCGTCGGCGTCGCGGATCGGCTGCGGCACGTGGGCCCGGACCTGCTCGGGGATCCGGCCGGTGAGCGCCTGCTCCGTGGCGTCGAGCACGACGACCAGTGCCCGTCCGCCCGCGTCGACGACACCGGCACGGGCCAGCACCTCCATCTGCGACGGCGTGCGCGCGAGCGCCTCACGCGCGGCGGTCGCCGCCTTGCCGAAGACCGTGCGCCCGTCGACGCCGGCCTCGGCCGCGTCCTCGGCGCCCACCGCGGCGGCCTTCGCGACCGACAGGATGGTGCCCTCGACAGGGGCACCGACCGCGGCCCACGCCGCGTCCGAGGCCGCGACGAACGCCCGGGCGACGTCCGCGGCCTCGACCGGCCCCACGAGCGAGAGGTCACGGAAGCAGGCCCGCACGAGCTGGGACAAGATCACGCCGGTGTTGCCCTTGGCGCCGGTGAGGAGGCCGTCGACGTACGTCTTGACCAGCTGCTCGAAGGAGGCCTCCGGTCCGAGCGCCTCGACCGCGTCGGCACCGGACATGAAGGTCAGGTAGGCGTTCGTGCCGGTGTCGCCGTCGGGCACGGGGAACACGTTGAGGGCGTCGATCTCGGCGCGCGCGGACGACAACGCACCCGCGCACAGCTGCGTCCACGCCCGGAAGCCCGCGGCGCTGAGGGTGAGGCCCATGGGGGGAGGCTATCGTCCGACACCTCCCCTCCGAGGGACCGACGGTGCTGATTGGCGTCGGCGTCGGGTCGTCGGCTATCCTTGAGCGGTTGACTTCTGGCGATTCAGTTCAGGAGTCTCCCCATTCTCGGTAAGTCTCAAGTTTCAGGAGTTCGCCATGGCTGCGGTCTGTGATGTGTGTGCCAAGGGACCTGGTTTCGGCCACAACGTCTCCCACTCGCACCGACGCACGAAGCGTCGTTTCGATCCCAACATCCAGCGCGTGCGCGCGGTGATCAACGGCACCCCGCAGCGCGTCAACGTCTGCACCTCGTGCCTGAAGGCAGGCAAGGTCAGCCGCTGAGGCTGGCTGTGCCCGGACACTGGGCCCTGTTCACCTGATCGGGGTGAACCTACAGTCATCTCGTGAACGACGAGATGACGCCCCGTGTCCATGCCTTCGGCGACGACGCACTCGGCGACCTCGACTCTGTCGGGGTCGCCGCTGCCGTTGCTGCAGGCGACATCAGCGCGCGCGAGGCCGCCGAGGCGGCGATCGCCCGCGCGGAGCGGGTCAACCCGCTGCTGAACGCGATCCAGCGGCCCGACTATGCGCGCGCCCTCGCCGCCCTCGCCGCCGAGCCGGCCGGTGCGCTCGCGGGCGTTCCGACGTTCGTCAAGGACAACACCGACGTCGCGGGGCTGCCGTCGGACCAGGGCTCGCTCGCGGTGCGGGCCCGTCCGGCCGCCGCCCACGCACCGTTCACCGAGCAGCTGCTGTCGACGGGGCTGACGGTGCTCGGCAAGTCGACGATGCCCGAGTTCGGCTTCAACGCGACGACCGAGTACGCGACACTGCCACCGACCCGCAACCCGTGGCACACGGGCTACTCGGCGGGCGCCTCGTCCGGGGGCTCGGCCGCCCTGGTCGCGTCCGGGGTGGTGCCGATCGCTCACGCGAACGACGGCGGTGGCTCGATCCGCATCCCCGCCGCGGCCTGCGGGCTGGTGGGCCTCAAGCCGACCCGTGACCGCGTCGCCGCCGCCGCGGAGGCCGCCAGCCTGCCGATCGACATCATCTCGAACGGCGTCCTCACCCGGACCGTCCGCGACACCGCGCACTTCCTCGCCGCGACCCAGGCGTACCGGCCCGCTCCCGACCTCCGCCCCCTCGGACTCGTCGAGGGCCCCTCCGACCGACGCCTGCGCATCGGCCTCATCCTCGACTCCGTCACCGGCATCCCCACCGACGAGGACACCCGCAAGGCGGTGCTCGCGACCGCGGACCTGCTGGGCTCGCTGGGTCACGACGTCATGGAGGTCGGGCTGCCCGTGGACCACCGGTTCATGAAGGACTTCAAGCACTACTGGGCGCTGCTCGCCTTCTCGACCCAGCACTTCGGCCGACAGGTGATGGGCCCGGACTTCGACAAGACGTTGACGGACCCGCTGACCCGCGGGCTGGCCAGGCGCTTCGTGCGCCAGGCCTGGCGCACGCCCATGGCGATCACGGGCCTCAAGCGCTCGACGCGCGCATATCGTGCAGCCTTCGACGACGTCGACCTGATCGTGTCACCGACGCTCGGCTACACGACTCCCGAGCTCGGCTACCTCTCCCCCGCGGTCGAGCCGTTCTCGCTGATGTTCCAACGGCTCGTGCAGTACGCGGCGTTCACCCCGCTCAACAACGCGTCGGGCGGCCCCGCCATCTCGCTCCCGCTCGGACGCTCGTCGGCCGACATGCCGGTCGGCATCCACTTCTCGGCCGATCACGGCGACGAGCAGACCCTGCTCGAGATCGCGTACGAGCTCGAGGCGGCCCAGCCGTTCGCCCGGATCCAGGACTGAGTCAGCGGAAGTGCTGGTGGCCCGAAGCGCCGTCGTAGGGAGCTCCGTCGACCGTCACGCCGCTGCCGTCGGCGACCTGCCCGATGCGGGTCCAGCCGGCGGGGACCGTGGTCTCGGAGCTGAACGTCGCGACGAGGGCGTAGTCGTCTCCGCCGGTCAGCATGAAGTCCATCGCGTTGCGCCCGAGCGCCTCGGAGACGGTCGCGACCGGCTCCGGCACGACGATCAGGTGGGAGTCCAGGTCGATCGCGACCCCGCTCGCGTCCGCGATGTGGCCGAGGTCGGCGAGCAGACCGTCGCTCACGTCGGTCATCGAGGTCGCACCCACACCCGCCGCTTGAGGACCGGCGGCGTACGGCGGGCTCGGCACGCGGTGGGCCTCGACGGCCGCCTTGGGCGAGCGGAAGCCGCGGCTGAGCGTCGCGAACCCCGCGCCGGCCAGGCCGAGCTGGCCCGAGTACGCGACGTAGTCGCCCGGCAGCGCCCCGGACCTGCGGACAGGACGGGCGGCATCGCCCATCGCGGTGACCGCGATGATGATCTTGTCCGACTCCGTGACGTCGCCACCGACGATGTGGGCACCGACGTGGGCGCACTCGTCCTCGAAGCCCCGCACCATCTCCAGGGCCCACGAGACCGGCAGGTCGGCGGGCGCGCCGAAGCCCACCGTGAGCGCGGTGGCGACCCCGCCCATCGCGCTGATGTCGGAGAGATTGCAGGCCGCGGCCTTGCGCCCGATGTCGCGCGGGGACGACCAGTCACGGCGGAAGTGCCGTCCCTCGATGAGGAGGTCCGACGACACGAGGAAGGTCCCGTCCTGGGTCGACACGTGGGCGGCGTCGTCGCCCGGGCCCAGCAGCACGTGGCGGTTGTGGCCGATCCGCTCGCGCAACCGGTCGATGAGGCCGAACTCCCCGATGTCGCCGATCGTGGGGTCGTTCGTCGCGCTCGCGTTCATGGGTCCATCTTCTCGCAGCCGGGACTCGATCTCCGCGCGACATCCGGTAGCGTGGCACAGTCCCCGTCACACCGAAGGAGCACCCGATGGCCGTTCAGGCTTACATCCTCGTCCAGACCGAGGTAGGCAAGGCCGCCGACGTCGCCGTGGCGATCGGTGAGATCCCCGGTGTGACCCTCGCCGAGGACGTCACCGGTCCGTACGACGTCATCGCCCGCGCGGAGGGTCCCTCGATGGACGAGCTCGGCTCGCTGGTCGTGTCCCGGATCCAGACCGTCCCGGGCATCACCCGCACGCTGACCTGCCCGATCGTGCGCATCTGAGCCATGCGCTCGTTCCTGCCCGGCGGCGTCCTTCCCGGCGCCGTCCTGCTGGGCGCGCTGCTGACCGTGTCCGCCTGCAGCCCGGGCCTCGGCGTCGACGCCTACCCGACCGAGCCGGGCACCGACGTCGACTGCCAGGCCCTGTTCGCCGACGCGCCCCGTGAGGTCGCGGGTGAGGACACGATCCGGGTCGACGGTGACAATGCAGTCGCCTGGGGAGCGCCGCCCATCATCATGCGCTGCGGGGTCGAGAAGCCGGCCGACCTGACCCCGTCGTCGGAGTGCTATCCGGTCAAGGACGTCGGCTGGTTCGTCGAGACGACGTCCGACGGATATCTGTTCACCACGATCGGCCGCACGTTCTTCGTCAGCGTCGAGGTGCCGAACGCCTACGACCCCCAGGCCGACGCCCTCGCCGACCTGGCACCGTCCATCACCAAGCACGATCCCCTGGTCAAGCCCTGCGTCTAGTGCCTGGCGGTGCGGTCGGTCAGCGCAGGCCCTTGTCGCGCTGCAACCCGAGCTGGATGAGCCGGTCGACCAGATCTGCGTACCGGACGCCGCTGGCCTCCCAGAGCCGCGGGAACATCGAGTACGGCGTGAATCCAGGCATCGTGTTGATCTCGTTGATGACCAGGCCGTCATCCGTCAGGAAGAAGTCGACCCGGGCCAGGCCCTCGCAGCCCACGGCCTCGAAGGCCTGCACGGCGTACGCCCGGATGCGCTCGCTCAGCGTCACCGAGATGTCGGCCGGCACGACGTTGCTGCTCGTGCCGTCGAGATATTTGGCCTCGAAGTCGTAGAACTCGTGCTCGGACTCCTCGGCGACCGTGATCTCGCCGACGACGCTCGCGGTCGGCTTGCCGGTGGGCCGCTGGATCACGGCACACTCCAGCTCGCGCTTGCCCCGGGCCGCGGACTCCACGATGACCTTGGGGTCGAACTCGCGCGCGGTCAGGACCGCGGTCTCGAGGACGTCCCAGGAGTCGACCATCATGACGCCCGAGCTCGAGCCGGCACGTGCGGGCTTGACGAACACCGGCAGCCCGAGGGCGCGGATGCGGTCCTCGACCTTCGACCGCTCCTGCTTCCACTCCCAGGGACGGATCGTGACGTAGGGCAGCTGGGGCAGGCCCGCGGCGGAGAACACCGTCTTGGTGAACGGCTTGTCCATGCTGACCGCGCTCGCGAGCACGCCCGCGCCGACGTAGCGGACGTCGGCCATCTCGAGGAGCCCCTGGATCGTGCCGTCCTCGCCCCACGGGCCGTGCAGCACGGGGAACGCCACGTCGATGTCACGCAGGCCCTCCCACGCGAACGGCGGCCGGTCGTCGCGCACCGACGGCAGGGTGCCGGCCGGGACGCCGTCCCACTCCGCGGTCTCGTGGACCCAGGCGCCGTCGCGGGTGATGCCGATCGGCACCACGTGGTAGCGGTCGCGGTCGATGACCGCGAGGATCTCGCGCGCGGTGAGGCAGGACACGCCGTGCTCGCTGGATCGGCCGCCGAAGATCACGGCCAGTCGGGGCTTGTCGAGGGAATCGTTGACGAGGCTCATTGCCCAGCACCTTATCGTTCGGTGCACAATGGATCGATGCATGGACACGATCTCTCGCCCGCGACCCTCGCAGTCTCCGCGGGGCGTCCGGACAGGGTCCCGGGGGGACCGCTCAACGCGCCGATCACGATGGCCAGCGCCCTCGTGCCGGGCGGCGGATCCGAGTACGGACGAGCCGGCAATCCCACGTGGGACTCCTTCGAGGCAGTGCTGGGCGCCCTCGAGGGGGGACGTGCCCTGGCCTTCTCCTCCGGGGTCGCAGCCTCCGGCGCGCTGTTCGACCTGGTGCCCGCGAAGTCGATCGTCGTGGCACCCCGGCACGCGTACTACGGCACGATCGAGCAGCTCGTCGAGCGCAACCGCCGTGACCAGATCGACCTGAGGCTCGTCGACATCCACGACACCGAGCAGGTGCTCGCCGCGCTCGAGGGAGCCGCGCTGGTGTGGATCGAGTCACCGACCAACCCGGCCCTCGAGGTCGCCGACATCGAGACGATCGCCCGCGCCGCCGCCGAGGCCGGTGCCGTGGTCGCAGTCGACAACACGTTCGCGACTCCCCTGCGGCAGCGACCGCTCGACCTGGGCGCCGACTTCGTCGTGCACTCGGCGTCCAAGCTGCTCGCAGGTCACAGCGATCTCATCCTCGGGGCGGTCGTCACCAACGACGACCGGGCCTTCACCGCGATCGAGAAGCGCCGCTCGGTGCTTGGAGCGATCCCGGGGGCCATGGAGACCTGGCTGGCCACCCGCGGCGTCCGCACCCTGCACGTGCGCCTGGAGCGGGCCGAGGCCAATGCCCGCGAGCTGCACGAACGGCTCTCCGCAGCCCCTCAGGTGACCCGCAGCCGCTATCCGGGCTTCGGCACGATGATCGCCTTCGAGGTCGAGGGCGGCGCAGCGGTCGCCCAGAAGATGACCGAGCAGAGCGAGATCATCACGTACGCCACGAGCCTCGGCGGCGTGGAGTCGACGTGGGAGCGCCGGCGTCGCCACGCGGGCGAGCCGGAGAGCGTCCCTGAGGGACTGATCCGGTTCTCGGTCGGCATCGAGGACGTCGACGACCTGTGGGCCGACATCCAGAACGTCCTCGCAGCCTGCTCCTGACGGAGCGCGGAGCGGTCAGACGGTCTCGGGCTTGGCCTGGCGCGAGATGAGCCGGCGCACGAGCTCGTCGGGGCTCAGCTCGCCTGCCACCAGCGCTGCGACGTGCTCGACGATCGGCATCTCGACGCCGTTGATCTTCGCGAGCTCGCTGACGGACTGGCAGGACTTCACACCCTCGGCCACCTGACGTGTCTGGGAGGTGACCTCCTCGACGCTCATGCCCTCGCCGAGCTTCTCACCGAACGTCCGGTTGCGGGACAGCGGCGACGAGCACGTCGCGACGAGGTCACCCATGCCGGCCAGTCCCATGAACGTGACGGGGTCCGCGCCGATCGCGACGCCGAGGCGCGCGGTCTCGGCCAGGCCGCGAGTGATGACCGACGCCTTGGTGTTGTCGCCGAAGCCGAGGCCCACGCACACGCCGACGGCGAGGCCGATGATGTTCTTGGCGGTGCCGGCCAGCTCGCAGCCCACGACGTCCGTCATGGAGTAGGGGCGGAACGCCGCGGAGTGCATGAGCTTCTGCAGGTGCTCCGCGACCGACTGGTCCTCGCACGCCACGACGCTCGCAGCGGGCTCACGGTTGGCGATCTCCCGGGCGAGGTTGGGCCCGGAGACGACCGCGATCCGCTCGGGGCCCGCTCCGGTCAGCTCGGCGATGACCTCGCTCATGCGCTTGTGGGTGCCGAGCTCGACACCCTTCATGAGGCTGACGAGGATCGCGTCGGCGGGGATGTGCTCGGCCCACGACTCCAGGTTGGAGCGCAGCTGCTGCGACGGGACGGCCAGGACGACGACCTCCGCGCCGGCAAGGGCGTCCGCAGGATCGGGGGTCGCGGAGATCGCCTCGGGGAGCTCGACGCCCGGCAGGTACTCCGAGTTCTCGTGCTTGTCGTTGATCATGTCGCAGAGCTCGGGCCGACGGCCCCAGAGGCGTACGTCGTTGCCGGCGTCAGCCAGCACCAGGGCGAACGCAGTTCCCCAGGATCCTGCGCCCATCACGGCGATCTGCGCCATTCACGATTCCCATCTGTTGGAGGGCTCAGCCCTGGTACTTGGTCTTGGGCCTGCTCAGTGCGTGCACGTCGATGCGGGGCGTCGAGGGTACCTCGCCGCGCACCTCGGCCATCATCTCAGTCAGGGCGTCCATCAGCTGGGAGGTCGCCTTGGAGAGCAGCTCCTCGGTGAGCGGCTTGCCCTCGAGCTCGGAGAGATCGAGCGGATCGCCGACCCGGACGTGGATCGTCTTGCGGGGGAAGAATCGCGGGCGCTTCGTGTAGGGCCACAGGATCTCCTGCGGCCCCCACTGCATGACCGGGACGAGCGGGCGGCCGGTGGCCAGGGCCACGCGCACCGCTCCCGTACGCCCGGACATCGGCCACGCCGCCGGATCGCGGGTGATCGTCCCCTCGGGGTAGATCGTGACGACGCTGCCTGCCTCGACCGCGGCGATCGCGGCGCGCAGCGACTCCGCCGCGCCCGCCGTGCTGCGGTAGACCGGGATCTGCTCGGCGTTGCGCAGGATGCGGCCGGCCACGGGCAGCGACATCAACGTGTCCTTGGCGAGGAACCGCGGGGGGATGCCTTGGTCGACCATGAAGTGCGAGATCAGGAACGGGTCGAGGTGCGAGAGGTGGTTGGGCGCCAGCACGTATCCGCCCGTGGGGAGCTTGTCCTGGCCCTGCCAGTCACGCTTGGTGATCAGCATCAGCACGGGCCGAAGGAAGAACACGATGACCCGCAAGGTCTTCGGGAAGTGACGACGCTCCATGAGGGGAGCCTAGTCCCGAGTGCTCGGGACTAGGGTGTGGGACATGCAAGGCACCGTGGCGAGCTTCGACGAGACGACCCGATCAGGTCATCTGCTGACCGACCAGGGCATGTCGATCACGTTCGCTGCCGAGTCCCTCGCCGACCACATCCGCCATCTGCGGATCGGCCAGCGGGTCTTCGTCGAGACCGACGGCCCGACCGACACCGCCACCTCGATCAGCATCTTCCCCACCCCCCGCTGACGCGCGCCTCCCGTCCGCTGACGCGCGCCTCCCGTCCGCTGACGGGAGGGTTCCGTCCGCTGACGGGAGGGTTCCGTCCGCTTCGCGGCGTACCGGGGGGCTCCCCTCGACGTACCGGAGGCTCCCCTCGGCGGACCGGAGGCGCGCGTCAGCGGTGGGGGTTAGAGGGTGGCGGGCTTGAAGGAGGGGCGGGCGGCTTCGTACGCGACGATGTCGTCCTCGTGGCTCAGCGTGATCCCCACGTCGTCGAGGCCCTCCAGCAGGCGC
Organism: Aeromicrobium sp. S22; assembly: GCF_009661045.1. Lineage (NCBI taxonomy): Bacteria > Bacillati > Actinomycetota > Actinomycetes > Propionibacteriales > Nocardioidaceae > Aeromicrobium > Aeromicrobium sp. S22. Next base: position 790,318 of record NZ_WJWV01000002.1, read on the forward strand.
CAGCGCGTGTAGTCGTCGATCGTGAACGAGTCCTCGATCGCATCGACGCCCTCACCCGCCTTGACCGTCCGGGTCTCCAGGTCGACCGTGATGGACGCACCCGGGTTCTCGTCGAGGTAGTCCCAGAGTCGCTGGACGACCTTCTCGTCGACCTGCGCGGCGAGCAGCCCGGCCTTGCCCGAGTTGCCCCGGAAGATGTCGGCGAATCGCGGCGAGATGACGACCTTGAAGCCGTAGTTCTGCAGCGCCCAGACCGCGTGCTCACGCGACGAGCCCGTGCCGAAGTCGGGACCCGCGACCAGGACCGTCGCGTCCTTGTAGGCGTGCTGATTGAGGACGAAGTCGGGGTCGTTGCGCCACGCGGAGAACAATCCCTCCTCGAAGCCGTCGCGGGTGACCTTCTTGAGCCAGACCGCCGGGATGATCTGGTCGGTGTCGACATTGCTGCGGCGCAGCGGTGCACCGACGCCGGTGTGGGACGAGAACTTCTCCATGGTCAGGCTCCTGCCTTCTCGAGCTGAGCGAGGTCGGCCGGCCCGGCCAGGTGGCCGAGCACGCCGGTCGCGACGGCGACGTCGGGCGACACGAGGTGCGTACGCCCGCCCTTGCCCTGGCGTCCCTCGAAGTTGCGGTTGGACGTCGACGCGCTGCGCTCCCCCGGGACGAGCTGGTCGGGGTTCATGCCGAGGCACATCGAGCAGCCCGCTCCGCGCCACTCGGCGCCCGCGTCCTTGAAGATCACGTCGAGGCCCTCCTGCTCGGCCTGCAGACGTACGCGCACCGAGCCCGGCACCACGAGGATGCGGGTGTCGTCGGCGACCTTGTGACCCTTGATCAGGTCGGCTGCGACGCGCAGGTCCTCGATGCGTCCGTTGGTGCAGGAGCCGATGAAGACCGTGTCGACCTTGATGTCCTTCATCGGGGTGCCGGCCTCGAGCCCCATGTAGCGCAGGGCGTTCTCGGCGGCGACCCGCTCATTGTCGTCCTCGAACGTGGCCGGGTCGGGGACGTTGCCCGACAGCGCGACGCCCTGACCGGGGTTGGTGCCCCAGGTGACGAACGGCGTGATCGTCGAGGCGTCGATCGTGATGACCTTGTCGAACTCGGCGTCCTCGTCGGTGACCAGGCTGTCCCAGTGCGCGACCGCCGCGTCCCAGTCGGCACCGGTCGGGGCCGATGGACGACCCTTGAGGTAGTCGTACGTCGTCTGATCGGGCGCGATCAGACCGGCCTTGGCGCCCCACTCGATCGACATGTTGCAGATCGTCATGCGGGCTTCCATCGACAGCTTGCGGATCGCCTCGCCGCGGTACTCCACGATGTAGCCCTGGCCGCCGCCGGTGGTCTCCTGGGTGATCAGCGCGAGGATCAGGTCCTTGGCGGTCGAACCGGCCGGCAGCTCGCCGATGACCTCGACGGCCATCATCTTGGGCTTGGCCTGCGACAGGGACTGCGTCGCGAGGACGTGCTCGACCTCGGACGTCCCGATCCCGAACGCGATCGAGCCGAATGCGCCGTGGGTCGAGGTGTGCGAGTCGCCGCACACGATCGTCATGCCCGGCTGGGTCAGGCCGAGCTGGGGACCGACGACGTGGACGATGCCTTGGTCGATGTCGCCCATGGGGTGCAGCCGGACGCCGAACTCCTCGCAGTTGCGACGCAGCGTCTCGACCTGCGTGCGCGACACGAGATCCGCGATCGGCTTGTCCAGGTCGGTCGTCGGGATGTTGTGGTCCTCGGTTGCGAGGGTCAGGTCGGGGCGACGAACCGTACGGCCGGAGAGGCGCAGACCGTCGAACGCCTGCGGGCTCGTGACCTCGTGGATGAGGTGAAGATCGATGTAGAGGAGGTCCGGCTCGCCCTCGTGACGGCGTACGACGTGCTCTTCCCAGATCTTCTCGGCAAGTGTCTTGCCCATGGCGCTCTCCTCGGGGTCCCCCGCATGCGGGGCTGTGGGTTCGTAGCTCGGCGATCTCGCCGCTTGCGTCTCACAATGCGATACGGCAGTATCAAGACATGGACAACTCTAGCGGAGTCGGCGTTCTCGACAAAGCGGCCATGGTGCTCGCAGCGCTCGAGCCCGGACCGGCGACACTCGCAGGCCTCGTGGCCAGCACCGGCCTCGCCCGACCGACCGCGCATCGCCTCGCCGTCGCTCTCGAACATCATCGGCTCGTCGCCCGCGACATGCAAGGAAGGTTCATCCTCGGACCCCGGCTCGGCGAGCTCGCCGCGGCGGCCGGCGAGGACCGCCTGCTGGCGGCAGCCGGCCCCGTCCTGGCCCGGCTGCGTGACATCACGGGCGAGTCGGCCCAGCTGTTCCGCCGCCAGGGCGACTTCCGGGTCTGCGTCGCGGCCGCGGATCGCCCCACCGGTCTGCGGGACTCGATCCCCGTCGGCGGCCAGCTGACCATGAGCGCCGGCTCGGCCGCCCAGGTGCTGCTGTCCTGGGAGGATCCCGAGCGCATGAACAAGGGGCTGCTCAAGGCCACCTTCTCCGCCGCCGAGCTGTCCGCCGTACGCCGTCGCGGCTGGGCCCAGAGCGTCGGCGAGCGCGAGAACGGTGTGGGGTCGGTGTCGGCGCCCGTCCGCTCACCCTCCGGCAAGGTCGTCGCAGCGGTCTCGGTCTCCGGCCCGCTCGAGCGCCTCACCCGCCAGCCCGGCCGCATGCACGCCCCCGCAGTCGTCGCCGCGGCCGAGCGGCTCTCGCAGAGCCTGCGCCGCAGCAGCTGACGGCTCGCTAGGCCGCGAGGTCGTCGGGGGCCGCGATGCGGACGCACACGTCGTTGGCGAGGAATACCGGCCAGACGTCGACGGGTGCCCGGCGTCCGGCGTCGTCGAGCCCACGTGCCCAGCAGCGATCGTCCGCGCGGTGGTCGTCGGGACCCGGGCGGGCGTACATCAGCGCGAGGGATCCGCCGGGGGCGTGGTCGAGGACCACGGACGTCAACGTCCCGAACAGGCTGCGGACCATGGCGGGATCGGGACGATCGGGGCAGTCCTCGATCTTCATGAACACCGAGGTCCACTCCCCCTCGGGCCCGAGCATCACGCACCACAGCTGCGGTCGCGTGAAGCCCCACGGACCCTTGAGGGATCGCCAGAAGCGGTCGAGATCGGCGACGACGCGCAGAGGTGGCATCTGGTCGGGCGGCAGGAGCGGAGGTATCTCGTCGGTCATGCTCCGACCCTGCTCCGATTCGCGGGGCACGTCGAACGATCGTCCACAGGCGGGCCCGGACCCCCTGGGTCAGGACAGGGCGGCGACGAGCTCGTCCTTGCGCATCCGCGAGTAGCCCGGGATGCCCTGCTCGCGGGCCGCGGCGCGCAGCTGGGCGACCGTACGCTCGGCGACCGGGACGGTCTCGAGGGGAAGCGCCGAGTCGGCCGTCGATGCGGTCTCGACGGGGGCCTGTGCAGGGGTCTCGGCGGGAACCGTCACCTTCGCGGCCCCTTCCACATCGGCCTGCTTGCTCGCCTTGGCCTCATTGGACTTCTTGGCCTCGTCGGACTTCTTGGCCTTCTTGACCTTCTTGGTCTTCTTGGCCGACGAGCTCGCGGACGCCCGCAGCTTCTTGGCCTCCGCCTTGAGCCCGGAGGTCTTCTTCTCGAGCTTGCCGACGTTCTTCTCGAGCCCGGCGATCGTGCTCTTGAGCTTCTTGATCGTGGCGCGGGCGATGTCCAGCTCGGTGTCGGCGGACTTCTTCGACCGCTTGGACTTGGTGCTGGTCGCGGTCTTGCTCTTGGTGGCCATGGCGCTCCTCAGACGGGACGGGGTTGCTCCAGATCGTGCCATCCCCAGATGAGCAGCGGGGTCAGATCGGCCGTGTCGGTGCTGGCATCCGCGTCAGAAGAGGCCGGGACGCTCGAGGTCGAGCAGGGTGCGCTTGCGCTCGACGCCGCCCGCGTAGCCGGTCAACGTCCCGTTGGACCCGATGACCCGGTGGCACGGCACCACGATCGGGATCGGGTTGGCGCCGTTGGCCGCGCCGACCGCACGGGAGATCACCGGCTCGTAGCCGAGGCGACGGGCGATGTCGCCGTAGCTCGCGGTCTCGCCGTAGGGGATGCGCTGGAGCTCGGCCCACACCTTGCGCTGGAACTCGGTCCCGTCGCTGGCCAGGGGCAGGTCGAACTCGGTGCGGTCGCCCGCGAAGTACTCCCCCAGCTGCTCCTCGGCGCGATCCAGGAGCGGATCGGCGCACCGCCGGCCCACGGGTGGCCCGGCGTCGAAGCGAATCGCGGTGATCAGGCCGGCGGACGCGTGCAGCCGCAGAGCGCCGATCGGTGAGCTCATCCATCGAGTGGTCATGGTGCTGTCCTTTCGCTGGCGGAGGTGGCACGCCACAGGTGCATGCCGGCGTAGGAGCGCCAGGGACGCCATCGGTCGGTGTCGTCCGGGGTCAGGCCGTGGCGCTCGAGCTCGCGCCTCAGGACCAGATCGGTCGTGAGCAGGACGTCGGGATGGCCGAGGCCGCGCATCACGATGTAGTCGGCCGTCCAGGGGCCGATGCCGCGCATCTCGAGCAGCTGCTCGCGGACCGCATCGCGGTCGACGCCGGGATCGAGATCGAGCTTGCCGTCGGCCACGGCCTGCGACAGCCCGATGATCGTCCTCGCACGGGACTGCGGCATGCCGAGGGTGGTGGGATCGGCGTCGGCGAACGCCTCGGGCGGCGGGAAGGCGTGCGTCAGGCCGAAGGCCGAGGCGAGGGCGAAGTCGACCGGGGTGCCCCGGGTGGGCACCTGCCGCCCGAGCACGGTGTTTGCCCCGGCGACGGAGACCTGCTGGCCGACGATCGTGCGCACCGCGAGCTCGAAGGCGTCGACGTGGGAGGGCACTCGCAGTCCGGGCGCCTCGGCGACCAGCGGGGCCAGGACGCGATCGGCGCGCAGCACCTCGTCGATCGCGACCGGATCCGCGTCGAGGTCGAGCATGCGGCGGGCCCGCCCGATCGCGACCGCGGTGTCACGCAGATCGGCCAGCTCGAGCTCGCAGTCGACCCGGTCGTCGTGGATCGTCAGCGACATCACGCCGAGCCCGTGGGGCAGGCGGAGCACCCGGGCGTACGTGCGACCCTGCACGGTCTCGACACCCGGCAGGACGTGCGCAGCCAGGAAGTCGAGCAACGACTCGCCATGGAACGGCTGCCGGACCGCGAGACGCACCGCGATGCGTCCAGTGGGCGTGCCGCGCCGGCGCCCCCGCATCTCGGTCGGCGTCAGCGCGTACGCCTGGCGCACCGAGTCGTTGAACTGGCGGATCGAGGCGAATCCGGCAGCGAAGGCGATGTCGCCCATCGGCATCTCGGTGGTCTCGATCAGCACCCGTGCGGCCTGAGCGCGATTGCTGCGCGCCAGGGCGAGCGGTCCGGCGCCGAGCTCCTGGGTGAGCATCCGGGTCACGTGCCGCTGGCTGTAGCCGAGGCGATCGGCCAGCCCCTCGACACCCTCGCGCTCGATGACGCCGTCGGAGATCAGCCGCATCGCCCGCCCGACCGCGTCCGCGCGGACATTCCACTCCGGCGAGCCGGGCGTCGTGTCGGGGCGGCACCGTCGGCACGCCCGGTAGCCGGCCTCCTGCGCAGCCGCGGCCGTCGGGTGGAAGGTGACGTTGTGCGCCTTGGGGGTGACGGCCGGGCACGACGGACGGCAATAGATGCCGGTCGTCCGCACTGCGGTGTAGAACACCCCGTCGAAGCGCGCGTCGCGCGCCTGCACGGCCCGGTAGCAGCGCTCGTGGTCGGTGATCATGACTCCATCATGACTCGCCCTGCCGACAGTCACTGGCGGCTATCGGACATGGACGGCACAATCGTCCCCACGGCCGACGACCCGCGACGAAAGAGGCCTCGTGAGCAGCTCGCAAGGACCCACACCGTTCGAGGTCCACCCCTCAGGATCGCTGCTCCACGGGACCAGGGCCCAGCTCGAGATCGGCGATCTGCTGGTGCCCGGCCGGCTCTCCAACTTCGAGGAGGAACGGGTCATGAATCACGTGTACGTCACGCAGACGCTGGACGCCGCTGCGTGGGGTGCCGAGCTCGCGGCGGGCGACGGACGTCCGCGCATCTACGTCGTGGAGCCCCTCGGCGAGCCCGAGGACGATCCCAACGTGACGGACAAGAAGATGCCGGGCAATCCGACGCGCTCGTTCCGCACCCGCGAACCGGTCAGGATCGTCGGCGAGCTGGACGACTGGCAGGGGCACTCGCCCGCGCAGATCCGGTCGATGATCGACGGCCTGGCGGAGCTGCGACGCCTGGGCAGGGCCGTCATCCACGACTGAGCCGGGGCATCTCGCGCCCCCGACGTCATGTTAATGCTGCGTAAAACGTAGCCAAACGACCGGCAAGTCAGGCAGTCTGTCTTCACCATGGGGTGCCGTCCGTGCCGGACGGCACCTTCCGCACCCCCACAGGAACGAGCCCATCCGTGAGGAAATCTCGCGCTCTCATCGGTGTGACCGGTATGGCGCTCGCCGCAACCTGCGTGCTGTCCAGCACCAGTGGCGCGGCGTCCGCCGTCGAACCGTCCCCCAGCGCCTCCAGCCCGACCCCCGGCCGCGGCCCCTCGACCGCCGCGAAGGTCGATCCGCTCAGCAAGGCCCAGGTGGTCCGCCGGGCCGCCGAGACTGCGGTCGCCGGCGATCCGATCGACATGCCCACGTCGTACCCGTACCAGCCGGATCTGAAGATCTACCGGCCGAACGCCGACGACGCCGCCAGCTCGGCCGAGCTGATCGGGCACCCCGAGATCGCCTCGAAGCTGCTCGATCTCATGGAGACCAGCAACCGGGTGTCGGCGCAGGTCGTGGGCCAGTCGACGGAGGGCCGCGATCTCTACCTGGTGACGGTCACCGCGCCCGAGAGCGCGGACGAGACCGCGCAGCAGACCGCCTGGAAGAACAAGATCAAGACCGATCCGGCCGCTGCCGCGACGGACAAGGCGCTGCTCGAGAACTACAAGACGCCGGTCTGGATCAGCAACAACATCCACGGCAACGAGTGGGAGGGCACCGACGCGGCGATGAAGTACATCGACTACCTCGCCACGGCTCCCATCGCCGAGGTGCGCAGCATCCTCGCGAACAACCGCCTGTACTTCTCGCCGTCGCTCAACCCTGACGGTCGCACCAACGCGACCCGCGCCACCGCGCTGGGACTCGATCCCAACCGCGACATGATCACCAACTCGACGCCCGAGACGAAGTCGTTCATCCGTCAGGCACAGGCGATCCAGCCGATCTACGCCGCGGACTTCCACGGGTACACCAGCGTGCTGCAGATGGAGCCCACCGGCCCGCCGCACGGCTCCAACTACGAGTACGACCTGATCATGCCGCACAACTACGCGCTCGCGCTCAAGGTCGAGAAGGACGTCGTCGCCGCGGACATCCCCGGCAACACGTACTACAACACCACGACTGGCCGGGTCGTCAACGAGAACACGTCGGCCGAGACCGCACACATCAAGATCCCCTACCGCGACACCCCGGACGGATGGGATGACTTCCCGCCGATCTTCACGGCGCAGTACAACTCGTTCTACGGAGCCGCCGCAGCGACGGTCGAGCTGCCCAAGAGCCGCAACGGCACCCCGAGCGGGCGCCAGTCGCCAGCGAACGCGGTCATCAACTCCGCCGTCGCGTACAAGACGATGGACAGCATCGTCGACTACATGAACACCGCCGGCAACGCGCGGGACATGATCAAGAACCAGATCGAGACCTTCCGTCGTGGCGTCGCGGGCGAGCCCAAGGACAACCTGACCGTCGACAAGGTCAAGAGCGTCCCGGGACCGACCCAGTGGCAGCCGTTGTGGGACGTCGTGGACGACCAGGACAAGATCACCCTGCCGCGCGCGTACGTCATCCCGGTCGGCGAGGGACAGCGCTCCAAGAGCGATGCGACCCGCCTGGTCGATCAGCTGATCACCCACGACATCGAGGTCGGCACGCTCGACGCCGCCACCACGATCGACGGCACGACGTACCCCAAGGGCTCCTACGTCATCGACATGCACCAGCCGCTGCGCGGACTGGCCAACTCCCTGCTCGACCTCGGTGAGGACATCTCCAACAAGGTGCCCTCGATGTACGACATCTCGGCGTGGAGCTACTCGTACACCTGGGGCGCCACGGTCGACAAGATCGGCCTGACCACGGAGGCTCCCGTCGGAGCCACCACGCCGATCAAGGCGGCGACTCCCCAGGAGTCGATCCCCACCAAGGCCGGCTACCTGACGTTCGACGTCGCAGGCGTCCCCGACTACCAGGCCCTCAATGCCCTCCTCGAGGAGGACGCGCGTGTCTCGATGCTCGCCGACGGCTCGGTCGTCGTCGGGCCCGAGGCGTACGACGCAGCCAAGAAGGCTGCCTCGGCATACGACATCGACGTCGAGGCGGCCACCAAGGCCGATCTCGATGCCCTCGATGACGAGGACACCAAGGCGCTGCAGGATCTCACGATCGCCTACGTCGGCACGCAGGACGACAGGCTCTCCCTGCAGCAGCTCGGCTTCGACGATCTGGTGCAGGTGACCGCCGACTCGGTCAACGCCAACCCGCAGCTGCTCGACGGGATCGACGTCCTGTGGATCGGGACGACGTTCAACACCGCTGACCGGGCCGCCTCCGGCTCGAACCCGGCCGTGAGCTTCGCCCCCGCCCGTGGCGCCGTGCAGGCCTTCCTCGACGAGGGCGGCGCACTGCTCGGTCGCTCGAACGCTGCGTTCAACGCGGCCTCGTCGTTCGGTCTCATGAGCGGCACGGTCGTCAACGGCAACAGCTCCGGCAACGGCATCGTCGCGGTCGACACGCCTGCGGACTCGGTGCTCGCGCCGTACAAGCAGGACAGCGCGTTCATCTACCCGGCCTACTCGTTCACGTCGCTCGGCGAGAACGTGAAGGTCGAGCAGAGGTACGCCGCGAACCCGCTGCTCGCGGGCCACTGGCGTGCGAGCGGCGCCTCCGCGGCGACGAACGGTCCGAGCACGGCCGCAGGCCAGGCCTCGGTCGTGTCGTCCGAGAACGCCACGACCGGAGCCCGCTCGATGGTCTTCGGCACGTCGGTGTTCTTCCGCACCCACACCAAGGGCGGCATGAGCCAGGCCGCACGCGGTCTGTTCTGGGCCGCCCCCGCGGGCGACCCCGTCGTCGCCCCGGGTGGGTCGAGCGTGGCCATCACGTCGGCCAAGGGGGTCACGTACCCGCGAGCGGCCACCGTGACCGTCCGCGCCGAGGACGCCGAGGGCACGGCTCTCGACGGCACCGTCACCCTGCGAGCCGGCACCAAGGTGCTGGCGACCGGTACGACCAGCGGTGGCAAGGCGAGCCTGAAGGTGCAGGGTCTGCGCCCCGGGACCACCTCCGTGGTCGCCACGTTCGAGCCTTCGTCGGCGAGCTACGGCTCCTCGACGAGCGCCCCGGCCTCGATCAGCGTGGCCAAGGCAAGCTCGTCGCTGTCGCTGAAGGTCAAGAAGTGGAAGAACGCCAGGAAGGCGCGGGTCACGGTCAAGCTGATCGCGCCCGGCGTCAAGACCGCAGGCTCGGTCGTCATCACCGACAAGGGCAAGAAGGTCAAGACCGTTCGCGTCGACGCCAACAAGTCCGAGGTCATCACCCTGAAGCTCAAGAAGGGCACGCACAAGCTGCGGGTCACCTTCGCGGGCAACGGGCTGACCAAGTCCAGCAAGAGCAAGACGGTGAAGGTCACGATCCGCTGATCTCCGCCTGACACACCGCGGCCCGGCTCCCCACAGGGAGCCGGGCCGTTGTGCTGTCCCCCTGCCTACCGGACCTTGCCGGTCTTCGCGCTGGTGCTGCCCCACGTGACATAACCGGTCTTCCTGGCCACGACTCGCACGGTGATGCGATCGCCGCGGTACGCCTTCTTGAGCGTGAGCGTCGGCCGGTTGCTGCCGACGCGGTGCCCGTCCGCGTACCACTTGTAGGACAGCTTGACGCCCTTGTCGTAGGTCGCCTTCTTCACGGTCAGCGTGCGGCCGACCTTGGGCGTCCCCTTGATGGACGGCCTCGGGCGACGGGTCTGCGTGCCCAGGGCGACGCGGTGACCGGCGCTGGTCCGGGAGACGGCGGTGTAGCCCGCCTTGGAACCGGTCACGACCACCGACAGCGTGCGGCCCCGATCGGCTGCCGTGATCTTGTACGTCGTGGAGGTGGCGCCGCGGATCGCCTTGCCTTCCAGCAACCACTGGTAGCCCAGCCGCACGCCGTCGTCCCAGGAACCCGGACGCGCGGTGACCTTCTTGCCCACCGCGACACTGCCGCTGACGGTCGGCCTGGGGGTCCTGACGAGATCGCCCGTCGCCACCTCGTCGGTGGGGTCACTGGTCCTCGTCGCCGGCGCGTAGCGCGCCCGCGTACCGGTCACCGCGAACGTGATGCGCTTGCCCGCCGCGTCACCGGCGGGGACGTACGTCAGGCCTGTCGCGCCCTCGACGGCCTGGTCGCCGGCGAACCACTGGTACGCGAGAGACACGCCCTCGGGCCACGTCCCGGGATCACCGGTCAGCGGGGCGCCAACCTTCGGCGTCCCCGAGATCGTCGGCTTGGGCGTCTCGGTCTGCTCGGCAGGCGCGATGGCGACCGGCTTGCTGGTGCGGCTCGCCGGGATCGCATAGCCGGCCTTGGTCCCGGTGACCGTCACCGTCAGCGGCAGGCCGACCTGGTCCAGCGTCGGGGTGAACGTCGCGCCGGTGGCACCCGCGACTTCTTCACCGTCGACCGCCCACTGATAGGTGAACGCCGTACCGGTGTCCCACGTGCCGGGATCGGCCGTGACAGGTGCGAGTGCGCGCGGGACGCCGCTCAGGGTGGGCCTGGGCAGACTGCCGAACTCCCCGGTCGCGATCGCCCCGGTCGCGGCGCTGGTCCTGGCCGTGGTGACGAAACCGGCCTTGGTGCCGGTCACCGTCACCGTGACCGTCTGACCGATCTGAGCGGCGAGCGACGGGGTGAAGGTGGGACCGGTTCCGCCGTTGGCGGCCGAGACGTTGGTGCCGTTCGTCGCCCACTGGTAGGTGAAGAACGTGCCGGGCTCCCAGGTGCCGACGTCGGCCACCAGCGTCCTGCCGATCTGCGGCGTGCCGGAGACCGTCGGGATCGACCCGGGCTGGGTCGCCCGCGCGACCGCGGCCGTGGGCTCGCTGGTCCTGGTGACCGGTGATGCCGAGCCCTTGGACCCGGTCACCCGCACGCGGACCGCGAGGCCCACGGCTGACACGTCGGGTGTGAAGGTCTCCTTGGTGGCACCCGCGACCGGCGAGTCGTCGACCAGCCACTGGTACGCGAACGTCGTGCCGGAGGCCCATCCGGGCGTCCCCGCGGTCAGCTGCTGGCCCACGACGGGCGTGCCGGCGACGGTCGGCAGAGCCGAGGGCGCGACCGGTGGTGCGCCCACCACGATGGACGTCGTGCAGTCGACGCACGTGGCGCCGAGCGTGCTGGCCCGAGCGGACGCCTTGAGGGCGGCCCCGGTCGAGTCGGGTGCGGTGGTCAGCGGGATCGACACGGTCGAGGTGGCGCCGACCGCGGTCGTCGGGACGGCCCACGTCAGGGTGCTGCCATCGATCGTCGTGCCGGCCGGCAGCTCGCCCAGCGTCGCGTCGTCGAGGACGTCGTCCAGGTCCACGATGACGACGCTTCCGGTCTGCGTGACCCGGCCCGTGTTGCGGCTCGTCAGCGTGAAGCTGATCGCCTCGTCCGCGCCGACAGGTGCGCTCGGCGCGGCGAGGGTGAGATCGAACTTCGAGGGCCACGCGGGCTTGCCGGTGGTGTAGACCCACTCCTCGAAGAACGCAGTGAGGTCGCGGCCCGAGATCTCCTCGGCCAGCGCGATGAAGTCAGCCGTCCGCTTGCTCGTGCCGCCGTAGCGGGCCTGCCACTGCTCCATCACCCGAGCGAAGTCCCGGCCGCCGATCGCGGTGCGCAGCGCCTCGAGGGTCATGGATCCGCGGGTGTACGTCGGGCGGCCGAACAGCTGCTCGGCCCTGGCCATCTTGGCGACCGGGACGCTCCACAGCGCGTTCGTCGGGGCGGTGTTGTTCCACGACGTGAAGTACGAGGACTCCGTGCTGGTGGTCGAGGAGCCCGAGCCCTCGTACGTGAGCTGGGCCTCGGCGTACGTCGCCGGGCCCTCGTTGAGCCAGATGTCGTTCCAGTCCACGGGCGAGACGTTGTCGCCGAACCACTGGTGCATGACCTCGTGGATCGTGGTCCCGCGGCTCGCACTGTTGGGGAAGAACGAGCGGTCCTGGGTCTCCAGGGCGTAGTTGATCTCGCTCGGCACGACGTCGGTGACCAGACCGGTGCTGTTGCCCGGGTACGGGCCGTACCTGCTCTCCAGGAAGTCGAGGATCTGCTTGAGCTGGGCCCGCGTCGACTGGGTGGTCTGCTGGTTGCCCACCGAGATGGCCGGGTCGATGAACGACCACTCCTTGATCGTGCGGCCGCTGGCGAGCGCGATGTCCGACTCGTACATGTCGTAGCGACCGACCGAGATCAGCGAGAGCTCGCTGGCCATCTGCTTGGTCTGCTCCCAGACCCAGGTCGTGCGCGCACCGCTGTCGCTGCGCGTGCGGGACGTCAGCTCGCCGTTGCTGACGACTGCCGCGTCGCGCAGGCCGGGGTTCGCAGCTGCGGCCTGCGCCGAGGTGCCCAGCCTGCTCGGCGCATCCACCGTGATCGTGTACGTGGCCTTGTCCCGCGGGGTGTTGTTGTTGGGGAACACCGTCATCGAGCCGACCGGCTGGTTGACGAACGTGGCGCCGTCGGTGGTGTTGTTCCAGCCCTCGTAGGAGCCGTCGGTGTCGGTGTGGCGGACAGGGGTGCCGTGATATCTCACGACGGTCGTGAACTCGCCGATGACCGGACGCGACGGGGTCACGATCAGCTTGTGCTCATCGGTCGTGGCGTCGGACTCGGTGGTGTTCTCGATGCGAGTGAAGGTGGCCGGGGCGCCGTCCACGGCCACGGAGTCCACGTTGAGCGTGCTGGCGTCCAGATCACCCACCGAACCCTGGAAGTCGAATGCGTACGACGCGAGCGGAGCATCGGTCGTCCGCGCCGTGACGGTCGTGGTCGCAGCCGGAAAAGTGGTCGTCGCGGGAGCGTTGTTGGTCGACGACACGGCCACGTCGACCTTGAGCTCGATGTCGTAGTGCAATGCGTCGTAGCCGCTGTTTCCCTGTCGCGGGAAGAGGCTGTCGCCGGCGCTCAGCCCACCATTCACCGGGTCGGCCGCGTACGCCGTCCCGGCTCCCGCCGTGGCGACGAGCGTCCCGCTGACCAGTGCCAACGACAGGAGTCTTCCCATGTGCCGTGCTCGGAGCGTCATGCGCCCTCCATCTGTGTCGTGCCCGCGAGGCCCTGCCGCGAGCGCAGAGCAGCGAACAACCGGATCCTGGCCACGAGGACGACGTCGGTCGGTTCGGGGGGCGACACCCTCATGCTCACTATCGCTGACCCGGCACGCTCGTGGGTGCACATCGGTCAAGATCTCTCGCTAGCTGTGCCCGGCCGCCACATGATCGGCCGCGAGGTAGGCCAGGCCGAGGGCCGGGAGCAGCCCGTTGCCGGCCAGGTAGCCGCCCGCGCCGTGGCCCGAGATGCCCATCGCGGCACCGCCCGACGCGTACAGCCCCACGATGGGTGACCCGGCCTCGTCGACCACTCGCGCGTGCTCGTCGACGCGAAGACCTCCCTGCGTGTGGAACAGCGCGGGTCGCACCGCGACCGCGGCGAGTCGGCCGCCCAGCTCCTGCTCCCAGAAGGTGCGACCGAGCTCGTCGTCCTGCTCCCCCCTGGCGAACAGCTGCGTCTGGCGCAACGTCCGCTCGAGCCCCTCCGGGTCGATGCCCGTCTCGGCGGCCAGCTCCCGAGCCGTACCGGCCCACTTCACGGCGCCCGAGTCCCGGGTGTCCAGATAGTCCTGGAACACCGAGCACGCCTCGTCGATGCGGCTGTCGAGGATGATCCAGGCCTGGCCGTCCGCGTGCCGCAGGACCTCGGCGGCGTACTCGGAGTAGCCCGTCGTCTCGTCGCCGAAGCGCCGTCCGTGGCGATCGACCAGGAACGCACCGTGCATCACGGTCGCCCACCCGGCCAGTGTCGCCGCGGGCATCGCGAGCGCGGCGTGCCCCTGGTACGCGTCGAGGTACGCCGTCGCGCCGCCCAGTCGCGCGCCGATCGCCAACGCGTCGCCGGTCGAGGCCTCGCTGCCGTGGTACACCGCCTCGGCGATCTCGGGGGCGTGCTGCGCGACGAGATCGCGGTTGGCGGCGAATCCGTTCGTCGCGAGCAGGACCGCGTCGGTCGGGATCTCCTCGGTGCCACTGGGCGTCGACACGACGACGGCGCGGACACCGGTCTCTCCCATCAGCACGTCGTCGAGGTGCGCCGGGACGAGGAGATCGATCCGGGGATGGCGCCTGGCCTCGCGGACGAGGTGCGCAAGCATCGCGCGGCCCGAGCGGCCCGGCACGGTGTGGCAGCGACGTCTGCTGTGCCCCGGGTAATCGAAGTCGGTGACGAGCGACAGGGGCATGCCCACGTCGTCGGCCAGCCACTCCACGAGCTCGGCGCTCACGCCGGCCAGGGTCGCGGCCAGCGCGGGATCCGCCTCGTCGTGGGTCTTGGCCATGATGTCGCCCACGAAGATCTCGGCCGAGTCCTCGACACCGCTCTCGCGCTGCCAGCGGCTCCCGGCCCCCGGGATCATCGCGGTCGACATCGCGGTGTTGTTGCCGACCGCGAAGTGCTCGTTGGAGTCCACGACCAGGACGTCGAGACCCAGTGAGGCCGCCCGAATGGCCGCCGCGAGACCGCCGCCAGCACCGGCGACGACGAGATCGGGACCGCCGTCGGCGTTCACGCGACTCCGCCCTCCAAGGCGGCCCGGAGGCCCAGCAGACGCAGCGCGGTCGCCGTCGGGTCCACGAGCACCGGTCCGGCGCCGCTCACGGCGACGTCGACGGCCGAGCACGCGTTGAAGACGAATCCCTCGTCGAGATCGGCGACGCTGCGCGACACCGTCTCGTTCCAGACCCGGTCGTCGGCGATGACGTCGAACCCCAGGTCGAGGACGCGCGTCGCGGGGGCGGCCACGCCGTACGACGCGAATCGACGGTCCAGCTCGGCGGCGATCGCCTCGTTGCGCGCCACCGAGTACAGGGGGGTCCCCTGGCTCGCCAGGAAGGAACCCGTGAGCCGGCCGATGCCGAGCAGCGGACGAGCCAGGTCTTCCTGGTCGTCGATGCCCGGGTCCAGGACGCAATCGGGCAGGAACGCGTCGAAGCCGCTGGGATCTGCCTCCGTGAACGCCCTCAGCACGGCCCGCTCGGACGCTGCGACGTCCTCGGGCGTGTCGAGTGCCGAGGGAGCGCCGCTGTCGGGGCCGATGTCACGCAGCTCGACCTCGACACCCGCAGGGCTGTGCTCGGCATAGCGCGCCTGACGCCGGGCGAGCTCCTGCTCGCCGACCGCGATCGGGGTGTACGCCAAGATCCTCATGCTGTCTCCTTCGTCGGGGCGGGCGGCTCGATGCCGAGGGCGCGTGGATCGTTGGGGTGCTCGGCCAGCGCGTGGACCTCGATGTTCATCCAGGGGTAGAGCGGCAGCGAGGTGAGCGCTTCGTGCAGGACGGTGGCGTCGGGCACGTCGTACAGGCTCCAGTTGGCCCACCTCCCCGGCACCCGCCACAACCGGCGGAGCTGGCCGGCGTGCGCGAGGCGCTGGCCTTGGACGAGCTCGGCGGCGAAGATGCTCTCCCGCTCGTCCTGGGAGCGTTCGGGGGGCCACTCGATCTCGATGTGGACGAGGAACTCCGCCATCAGGTGCCCAGGTAGGCCGCGCGGACCCGCGGATCGTCGGCGAGCTCGGCACCCGAGCCCTCCAGCACGATCGCGCCGCTCTCGATGACGTACGCCCGGTCGGAGATCGCCAGCGCCTGCGAGGCGTTCTGCTCCACGATCAGCACGGTGACCCCGGTGTCGCGGATCTGCGTGATCGCGGTGATCACCTGTGCCGCGAGGTTGGGCGCAAGTCCCACCGAGGGCTCGTCGAGCGTCAGGCACGTCGGACGTGCCATGAGCGCCCGGCCGATCGCCAGCATCTGCTGCTGACCGCCCGACATCGTGTTGGCTCTCTGGGTCCGCCTCGTCGCGAGGATCGGGAACAGGTCGAACACCTGGTCCAGCGATGCCTTGATGCTCGACCGGGGCTGCGAGTAGGCGCCCATCTCCAGGTTCTCGATCACGTCGAGGTCTCCGAAGAGCGCCCTGTCCTGCGCCACGTGCAGCATGCCGGCCCGGACGATCTCGTCGGCCCGCTGCGACTGCACCGGCTTGCCGCCCAGCAGGATCTCGCCACCGGTCGCCTTGATGATGCCCGCGACCGCACGCAACGTGGTCGTCTTGCCGGCACCGTTGGCGCCGATGAGGGACACGATCTCCTTCTCGCCGACCGTCAGGCTGACGTCGTGCAGGATCTCCAGGCGGCGGTAGCCCGCGCACACGTTCTTCAGCTCGAGCATCACGCGTAGTCCTCTCCGAGATAGGCCTCGATCACCTGGGGCTCGGCGATCACCTCGGCGGGGACGCCCTGTGTGAGGACCCGCCCGTCGTGCATCACCACGAGGCGCTCCGACAGCGCCATGACCGCGGCCATGATGTGCTCGACGAACATCACGCTGAGCCCGTCTGCGTGCAGATCGCGCAGGAGCTCGATCATGGGCGCCCGCTCGGCCGGGACGAGTCCGGCCAGCACCTCGTCGAGCAGGATCATCCGCGGCTCCATCGCGAGCGCGCGGGCGAGCTCGAGGCGCTTGAGCCCGGCCGTCGGCAGGCTGCCCGAGCTCGTGCCGGCGTACTGCGCCAGCTGCACCCGCTCGAGCACTCCGAGCGCGTGACGCCTGGCGTCCTTGCGCGAACGGTTGGCCAGCGAGGCGATGGTCACGTTCTCGAGCACCGACATCGACTCGAACGGCCGCATGAGCTGGAACGTGCGCACCAGGCCGGTCCGGGCGACCTTCTGCGCCGACCAGCCGGTGACGTCGACGCCGTCGAACACGACCCGGCCCTCGGTGGGCGGCAGGCTGCCGGCCAGGAGGGAGAAGAGTGTGGTCTTGCCCGCGCCGTTGGGTCCGATGATGCCCAGGAACTCCCGGTCCTCGACGCTGATGTCGACCGAGCTCACGGCCGTGAGCCCCGCGAACGTCTTGGTGAGTCCTTGCACTTCGAGCAGGCTCATGAGCGCCACCGATCCCTGATGGTGCCGAAGATGCCCTTGGGCATCACGATCACGATGATGATGAGCAGCGTTGCGTAGACCGCGACGTCGAGCCCCGACGTGCCCTGCAGGAACGACAGGAACCCGGGGGGATTGCGAAGGACCGTCGCCACGAGCTCCGACAGGGGGCCCACGACGGCCGCGCCGATGACCGGCCCCCAGATCGTGCCGATACCGCCGATCACGGCCGGGATGATGGCCTCGACGGACACCGCCGAGCCGAAGGCCTGCTCAGGACCGACGAAGAAGTAGTACTGCGTGTAGTAGACGCCGGCGACCGCCGTGATGCCGCAGCTCAGCGCCACGGCGATGAGGCGTGCCCGCATCGTGTCGATGCCGAGCGACGACGCGGCGACCTCGTCGTCGCGCACCGCCTGGGCGTACTGGCCGGCCCGTGAGCGCACGTAGAGGATCGAGATCAGCACCGCGACCGCGAGGATCGCGAGCGGGATCCAGAAGTACAGCGGGCTGCCCTGCTGGAACTGCAGCATCGACCACGAGTCGCTCGGCAGGATCTCCACGTTGAACCCCTCCGTCTTGTTCAGGACGTCGAGGTTCTGCACGATCAGGAGGAACATCTGCGCGAACGCGAAGGTCGCGAGGGCGAAGTACGAGCCCGCGAGCTTGTACCGCAGGCACAGGTAGGCGATCGTGACTCCCACCGCGGCGGACAGCACTGCGGCGACGATCATCGAGATCCACGGCGATATGCCGTGGTCGACGAGCAGGTAGGCACCCGTGTAGGCGCCGATGCCGAAGAAGGCCGCGTGACCGAAGCTGAACATGCCGCCGAACCCGCTCATGAGGTTCCAGCCGACCGCCATGATCGCGAAGATGAGCGTGCGGATCGCGACGCTCTCGCCCTGCTCGCCCAGGACCAGCGGCAGGCATGCGAGCACCGCGACACCCACGACGAGCACGATGAGCTGGCGGCGCGCCCACGTGTCCTTGAGCCGCGGGTCGTCCGCCGCCGGCAGCTCGTGTGCCGGGGGTGACGAAACAGAGGTCTCAGTCATCACTTGGCTCCGTACAGACCTTGGGGGCGCAGGAAGAGCACCACGACGAAGACCGCGAACACCAGGATCAGCGATCCTGTGCCGGGCAGGTAGAGAGCACCGACCGTCTGGACCAGTCCGATGATCAGCCCGCCGATCGTCGCGCCGAGCACGCTGCCCAGCCCGCCGAGCACCACGATCACGAAGGCGAGGATCGTGAACTGCTCACCGACCGACGGCGTGAGGCTCGTGAACGGGGTCATCAGGCCTCCGGCCACGGCGACACTGGCCGCGCCGATGCCGAACGTGAGGGCGTAGACCCGACGCACGTTGACGCCGACCAGGGCGGCACCCTGCGCGTTGGCGGCCACTGCACGGATGGACAGACCGAGCGACGTGCGCCGCAGGACGAGGGTCAGGGCGATGCCGACCAGCACTGCGCCCACGAACGCGATGACGCGGGAGTACGACGCGATCGCGCCGAACATGTCGAACGATCCGTCGAACGGAGCGCCGACCGACTTGGGCCGACCGCTGAAGATCATCAGGAGCACGTTGGCGATGAGCAGCTGCAGGCCGAGCGTCACGAGCAAGGGGCCCTCGTGGCTGCCGGTCGAGGTCAGCCGGTTGAGCAGGAACTGCTGCACGAACATGCCGAACATGAACATGACCGGGATCGCCAGGAGGGTCGCGACGTAGACGGGGATGCCGGGCCCCGCGACGAGTGCGTAGACGATGTACATCGACATCGTCAGCATCGATCCCTGCGCGAAGTTGACGACGCCCAGCACACCGAAGATCAGGGTCAGCCCGATCGAGACGAGCGCGTACACCCCACCCAGCAGCACGCCCGTCACGATCGACTGCGTGACGAGCCCGCTGTCCTTCCCACCCACCACGTACACCGCGGCGAGCAGGAGGACGACGGTCACCGCCACCACGGTCGTGGGGTGGGTGGAGACCCTGAGGATCTGGGCCTGCTGCCCGGTGGAGGTGTCGGTCATCCGTTCGAGCCCACCGGGAACACCAGGTCCTTCGTCGCGAAGTCCTTCGGGAAGACCTGCTCGACGGCGTCGTCCTGGACCTGCATGACGATGACCGTGGCGTTCTTGTTCTGGCCACGCTCGTCGAACGTGATCGGACCGCCGAAGGCGAGCAGCGGATCGTCGATCTCGATGCCGGAGATGGCCTCGCGCAGCTCCTCGGGATCATCCGAGCCCGACTTCTCCAGCCCCGCCGCAATGACCTCGACCGCCTGGTACGACAGGATCGACGCCGTCTCCATCGGCTTGCCGTACTTCTTCTCGAAGCGTGTGCGGATGTCACCGACCCGCTTGCTGTTGGCGTCGTAGTGGTAGTTCGCGCTCAGCACCTCCTGGCCGGATGCGCCGGAGGCCTGCGGGAACGATCCGTCGTCGAACGCCCCGTTGGCGATGCCGTACAGCCCGCGGATGTCGGGCTTGAGCTCCGAGACGGCCTTGGCGATGAGCACGCCGTCGGGGAAGTAGCCCGTCGCGACGATGACATCGGGGTTGGACGCTGCGGCCTCGCGCACCTGCGTGGTCGCGTCGGAGAAGTTGGTCGCCGGATAGGTGATCTCCTTGACCGCGGTGATGCCCTGCTTCGCAGCCTCCTCCTCGAACGCCTTGAACACGCTGTCGCCGAACGCGCCCTCGATGTGCAGGTAGGCCACCGACGTGATCGGCGTGCCGCTGTCCTCGCCGATCTTGGCGAGCGACTCGGCGCCGGAGGTGCCCATGCTGGTCGCATCGGGCTGGACCCGGAACGAGTACTTGTAGCCCTGGTCGAGGATCTTGTCGTCCACAGCCACGTCGATCACGAACGGGACGCGTCCGCGCTCGGCCACTGCCGCCACGTTCTGGGTCACGTCGCTCTGGTAGGTGCCGATGAGCGCGACGGCACCGTCGCCGATGAGGCGCTGAGCCTCGCTCTGGCCGACCTCCGCCTTGCCTTGGCTGTCACCGCTCGACAGCTTCAGCTTGGCGCCGTCGAGCGCCTTGATGCCGCCGGCCGCGTTGATGTCGGCCACCGCCAGCTTGGCGCCGTCGTCCATCAGGCCGCCGACGCCCGCGAGGGCACCCGACGTGGGGTGGATCGATCCGATGGTGATGGTGCTCGAGCCCGAGGAGCCCCCGTCCGAGCCGCTGCACGCTGCCAGCCCTCCGGCGACGACCAGTGCGGTCACCACGCTCGCGATCTTCTTCATCCTTGAGACCCTGCCTTCCGTGCCAACGGCACCAGAGATATGTTCCACTGAAAGGAACGCCGTGCGGACCATGTGTTCCGCTCAGCGAACTCCAGCTGAGAACCGACGGCTACTTTTCGGTCACTATTCCACGGCTGTGCCGGGATTACTAGACTTGCATCACACTCGTCCGCAAAATGTACGGTTCGCTGAGCGGAACACTCAGAACATTCGAAAGGAACAGCATGGCGTCGACCACTTCCTCACGGCCCTCTCCGGAGAGTGCGAGCGGCACGGAGTCCGCCGATCGCGTCGCGGATGTCCTGGTGTCGTTCACCCGCTCGGACCGGCCCCTCGGCGTCTCCCAGATCGCCCGGGACCTCGGGCTCAGCAAGGCGGTCGTGCACCGCATCCTGCAGTCGCTCGCCTCGCGCTCGCTCGTGCAGGTCGTCCCCGGTGACGTCAGGTACGCCCTCGGGCCGACGGCGGTCGGTCTGGGGACGAAGGCCTGGAGCCAGCTCGACGTGCGCAGCCTGGCCGCCCCGACCCTGCGCGGCCTGCGCGACCTCACACGAGAGACCGCGACGCTCTCGGTCCTCGTGGGCAACCGGCGCATCTACCTGGACCAGTACGAGAGCCCGCAGGAGGTCAAGATGGTGGTCGAGATCGGTCCCCAGTTCCCCCTGCACTCAGGCGCGTCGAGCCGCTCGATCCTGGCCTTCCTCCCCCCGGCCTTCATCGACGAGGTCATCGCCGAGCTGGTGGACGTACGGCCGACCACCGACGTCGAGGAGTACCGGCAGGGCCTCGACCTGGTCCGCACCCAGGGATATGCGACGTCGAACAACGAGCGCATGACCGGAGCCGCCTCGATCGCCGCCCCGTTCTTCGATGCGAGCGGCAACGTGCTCGGCTCGATCAGCTCGTCGGGCCCCGCGGCACGCTATGCCGAGCTCGCCGACGAGTCCCACCAGGAGCACGTCGCCGAGGTGCTGTCAGCCGCACACGCGATCACCCAGCTTCTCCAGCCGGCCCGCTCGTGACCGCCGTGACCGGCGTGACCCGGATCCTGCCGCGCTCGTTCTTGTACGTCCCCGGCAACCGGCCCGACCTCTTCGTGAAGGGCGCGGCGGGCCCGGCGGATGCACTCGTCCTGGATCTCGAGGACGCGGTCCCCGTTCCGGACCGGGCCGCCGCCCGACGCGAGGTCATCGCGTGGCTGGGCGGGCGCACGCCCGCCGCGACCGGTCCCGAGGTGTGGGTCCGCGTCTCACCGGACTTCCTCGCCGAGGACCTCGGCGCCGCGGTCCGCCCGGGCGTGCAGGGGCTGTTCATCGCGAAGTGCTCGGCCGAGCACCTCGACGCAGCGTCGCAGATGATGGCCGCCCTCGAGGAGGAGCGCGGCACGTCCCGGCTCGACGTCGTGGGCCTGGTCGAGACCGCTGCCGCCGTGCGGGACCTCGCCCGCATCGCCGCCCACCCCCGGATCACGACGCTCGGCATCGGCGAGGTCGACCTGCTCGGTGATCTGCGGATGACCCGTTCGCCCCGCACCGCGGCCGCGGTCGACGCGCTCCGCACGCAGGTCGTCATGCACTGCTCCGCGGCCGGCCGGGCCGCGCCCGTCGCCCCCACGTCCACCGACTTCCGCGACCTGGCGGCGTTCGAGGACAGCACCCACCACCTGCTCGATCTCGGCTTCCGCTCGCGGACCGCGATCCACCCCTCCCAGATCGACGTGATCCACACCGCCACGAGCCCATCCCCCGAGACCCTCGCGCAGGCGCAGGAGATCGTCGATCAGTTCAGCCGGGCCAAAGGTGGCATCACCCTGGACGCCCGGGGTCGCCTGATCGACGCCGCGGTCGTCCGCGAGGCCGTCGAGACGCTGGCCCGGCGGCGCTGACCAGCGGCGCCGGGCCGGTCAGCCCTCAGCTGCCGGAGCGGCGCTGGAACGTGCCGCGCGGCTCACCGACGATCGCGCCGTCTGCCCACACCGCCTCGCCGCGCAGATAGGTGTCGGTGACCTTGGCCGTCAGCTCGAAGCCCTCGAACGGCGTGTACTCCTGCGTGGACACCGAGTCCGCGGCGCGGACGACGTACTCCACGTCGTCGTCCACCAGGCTGAAGTCCGCGTCGTACCCGACCTTGAGGTCACCCTTGTTGGCCAGGCCGAAGCGGTCCGCGGGGTTGCGGGCGGTGAGCTCGGCGATCGCGTTGTACGACAGTCCGCGCTTGCGTCCCTCGGAGATCATGCCGGGCAGCAGGTACTCGGTGCCGCCGAAGCCGGACTTGGCCACGAACACGTCGTCACGGGGCTCGCCGAACTTCGTCTCGTCCTTGCAGCACGCGTGGTCGGACGTGACCCACGAGAAGTTGCCGGCCAGGACGTGGTCCCACAAGGCCTCGACGTCCTCGCGCGAGCGCAGCGGCGGGTTGACCTTGCCGCCCAGGTTGGCGGTGTTGAAGTCGGCGAGCAGGTGGCCCACCGTGACCTCGCGGCGGAAGTCGATGTGCGGGAACGTCGCCTGCATCATCATCGCGGCCTCGATCGCCTTGCGGGAGGTCAGGTGCAGCAGGTTGATGTTGGGCAGCTCGGTCTCGTGCGCGAGATACGACGCGATCGTGATCGCGAGGCCCTCGGAGTGCGGCGGGCGCGAGGCGCTGTACGCCTCCAGCCCGCTCAGCGTGCCGTCCGCCTCGACCAGCTTGGTGTAGGCACGCATGATCTCGGCGGTCTCGCAGTGCAGCGACAGCGAGATGTGGTCACGATCGGCGGAGAAGCGCCCGTCCTCACGCGCCTTCTGCAGGCCGCGCATGATGAACTCGAAGTGCGCGATGTCGTACGACTCGTCCTCGGGGAGCATCAGGAACGACCCCTGGTCGCTCGAGCGTCCGTGCAGTCCGTGGCTGCCGTAGAACATGAACACCTTGAACGAGGGGACGCCGGATTCGATGAGGTACGGGATCTCGTCGATGTGCTCGGCCAGGATGGGCGCGATGTGGAAGCCGTAGTCGATGTACGCGCGGCTGTCGGTGGCGGCGAGCACGTCGGGGAAGATCTCCCGGTAGGGGCCCGAGCGGTTGAGGTAGTAGGCGCCCGTGCGCATGTAGGTGATTCCCGACGTGACACCACCCTGGGCTGACGCCTGGCTCTCGCTCGCGGCGTCCTCCCCCAGCTCGTTGTAGATGCCCCAGTGCTGGTGGACGTCGACCGCACCCGGGAACAGGTGCTTGCCCCCCGCATCGAGCACCTCCGTGGCACGGGCCGGGTCCAGATCGGCCTCGAGTGCGGCGAAGCGGCCGTCCTTGATCGCGACGTCAAGACGCTCGGGCGCCTCGTGGCCGGGCCGGACGACCTGGGCGTTGGTGATCAGCAGATCGAATTCAGGCATGGGAACTTCCTTCGGTCGGGGAGCAGGACACGGGCGGTCGCACCGTGCGAGGTCGGGTGGTCACGCGTCGATCGCGGTGAGGGGTCGAAGGAGCGCGTCCATCGTGGATGCTCCGGCCAGGTCTCGACAGAGGTCGGCCAGGGTGGAGACCGCCGCGTCGTCGAGCTGACGTCCTGCATTGGTCGCGAACTTGGCGACGATCTCATCGAACGACAACGGTCGATCGGGCCCACCGCGGGTGGTCAGCACCTTCTCCACCAGGACGCGCCCGTCGTCGAGCTCGGCCGTCAGGACCGCGGGGAACTGGTGGGGGAAGATCTCGGTGCACTGCGCGTCGGCGACCACGTCGACCTTCGCCATGAGGGCGCGGCGTGCCGGATCCTGCGCGAGCGCATCGGTGTAGTCCTCCAGCCCGGCTCCGAGTCCGTGACCGCCGAGCAGGCCCACCGCGACTGCGTACGGCCCGCTGAACTGGGCCATGTAGCCGGTCTCCGGTGCCCGCTTGACCTCGATCGGCTCGCCGATCGTCCGCAGGTTCGGGGCGGGCACGCCCAGGGTCAGGCGCCGGACGGCGTCCGGGGTGACTCCCGCGGCGCGCAGCGCTGCAGCAGCGTCGACCGCCGCGTGCGTGAAGTGGTTGGCCGGATAGGGCTTGACGAAGATCCCCGGCACGGACCAGGCCGTGCCGAGGTCGGCGCTGACCTGGGCCGGATCGTAGTTGCCGTGCAGCCAGGACTGGAAGAACCCGAACCGACCCTCGAGCACCGTCGGGGGTCCGGTGATGCCGTACTCGACGAGGCTCGCGGCGGAGATCGCCGCATGGGCCGCCCAGCCGCAGTGGATGCGTTTCACCGTGCCGCCCGTGCGGTTGGCCTCGATGATGCCCGACGCCATCGACGCCGCGACGCCCATCGTGTCGGTGATCGCCTTGGCCGAGGCTCCGCCGATCACGGCTGCCGCGACGGCCCCGCCCATCGCGCCGCAGATGGAGGTGGCGTGCTGACCGTTCTCGAAGAAGGTCGAGTTCTTCGTCCTGGTGTCGTAGCCCGCCATGCCGAGACGGACGCAGACCTCGAGGCCGATCGCGATGCCTCGCACGAGCGCGCGACCGTCCGCCCCGTGGGCCTGGGCTGCGGCGAGGGCCGCGGGGACGACGGTCGCGCTCGGGTGCAGGACCGACGGGAGGTGGGTGTCGTCGTAGTCGAGCGAGTGCGCGAGCACCCCGTTGACGAACGCGGCCAGGTTGGCCGGCAACGGCTCCGCGACGCCGACCGCCGAGGCCGGGCCGCCGCCTGCCTGGTCGCGCGCCCACGACCGGGCCGCACGGCTGGTGTCGAGGTCGGCGGCGGCGACAGCGATCCCGAGCGTGTCCAGGACGCGCATCCCGACGCTCTCCACGACGTCGGCGGGCAGCGAGTCGTAGGTCGTCGCGACCGCGAATGCGGCGATCTGCTCGGCCAGCGTGGGGCCGCTCATGCCGGCGTCACCGCGAGAGGACGCACCGGCGAGCCGGTGGCTCCGTAGATGTTGAGCGGGATGAGCACGAACGTGAACTCGTACCGGCGCCGTGCCGCCAGCTGCTCAAGGTCGAGCGCCTCGATGATGTAGATGCCGCTCTCGACGAGCAGCACTCGGTGCGCCGGCAGCAGGGCGTGGCCGCCGCCGGGGGCGAGCCGCTCGAACGCGATCGTGTCGGCACCGGCCGCGTGGACGCGCCGCTCCGCGAGCCACTGCGCACCGGCCTCGCCAATGCCCGGCACGCCGCTGGGCCCGCCCACGTAGGGAGCACCGTCGGCGAACAGGCTCCCCCAGCCGCTGCGGATGAGGACCACGTCCCCCTCACCCACCTCGACGCCCGCGTGCTCGGCCGCCGACTCCAGGTCGGCGACGGTGACCTCGTAGCCGCCCTCGCACACGTCGACGCCCAGCACCGCCGGGACGTCGAGCAGGACGCCACGCCGCATCATCGGCGCGATCGTGTGCACGCCGAGCTCGTCGTACTTGCCGCCCACGCCCGCAGCCATCGCATCGACGCCGCCGAACATCTCGCCGTCGTGGGACACGTGTGCCAGTGCATCGATGTGGGTGCCGACGTGCGTCCCGGTCGTGATCATGTCGTTCGCGGCGCTGCCGCCGTCGGCGCGGATCATGTCGCCGTGCCGCCGGGGCAGGGTGTGCCAGAACTGGGGGTGGTTGGGCGACTGCGGCATGCCGACGCGGAGCTGTCGTCCCAGGTCGACCACGTCGACCCCACCCAGGACCGCATCGAGGAGTGCGTCGCTCATCGGACGACCCCTGCAGTGGTGAGCTCGGCGATCTCGGAGTCGCTGTAGCCCGATTCCCGGAGCACCTCGTGCGTGTCCTGGCCCAGCGCGCGACCGGTGAACCGGATGCTGCCCGGGCTCTCGCTCATCCGCCACATCACGTTGTGCTGCAGCAGTGGACCGACGTCGGGGTCGTCGACCTCGAGCAGCATCTGGGTCTCCTTGATGTGGGGATCTTGCGTGATGTCGCGAGCGTCGTACACCGGCGCGATCGCGGCTCCTGCCTTCTCGAACACGTCCAGGACCTCCGTACGGTCACGCTGGGCGATCCAGTCACCGACGTACGCGTCGAGGAGCTCGACGTGCTCCGCGCGACCACTCCCGGTGGCGAACCAGTCCTCCTCGATGACCTCGGGGTGCCCCACGAGGGTCAGGACGCGCTCGGCGATCCGCTGCGCGCTCGTCGACACCGCGACCCAGGCCCCGTCCGCGGTCCGGTAGGTGTTGCGCGGTGCGTTGTTGGTCGAGCGGTTCCCGTGGCGCTGCGCGATCGTGCCCAGCTGCTGGTAGTAGGTGGGCGCGGGACCGACCGCGGTCATGATCGGCTCGAGGATGCTGAGGTCGACCACCTGGCCCTTGCCGGTGCTGTCACGGTGACGCAGCGCCATCATGACCGCCGACGACGCGGCGATCCCGCAGATGCTGTCGGCGAGACCGAAGGCGGGCAGCGTGGGCGGGCCGTCCGCCTCTCCGGTGGCGTCCGCGAAGCCGCTCATCGCCTCGGCCAGCGTGCCGAAGCCGGGACGGCCCGCGTAGGGGCCGGTCTGGCCGAATCCGGTCAGCCGGGCCAGGACGAGCCCGGGGTTGTCGGCGAGCAGGACGTCTGGGCCCAGTCCCCACCGCTCGAGCGTTCCGGGCCGGAAGTTCTCGACCACGATGTCCACCTCGCCGGCGAGGCGCCGGAAGACCTCGGCCCCGCCGGGCGCCTTGAGATCGAGCGCGACGGCTCGCTTGTTGCGGCTGATCTCCTTCCACCACAGCGGGACGCCGTCCTTGCTCGCACCATGTCCGCGCATGTTGTCGCCGTGGACGGGATGCTCGATCTTGACCACGTCCGCGCCGAAGTCACCGAGGATCTGACAGCACAGCGGCCCCGCAAGGATCGTGGACACATCAAGCACTCGGACACCGGACAACGGCATCGGCTGGTCACTCACAGAGACGCTCGTTTCGCTCAGAGGAACAGATGTCCCGGCTCACTCTAACGGCCGTCAACGCCTAAGGGAACCCCTGATCTCGCCGTCATACTTCTCATCACTGGCCAGTCCGCTGATCGAGGATTGACGATCCCCACCGCGCCACGTAGCGTCATTGACTGTGTCTACGGATCTTATGTTTCGCTTGGCGGAACAGCAAGCAGCCACCGAGAGGCTGGCAGAGCTGGCGAGTCGATGTCGCCGCGGGGGCGTACCGTCTCATGTCCGCGACCGGATCGAGGTCATGCTGACCGACCTCCTGGGCGTCACTCTCGCGGGCCACAGGACGCCCGAGCTCCGGGCGCTCGCGGCAGCGTGGCGCGCCGAGGACGGTCCGCACACCACGACCGGATCCATGCTGTCCGGCTCGGCCGAGACCGTGGCCCACCTCGATGCGATCGCCGCCTGCTGCCTCGAGCTCGACGAGGGCAACAAGCACGCTGCAGGGCACCCCGCCGCCCATGTCGTCTTCGCGGCGATCGCGGCCGCCCGACTCGCTGATCGTCCCGTGACCGGCCGACAGCTGCTCGACGCGATCGCCGCGGGCTATGAGGTCGCCGCACGCTTCGGTCGCGCCGTGACGCGCGATCCCCGTTGGCACCCCCACGGGCACTGGGGTGCGGCCGGCGCAGCCTGTGCGGCCTCACTCATCCTCGGCGCCACCACCGCCCAGACCGCGGCCGCGATCGACGCCTCGACCTCACTCGTCCAGGTCACTCCGTGGGCCGTCGTGCTGAGCGGCGGCTTCAGCCGGAACCTGTGGATCGCGGGGGCGAACCGGGCCGGTCTCGATGCAGCCCGCCTCAGCCTGGCCGGACTGGTCGACAACGCCGGCAGAGCCCAGCACTCCCTCGGCGACATCGTCGGTTCGCTCGACCCGACCGTCCTGATCGATGGACTGGGGCACGAGTGGCTGACGACCGAGGGCTACACCAAGCAGCACGCGTCGTGCTCCTACACCCACGCCGCGGTGGACGCAGTCCAGGCACTCAGGTCCTCGTACGGCGTGGCTGCCGACCAGGTCGCCCACGTCACGGTGCGCACCCACTCACTTGCCGAGCCCCTGTTCGTCCGCGATCCCACGTCCAGGCTCGGCGCGATGTTCTCGCTGCCGTTCGTCGTGGCTGCCGCGGTCGTCAGCCCCACGATCGATGCGACGACGCTCGACCCGGGCAGTGCGACGTTCCTCGCGGCACAGGAGCTGAGTGCACGCGTCGAGGTCACGGCGAGCCCGGCCCTCGACGCCCTGCTCCCCCACCGACGCCCGGCGGAGGTGACGATCACGCTTCACGACGGCACCGCGATCAGCCTCGGCGTGCCCAACCCGATCGGGGACGTCGACCACTTCCCGATGTCGGCGGACGACGTCGTCGCGAAGCTCGAGCGACTGGTGGGGTCCGACGACACCTCGCGCATCGCTCGCGTGGTGACCGCGCTCGACGCGAGCCCGGACGCCGTACGAACCCTCGCCGCCCTGCCCTGATCATCGCCCCCGGACACGGAAAACCCCCTGACCCGCGTTTCCGCAGGTCAGGGGGTTTTTTTCCATGGTAGCCCCGACGGGATTCGAACCCGCGCTACCGCCTTGAGAGGGCGACGTGCTAGGCCGCTACACAACGGGGCCATGGAGTTGGTCTCTCGACCGGATGAAACCCTACCAAAGCCCTTGTTCGAGCTGTTCGGAGGGTGTCGCTGGGATACTAGGACTCGAACCTAGAATGGCGGTACCAGAAACCGCTGTGTTGCCAATTACACCATATCCCACCGGTTTCGGACGCTGTCCGAACCGAGGTCAAACTTTACCTGACGCACCTCCCGGCACTCAAACCGGGCTCACCCCAAGGCCGCATCGAGGCGCGCGATGGTCTTGCGGTGACCCAGCAGCTCGAGCGACTCGAACAGCGGCGGGGAGATGCGGCTTCCCGTCACCGCAACGCGAACCGGGCCGAATGCGAGCCGCGGCTTGAGCCCCATGCCGTCGATGAGGGTCGCGCGGAGGGCCCCCTCGATCGTGCCGGTCGTCCATTCCGCGGCCCCGGGGATCGCGTCGAGCGCGTCACGAGCCGCCCGGACGACCTCGAGACCGGACGCGTCGAGGTTCTTGGCCGCGTCCGCCGCATCGACCACGAACTCGTCGTCGGAGACGAACAGGAAGCGCAGCATGTCGACGGCCTCGGTCAGCAGGGTGATCCGCTCGTGGACGAGCGGCGTCGCTGCCGCGAGGGTGCCCATCTGGGACACCGTGGGCGTCTCGTCGATCAGGCCGGCCTCCTGGAAGTACGGCGTGAGGCGCTCGCGCAGCTGCTCGTCGGTCAGCAGCCGTACGTGCGATCCGTTGATCGCCTCGGCCTTCTTGATGTCGAACCGAGCGGGGTTGGGGTTGACCCGTCCGATCTCGAAGG
This sequence comes from Aeromicrobium sp. S22, assembly GCF_009661045.1. NCBI lineage: Bacteria > Bacillati > Actinomycetota > Actinomycetes > Propionibacteriales > Nocardioidaceae > Aeromicrobium > Aeromicrobium sp. S22. Next base: position 820,144 of record NZ_WJWV01000002.1, read on the forward strand.
CCTCCACCATCTCCTCGAGCGAGAACACGTCGCGGTCCTCGGCGATCGACCAGCCGAGCAACGCCATGTAGTTGAGCAGACCCTCGGGCAGGAAGCCCTTGGGCTTGTAGTCGAGCAGATTGGACTCGGGATCGCGCTTGGACAGCTTGCGGTTGCCCTCCCCCATCACGAACGGCAGGTGGCCGAACTCGGGGGTGAAGCCGCCCCCCACGCCGATCTCCGCGAACGCCTCGTACAGCGCGATCTGGCGCGGCGTCGAGCTCAGCAGGTCCTCGCCGCGCAGCACGTGGGTGATGCCCATCATCGCGTCGTCGGTGGGGTTGGTCAGCGTGTACAGCGGTTGTCCGTTGGCCCGCACGAGGACGTAGTCCTGCACGTTGGCCGAGTCGAAGGTGATCTCACCGCGCACGAGGTCGGTGAACGTGTACGTGCGCTCGGGCATCTTGAACCGGATGACCGGCTCGCGCCCCTCCGCCTCGTACGCGGCCTGCTGCTCGGGCGTGAGGTCGCGGTGCAGACCGTCGTAGCCGCTGGGCTTGCCGGCCGCCCTGGCCGCGTTGCGGCGCTGCTCGAGCTCCTCGGCGGTGTCGTACGCCTTGTAGGCGAAGCCCGCGTCGAGCAGGCGCTGGGCCACGTCGGCGTAGATGTCCATGCGCTCGGACTGGCGGTACGGTCCGTGCGGTCCCCCGACCTCGGGTCCCTCGTCCCAGTCCAGCCCCAGCCACTTCATGACCTCGACGAGCAGGTGGTAAGACTCCTCGTTGTCGCGTGAGGTGTCGGTGTCCTCGATGCGGAAGACGAACTTCCCACCGTGGTGGCGGGCGAACGCCCAGCTGAACAGGGCCGTGCGGGCCATGCCGACGTGCGGGTTGCCGGTCGGGGACGGGCAGAAGCGGGCGACGACCGGTCGCGTGCCGGTCGTGCTGGTCAGGTCAGTCATTGCGGGACACCACCGAGTTCGTCAGAGTTCCGAGGCCTTCGATCGACACGCTGACCGAGTCGCCGACCTCCATGGGACCGACACCGTCAGGGGTGCCGGTGAGGATCACGTCGCCGGGCAGGAGCGTCATGAACGACGACACGTACGCGATGACGTCGGGCACGGTGAAGACCATGTCCGACGTACGCCCGTCCTGCTTGAGCTCGCCGCCGAGCTCGGTCGTCACGCGGACGTTCGAGGGATCGAAGTCGGTCTCGATCCAGGGGCCGAGCGGGCAGAACGTGTCGAAGCCCTTGGCGCGCGCCCACTGGCCGTCCTTGGCCTGCAGGTCGCGGGCCGTGACGTCGTTGGCGACGGTGTAGCCGAAGATCACCTTGGGCGCGTCCTCGACGGACACGTCCTTGCAGATGCGGCCGATGACGACCGCGAGCTCACCCTCGAAGTGCACGTTGCTGCTCTGCTCGGGGTAGAAGATGGGGTCGCCCGGGCCGATGACGCTCGTGTTGGGCTTGAGGAAGATCAGCGGCTCCTCGGGCACCTCCCCGCCCATCTCCGCGGCGTGCTTGGCGTAGTTCTTGCCCACACACACGACCTTGCTGCGCGGGATGACCGGCGCGAGCAGGCGGACATCCGCCAGCGGGATCTTCTGACCGCTGAGGTTGAGCCCGGCGTAGAGCGGATCGCCGTTCAGGACAGCGATGGTGGGGACTCCGTTGTCGTCCCCGATGACTCCGAAACGAGGATCGTCGTCCCCGGCAAATCTGGCGATGCGCATATGGCCCAGCCTATCGCTGTCGGGCGACATGCCCGTCGGCGGAAGAGCTCCCCACCCGTCACTCAGCCGAACATGCCCCCGAACGACGGCATGGGCGGGCTCAGCAGTCGGCCGGTGTTCTCCAGGACGTCGCTCGCGGTGTCGATGGCGTCGCGGGCCCCGTCGACCACCGGGTCGACGTACTTGTCGTACACCTGGTTGCCGTAATAGATCCCCTCGTCCTTGGCGTAGTCGGTCAGGTAGTCGCGCGCCGGCTGGTCGCGACCGTCGATCGTCTCCGGATCGTTGCCGACCGTGATGTCGGCGATGTTCTCGAGGGACTCGCTGCCCGGGTCGAAGTACGAGGTGTGGTTGTTGAGCCCCTGCCCACCGATGTCCTCGGCGTGGAAGCTCTCACCGTTGCCGACGTCGATGCGGTCTGCGCCGAACGAGGACTGGGACGGGTCCTCCCCCAGACCCAGACGGGTGTCGCCGCCGAGCCACGTGACGAAGTCCTCGTCGCGCGAACCGACGTAGACGTGCCCCTCGCCCATGTTGAGATCGCTCACGTCGTGGGCGTCGCCTCCCGCGCCTGGGCTGCCGAGCAGCACGAGGTCGTCGGCCGCGAGGCCGTCGTGGGCGGCGTGCGCCACCGTGGTGGAGCCGTAGCTGTGCCCGATCACGGTCAGGTGCGACTGGTCGCCGGTGTCGGACGCCCGCAGACCGTCGACGAAGGCCGAGAGCCGCTTGCCGCCCGCCTCGGCGAACTCCTCGTTGCTCACCATCGCCATGTCGATCGCGTTGACCGGATCCTTGGCCTGACTCATGTCGAAGTCGGGCGAGTCGTAGCCGATCCAGGCGATCGTGGCGTTCGACGCACCAGGATCGGCCTTGTTCGCCTGGGCAAACAGGTCGAGGGCGCTCTCTCCGTTGGCGCCGAGCGATGCCATCGTGTTCATGATGCCTGGCACGACGACCGAGGTGTTGTCGGCCGTGTCGGGGTTGCCGTAGGCGACTGCTGCGGCACCATCGCCGTGGATCGCCTCGGGCTGGTAGAGGATGAGATTGCTGTCGACCGGCAGCCCCGTGGACGGATCGGTGACGGTCGCTCCGGCGTCGAGCGCGTCACGCGCGGCCTCGGCGTTCTTGAGCAGCTGCTGCTCCTCCGGCGTGAGCTCGCGCTCCTTGTCCAGCCCGTGGAGCCGATCGATGTCGCGCGTCATGGACGCCCGGTTGGCCTCGTCACGGTCATCCACGGGGATGCCGTCGGTGTTGCCGACGGCATCGGGATTGTCGATCTTCAGCGCCTCGCGCTCGGCGGGCGTCAGCGCCATCCACCACGCATTGATCGCCTTCGGGTCGCCGTTCTTCTGCTCGAGCTCGCGGTTGAGGGCGTCCACGTCGGGCCGGTCGGAGCTGGTGCTGAGTGCACGTCCCTCGCCCACGGTGTCGGCCGAGCGGAACGCCGCGACGAGCTTGTCCTCGTTCGCCTTGACCCGCGCCTCCCACGCGATCCGCCGCTCGTCGAGCCGGGTCACGCGGGCCTTGAGCGCGTCGGCCCGCACCTGGAGCTCGGGCTCGTCCTCGACGTCGGAGGAGTTCACGAGATCGACCAAGGTCTGGATGTCGATGTTGATTCCGGACCGGGTCTCCATCATGTCGAGCCGTTGACCAGCCAGGACGGCGAGCTGCGAGACGTACGCGTCACAGGCGGCCGCGACCGTCGTGAACGCCGCCGTGACGGCGTCGACCGCCGTGCTGAAGGTCGTCATGGCGTGGTTGGCCGCCTCGGCCGCATCGCCGGACCAGCCATCGGGAGCGCCGTTCTCAGCGGACCAGGAGCCGACGTCCGCCGTCTTGGTCGCTGTGGCGCGCAGCTGGTCGGTGACCGCCTTGGCACCTTGGTCGACCTCCATCTCGGGGATGACGGCGACCTGGTCAGGGATGTGGACGGTCATTGCGGCATCGCCACGCCGGGCAGGGTCCTGGGCGCGAGGACCGGCGGGAGCGGCCCGGGCTCGACACCACGGTCGTCCCACGGCAGCAGCCGTTGCAGGTCCTGGACGGCCCTGTCGTCCGCCTGCTGGTAGCTGCCCACACTCGTGCGCAGGGCGTCTGCGTGAGCCTCGGCCGTGGCCACCCGGTCCTTGATCTCCGTGCGCCAGGTCTCGAGGAACGCCGTCGCGGCGCTCGACACACGGCTGCCCAGCAGCTCGGGGTCGACCTTGTTGAGGCTGGACTGCGCCTGCGACAGCGCCTCGGCCTGATCGTCCCAGCCCGCGGCTGCCCGGGTCAGCGCAGCGGTCCACACGACGAAGCTCATCGCAGCGTCTCCGTGACGGCGTCGATCGTCTCCGGCGCGGCGGCAAGGCTCATCGACTCCAGCCGGAGGTCGATCGATCCTGCGGCGACCTCGGCGTCGAGCAGATGACGTCCATCGCTGGCAAGCAGCTCTGCCGGTCGGTCCACGACCGCGCGGGCGTCCCAGCCCTGGGCCAGGAGGGTGTCACCGATGCGGCGCAGGAGCGGGACGGCCTCGCCCTCGGGCAGACCCCGCAGCGAGGCGCGGACGACAAATGTGCGGACGAACGCCGAGTTCTCGAAGCGCCATGCCTCGTGCCGGGCGTCGGGGTCCGGGTGGCCGATCGCCTCGAGCAAGCCGTCCAGCGCCGCCCGGGCGGCGCGGACGGTCGTGGCGACGTCCGGTGCTGCGGCAAGGGACTGTTCGGGCTGGGCGGCGTCCACCGGAGGCAGGATCACCAGATCGACATCCGGGTGCTGCTCGCGCAGGACCCGGAAGAGCGGTTCGCCCCCGAGGACGCCTTCGTCGGCGCGTCTCATGCGCTGACCGTAACAGCCTGTCAGGCCAACGGTCGAGGGTTCAGGAGGCTCCGGTCACGGGGCTTCCGTACTCATTGGGAGCGATCTCCCGCATCGCTTCCGCATCGCCTTCGGAGTACCACTGGCACTCCGAATCGAGGCTGAACGACCGGATCATGACCCCGCCCACCGATCGCCCGCTGCTCGACAGCACGACGACATCCGTCCCGTCGATCGTGCCCTTGACCGTCTGGTCATCGGTGATCTCGACGTCGAGACCGGCATCGGTCAGCACGGCACGGATGCTCTCCGCCGCCTCGGCATTGTCGTCGACCTGCGAGTGCAGCTCCCCGCGCACCGAGTACTTCTGGTTGTTGGGCCCGACGCCGCACTCGGTGAACTTTCCGCGGACGAGTGGGAACTCTCCGTCCAAGCCCGAGGCAAGTGCCGGGAGGATCTTCGCCGTCAGGTCATCGACCGAGGACTTGACCGACTCGTACGACACCTTCTTGCCACCTTCGCCGTTGTCCTCGTCGCTGCCGCCGCCCGACGACCCGCACGCGCTGACCAGCAGCAGCACCCCGAGGACGCTCACCATCACGCGTCTCATGCGCAGAGGCTAACAGCGACTCGCTGCCCTGTCCCGGCTGCTGCGCCGCCGCTGATTCCCAGGAGATCCCCCTTTCCCGGCACGTCACCCTCGTTGCAACAGGGGTGACGTGGCGGGTTCCGGGGTTCTCCTCCCCCCGCGCGTCAACCACGCTGGGCCAGCTCCATGTGGCAGACGGCGGCGGCTGTGAGTCCTGCGGAGATGGCGCCCGCGACCGATGGCATGGGCCCGGGCAGGGCGGAGACGTGGGCCAGGTCGCCCGCTGCGAGGACCCCCGCGAGGCTCGTACGACCCATCGCATCGACCTCGATGCACCCGGACGGCAGCAGGTCGAGGCCGAGCTGCTCGCCGAAGGGGGCCGACTGGCTGATCCGGGTGGCAACGAACATGCCGCGCACGGCGAGGGCCTCGCCCCCGTCGAGGTGCACCAGCAGGCCACCGTCGACGCGCTCGACCTGCTGCACATTCTCCGGGCTGACGTCGACGGCGAGCGCCTCGAGCCTCGCGGCGACGTCGTCGTCCGGCACCTCGCCGTCCGCCAGCACGACGAGCTCTCCACCGAGCCCCGCCAGCAGCGAGGCCAGGTGTGCGCTCTGCTGCCCGGCGCCGAGCAGCGCGACGCGACCTGCCGCGAGCTCGTGCCCGTGGCAGAACGGGCAGGACGCGATCTCCCGGCCCCACGCCTCGGCGACCCCGGGGACGTCCGGGAGCGTGTCGCGCACGCCGGTCGCCAGGATGATCGTCCTGCTCGCCAGGACCTCGTCACCCACGACGACCTCGAAACCGTCCTCGGCCTGGCGCACGATGTCAGCAGACGCCTCGCGGAGCTCGACCGTCCTGTACGCCGCGAGGTCCTTCCGGGCCAGGAGCCGCAGCTCGTCGGGATCGCGGCCGTCGTGGGTGATGACGTTCTGCATGTGCTCGACCGTGCCGTTGCGATAGCTGCCGGAGTCGAGCACCAGCACGTCCCGGTGCATGCGGCCGAGCGTGAGGGCGGACTGCAGACCGGCCGGTCCGCCGCCGATGACGATGGTGTCGAGCATGGTGGTTCTCCTTGGTGGTTGCCTGAGCCCCCACTCTGTGAGTTCATGTCAACATGAAGTCAAGCCTTCGATCGATCGGCGACACCGCGGCCCGGTTCGGGCTGGAGACCCACGTGCTGCGGCACTGGGAGGACAAAGGCCTGCTGGCACCGGCCCGCGACGGCGCGGACCGCCGGTTGTACGGCGACGACGACCTCGTGCGCATCGCCGTGATCCTGCGCTCCAAGGCGGCCGGGATGACCCTTGACCAGATCGGCGTGCTGCTCGCCGACGATCACGGGTCGAGGCGTCACACGGTGCTGCAGGAGCACCTCGCCGATCTCGACCGCCGGATGGAGGAGATGCGCCGCTCGCGCGCCATGGCAGTGCACGCATTAGAGTGCGAGGCCCACGACATGACCCGGTGCCCCGGCTTCCGGGCCACGATCGCGGACGTCCTCGACGGCTCGAGCACCTGGTCTGCTGCGATCGCCCAGGCGCGGCCGTAGGGCCCGGCGCCGCTGATTCCCAGGAGATCCCCCTTTGCCGCCACGTCACCCTCGTTGCAACAGGGGTGAGGTGACAGTTTCCCAGGTTCTCCTGGGAAACCGCGGCGGGTCAGGCGCTGCCGTAGCGGCGGTTGCGGGCGGCGTACTCCTCGATCGCGGTCCAGAGGGCGCGGCGGTCGACGTCGGGCCAGGCGATGTCGCTGAACACCATCTCGGCGTACGCGGACTGCCACAGCAGGAAGTTGCTGGTGCGCTGCTCCCCCGACGTGCGCCAGAACAGGTCGACGTCCTCCATGTCGGGCTCGTCGAGATAGCGGGCGAACACCTTCTCGTCGATCTTGTCGGGGTTGACCCGGCCGGCCGCGACGTCACGGGCGAGGGCGGCGGCGGCATCGGCGATCTCGGCGCGTCCGCCGTAGTTGACGCACATCGTCAGCGTCAGGACGTCATTGTCGCGGGTGAGCTCCTCCGCGGTCTCCAGCTCCTTGATGACGCTGCGCCACAGGCGCGGACGCCGACCGGCCCACCGCACGCGGACGCCGAGCTCGTGCATCTCGTCGCGGCGACGGCGGATGACGTCGCGGTTGAAGCCCATCAGGAAGCGGACCTCGTCGGGCGAGCGCTTCCAGTTCTCGGTGGAGAATGCGTAGGCGGAGATCGCCTTGACGCCGATCTCGATCGCACCCTCCACGACGTCGAACAGTGCGGCCTCGCCCATCTCGTGACCTGCGGTGCGTGGCAGGCCACGCTGCTTGGCCCAGCGCCCGTTGCCGTCCATGACGATCGCGACGTGACGCGGCACCTGCTCGATCGGGATGCTCGGCGGCGTGGCACCCGAGGGGTGCGGCACGGGCCGGCGGACCTCCCGCTTCACCGGTCCACGTGGCTCAACGAGCGCAGGCCGCGCTCGAGGTGCCAGGACAGATAGGCGTTGATGATGCTGCTGGCCTCGCGCCGGGACCGGTCGTCGGACGTGCCGACCGTGGCCCAGTCGCCGCTCAGCAGGCCCGCGAGGAGCGTGACGGTGAACGGCGACGGCGCGGCCGAGCCGGTGACCCGGCAGGCGTCGCACAGCATGCCGCCGGACGCCGCGTGGAAGTTGCGGTGGGGGCCCTCCTCGCCGCAGCGGGCGCAGCCGTCGAACGTCGGCGCGTAGCCCGCGATCGACAGCGCACGCAGCTGATAGGAGTCGAGGATCAGGCCCGGGGTCATGCGGTGCTCGGTGAGCGCGCGCAGCGCTCCGGTGAGCAGCTGGAGCTGGGCGACGGCGGGCTCGCCGTCCTCCTGCACGAGCCGCTCAGCGGTCTCGAGCATCGCGGTGCCCGCGGTGTACGCGGCGTAGTCCGAGCCCAGGTCGCGGGCGAAGGCGTTGATCGTCTCGGCCTGCGTGATGATGTCGAGCGAGCGCCCCTCGGCCAGCTGCAGGTCGACGTGCATGAACGGCTCGAGCCGACCGCCGAAGCGCGACGTGGTCTTGCGCACACCTTTGGCGACGGCGCGCACGAGACCGCGCTCGCGGGTCAGCAGCGTGATGATGCGATCGGCTTCACCCAGCTTGTGGACCCGCAGCACGATGCCGGTGTCGCGGTAGAGGCTCACCCGTCCATTGTGCCGTGCGGGGGTGACAGGCCGGCCCCGGCTCGCCGCCCCACGTCAATCGAGGCAGAACTCGTTGCCCTCCGGGTCGTGCATCGTGATGAACCCGGCCTCCATGGACGGGCTGGGATCGATTCGGTAGGCCCGGGTCGCACCCAGGGCGCCGAGGCGCTCGGCCTCGGTCTCCAGCGCCGCCATCCGTTCGTCCCCCGCGAGCCCGGGTGCGACGCGCACGTCGAGGTGGACGCGGTTCTTGGCCGCCTTGCCCTCGGGCACCCGCTGGAAGAACAGCCGTGGGCCGTCGTCGTCCGCAGGCACGATCGCGCTCCGGCTGTTCCACTCGCTCTCCGGCACCCCCAGCGCGGCGAGGGCTGCCTCCCAGGTCTCGAAACCTCCGGGCGGGGGCTGCAGCTCGTAGTCCAGCGCCTCGGCCCAGAACGCGGCGAGGGCCGCGGGGTCGGCACAGTCATAGGTGATCTGTATGTCTTTGCTCATGGACCCACTGTCCGCCCGGCCACCGACAGAATCCACTGGCAGGATCGTCCTCATGGCGGTGCTCGGGGTGGACGGATGCAGGCTCGGATGGGTGGGCGTCCGGTGGGACGAGGACGCCACCGAGGTCGTGGTCGCGCCGACGATTGCCGAGCTCGTGGCCGCGGCCGGCGACGTCGCCGCCGTCGCGATCGACATCCCGATCGGCCTGCCGACAGCCGAGCCACGTACGGCGGAGAAGCTGGCCCGGCGACAGCTGCCGGGCCGCGCATCGACGGTCTTCAACGCCCCGGCCCGGGCGGTGCTCGACCAGCCGGACTACCACGCCGCGAACAGCGCGAACCGGGCCGCGCTCGGCCTGGGGCTCAGCAAGCAGACCTGGTACCTCGTGCCGAAGATCCGCGACGTCCACGAGTGGCTGACGACCCGGCCGACGATGCCGGTCGTCGAGGCGCACCCGGAGGTCTGCTTCGCGGCGATGAACGGCGCGGTCCTGGTGGACGGCAAGACGACCGCGGCCGGCGAGGCGCACCGACGACGGCTGCTGGCCGACCACGGTCTGGCCGTCGAGGCACACGCACGCCGGGGCGTCGCGGTCGACGACGTGCTCGACGCGGCCGCCACGGCATGGACCGCTCGCCGGCTCCTCCTCGGGCAGGCCGAGCGGCTGCCACCGGAGCCCCGCGACCAGCTCTCCCCCGCGATCTGGTGCTAGCCTACCGCTCCCGCGGCGCGCTCCGCGTCGTAGAGCGCGTACGGGTCGTGGAGCTCACGGCCGAGGACGGCCTGGAGCCAGCCCGCGTCACGAGCCGCGCCCTCGCGCGTCGCGTCCACGCTGCCGTCGCTCGTGAGGTTGGAGGCGAAGATGCCGGCCGCCGACTTGGGCAGGAAGTCCTCGTACACGATCGGCGCCAGCGCGCCGCTCGGGTCGCGCACGAAGTAGGCCAGGTCGCGCGCGTCCAGCTCCTCGTCCGTCGCCGGGAACGCGTCGATGCCCTGACTGTCGTAGAGATCGCGCCCCTTGGGCGTCAGGGCGACGCCCCGTGCCTCGACCTCGCCGAACCGGACCCGCAGCTCGCCGGTCGACAGCGACCCGTCGGCGTCGCGGAACGTCCGCGGCTCGGCCAGCGCACGAAATGACGTCTGCCGCAGCAGGACGTCGGGCTTGTCGGTGCGGGGAGGCCCCTGGATCCGATCGATCATCTCGATCCCGCGATCGGTCATGCGCGCGTAGAGCGCGTCGATGTCCAGCACGCGCGGGGTGAGGTGGTTGATGTGGGTCGAGGCGACGCCCCCGATGTCGGCCGCGACGCTCGAGACGGCCTCGAGCCGCGCGTACCAGGCTCGGTCGACCGGCTCGGGCGACAGCTCGAACGCCGCGGTGGCCAGCTCGATGAAACGATCCGCGTCGGTCGGTGACAGCCCGGCCTCGGTCTCGGCACGGTCGGCCAGCTGCAGCAGCTCGTCGGGGAACAGGGTGCGCTCGGCCAGGAAGGTCCGCAGCTCGGCCTCCAGGTCGTCGTCGAAGAAGCGCCGGTCGTCGACCACGAGCAGCGAGGTGAACACCCGGAACGGGTTGGCCGCCAGCTCCGCACGGTCGAGCGGGCGGAACGCGGTCGAGACGACCGGGATCGGCGGGCTCGCCTCGCGCAGGTCGTAGAACCCGACCGGATACATGCCGCACGCGCCGAAGATGCGGGCAACCTGCGCCATCTCCTCGGCCGTCCCGAGCCGGATGGCCCCGTGACGCTCGGCCGTCACGCGCTCGATCGAGCCGAGGCGCTCGGCGTCGTCGCGCGAGGCCATGACGTCGGCATTGACCTGCTCCGACACCTCGACGAGCGTCGTGTACGCGGGCACCTCGGAGCCGTAGAGCTCCGACAGGCTGCGTGCGAACCTCGCGCGCAGCGCCGTCGGAGTCACCCGGTCCTGCGCGTCGCTCACCCGAACTCCACGCCCTGGGCCAGCGGCAGCTCGGTCGAGTAGTTCACCGTGTTGGTCGCGCGACGCATGTAGTTGCGCCAGGCGTCCGATCCGGACTCGCGACCGCCGCCGGTCTCCTTCTCGCCGCCGAACGCACCGCCGATCTCGGCGCCCGAGGTGCCGATGTTGACGTTGGCGATGCCGCAGTCCGAGCCGACGACGGACATGAACGTCTCGGCCTCACGGACGTCGAGGGTGAAGATCGCCGACGACAGACCCTGGGCGACCTCGTTGTGCAGACGCATGGCCTCGTCGAGATCGGTGTACGTCAGGACGTACAGCAGCGGCGCGAAGGTCTCGGCCTTGACGATCTCGGTCTGCTTGGGCATGTCGACGATCGCGGGACGGACGTAGAACCCGTCGCCGTCGACCTCGGCCCGGGTGCCGCCCGTGACGAGCTCGCCCCCGTCGGCCTGCGCCTGGGCGACGGCCTTCTCGAAGCCCGCGTACGCGCTCTCGTCGATCAGCGGCCCGACCAGCGTCGAGGACTCGAGCGGCGAGCCGATCGAGAGCGTCTCGTACGCGGCCCTGAGCCGGGCGACCAGGTCGTCCTTGATCGACTCGTGCACGATCACGCGGCGCAGCGACGTGCACCGCTGGCCGGCCGTGCCAACGGCCGAGAACACGATGCCGCGCACCGCGAGCTCGAGATCGGCCGACGGGGCCACGATCGCGGCGTTGTTGCCGCCGAGCTCGAGCAGCGAGCGCCCCAGCCGGGCGGCCACGCGCGGCGCGACCTCCTTGCCCATGCGGGTCGAGCCGGTGGCCGAGACCAGCGGCACGCGGGGGTCGTCGACCAGCACCTCGCCGACCGTGCGGTCGCCCACGAGGACGGCCGACAGACCCTCCGGCACGCCGGCGCGTCGACCGGCCTCGGCCGCGAGCGCCTGGCAGGCGAGCGCCGTCAGCAGGGTCTTCTCCGACGGCTTCCAGACCACGGCGTCGCCGCAGACGAAGGCGAGAGCGGCGTTCCACGACCACACCGCGACCGGGAAGTTGAACGCCGAGATGACGCCGACGACGCCCAGCGGGTGCCACTGCTCCATCATGCGGTGACCGGGACGCTCCGTGGCGATGGTCAGGCCGTGCAGCTGGCGCGACAGGCCGACGGCCAGGTCGCAGATGTCGATCATCTCCTGCACCTCGCCGAGGCCCTCCGAGACGATCTTGCCCGCCTCGACGGACACGAGCGCGCCAAGATCGTCCTTGTGCTCACGCAGGAGGTTGCCGAGCTCACGGACGTACTGGCCACGCACCGGCGCCGGGACGGTCCGCCACTGCTCGAACGCCTGCTGGGCCCGGCCGATGAGCTCGGACGCCTCGTCGGCGGTGTGCGAGCGGAGCCGACCGAGCTCGCTGCCGTCGATCGGCGACCTGCTGACCAGGTCACCGTCGGCGGTGAAGGGGTCACCCGCCCCGAGGCGCTCGAGGATCTGCTGCGTACGTGTCGCGATGTCCGTCACTGGTTCACACCTTTCCCTGCTCGGCGAAGTGCCGGCCGGCCTGAGTCGAGAACAACGCCTCCAGCGTGATGTCCTCCTGCTTGATGAATCCTGCCCCAGGCAGCACCCCGTCCGCGACCAGCTCGACGACGCTCACCGCGGAGGCGGCCGTCGTCCACGAGATCGCACGCCACGTGCGGCCCGAGATGTCGAGCGGCTTGTAGGCCCGGACGTGGTTCTCACGGAACGGCTTGCCGGCCTTGACGCCCTCGACCGCGGCGTGGATGTAGACCACGTCGTCGTTGACCGGGGGCTTGGAGTCGACCAGCATCTGGCCGACCAGGTCACGGCGCTCGCGCAGGTTGAGCTCGTCGAACAGGAAGTGCATCTGGTCGAAGTGACCGGGATAGCGCAGCGTCTTGTAGTCCAGTCGGCTGACGCGACCCTCGTACGTCTCGCACATCGTGCCGAGGCCGCCGGACGTCAGCGCCGCCTCGAGCTCGATGCCGCCGATGAGCACCCGCTCCTTCTCGGTCATGGCGGGCACCATCTGGCGGTGGCCCTGGCGCAGCACCTCGCAGTCGTTGAGGTACTCGTTGACGACGCCCTCGGGCGACCAGTTGATCGCGTAGCCCAGCAGACCGGTCGGGTTCTGCGGCAGCGCGCCGACCTTGAGCTCGATCGAGCGGATGTCGTCGAACGTCTTCGCGATCGAGGCACCGATGATGCCGATGAGTCCCGGCGCGAGCCCGCACTGCGGCGCGAACGCCGTGGCGGGGCGGTCCGACGCGAGCTCGATGACCCGGTTCGTGGTGGGCACGTCCTCGGTCAGGTCGAAGTAGTGGACCTGCGCGTCGTACGCGGCCTCGGCGACGTCGATGTTGAGGTGGTACGGCAGGCAGGACACGACCGCGTCGACGCCGCGGAGCGAGTCGCGCAGACCGGCGGCGTCCCTGACGTCGAGCGCCTTGACCTCGAAGGCGAGGTCGTCACGGGGGGCTGCGTCGTAGCCGACGACCTTGAAGCCCGACTCGCCGAGCAGGTCGGCGACGAGCTCGCCGACCTTGCCGAGCCCGAACACGGCGACCTGGTTGATGATGCGCGTCACGGAATCCTCCTCACGACTCCGCCGGTCCGGCGGAGCACACCGATGCGCCGGTGGTGACCGGCGTCACAGCGAGCGTACCGCCCACCGGCCGTTGTCTGTGTACCGGCTGGTCGGTACACCAGTGGTGCACCTCACACGGCGCTCGGGACGCGCGCAGGGCACACCGGAGTTGACCCCGTGGTCCCCCTCAGGAGCCCTCCCATGCCTCGACTCGCCGGCGCTCGCGCATTCGCCGTCATCGTGCTGGCCTTCATGGTCACGATGATCGGCACGACGCTGCCGACCCCGCTCTACGGGCTCTACCAGGACGAGATCGGCTTCTCCCTGACCACGATCACGATCGTCTTCGCGACCTACGCGTTCGGGGTCCTGGCGGCACTGCTCCTGTTCGGACGCTGGTCCGACGCGATCGGCCGACGCCCGCTGCTGCTCGCGGGCCTGGCGATCTCCCTCGCGAGCGACCTGGTCTTCCTCGTCGCGGACACCACCTGGCTCCTGCTCGTGGCCCGGGCGGTGTCCGGGATCTCCGCCGGCATCTACGTCGGCGCCGCGACAGCCGCGGTCATCGAGGCCGCCCCCGAGCGGTGGAGGGCCCGCGCACCGCTCCTCGCGACGGTCGCCAACATCGGCGGGCTGGGTCTGGGCCCGGTCGTGGCCGCCACGCTGGTGGACGCCTTCGCGTGGCCCCTGCACCTGACGTTCGTGGTGCACGCGATCGCCGCGCTGCTCGTGCTGGTGCTCCTCACCCAGGTGCCCGAGACCGTCGACGTCGCCAGGGGCACCCGCCCACGCCTGCAGCGTCCGCTCGTCCCGGCCGCGGCACGCACGACGTTCATCGGCGCGGGCATCGCCGGCTTCGCGGGATTCGCCGTCTCGGGTCTGTTCACCGCAGTGTCGCCACGCTTCGTTGCCGAGGCGGTCGACTCCCCCACCCCGCTCGTCTCGGTCTCGGTCGTGTTCGCCCTCTTCGCCGCCTCGGTCGTCGCGCAGGTGCTGCTGCACCGCATGCCCACCGATCCGGGCGTCAACCTGGGGTGCGGCCTGCTGGTCGTGGGTCTCGCGCTCTTCACGACCTCGCTGGTCGAGAGGTCGCTGTGGCTCATGCTCGTCGCCGCGGTGGTCGCGGGTGCCGGCCAGGGCGTCTCGTTCAGCAAGGGCCTCGCGGCGGTGCTCACCCGGGTGGCGGCCCACGAGCGGGCCGGCACGACGTCGGCGTTCTTCGTGGTCGCCTACGTTGCGATCTCGGTGCCGGTCATCGGCAGCGGCATCGCGTCGGACCGCTGGGGCCTCGACGCCACCGGCATCGCGTTCTCGGGTGCGGCCGCCGTGCTGGCCGCGCTGGCGCTGGTGACCCTCGTGGTCGACCAGCGGCGCAGCGCGGCCGCGATCGGCTAGGCCGAGATCGTCTGGGCCGGGATCGTCTGGGCCGCGGCGCGGTTGGCCGCCGAGACGACCGCCCGCAGCGAGGCGGTGACGATGTTCTCGTGGATGCCGACGCCCCACACGGTCTCGCCCGCGACGTCGCACTCGACGTACGCCGCGGCGAATGCGTCACCGCCCGAGGACAGGGCGTGCTCGGAGTAGTCCAGCAGACGGATGTCGGCGCCGGCCTGGCGCAGGCTCTCGATGAAGGCCGCGACCGGGCCGTTGCCCTCGCCCTTGAACTCCTGCACCTCGCCGCGCACCTGCATCTCGACGACCTGCTGGTCGCTGCCGTCGGCCGAGGTGACCGAGCTGTAGGTGATCAACGAGTAGGGAGCCTCGCGCTCGAGGTACTCGCGCTGGAACGCCGCCCAGATCTCGGCCGGCTCGATCTCTCCGGCCTCGCCCTCGGTGAGGCCCTGGACGACCTGGCTGAACTCGATCTGCAGGCGGCGCGGCAGGTCCAGCTGGTGGTCGTTCTTGAGGATGTACGCGACGCCACCCTTGCCGGACTGGCTGTTGACCCGGATGACCGCCTCGTACGACCGGCCCACGTCCTTCGGGTCGATCGGCAGGTAGGGCACCGCCCACGGCATGTCGTCGACGTCGCGGCCCGCGGCCGCGGCGTCGACCGCCATGTGCTCGAAGCCCTTCTTGATCGCGTCCTGGTGCGAGCCACTGAACGCGGTGTAGACCAGGTCGCCGCCGTACGGGTGCCGCTCGGGCACCGGCAGCTCGTTGCAGTACTCGACCGTGCGGCGCACCTCGTCGATGTTGCTGAAGTCGATCTCGGGGTCGATGCCCTGACTGAACATGTTGATGCCCAGCGTCACCAGGCACACGTTGCCCGTGCGCTCGCCGTTGCCGAACAGGCAGCCCTCGATGCGGTCGGCGCCGGCCATGTAGCCCAGCTCGGCCGCCGCGACGCCCGTGCCCCGGTCGTTGTGGGGGTGCAGCGACAAGATGATGCTGTCGCGGCGCGGCAGGTGGCGGTGCATCCACTCGATCGAGTCGGCGTAGACGTTGGGCGTGGCCATCTCGACCGTCGCCGGCAGGTTGATGATCAGCGGCCACTCCGGCGTCGGGTCGATGACGTCGATGACCGCGCTGCAGACCTCGAGCGCGTAGTCCAGCTCGGTGCCCGTGTAGGACTCCGGCGAGTACTCGTAGAAGATCTTCGTGTCGGGGCTGTGGATCTCGGCGTACTTCATGCACAGACGCGCGCCCTGCGTCGCGATGTCGGTGATGCCGTCCTTGTCCAGCCCGAACACGACCCGGCGCTGCAGCGTCGAGGTGGAGTTGTAGAAGTGGACGATGGCCTGCTTGGCACCGACCAGCGACTCGAAGGTGCGGTCGATCAAGGGCTCACGGCACTGCGTCAGCACCTGGATGACCACGTCGTCGGGGATGTGGTCGCCCTCGATGAGCTGGCGGACGAAGTCGTAGTCGGTCTGGCTCGCGCTCGGGAAGCCGACCTCGATCTCCTTGTAGCCCATGCGGACGAGCAGCTGGAACATCGCCAGCTTGCGCGCGGGGGTCATCGGGTCGATCAGGGCCTGGTTGCCGTCGCGCAAGTCGACCGCGCACCAGCGCGGGGCCTTCGTGATGGTCGTCGCGGGCCAGGTGCGGTCCGGCAGGTCGACGGGCACGAACGGCGCGTAGCGCTGGAACGGCATCCCGCTCGGCTGCTGGGGGGTGGAGACGTAGGCGTTCATCGGATTCCTCGGGGTGTTTGTCTGTGATGGTCCGTCAGGGGCTGACGTGCGGCCGGGACGTGACAAACTCCGCGCCGAGGGGTCCGACCTAGAGGACCTCGACGCGGCAGAGAAGAAGCAGGCTCTGGTTCCGCATAGGCCCTGAGGCTATCAGGCCTGGAGTCAGCCCAGGTACGGCCCGCCCAGGACCAGCCACCCGGCGGGCACCACGGCGACGAAGCCGATCGCGAACACCCACCACCCCCGACGCGGGTCGAGCCCGAGCACGGCGGAGCACAGGGCCGCCGTCGCGGCCTGGGCCGCGTAGCCTGCGTACCAGGCTCGCTCGATCACGTCGCGACCCCACCAACTGACGCCCACGTCCTCCAACGATTCCTGGATCGCGCGACCGGTGTACTGATCGCCCCAGGCCACCGCGACCGACGTGAGCTGCAGGGCGAACAGGGCAGCCAGGGCGACCAGGAGCCGCGTCGGCAACCGGTCGGCAGCGGCGTGCCCCCGGCGCCAGAGCAGATAGGCGACCACCGCGATCACGAACGGGAGGATCGAGACGACGTACGCCGCGGTGTACAGCGGCAAGTAGGCCCGGTCCCCGTCCAGCGCCGATGGGGCACCGCTCCCGGCCGCGTCGCCGAGGACCGCGGCCGTGTCCAGGAGGTGCCACACCACGGGCCATCCCGCGAAGATCATGCCGACGACACCTGTCGCCGCGGCGGCGACCAACGTCCGCCGTGCGCGCGGGTCGAACCGCCCGAGGTCGACCGCCCGCTCGAACGTGTCGCTCTCGACCTCCCCCGCCGGCTCCAACACGCAGGTCACCCTAGTCGCCCGGCGCGGTCTGCCCCTGCGATCTACGCTGGCTGCATGAGCAGCCAGTCGAGCATGGGGTCGTACGTCGAGCCGAACAAGGAGTTCGACCGGGACATGAACTACATCCCGGACCGGATCACCCGCGACGGGCGCGATGGCTGGCCCGTCGAGCCGGGGCGCTACCGCCTGATCGTGGCCAAGGCGTGCCCGTGGGCCAACCGCGCGATCATCGTCCGGCGCCTGCTGGGCCTCGAGGACGTCATCTCGATCGGCTACTGCGGTCCCACCCACGACGCCCGCAGCTGGACCTTCGACCTCGACCCCGGCGGTCGCGACCCGGTGCTCGGCATCGAGCGCCTGCAGGAGGCGTACTTCAAGCGGTTCCCCGACTACCCGCGAGGCATCACGGTGCCCGCGATGGTCGACGTGCCGACCGGTCAGGTCGTCACGAACGACTTCCCGTGGATCACCCACGACCTCGCGACCGAGTGGACCGAGCACCACCGCGAGGGCGCCCCCGACCTGTGGCCCGCCGACGTCCGCGACGAGATGGACGACGTCATGAAGCGGATCTTCACCGAGATCAACAACGGGGTCTACCGCTGCGGCTTCGCCGGCACGCAGGAGGCGTACGACTCAGCGTACGAACGCCTGTGGGCGGCGATGGACTGGCTCGAGGAGCGGCTCGCGGACCGCCGCTACCTGATGGGCGACTCGATCACCGAGGCCGACGTGCGGCTGTTCACGACCCTGGCCCGCTTCGACGCGGTCTACCACGGTCATTTCAAGTGCAACCGGCAGAAGCTGACCGAGATGCCGGTGCTGTGGGCGTACGCGCGCGATCTGTTCCAGACCCCGGGTTTCGGCGAGACGATCGACTTCGATCAGATCAAGCAGCACTACTACGTCGTGCAGACCGACATCAACCCGACACAGATCGTGCCGCAGGGCCCCGATCCGGAGGTCTGGCTGACCCCGCACGGACGCGAGGCGCTCGGCGGCCGTCCGTTCGGCGACGGCACCCCGCCCTCACCCGAGCGGTAACGCCTGGTCAGGTGGCCAGCGTGCCCGGCGCGGCGGGCGCCTGGACCGCGACCCGGCCACCGAGCGAGCGGGGCAGGAGGGTCGCTCGGAGCCGATCGACCGGGCTCGCGCCCGCGCGGAGCGAGGAGGCGACCGCGACCAGGTCGGCCGTCTCGTCACCGCCGCCGGCTGCGTCCTTGGCGAAGCGGGTCGCCTCGACCCGCCGGAGCAGCCGGTCGAGCGCGTCGGTGTCGACCCCGTCCCGCTGACGCAGCCGAGCGGCGAAGCCGCGTGGCGTGTCGGCGGCGGAGCCAGGGATCCCGAGATCACGCGCGACGTCCTCGAGCTCACGCCACAACGGCTCGACGGACGTGTGTCCACGCGCCAGCCGCCACCGTCGTCGGAGGCTGCGCACGAGCCAGGGAGCCGCGCCGAGGACCAGGAGGGCCGCGAGCGTCGTGAAGGCGGTGCGCGACGACGTCTTGGACTCGGTGGCCTCGGCTGCGGCCGCCTCCTCGGGCACGTTGTCCTGGCTCCGGTCGCGCGCGGCGGGGGCCGGGGACGCCTCGTCCTCGCTGTCCTCCACCACGGCGGCGGGCTCCTCGAACGCGGTCGAGCTGCCCACGTTGGTGGTCGGGTCGAAGCGCGTCCACCCGACGCCTTGGAAGTAGATCTCGGTCCACGCGTGCAGGTTGTCCGAGGTCGCCTCGTACTCGGTCGAGCCGCCCCGGTCGCCGATCACCGATCCCGGCGCGTAGCCGACCGCGATGCGCGCGGGCATGCCGAGCGCCCGGGCCATGACGGCCATCGAGGACGAGAAGTGCACGCAGTAGCCGGCCTTGACCTCGAGGAACCTGGCGATCACGTCCATGCCGTTGCCGTCGTAGTCCTCGGCCGCGGGCGTGGTCTCGGAGTAGCGGAAGCCGCCGCTCGAGCGGAAGAAGCTCTGCAGCGCCCGTGCGCGGTCGTAGTCGTTGTCCGCGCCCGCCGTGACCTCCTCGGCCGTGTCACGGATGATGCGCGGCAGGTCGTTGGGAAGCTCGACGTATCGGGCCAGCTGGGGGCCGATCGGGGTCTCGATCGCCCGCATCTGCTCGGCCGTCGGCGCGACCTCCAGGCTCTCGACCGAGTACGTCTCCCCGCGGGAGTCGTCCTGCTCCGAGCGCAGGGTGAGGCCGGGGTTGCGGAAGCTCCACTCCCCCTTGAGGCCTCGGACGATCGGCAGCGCCGGGTACGGGACAGGCAGCAGTGAGCTGCGCAGCCCCTTGATCGAGATCGTGGTCCTGATCTGGTCGATCGCGATCTCGTTGTTGATCGGCAGCTGGCCCTCCAGCCGGTC
Source organism: Aeromicrobium sp. S22 (assembly GCF_009661045.1). Lineage (NCBI taxonomy): Bacteria > Bacillati > Actinomycetota > Actinomycetes > Propionibacteriales > Nocardioidaceae > Aeromicrobium > Aeromicrobium sp. S22. The sequence goes on from NZ_WJWV01000002.1 coordinate 839,729, forward strand.
GAAGCGGCCGAACTCGGCGGGCCGCCACGTCTTGCCGGTGAAGTCGCGCAGGGTCGCGACCTTGAGGTACTGCGCGGTGTCCGCGGTGGTCGTGTAGGTCAGCGCCTGGCTGCTGGAGTTGCGACGCAGGTTCTGCCCGAGCTGGAGCATCGGGTTGATGTCGCGCCCGAACACGGCCGGCGGCGGACGTCCCCAGCTCGCGGCCACCGCGCTGACGTCGGGCGACACGACCGGGAAGGCGACCGCTGCGGCGAGCGCACCCGCACCCAGGACCAGCGCGGGTCCCGCCCCGCGGCGTGCGAGGCCCGTGCCGGGCGTGCGGGAGCGCAGCAGCACCAGCCACAGCGCTGCGACGGCCAGGAAGAGCCACAGCGACGGGGTCTCGCCCGAGATCAGCCCCGGGGCAACGAAGACCGCCATCAGAAGCGTGCCGATGAGCGGGGCCGCACGTCTGCTCTGCAGGAGCATGTCCGCGACGATCACGATGAGGCCGAACGACGAGGAGACGACCAGGACGATCGGCTCGGCCGCGCCCACCGGCGCCTGCTCCTCGACGATGATCTCGCGTGCGGACCGGCCGAGATCGGCCAGGGCGCTGAACGTGTCCCCGGTCGGGAGGATCGCGAGCAGGGTGTCGGGGACGAAGATCCACGCGATCGCGATCAGCAGGACCAGAAGGGCCACCGGTGCCACGAACCGGAACCCGAGCCCCCGCAGCAGTGCACACGTGACGCCCGTCATCGCGGCGATCAGCATCGTCGTGACGCGCCAGTCGTTGCCCTCGATGATCGAGCCGTAGCCGCTCAGCAGCAGCAGGAGCGCGACCGCGACGAGCGCGTGGTCGAACCAGATCTCGCCGGTGCTCCTGGCCGGCGTGCGGGGGTGGGGGTCAGCTCGCAGCATCGGCCCTCGCCCCGTCGAAGTGGGTCCACAGCTCGGCCAGATCGTCCTTCGGCTCGTACTCCACGACGTTCCATCGGGCCGCGTCGAGCACGTCGAGCGCCGCGGTCGACGTGCCGACCGCGACGAACGCGAGGACTGACCGCGACGCCCCGAGAGCGGCCGTCCAGTGCCGGGCGCGCTCCGGCGTGAGCCGCCCCAGCACCGCGAACACTGCGCGCTCGGGACTGATGCGCGCGTCGTGGTCGCGCGGCTCGGGCTCCAGCACCGCCAGGTCGACCATCGCGTCCTCGAGGGTGTCCTGCCCCTCCGCGACGACGCGATCGACGGCGTGGCCGCTCGACTGCACCGTGACGACGTAACCCGCCCGGACGAGGTGGGCCGTGACCGAGGCCGCGGCGGCGACGCACCACTCGAACGCGCTGGAGTACTCCCAGTCGTTCCTGCGGTCGCGGGCCGTTCCCTGGCTCGACGGCTCGCAGTCGAGATGGACCGCGGCCCGAGGCGTCATCTGCTGCTCCTCCTGACGCACCATGAGCTGGTCGCGATGCGCGGTGGCCTTCCAGTTGATGCGCTTGAGCGCGTCACCAGGCAGATAGGTGCGCGCGACGACGTCGTCGTCGCCGACACCGGCGTTCTGCGGGGCGGGCCGGGTCGCGCCGTCGGCGCTCGACCCGCGCGGGGTGATGGCCGGCAGGGTGACCAGCCGGGGCAGGACCGTGAGCGGCTCGGCCGTGCCGAACGCGTGACGGCGATAGACCAGGCCGAAGGGGTCGCAGACGTCGACCCGCAGCGGTCCGATCGCGTGCCGCCCCCGCCGCAGGCCCTGCAGGGCGTACGAGAAGGTGACCCGCGACTCGGCGCTGTGGCTCCCGCCGAGGGCCGGCAGGACACCCGAGGCGTCCCCCGAGATGCCGTGCGGGAGATGGTCCTCCCACCGGGCCTCGAGACAGGGCAGCACCGACAGGTTGGTGACCCGCACCGTCGCCCGGGACAGGGCGCCCGGCTGCACGACCTGCGGGCTGAACGACCGCTCGATCCGTACCCGCGAGTGCCCGAGAAGGACGAACGCCGTGGACAGCACGACCAGGCCGAGCAGCAGCCCCGTCACGTACAGCATGGCCGGCAGCGACAGCAGCGGCGCGAGGATGAACGAGATGACCGCACCGACGAGGAAGCCGATGCCGCGTCGGGTCAGGACCACCGACCTCGCCGCTTCGCGCAGCCGACCCTGAGGTCTGTCGCGGGCCATGTCAGCTCGGCTGGACGGTGCCGGCCGGCACGGGCGTCTCGGCCACGATGCGGGCCACGACGTCCTCGACCGAGGCGACCCCGCGCATCGGGATCAGTCGGTGCGGAAGAACCACCTGGACGAGCGCGTCGACGTCGTCGGGCAGGACGAAGTCGCGACCCTGCACGGCGGCGCGCGCCTTGGCCGCCCGCACCAGCTGCAACGTGGCGCGCGGGCTCGCGCCGAGCCGGAGATCGGGATGCACGCGGGTGGCCTGCGCGATCGCGACCGCGTACTGCTCGACCGCCGGTGACACGTAGACCGCGCGGGCCGTCGCGATCATGTGCTGGACGTCGTCGATCGTGGCCACCGCCTCGAGCGCGTCGAACGGATTCTGCGCATCGCGGCCCTGCACCATCGCCAGCTCGGCCGCGGCGTCGGGATAGCCCATCGAGATGCGGGCCATGAACCGATCGCGCTGAGCCTCGGGCAGGGCGTACGTGCCCTCCATCTCGAAGGGGTTCTGCGTCGCGACCACCGAGAACGGGCTGGCGAGCGTGTAGGTCGTCCCGTCGACCGTGACCTGCCGCTCCTCCATCGCCTCGAGCAGGGCTGCCTGGGTCTTGGGCGACGCCCGGTTGATCTCGTCGCCGATCACGATGTTGGCGAACACCGCACCGGGCTTGAACTCGAACTCGCGCTCGACCTGGTTGTAGACCGAGACGCCGGTGATGTCCGACGGGAGCAGGTCGGGCGTGAACTGGATGCGTCGCACCGAACAGCTCACCGAGCGGCCGAGCGCCTTTGCCAACATGGTCTTGCCGACCCCGGGCACGTCCTCGATCAGGAGGTGTCCTTCGGCCAGGACGACCACCAGTGCGGCCTCGGCCGCCTCGCGCTTGCCGGCGAGGACCTTCTCGATGTTGCCGAGGATGGCCCGCGCTACGGTGTCGAACTCCATATGTGATGGTAAGCACATGGAGGCAAACGCGCAGCCAGAAAGTGCGTGCGCCCGACACCACGGGGGCCTCGGCTACGGCAGGTAGGCCGCCCGCAGCTCGAACGTCGCCGATCCCCCAGCACCCAGGCGGGGCCGGACCTCGACGGCGTCCACGTCGAGCATCGCCCCGTACGGCGCGGGCACGAACCCCCTCGACGCCTCCCCCGCACGCAGCCAGACGGCCCGCTTGCCCTCGGCGGGGAGCCGCTCGCTCGGCTTGAACGACCACGACGTGACGCGCGTGGTGCCCGCGTACGCCACGACGTCGAGACGTTCGAGATCGGCACACTCGGTGTAGCCAAGACCCAGGCGGAGCGACTCGATGCCGGCGACGGGGAACCGTACGCCGCCGCCGGTCGAGCGGCAGGTGACCCACGACCCCTGCTGCGGCTCCACCGTGGCCTCGCCGCCACGCGCCGGGACGAACCCCGCCTGCGGCACGTCGACGAAGTGACGCGCGCGGACCAGTGGGGCGGAGGCGTCCACGTCCGGCCGGCGGTCGGCGTCACGGACGCGTGCTGACGGCTCGGGCGATCTCGACGCGACCACGAGCGTCCAGGTGTTCGCGAGCGGCTGGACGTGATGGGCGAAGAGTCCCGCGCCGGCCAGCATGCCCTTCAGCCGCGCCACGTCGAACACCGAGACATGGCCCCACACGTGCTCGAGCCGGCCGTGCAGCGGCACCGAGAACAGCAGGTCCGCGCCCTCGGGAAGGGCGTCCGCGAGGATCCGAAGCGCGAGCTCGGCGTCGTCGACGTGCTCCAGCACCTCGCAGCAGATGACCAGGTTGGCATCGGTCGCCGCGATCTTCTCGGCGGTGAGCGCGAACAGGTCACCCGCCTCGAGCCTGATGTCGGCGTCGGCCAGGCCATTGGTCTCGAGGAGGCGGTAGGACTCCTCCACCCACGTGTCGATGATGTCGATGCCGTGATAGCGGGCGACCTCGCGGCCCTTGATGAGCTGGGCCGCGAGATATCCACGGCCGAACCCCACGTCGAAGACCCGGTCGCCCTTCATCGCAAAATCCATCGTGCGTCGGTAGCGCAGCCGGTTGACCCGGCTCTCCTCGATGTCGACCATCTGGCGGCCCTCGGGGCTCTTCAGCAGCTCGATCGTGTCCCGCGCATAGGCGTCCCACGCCTCCTGCTCGTGCCCGAAGACGTGCTTCGCGGCGTGGGTGCTGATGCGCTCGTACGCGTCCACGAGCAGCCAGCCGGCGTCCACCGCAGCGGCCTCGGCCGGGTCCAGGCCCCGCCGCTCGGGCAGCCCCGCTCCACGTGCCGGACCGTGCGTGAGGCGCACCCAGCGACCCGGCATCGGATCTGTGGAGCGCTTCGCGGCAGGCAGCGCGACGGCCGTCGGGGCCGGGGGCAGCCCCCGCACGAGCACCCGGGCGGCCGTCCTCGCACGGCGCGCACCACGACGAAGGAGGGACCGCGCACCGGATCGCATGTCGCTCACACTAGGGGAAGAAGGGTCTGATTCGAGGGCGAATCAGCTCTCGTGCCACGTGCCGTGCGAGGGCGACCGCGTCAGGGTGCAGGCTGGACCCATGGCTCGTCTGCTCATCGTCCACCACTCGCCCACGCCCACCCTGACGCAGCTCACCGAGGCGGTGGTGGCCGGCGCCCACGACGATGAGGTGCAAGGCGTCGACGTGGTCGTGCGTCCGGCGCTGGAGGCCCGCGCGGACGACGTCCTCAGTGCCGACGGGTACGTCCTCGGCACGAGCGCCAACTTCGGCTACATGAGCGGCGCCCTCAAGCACTTCTTCGACACGATCTTCCTCGAGGTGGGCGGCGCGCTCAGCGATGACGGCTCGGCCGGGCCGACCGGGACCGGGAGGAAGCCGTACGGACTGTGGGTGCACGGCAGGTACGACACGACGGGCGCGGTGCGATCGGTCCAGAGCATCGTCCAGGCACTTCCATGGGCGCAGTCGGCCGACGTGCTCGAGGTGATGGGCGATCCGGGCCAGGACGACCTCGACCGGGCGTACGAGCTGGGCGGCACGCTCGCGGCCCTGCTCACGTGAGCGAGCGTGCTTGACGGCGCGAGGAGGATGAAGGGGTGATCTCCCGCGTGCCCGACGCCCTGCCCACCCTCTCGGCCGGGTCCCACGACTCCTCGCGCGGTGAGGCCTGCGTGATGGAGTACGTCTCGCTGCTGGCCGGCGAGGAGTGGAGCGATCGTCCCGAGTGCACCCACGAGCTGCTGTCCCACGAGGCCCGCACCGTCAACGACCTGCTGCGTGACAGCGACCGCTCACGGCTCGTGCCGCTGATCGGGCGCCTGTTCGGCACGACCGAGGACTCCCCCGCCCTGCGCGCACACCTGCGTCTCGCGCAGGCCCGGCAGGTCGTCGCCCTGCTGGAGCCCAGCTCGAGAGGGCCTGCGCTGGCGGCGATCGAGCGGGCCGAGCGGCTGATCGGCCTCGACACCGACGACGACGTGCACGCCGCGTTCACGGAGGCGATGCAGTTCCCGCTGACCCACCACGGCGACCTCGACCCCGAGCACGTCGGGTTCCACGAACGGATGGCCCGGATCTTCCCGTTCGCCCTCTCCCCCGACCTGGGCACCGCCGAGGCGTACGCACTGACGGCGCTCGTGATCGCCCACAAGGTGGCCGCGTCGGGCGAGTGCCGGGCCGACTGCGGCAACGCCCCGGCACGGGCGCGACGCATGGTCAAGGACCTGTCGGGGCTCATCGACGTCTACGACGCCGTCACCGGACGCCTCGTCCCGGACGTCACCGAGCACGACGTCCGCGAGCTCGCCGCCGGCCTGGGCTCACCGTCAACGCTTGGCGTGTGACCACTCGAGCAGGCGGTCGACCGGCCAGGTCGTGACGATCCGGTCGGCCGGCACGCCGCCCGCCTCCGCGCGTGCGGCGCCGAGGTCGAGGAAGTCCAGCTGCCCGGGTGCGTGCGCGTCCGTGTCGATCGCGAACAGGCAACCGGCGTCGAGGGCCAGCGCGATGAGCTCGTCGGGCGGATCCTGACGTTCGGGCCGGGAGTTGATCTCGACCGCGACGTCGAACTCGGCGCACGCCGCAAAAACGGCCTTGGCGTTGAACTGCGACTGCGGTCGCTGCCCGCGCCCGCCCTGCACCAGGCGGCCCGTGCAGTGGCCCAGGACGTTGGTGTGCGGATCGGCGACCGCGGTCATCATCCGGCGGGTCATCGCCTGGGCGTCCATCCGCAGCTTGGAGTGGACGCTGGCCACCACGACGTCGAGGCGCTCGAGCATCTCGTCGGTCTGGTCGAGGCTGCCGTCGTCATGGATGTCGACCTCGATGCCGCTCAGCAGCCTGAAGTCGTCGTACGCCCCGTCGACCTCGGCGACGACGTCGAGCTGCTCGGTGAGGCGTTCGACGCTCAGTCCGTTGGCGATCGTCAGGCGGGGCGAGTGGTCGGTCAGCACCTGGTACTCCCGGCCGCGCCAACGGGCCGCGCGGGCCATCTCCTCGATGGACGATCCGCCGTCCGACCAGTCCGAGTGGCTGTGCAGGTCGCCACGCAGCTGCGCGCGGAGCTCCGTACCGCCCGTCGCCAGGGGCGCTGCCCCCTCCTCGCGCAGCTCGGCGAGGTAGTCCGGCACCTGCCCGTCCACGGCCTGGCCGATCACGCCGTACGTCCGGTCGCCGATGCCCTTGATCCGCTTGATGCGGCCGTCCCGGGTCTGCGCGGCGATCTCGTCGGGGCTGAGATGACCGATCGCGGCAGCGGCCTTGCGGAACGCCTCGACGCGGTAGCTCTTGGCCTGGGCGCGCTCCAGCCAGAACGCGATCTCCTTCAGGGCGTCGACAGCATCGAGGTCTTCCACCTGCCCGACCCTATTACGGTGGAAGACATGGAGCGTCGACATGTCATCGTGCGAGGAACCGTGCAGGGCGTCTTCTTCCGGGCTTCGTGCCAGCAGGAGGCCGCTCGGCTGGGAGCCACCGGGTGGGTCGCGAACCGCCCCGACGGATCGGTCGAGGCCGTTTTCGAGGGCCCGCCCGAAGTGGTCGACCGGCTCGTGGAGTGGTGCCGCACCGGCCCGCCCCGGGCGGCCGTGTCCGACGTCCAGGTGACCGAGCAGCAGCCGGTCGGCGAGCTCGGGTTCGAGGTCCGCTGACCGCCCCACCAAGTCGTCAGGGACGGTGTCGGAGCCTCGGCGTAGGCTGGGACCGGGAACTTTCCGTGGTCGATTCTGACTGACATTGCAGGATACTTCTTTGCGCGAGCCCTTGTGCTCGAGCCGCGGAGCGCGATAGGATCGAACATACGTTCTAGTCCTCCGGAGTCCGCCCATGATCGTCGAGCAGCTGTCATCGTTGACCGACGACATGGCTGCGCTCGAGCCGTGGACGTTGACCGGTTCGGAGGTCAAGCAGGTCGCGCTGGCGCTCGTGAGGGCGCGGACCTCGATGGATGCCGCCCTGTCGAGACTGGCCGGTTGCGCCGAGGGCATGGGACTGGCCAAGGAGGAGGGCGCGACCTCGACGACGACCTGGTTGGCGAGCACCACGGGGATCAGCAAGGGCGAGGCCGCCAAGCTCGTCGGTCTGGCACGGGTCACAGGCACCCACACCGAGGCGACCCGGGCGGCATGGGCCGCAGGTGGGCTGTCGACCGACCAGGCGGGCGTGATCATGAAGGCGATCGACGCGCTGCCCGAGTGGTGCGGTGACGAGGAGCGCGGCGACGCCGAGGCGCACCTGATCCGTCTCGCCGCCGACTACTCACTCGACGACCTGAGGCGTCTGGCCAACCGGGTCCTGGAGGTCATCGACCCCGACGGCGCCGATGAGCACCTGGGCGAGCAGCTGCGCCAGCAGGAGCAGAAGGCCTGGGACGCCACGAAGCTGTCGATGCGCCGGCGCGGCGACGGCACTACGCACGGAGCGTTCACGATCCCCGATGCGGACGCCGACACGTTGCGCGCGGCGATCGAGGGGATCATCGCGCCACGCCGGACCGCAGAGAACGCCGAGCACCACGGCCTCGGCGCCGACGACTGGCTGGCGCTGCCGCGCGACCAGAAGATGGGCCACGCGTTCACCGAGCTGATCGAGCACCTGCCGACCGGCGCTCTCCCCCAGGCCGGTGGGCTCGCCGCGACGGTGGCCGTCACGATCGACATCGACGACCTGCGCACCGGGCAGGGCACCGCGACCAACACGTCCGGCACGACCACCTCGGCCGCCAAGGCCCAGCGGCTGGCCTGCAACGCCCATCTCGTCGCGCTGTACCTCGAGAACGGCACGCGCGTCATCGACCACGGCATGACCAAGCGGTTGTACGACCGGCACCAGCGACTGGCCCTCGCGGTCCGCGACCAAGGCTGCGTGTTTCCCGGTTGCGACCGGCCTCCGGCCTGGTGCGAGGCGCACCACCTCAGCTTCTGGTCCGAAGGCGGACCGACCGACCTGACCAACGCGGCGCTGCTGTGCCACTTCCACCACTTCCTGGTCCACGAAGGCGAGTGGGCCGCCCGGATGGGCGAGGACGGCATCCCCGAGATCATCCCGCCGCCCCGGATCGACCCCGAGCAGCGTCCTCGACGCCACGCCAGATTCACCCAGCAGCAACCCCGCGCCGCGTAGGGGTGGCGCGGGGGCGAGGCCGCAGCGTAGGCGCCCGAGGGGCGCAGCAGCTAGAAGCCGAGCTTGCGGAGCTGCTTGGGGTCGCGCTGCCAGTCCTTGGCAACCTTGACGTGCAGGTCGAGGAACACGGGCGTGCCGAGGATCTTCTCGATCTGGGAGCGCGAGTCGCTGCCGATCTGGCGCAGCCGCGAGCCCTGCTTGCCGATGATGATGCCCTTCTGGCTGTCCCGCTCGACGTAGACGTTGACCCGGACGTCGACGAGCGGCTTGTCCTTCGGACGGTCGGTGCGGGCCACCATCTCCTCGACCACGACGGCGATCGAGTGGGGCAGCTCGTCGCGGACGCCCTCGAGCGCGGCCTCGCGGATGATCTCCGCGATGAGCGTCTCCTCGGGCTCGTCGGTCAGCTGACCCTCGGGATAGAGAGCCGGGCCCTCGGGCAGCGTGTCGATCAGCAGATCGGCCAGCAGGTCGACCTGGTCGTCGGCCACGGCCGAGACCGGGATGATCTCCTGCCACTGCAGGCCTGCGTCCGCACCGGCCTGTTGGATCGAGAGCAGGTGGTCACGCAGCCGGTCGGGCTTGACCAGGTCGATCTTGGTCGCGATCGCGAAGATCGGCTTGGGCCGACGCTTGCCCTGGTTGATCTGGGCCAGCTCCTTGATGAGGAACTTGTCGCCCTCGCCGACGGACTCGTTGGCCGGCAGGCACATGCCGATCGTGTCGACCTCCGACCAGGTGGAGCGCACGAGGGCGTTGAGCCGCTCGCCGAGCAGCGTGTGCGGCTTGTGCAGGCCCGGGGTGTCGATGAGGATCAGCTGGGCGTCGTCACGGTTGACCAGCCCGCGGATCGCATGCCGCGTCGTCTGTGGCTTGGAGGACGTGATCGCGATCTTGCCACCGACCAGCGCATTGGTCAGCGTCGACTTGCCCGCGTTGGGACGACCGACGAAGCAGGCGAATCCCGAGCGGTGCACGCGGCCCGTCTCGGCGCTCATGTGGTCCTCACCCGCACGACCTGACCCGACGGGTCCGCCAGGTAGACGTGGATGCCGTGCCCCGAGACGTCCCGGACGGCCGTGCCGCTGACCAGGGGCTCGGGCATCATCTCCCCCACCAGCGCACCGGCCTCGATGCCGGTCGCGCCGGACGAGACGGCCATCGCGACCGCGAGGTCGAGGGCGTCGATGCGGATCGAGGGCAGGACGACGGTCGACGCGACGTAGGTGCGCCCGTCCTGGTCGCGGACGGCGGCGCCGTGCTCCGCGTTGGTGCGGGCGCGGGAGGTGCGCGCGAGCGTCACCAGCTTTGCGTCCTCAGGACTGATATCCATGGTCGGAGCCTTTCAGGTCTTCTGGCGGAGGTGCGATGCGGCTGACGAGGACGTGACCGATGCGGTTGCGTCGCCCGGACGGCCCCTCGGCCTCGAAACGTAGTCCCTCGACCTCGACGACACTGCCCCGGATCGGCACCTTGCCCAGGTGCTTGGCCATCAGGCCGCCGACCGAGTCGACGTCCTCGTCCTCGATCGGGATGTCGAAGAGGTCCTCGAGATCGTCGACCTCGAACCGCGAGCTGACCCGCCACGAGCCGTCGGAGAGCTGCTCCTTGGCCTCGGGCTCGTTGTCGTACTCGTCGGTGATCTCGCCGACGATCTCCTCGAGGATGTCCTCGATCGTGATCATGCCCGAGGTGCCGCCGAACTCGTCCACGACGATCGCCACGTGCGTGTGCTGGGCCTGCATCTCCTTGAGGAGGTCACCTGCGGGCTTGGTGTCGGGGACGAACAGGCACGGTCGTGCGATGGACTCGACCCGCTCGGTCGTCTCGGCGACGTGGTTGTCGAACACGCGCTTGGTCAGGTCCTTGAGATAGGCCATCCCGACGACGTCGTCGAGGTTCTCGTCGATCACCGGCATGCGGGAGTATCCGCTGCGCAGCGCCAGCGACATCGCCTGGCGCAGGGTCTTGTGCTTCTCGACGAACACCAGGTCGGTGCGGGGCACCATGACCTCGCGGACGATGGTGTCGCCGAGCTCGAAGACCGACTGCAGCATCTTGCCCTCGTCGGTCTCGATCAGCGAGCTCGCGGCCGCGAGGTCGACGAGCTCACGGACCTCGACCTCGGAGGCGAACGGTCCCTCGCTGAACCCCTTGCCCGGCGTGACCGCGTTGCCGAGCATGATCAGCAGCTTCGGGACCGGACCCAGCAGCCGGGTGACGCCGATGACCGGCATGGCCGACGCGAGCGCGATGGCCTCGGCGTGCTGGCGTCCGAGCGTGCGCGGGCCGACACCGATGAGGACGAAGCTCACGACGGACATGATCGCGACCGCGACGGCCGCGCGCGTCCACAGGCCGTCGAGCTCGTCAGCCACCACCAGGGCGACCAGCACGATGCTCGCGGTCTCGGCGATGACCCGCAGGAGCAGGACCGAGTTGAGATAGGGGGCGGGGTCCGCAAGGATGCGCGAGAGCCGGGAGGCGCCGGAGCGTCCCTCGTCCTCGAGCTCCTCGGCCCGGGCCTTGGAGAATGCGGAGATCGCCGCGTCGACGCTCGCGAGCATGCCCGCCGCGACGGCGAGGAGCACGGACAGCACCACGGGAAGCCAGTTCATGGAGCTGCCCTCACTGCTGCTCGGGGTCGATGCCCTCGGCGGCCTGTTGCCACTCGAGGAGCAGTCGTCCCTGGATGCCGAACATCTCCTGGTGCTCCGCCGGCTCGGCGTGGTCGTAGCCGAGGAGGTGCAGGATGCCGTGCACCGTCAGCAGCTCGATCTCGTCCTGCGTCGAGTGGCCGGCGGCGGGTGCCTGCTGCTCCGCGACCTGCGGGCACAGGGCGATGTCGCCGAGATATCCCTCGGGACTCTCCGCGGCGTCGGTGCCGGGCGTGAGCTCGTCCATGGGGAACGACAGCACGTCGGTGGGACCCTTCTTGCCCATCCACTGCTCGTTGAGCACTGTGATGGTGTCGGGGTCCACGAGGCGTACGGTCAGCTCGGTCGCAGGGTGCAGCCTCATGCGCCGCATCGTGAAGCGGCAGAGTCGGGTCAGACCGACGACGTCGACGTCGGTCCCGGACTCATTGAGAACGTCGACGTTCACGGGAGTCAGCACCTGCCTCGCGGGCCAGCAGTGACTGGGAAGCCTGCTCTTCGAACTCACCGTAGGCCGCAACGATGTGGCCGACGAGCTTGTGGCGCACGACGTCCGCGGACGACAGGTTGGCGAAGTGGATGTCGCGGACGTCGTCGAGGATCTCCTGGACCACCCGCAGGCCGCTCTTGTTGCCCGACGGCAGGTCGACCTGCGTGACGTCGCCGGTGACGACCATCTTGGAGCCGAAGCCCAGTCGGGTGAGGAACATCTTCATCTGCTCGGGCGTCGTGTTCTGCGCCTCGTCCAGGATGATGAACGCGTCGTTGAGCGTGCGGCCGCGCATGTAGGCCAGCGGAGCGACCTCGATGACGCCGGAGGCGAGCAGCTTGGGCACGGTCTCGGGGTCGAGCATGTCGTGCAGCGCGTCGTAGAGCGGGCGCAGGTAGGGATCGATCTTCTCGCTCAGCGACCCCGGCAGGAAGCCCAGTCGCTCGCCGGCCTCGACCGCGGGCCGGGTCAAGATGATGCGGTTGACCTCCTTGGCCTGCAGCGCCTGCACGGCCTTGGCCATCGCGAGGTACGTCTTGCCGGTGCCGGCGGGGCCGATGCCGAAGACGATCGTGTGCTTGTCGATCGCGTCGACGTAGCGCTTCTGGTTGACCGTCTTGGGCCGGATCGTCCGTCCGCGGTTGGACAAGATGTTGAGGCTCAGCACCTCGGCCGGCTTCTCGCGGGTCTCGGTGCGCAGCATCGAGACGCTGCGCTCGACCGTCTCGCGCGTGAGGTTCTGGCCGGTGCGCAGGATCGTGACGAGCTCGTCGAGCAGCCGCTCCACGAGAGCTGCCTCCGACGGCGCACCGGTCACCGTGATGGTGTTGCCGCGCGCGTGGATGCGCGCCTTGAACGAGTCCTCGATCAGGCGCAGGAACTCGTCGGCAGGGCCGAGCAGGGCGACGGCCGCGACGCTCGACGGGATCGTGAACGTGTGGGTGGGCAGCGGTGCGGGGACGGTGTCATCAGTCATGTGGTCTCAATCGTACGCATCCGGTGTGACAGCGCGCGAATTGTCAGCCCGGAGGCCAGGTGAGACTGCGACCGGCAAGCACGTGGCCGTGCACGTGGAACACCGTCTGGTGCGCATCGGGACCGGTGTTGAACACCAGCCGGTAGGAGTCGTGCCCGTCGGCCTGGGCCACGCGGCGCGTCTCCTTGAGCAGCTCGACCGCGGCCTCGGGCGCCGCGTCGACGAGGCTCGCGATGTCGGGCTGATGCACCCGCGGGATCACCAGCACGTGCGTGGGCGCCTGCGGATCGACGTCACGGAAGGCGACAGTGTGCTCGGTCTCCGAGACGATCTCGGCCGGGATGTCGCCCGAGACGATCTTGCAGAACAGGCAGTTCGGGTCAGTGTCGCTCACTTGAATGCATCCTTGATCTTGCCGAACACACCCTTGTGGTTCGTGGCCATGAGCGTCTCGGGACGCTCCTCGTCGCGCAGCTGCGCGAGCTCCTCCAGCAGGGCACGTTGCTGGTCGTCGATGCGGGTCGGCGTCTCGACGACGACCTGCACCTTGAGGTCCCCGCGACCGGCGCCGCGAAGGCGCGGCACGCCCTGGCCCTTGATCGTGAGGGTGTCGCCGGACTGCGTGCCCGGCGCGACCTCGAGGCGTACGGTCCGCGCGTCCTCGTCGGAGTCCGGCACGTCGGCCTCGAGGGTCGGCAGGTCGATCTGCGTGCCGAGCGCCGCAGCCGTCATCGGCAGGGTGACCTGGCAGAACAGCTGATCGCCCTTGCGCTGGAACATCGGGTGCCGGGCCACGTTGATCTCGAGGTAGAGGTCGCCGGCAGGCCCGCCTCCGGGCCCGACCTCGCCCTCACCGCTGAGCTGGATCCGCGTGCCCTGGTCGACGCCCGCGGGGATCGTCACCGAGATCGAGCGACGCGAGCGCACGCGGCCCTCGCCGTTGCACTCGGGGCACGGGTCGGGGATGACCGTGCCGAAGCCGTGGCACGTGGGGCACGGGCGCGACGTGCGGATGTCGCCGAGCAGCGAGCGCTGAACGTGCTGGACGTCGCCGTGGCCGTGGCAGGTGCGGCAGGTCTCGGGCTGCGAGCCGTTGGCGGCTCCGCTGCCCTCGCACGTCGTGCAGGTCACGGCCGTGTCGACTTTGATCTCGTGGGTGACGCCGAACGCCGCCTCCGCGAGGTCGACGTTGAGCCGCAGCAGGGCGTCCTGGCCGCGCTGCTGGCGCGGGCGCGGGCCGCGCTGGGCGTTCTGCCCGAAGAAGGCGTCCATGATGTCGTCGAAGTTGAACCCCTGGCCGCCGCCGAAGCCGCCACCGCCGCTGCTCATGGGATCGCCGCCGCGGTCGAACACCGCCCGCTTCTGCGGATCGGACAGCACCTCGTACGCGAGCGTCACCTCCTTGAACTTCTCGGAGGCGTCGGGCGCGTCGTTGACGTCGGGGTGGTACTGCCGCGCCAGCTTGCGGTAGGCCTTCTTCAGCTGCTCGGCCGTGGCGTCGCGGTCGACGCCGAGTGTTGCGTAGTAGTCCTGTGCCATGAGTCCTCGAGGGGTGTCAGTTGTCCGCCAGCGTGCGGCCGACGTAGCGGGCGACGGCGCCGACAGCTGCCATCGTTGCGGGATAGTCCATGCGGGTGGGGCCGACCGTGCCCAGGGTCGCGAGTGCGAGGTCGTCCGAACCGTACGCCGAGGAGACGACCGTCGTGCTCATGAGGCTCTCGTGGCCGGTCTCGCTGCCGATGCGGACCGAGAGTCCGCTCGTGGCCTCGCCGAGCAGCTTGAGCAGGACGACCTGCTCCTCGATCGCCTCGAGCACGGGCTTGATCGAGGTGTCGAAGTCGCTGCCGAAGCGGGCCAGGTTGGCCGTGCCGCCGACCGCGATGCGCTCGTCGCTGCGCTCATTGGTGAACGTGTGCGACAGCGTCGTGACGATCGAGGTGACGATCGGTCGGTCGTTGGCGCCGAAGGTCTCGATCATGTCGGCCAGCCGGAGCGAGGCCTCGGGCAGGCGTTCGCCGATCGTCGCGCGGGCGATGCGCGAGCGCATGTCGGACATCAGATCGTCGCTGGGCGTCTCGACGAGCTCGACGATGCGCTGCTCGACCCGGCCGCTGCTGGTGATCACGACGAGGAGGACACGGGAGCCCTCCAGCGACACGAGCTCGATGTGGCGGACCGTCGAGCGGGTCAGCGACGGGTACTGCACGATCGCGACCTGGTTGGTCAGCTGCGCGAGCACCTTGACGCTGCGCTGCACGACGTCGTCGACGTCGACCGCTCCGCTCAGGAACGTCTCGATGGCGCGGCGCTCGGCCGGCGACAGCGCCTTGACCGTCGCGAGCCGGTCGACGAACATCCGGTAGCCCTTGTCCGTCGGGATGCGACCTGCGCTCGTGTGGGGCTGGGTGAGGTAGCCCTCCTCCTCGAGCGCTGCCATGTCGTTGCGGACCGTGGCGGGCGAGACGCCCAGCTGGTGCCGCTCGAGCAGCGAGCGGGAGCCGACGGGCTCCTGGGTCGCGACGTAGTCCTCGACGATGGCCCGGAGGACGTCGAGCCGGCGATCGTCAGTCATCACACATCCCTCTCCCGCGAGCCTGTTGGCACTCTCAGTGGTCAAGTGCCAGTCTAGCGAGGTGAGCAGCATCTCCGAGAACAGCGACGGTCACATCGTCGTCGAGGGCGACGAGAGATCGCTCACGATCGGCCCCTACGAGGTGGTGCTCGACGACGGGACGACGATCGCCCACGAGTCGCGCGGCGGCTCACTGGCGTCCGTGTGGGCCACCCAGCTCGATCGCATCAGCGTCGAGGTCATGCACCTCGGCGACGGGCCCGAGGGCGGTGAGCTCGTCACGAGCCTCACCGCAGTGAGCGAAGATGGTGCCGTGCTCGCGTCCTACGTCCTGGTCGGCGCCCTGTGGACCGACGAGGTCCCCGGCACCGTCCCGCCGAGCTGGCCCGTAGCGGTCGACCTGGCGCTCGGTCTCGTCGGCGACGGCACCGTGCTGCTGGCGCCCGACATCGCCAAGGACGATCTCGAGACCCTCCACCAACGACTCCTGGGAGCTCTGCATGGTTGACCGGTACGGCAGCGACGTCCTCTCCGGTGACTGGAAGAAGCCTCCCCGCGGACGTTCCGAGGAGGTCGTGATCGAGCGCGGCATGGTCATCGAGGACGCCACGACCGGCTTCTGCGGCGAGGTCATGGTCGTGGAGAAGGACCTCGGGATGATGATCCTCGAGGACCGCCGACTGGTCCGCCGCTCGTTCCCGCTCGGCCCGGGCTATCTGCTGGAGGGCAAGCCGATCATCGCCCGGCCCCCGTCGGCCGCGACCAAGGCCACCGCCACGCGTACGGCGTCGGGATCGCGCGCGGTGCGTGGCGCACGGGCGCGGGTCGCGCTGCCGAGCCGCATCTACGTCGAGGGTCGCCACGACGCCGAGCTGGTCGAGAAGGTCTGGGGCGACGACCTGCGCATCGAGGGCGTCGCGGTGGAGTACCTCGGCGGCATCGACGACCTCGTCGGGATCGTGGACGAGTTCGCCCCGACCGCCGAGCGCCGCCTCGGCGTGCTGGTCGACCACCTCGTGCCGGGGTCCAAGGAGACCCGACTGGCCGAGCAGGTCTCCGGCCGGCCGCACGTGCTGGTGGTCGGGCACCCCTACATC
The DNA here is from genome assembly GCF_009661045.1 of Aeromicrobium sp. S22. NCBI lineage: Bacteria > Bacillati > Actinomycetota > Actinomycetes > Propionibacteriales > Nocardioidaceae > Aeromicrobium > Aeromicrobium sp. S22. The sequence continues at coordinate 856,245 of NZ_WJWV01000002.1, forward strand.
GACGTCTGGCAGTCGGTGAAGCCTGCCCGCCTCGGCATCGAGTCCTGGCCCACGATCCCCCGGGGCCAGGACTGGAAGTACGGCATCTGCCGCGAGCTCGGCTGGCCCCACAGCGACCAGACCGACATCGCCCGTGCGTGGAAGCACATCCTCAGCCGGGTCGACTCCTATGCCGATCTCGAGCCGGAGTTCCTCGGCCGCGTCGAGGAGCTCATCGACTTCGTCACCGTCCCCTGACCCCACCCCCCCCAATTCGCTGAGGCGCGCCTCCCGTCCGCCGACGCGCGCCTCCCGTCCGCCGACGTGGGACCGGGGGCTCCCCTCGGCGGACCGGGGGCTCCCCTCAGCGGACCGGGGGCTCCCCTCGGCGTCAGTCGACGAGCTCGCGGACCACGGCGTCGGCCAGCAGGCGGCCCGTGCGGGTGAGGACGAGCCGGTCCCCCTCGAGCGTCGCGAGATCGCGGGCCACGAGCTCGGGGACGGACGCACGCGCGGCCTCGCTGAGGGTGTCGAGCCCGAGCCCGCTGCGCAACCGGGTCTCGAGCATGATCTGCTCGACGTGCGCGGTCCCGGCGTCGATCGTCTCGCCGTCGTGCCGCGGTGACTCCCCCGCGACCAGCCGCTGCGCGTACGCCGCGGGGTGCTTGACGTTCCACCAGCGCTCACCCGCGACGTGCGAGTGCGCGCCCGGTCCGATGCCGAGCCAGTCGTCGCTGCGCCAGTAGAGCACGTTGTGGCGGCACTGGGCGGACCCGTCGCGCGCCCAGTTGGACAGCTCGTACCAGCCGAGACCGGCGGCCGACAGCATCTCGTCCGCCAGGACGTACTTGTCAGCCGTCTCGTCGTCGTCGGGCATCACGACCTCGCCCCGCCGGACCTTGCGGGCGAATGCGGTCCCCTCCTCGACGATCAGGGCGTACGCGCTCACGTGGTCGGGCCCGAGCGCGATGGCCTGCTCCAGGCTCGTGCGCCAGTCATCGAACGACTCCCCCGGCGTCCCGTAGATCAGGTCGACGCTGACCTGCTCGAAACCCGCCTCACGCGCCCAGCGGACCGCCTGGGGGACGTTCGCGGGGTCGTGGGTGCGCTCGAGGGTCGCGAGCACGTGCGGGACGGCCGACTGCACCCCGAACGAGATGCGGGTGAATCCGCCCGCACGCAGGACGGCGAGCGACTCGGGCGTCACGGAGTCGGGATTGGCCTCGGTCGTGACCTCGACGCCCTCGGCCAGGCCGAGTCGCTCGTCGATCGCTTGCAGGATCCGCACGAGATCGGTCGAGGGCAGCTGGGTGGGGGTGCCGCCGCCGAAGAAGACTGTCTCGACCGGGCGACGGCCGAACCGTTCGGCGGCCTGCACGATCTCGCGGATCGCGGTGTCGGCGTACGTGGCCCGCGTCGCCCCTTCGCCGAGCTCGTCCGCGGTGTACGTGTTGAAGTCGCAGTAGCCGCACCGGACCCGGCAGAACGGCACGTGGACGTACACGCCGAACGGACGCGCGGCCCCGGACGTGCCGAGATCCCGCTCCCCGGTGGTGGGGCGCGGGATCTCGGTCGGGTTCACTCCCTAAGCGTAGAAGCCGTCCAGAATCGCCTTGTTGTTGGCTTCGACGACGGTGCGCTTGACCTTCATGCTCGGCGTGATCTCGCCGTTCTCGATCGACAGGTCGTGGTCGAGGATCGCGAACTTCTTGATCGTCTCCCACCGGTTGAGCTTGGAGTTGAGCTCGTCGATCTGCCCCTGGATGACCTCGTGCATCTGCGGGGACGAGACGACCTCGGAGTACGACTTGCCCTCCATGCCGTGGTGGGCGGCCCACTCGGCGACCGCGTCGGGGTCGAGCGTGATGAGCGCGGAGCAGAAGTTGCGGTCGTTGCCGTGCACGATGATCTGGCTCGTGAGGGCGCTGATGCCCTTGAAGATGCCCTCGATGTGCGGCGGCGCGACGTACTTGCCGCCCGACGTCTTGAACAGCTCCTTCTTGCGGCCCGTGATGAACAAGAAGCCGTCCTCGTCGATACGGCCCTCGTCGCCCGTGTGCAGCCAGCCGTCCTCGGTGAGCGACGAGACGCTCTCGCCGTCGAGGTTGTGGTAGCCGCGCATGACGTGCGGGCCCTTGATCAGCACCTCGCCGTCCGAGGCGATCTTGGCCTCGCTGCCGGGGAACGCACGACCGACCGAGCCGAGCTTGAAGTTGTCGGGCTGGTTGACGAACGCGCCCGCGGACGTCTCGGTGAGGCCGTAGCCCTCGAGGATCAGGACGCCTGCGGCGTGGAACCACTCCGCGATGTCGGGCGAGAGAGCCGCGGCGCCGGAGATGAAGAAGCGCACCCGGCCGCCGAAGCGATCACGCACCTTGGAGAACACCAGCTTGTCGGCGAGGCCGAACTTCGCCTTGAGCACCGGCGAGACGGGCTTGCCCGAGCGGATCGCCCGCGAGTACTCGAGCCCGACCTTCTCGGCCCACTTGAAGATCTTGAGCTTGGCGCCGCCGTCGGCCTCGGTCATGCCGACGATGCGGCCGTACGCCTTCTCGAAGATGCGGGGAGCGGCGCCCATGAAGGTCGGCTTGACGACCGCGAGGTTGTCCACGATGCGCGGGACGCGGCCGTCGATCGCGGTGGGGAACCCGATCGCGAGCTGCGTCGTCAGCAGCACCTTGCCGAACGAGTGGGCCATCGGCAGCCACAGGAACTGCAGATCGTCCTGGGACAGGATGTCGGCGGCGACCATGACATAGCCCTCGTAGACCCAGCCGTCGTGCGACAGCCGGACGCCCTTGGGCCGGCCCGTGGTGCCCGAGGTGTAGATCAGCGTCGCGAGCGAGTCGCCGGTGATGGCTGCGACCCGGTCCTCCACGACCGTGGGGTGCTCGACGAGGTACTTCTCGCCGAGGGCCTCCAGGTCGTCGAAACCGATGACCCAGTCGCCGTCGGTGGTGCCGTCGAACACGACGACCTTGACGATCGAGGGCAGCTCGGAGTGCTTCTGGCGCAGCTTGGCGACCTGCTCGTCGTCCTCGGCGAACACGATGCGGCTGTCGGAGTCGGCCAGGATGTACGCGACGTCGTCGGCCATCGTCGTGGGGTAGACCGTGGTGGTCGCGGCGCCGGCGGCGTTGATCGCCAGATCGGACAGGATCCACTCCACACGCGTGTTGGACGCGATCGCGACCCGCTCCTCGGGCTGGATGCCGAGCGCGACCAGTCCCGCGGCGAGACGGCTCACCCGGTCCCCCGTCTGCGACCAGGTGAGCGACTGCCAGACCTCGTCGGCGTCGGGGTAACGGTATGCCTCGCGGGAGCCGCTGTTCTTGACGCGGTCGAAGAACATGGCCGACACACTCGTGGGCCGGTTCTCGATCACTGCGAGCTGTTCGGGCGTGACGACTTGAGCGGGCATGTGGTGATCCTTCGCACGGACGTACTGGGGGAATGTGGTGCCGATCACCCTAACCTACTGACAGGTCACTACGAGGGGTCGTTGCGATGTTCACCCAACCTGCGAGCCACGAACTCGGCGGCCCGTGGCTCGGCCGCCAGCCGCGGCATCAACGCGCGTTCGGTGGTCAGCGCCCGGAACAAGAAGTCGATCGTGACCTCGTGATCGCGCTCCTCCGCGACCTCGACGACGTCACCCGCCGACACCGGCCCTTCCTCGATGACCCGGAAGTACGCGCCGGGTCGCCGGCCCTGCATGAATCTCTTGACCCAGTGGCGCTCGTCGAGGAATCCCTGGAAGACCGAGCACGGGATGCGTACGCCCGAGATCTCCAGCAGCGCTCCCCCGACCCGCCAGCGTTCGCCCGCGCGGGCGTTCGTCAGGTCGATCCCGGTGGTGGTGAGGTTCTCGCCGAACTGACCGGGGACGAGCTCGCGGCCCAGCTCGTCGGACCACGCCTGCAGATCCTCGGCCGCGTACGCGTAGACCGCCTGGACGGCGCCGCCGTGGTTGACCAGGTCGCCGATCTCGTCGCCCTCGACGCCGGACGCTCGCAGCATGACCGGGTGGTCCACCGGACGCTTGTCGATCGCGCTCCACTTGTACTTGCCCCACGGCACGTCCACCGCCGGACCCACGTTGACCGACGAGACGACACCACTCATGGCCGTCACCCTATCCACGGCCAACCCGGCGAGATGTGCGGACTCCTGCACGCTCTGCGTGGTCGATTCGGTGCAGGACCCCGCAGATCTGGGTGGGGCTACTTCTTGTCGACGTCGCCGGTCGAGAGCGCGGCGATGAACGCCTCCTGGGGGACCTCGACGCGGCCGACCATCTTCATGCGCTTCTTGCCCTCCTTCTGCTTCTCGAGCAGCTTGCGCTTGCGGCTGATGTCGCCGCCGTAGCACTTGGCGAGCACGTCCTTGCGGATCGCGCGGATGTTCTCTCGGGCGATGACCCGGGCGCCGATCGCCGCCTGGATCGGCACCTCGAACTGCTGGCGCGGGATGAGCTCTTTGAGCTTGCCCGCCAACGAGACGCCGTACGCATATGCGTTGTCGCGGTGGACGATCGCGCTGAACGCGTCGACGACCTCGCCCTGCAGCAGCACGTCGACCTTGACCAGGTCGGACGCCTGCTCGCCGGTCGGCTCGTAGTCCAGCGACGCATAGCCCTTGGTGCGGCTCTTCAGCGCGTCGAAGAAGTCGAACATGATCTCGCCCATGGGCAGGGTGTACTTGATCTCGACCCGGTCCTCGGACAGGTAGTCCATGCCGATCAGCTGACCGCGCCGCGCCTGGCACAGCTCCATGATCACGCCGATGTAGTCGCTGGGGCTGAGCACCGTCGCGCGGACGACGGGCTCGTAGACCTTGTCGATCTTGCCGTCCGACGGGTACTCGGACGGGTTGGTGACGACGATCTCCTTGCCGTCCTCCATCTCGACGCGGTAGACCACGTTGGGCGCGGTCGAGATGAGCTCGAGGTTGAACTCGCGCTCGAGCCGCTCGCGGACGATCTCGAGGTGCAGCAGACCCAGGAAGCCGATGCGGAAGCCGAAGCCGAGGGCACCGGACGACTCCGGCTCGTAGACCAGCGCCGCGTCATTGAGCTGCAGCTTCTCCAGCGCGTCGCGCAGCGTCGGGTAGTCGTCGCCGTCGAGCGGGTAGAGGCCGGAGTAGACCATCGGGTTGGGGGTCTTGTAGCCGCCGAGGGGCTCGGTGGCACCACGGATGCTGGACGTGACGGTGTCGCCGACGCGCGACTGCCGCACCTCCTTCACGCCGGTGATGAGGTAGCCCACCTCGCCGACGCCGAGGTCCGGGGCCTTCACCGGCTCGGGCGAGATGACCCCGACCTCGAGCATCTCGTGCACCGCCCCGGTCGACATCATCTTGATCTTGTCGCGGTGGGACAGCTTGCCGTCGACCACACGGACGTACGTGACGACGCCGCGGTAGGTGTCGTAGACCGAGTCGAAGATCAGCGCTCGCGGCGGCCCGTCGGGATCGCCCTGCGGCGGCGGGATCTCGTCGACGATGAGGTTGAGCAGCTCCTCGACGCCCTGGCCGGTCTTGGCCGAGACCCGCAGCACGTCGTCGGGGTTGCCGCCGATGATGCCGGCGATCTCCTCGGCGTACTTCTCCGGCTGCGCGCCGGGGAGGTCGATCTTGTTGAGCACGGGGATGATGTCGAGGTCGGCGTCGATCGCGAGATAGAGGTTGGCCAGCGTCTGGGCCTCGATGCCCTGCGCGGCGTCGACCAGCAGGATCGCGCCCTCGCACGCCTCGAGGCTGCGGCTGACCTCGTACGTGAAGTCGACGTGGCCGGGCGTGTCGATCATGTTGAGCACGTAGACCGTGCCCGCGTCGTCGCCGCTGCTCTTGGTGAATGGCATGCGGACGGCCTGGCTCTTGATCGTGATGCCGCGCTCACGCTCGATGTCCATGCGGTCGAGGTACTGCGCCTTCATGTCGCGGCCGTCGACCACGCCGGTGTGCTGCAGCATGCGATCGGCCAACGTCGACTTGCCGTGGTCGATGTGCGCGATGATGCAGAAGTTGCGCAGGATCCTCGGGTCGGTGGCCCCGGGCTGGGGTACGGGGCTGGTGCTCATGATGTGCCCATTCTCCCATCACCTCGGCCCTGCGCGTACCACCGGCTTCGGCCGCAGCCCGGTGGCGGCCACCGATTTGAGGCTGCGGGCAGGTCGCTGGTAGAGTTGGCGGTCGCGTGCCCCCGGCACGTCCACTACTTTTCATCACCGAGTTCCATTCGAGAGAAACAGGTTTGCCCCGTGGCGAATATCAAGTCGCAGATCAAGCGCAACCGGCAGAACGAGCTGGCTCGCGAGCGCAACAAGTCCGTGCGCTCCGCGCTGAAGACGGCCGTGCGCCGCTTCGAGGAGGCCATCACGGCCGGCAACACCGACGATGCCAAGAAGCTCGCCGGCGAGGCCACTCGCAAGCTCGACAAGGCTGCCTCCAAGAAGGTCATCCACAAGAACCAGGCAGCCAACCGCAAGTCGGCCATCGCCAAGAAGGCCGCATCGCTCTGACCTGAGCCTGCTGACCGTCTCGCGGTCTCGAATGACGTCCCGGACCTCGTCCGGGACGTTTTTCATTGCCGCGTGGTGCCTCGGACGGACGCCACGCGGATGAGCCACTCGAGCGGTCCCCTGCCGATCCAGCGCTGCCACGCGACCGCGGCCAGGCACAGCACCACGACCTGCAGCAGCCAGTCGTCGTAGCCGCCCTCGCGCGGGCCGAGGGTGTCGTCACGGGTCGAGGCGAGACGCCAGAACCACAGCACGTGCACGGTGTAGAGACTCAGCGTCATCATGCCTGCTGCGCGCAGCGGCGTCAGCACGAGCCGTGCCCACGGCACGCGGACTGCAAGGGCGCACAGGCCGATGACCAGCAGCGCCGATCCGGTCGCGCTGAGGAGGTTGAGTGGTGTCGAGGTGTGCTCACCGACCTGGAGCAGGTCGTTCCACTCCGCTTGACGGTGGCGGCCGGCGAACAGCGAGCGCCAGCCGAGGCCGAGCGGGTCGTCGAGGGCACCTGTCCGCACGAGGAACCAGCCGGCGGCCAAGGTCGCTGCCGTCAGCGCCGCCCCGACGACAACCAGTCGCCACGCGACCGCGGCACGGCGCAGGTCGAGGCGCCCGACCAGCAGGCCCACCAGGACGTACGAGAACCAGGCCAGCGCGGGATAGGCGCCGAAGACCGTCAGCTCCCGCAGCAGCGACAGCGGGTGCTGCAGGTCGGAGGCCTCGGCCTGGCCCGCATCGACCGGGGCGTGCAGCACCTCGGCCCCCACGACGAGGAACCCCGAGAGCAGCGTCCAGGACACGGCCACCGCCGCGAGCCACGGTGTCGGCAGGCGCCGAAAGGGCAGCGCCGCCACGATCAGCAGGCCGTAGAACGCCAGGATGATCAGCACCGGCATGTCCTCGACGGCCCCGAGCGAGAGCCCGAGCGCGACCAGCAGGATGCCCCGGACGACCGTGGCCCGCACCGATCCGACCCCATCGGGATCGCGGCGCTGCACCAGCGTCAACGAAACGCCTGCCAGCAGCGCGAACAACGGCGCGGCCCGGCCCCCGGCGATCATCTGGCCGAGCGGCGGATCCGTCCCGGACCAGACCGGTCCGAGATGCGCGAGCATCATGCCGATCAGCGCCACCCCGCGGGCGACGTCGACCGCCTCGACCCGCGACGGGGCCAGCACCCGGGGCTCCGTCGCGACCGCCATCGCTAACGCCTGCGCTGCGCCGCGACCTGCAGGACCATGCGCTCGACCGCGAACGCGGGGTCGGCCGCGCCGCCCTTGACGTCGAGATCGGCCTGCGCGACCGCCGAGATCGCCGCCGCGAGACCTGCCTGGTCCCAGCTGCGCAGCTGCGAGCGCATCGTCCGGATCTTGAACGGCGGGGCCCCGATGTGGGCCGCCAGGTCGTTGTCCCGCATGCCCTCGGGCGCTCCGGCGAGCTTGGCCAGCGATCGCAGCCCGGTGGCGAGGGCACTGGTAATCAGGACGGGCGCGACCTTGGCCGACTCGGCCCACCGTGCCTGCTCCAGCGCGATGCTGATCTGCCCGTTGATCGTCGCGTCGGCGATCTCGTAGCCGCGCACGTCGGCGCGGCCGCCGAAGTACTGACGGACGAGGGAGGCCGAGATCTCGGCTCCCTTCTCGAGATTGGCCACGAGCTGATCGGCCGCACCGGCCAGAGCTCGCAGGTCCTGGCCGATCGAGGCGACCAGCAGGGTCGCGGCCTCCTGGTCGATGCGGGCGCCCAGATCGCGCACCTCGGTGAAGACCCACGAGGCGAAGTCACGCTCGTACTTGGGCTGCTCGAGCTTGACCTCGGTGACGGCCGGCGACTTGCGGAGCTTGTCGAGCAGACCCTTGCCCTTCTGGCCCCCGCTGTGCACGAGGATCACGGCGACGTCGGGAGAGGGCTCTGCGACATAGGCCAGCAGCTCCTTCTGGGCGACCTCGGGGAGGTCCTGCAGCTCAGTCAGCACCAACGCGCTGGCGTCGCTGAACAGCGACGGACTGGTCAGTCCGGCCAGCTCGCCGGGCTGCAGGCCCGACGCGGTCGACGTGGCCACCTCGACCTCGGGCTGCTCGGCCGTGACGACCTTGACGGCCTTGGCGCGCGTGCGGTCGGCGAGGAACTCGGCATTGCCGGTGATGAGCAGGATCTTGCCGAATGCCGAGGCCACGGGCTCAGCCTAGTCGCGGGTCACGACATCGCGTGCGGGCACTGCGGCATCACGCGCGGACGGTCAACGTGGACGAGCCGTCGTCCCGGCGGCGCACCTCGATGCGGTCGGCGACGCGCAGCTTGAGGTCCTCGACGTGGCTGACGATGCCCACGACACGTCCGCCGCGCGCGAGGGCGGTGAGCTCGGACATGACGTCTTCGAGCGTCTCGGGGTCGAGCGAGCCGAAGCCCTCGTCGACGAACAGCGTCCCGATCTCGACGCCGCCTGCCTCCCCCGTGACGACGTCTGCGAGCCCGAGCGCCAGGCACAGCGAGGCGTAGAACGTCTCGCCACCCGACAGGGTGCGCGGCTCACGCTCCTGACCGGTCTCGGTGTCGACGACTGCGAGCGCGAGGCCGGTGCGGCGCCCACGAGCGCCCCGCTCCTTCTCGTCGGTCGCGCGCAGCTGATAGCGGCCGTCGGACATCGGTCCGAGGCGCGCATTGGCCGCGACGACGACGTCCTCGAACCGACGCATCAGCACGTAGGTGCCGAGGGTCAGGTGCTTGAGATTGGCCCGGGAGGTGCCGTCGGCGACGTCGGCCATGCGGATGACCGCCTCGGCGTCTGCCGCTGCCGCGTCGAGCTGCTCGAGCGCAGCGGTGAGACCGGCCCGCAGGTGGCGGACCTGCGCGGCGCGGTGTCTCGCGGTGCTGGCCTCGTCGGCCGCGACCTGATCTGCCGAGGCAGCCTCGGCGCAGGCCTGACGGGCGCCGTCGAGATCAGGGTCCTCGTCGCCGGTGAGCGCCGCGACGTCGGGCTCCTGCAGACCGTGGGTGACGATCGCGAGCTGCTTGTCGTGGGCCGTGACCACCTGCTCGTGCTCGCGCAGCCGGGCGGGGGGCACGACGGCGGCCAACGCTGCCGCCTCGTCGGGGAACTGCTGCTCGTCGAGCTGGCGCCGCAGCGTGGCGCGGGCGTCGGTGAGCTGCACGTCGGCGCGGCGGCGCTCGCGGGCCGTGCTGGCGTAGCGCTGCACGAGGGCGCGCTCGCGTGTGGCGCGCTGGGCCGCCACCGCGAGCGACGGCGCATCGTCGTCGAGCGCGGCCGCGACCCGCTTGCGGTCGGCAGCCAACGACTCGGCCATCGTGACCCTGCGGTCGGCGAGCTGACCGCGTGCCTTGTCGGTCTCGGCCCGCTGCTTCTCGTCGACCAGCTCGGCGGCGTCGAGCTGCTTGACCTCGGCGTCGATCACGGCGATCTGGCGGACTGCACCCTCGGCGTCGCGCAACGCCTGCTCCGCCACGGTCCGGGCGGCCTCGGCTGCCGCAGCGGTCAGCCCGCCTGCCGCCTCCTGGGCCGCGGCCAGCTCGGCCTCGAGCCGGTCGACGACCGAGGCAGCCTGACGCGCGAGCTGCTCGGCGACCTCGGCTGCGGCCTCGGCTGCGGCGATCGAGTCGTCGTCGGGGTGGTCGTGGGCCTGCTCGGCGGGCCGGGGGTGCTCGACGCCGCCGCACACCACACACGGTTCGCCCTCGACCAGGGAGACGGCGAGCTCGCCGGCCATGCCCTGCAGCCGTCGCTGGCGCAGATCGCGGTGGTGGTCGACGGCCGCTCGCGCGGCGCCGATGCGTTCATCGCGCAGGGAGTGCGCGGTGGCCACCTCGTCGAGCCGGGCCTCGGCGTTCTTGGCGGCGTCGAGCTCGCGGACGGCCTCGTGGTGGCTCGTCGTGGCCGCCGCCAGCCTGTCGGCCAGCACGACCTGCTCGTCGCGGGCCTGCTGCAGGAGCTCGTAGCGGGCTGGCCGTGCCGCGAGTCTCGCCTCGATCTCGGCGAGCCGGAGATCGGCGTCGGCGATCTGCCCGTCGAGTCGCTCGATCTCGGCGTCGCGCGCCGGGAAGCCTGCTTCGAGGTCGATGAACTGGCGAAGATGGGTCAGCCGCTCGCCCAGGCGGTCGGCGAGCTCGGCGCACTCCTCCTCGGTGAGCTCGTGCGGGGGCGCCAGCTCGGCGGACGCGGCGGCGTGCGCCGCTGCTGCCTCCTCGGCGTCGGCGGCGGCCCGGCGGGCGGCTGCCACGGCCGTGGCGACCACGGCTGCGCGGCGACCCGCCTCGAGCGCTGCCGCCGTCTCGGCGACGCTTCCGGCCTCGTCGTGCAGCGCCTGTCGGCGCGCGAGGAGATCGCTGCGTCGTGCCAGGCAGTCGGCCAGTGTCTCGGCGGCGCGGACCCGGGCGTCGGCGGCCACCCGGGCCGCGGCGGTCCCTGCGGCAGCGGCAGCGGCCACCTCGGCGACCTGCTCGAGCTCGGCGATCGCGGCATCGACCCGCTCGAGATCGACGATGCCGTCGTCGGCGAACGCCGCGGGGTCGTCGCCGGCCGCGCCCGCGAGCACGGCGACCGCGGTGTCGACGGCCTGTCGGGCGTCCTCGGTGCGCACCTTGGCCTCGCGACGCATCTCGGTCAGCGCGCGGGTGATGAGCTCGTAGACGTCGGTGCGGAAGATCGTCTCGAGCAGCTTCTTGCGGTCCTCGCCGGAGGAGCGCAGGAACTTGGCGAACTCGCCCTGGGGCAGCACGACGGTCTGGAGGAACTGGTCCTTGCGCAGTCCGACGAGCTCGGCGATCTCGTGACCGACCTCCTGGGTGCTGGTCGAGATCGTCACGCCTGCGTCAGGTGCGTCGACGTCGGTCAGACGCGTGAGGACGACCTTCTCGTTCTCCTGCGTGAAGCCGTCGCCGCGGCGCTTGGGCCGGCGGTGCGATGCGGTGCGGCGTACGCGGTGGATGCCGGACTCGACCTCGAACACCAGGTCGACGTAGGGCTCGACGCCGGGGGCGGCGTGGTGCGAGTGCAGCCGCTCCTTGCTCGCGGTCTCGCCGGCCAGGCCTCCGTAGAGGGCGAACACGATCGCATCGATGATCGTGGACTTGCCGGCACCGGTCGGTCCCTCCAGGAGGAACAGTCCTGACCGGCCCAGGGCCGCGAGATCGATCGTGTGGGGCCCCGCGAACGGACCGATCGCCTGGAGTGTCAGCGAGTAGAGCTTCATCGGTCCGCCTTGACGGCGGCGGCCCGCACGGCGTCGTACGCCTGCTGGATGACGTCGAGCTCGACCTCGGAGGCGGGCGAGGCGGTCACGAACTCGACGAAGTCGGCCGCCACCCGGGTCGGCTGCATCGCCTCGGTCACCACGGGGGCGGCACCGGACCGCTCGCCGGCGACCGGCTCGTGCGTCAGGTGCAGGACGTGGGGGAACCGGGCGCGCACCAGCGCGTGCATGTCGGGCGGATACGTGGGGTCGGTGACGGTGATCTTGACCCAGTCGTCGAGGTGGGCGTCGGTCTGCGAGGACAGGACGTGGCCCAGCTCGCCGCGGATCTCGGTGAGCCGGCGCGGGACCGGGGCGTCGAGCAGCGTGACCGAGGGCGGTCCCTCCGGCGCGAGCTCGAGCAGCACGGTGGACTTGCGGTGGGAGCGCTCGGAGAACGAGTAGGCCAGCGGCGACCCGGAGTAGCGGGCGATCGTCGCCGAGCCCGGCACCGGCACGACCTGGGGGCCGTGCAGATGGCCGAGGGCGACGTAGTCGACCCCGCCGAACACTCCCGAGGGCACCGACTGGACGCCGCCGACGGACAGGTCGCGCTCGCTGTCGGACGGCTCGCCGCCCACGACGAACGCGTGGGCCATGACGATCGAGCGGACCGCTCCGCGCGTGGCCAGGTCGTCGGTGACCCGCCGCATCGCGGCACCGATCACTCCCTCGTGGCTGCGGGCAGGGCGCTCGCCCGCCTCGTCGAGGAGCACCGCGCGGGCGGTCTCGGGGTCGAGGTAGGGCAGCCCGTAGACCGCGACCTGCACCGCGCCGTCGTCGAGGATGACCGGACGGTCGAGATCGGGCACCGAGGCGAGGATGCGGACGCTGTCGCGCATGAGGTCCGCACCGAAGCCGAGCCGGACCGCCGAGTCGTGGTTGCCCGGGGTGATGATCACGGTGGTGAGCCGGCTCAGCCGGCCGAGAGCGTCCTCGAGCACCCGCACGGTCTCGACCGCAGGGATCGCCCGGTCGTACACGTCGCCGCTGATCAGCACGGCCGCCACCTCGTGCTCCTGCACGAGCTCGACGAGGTGGTCGACGAAGGCGCGCTGGTGCTCGTGCATGTCGGTGCCGTGCAGCGTGCGGCCCAGGTGCCAGTCGGAGGTGTGCAGGATCTTCACCTCTAGAACGGTAGTGCCCGCCACCGACAGGTCCGCCCGCCCTCAGCGTGTCACCACGACGAGTCGTCCGTCACGGACCACGACCGCGATGTCGCCGTCGACGTCGGTGCGCCACCACCGCGCGTCCCGCTCCCGAAGCCGCGTCAGCAGCGAGGCGGCGGGGTGGCCGTAGTCGTTGTCCACCCCCGCGCTGATCGTGGCCACGGACGCTCCCACCTCGGTCAGGAACCGGTCGTCCTGGTCGGCGCTGCCGTGGTGCGGCACCTTGAGGACGTCGGCCGTGACGTCGACGCCCGACCGCAGCAACCGTCGTTGGGCCTCCTCCCCCACGTCACCGCCGAGCAGGAGGTGCACGCCACGGACCGTGGCCCGCAGCACGAGGCTGACCGCGTTGGGGTCGTCCCGCTCGGCCGCGTGCGCAGGCGGCCACAGCACCTCCGCGCCGGTCTCGCCGAGCACGAACGACTCCCCTGCACCCGCGACGCGGCGAGCGGCCCCCGGGATCTGCGGCCCGCCCGACGGCCCGACGACCACCTGGTCGACCCGGCGCCCCGCGACCGCACCGCGCCACCCGTCGACGTGATCGGCGTGGCCGTGGGTCAGCACCAGCAGGCGGATCGTCCGGACGCCCAGCGAGGTCAGGCAGCGGTCGACCGGCGCGTCCTCCCCACCGGTGTCGACGACGACCGCCTCTCCCGCGGCGACCGGCAGCACCGTCGCGTCGCCCTGGCCCACGTCGCAGCTCACCATGACCCACCCCGCGGGCGGCCACCCCGTCTGCGGCGGCCGCCAGATGCCGATCACCAGCCCGAGCGCCAGGCCGACGAAGACCGCCGGACGCGACGACAGCCGCACGACCAGCCACGTCGCGACCGGCGCCACCACTAGCAGCACCTGCCACGGGGCCTGCCACTCCAGCGACGCCGCCTCCATCGCTGCGGCGCGGTGCCCGACCGTCAGGATCCAGCTCGCGCAGAGACCGGCCAGCCATCCGAAGGCCTGGCCCAGCGGAGCCCAGGCCACGGCCAGCAGGCCACCGGCCAGACCCGCCACGGTGGCCGGGGCCACCGCAGGACCCGCGAGCAGGTTGGCGAAGACCGCGACGAGCGAGACCTCGCCCGAGAGCGCAGCGATCGCGGGGGTGCACGCGAGCTGCGCGGCGACGGGCACCGCGATCGCCAGGGCACACCACCGCGGCATCCACCGCTCCAGACGACGGGTGAGCACGGGGGCCAGCAGCAGGATCCCGCCCGTCGCGACCGCGGACAGGACGAATCCGGGCGTGCGTGAGAGCCACGGGTCGAGGAACAGCAGGCCGATCACCGCCCAGCACAGCGCGCGCACGCCGCCCCGGGAGCCGAAGCCCAGGGTCGCGACCCCGACCGCGCCCATGGCCGCCGCCCGCACGACGCTCGGGTCGGGGCGCGCGAGCAGCACGAACGCGACGATCGACACGGCGCCGGCCACCCACAGACCCCGCCGCCGCAGACCGGCCGAACGCGCCAGCAGCATGACGACCGCGAGCACGATCGTCAGGTTGGTGCCCGAGACGGCCATGAGGTGGGTGAGCCCACTGCGGCGGAAGTCCTCCTCGATCTCGACCGTGATGCGGGTGTCGTCGCCGTCGACCAGGGCAGGCACCAGGGCCCGGGGCTCGTCCGAGAGGTGCGAGACCGCGCGGCGTACGCCCTCGCGGACCCGCTCCGACGCCTCCCACCACCACGCCGCCCGGTCGGCCGGACCGCGCCGCAGGACGTCGATCACGGCCGCCTCCTCGGACGCCTCCGACGGGCTCAGCCGGCCGACGACGACCAGCCGCCTGCCGACCACGAGATCGCTCGGACTGCCGTCGACGAAGGCCGTGGCCCGGTCGCGCACCCGGACGTCCTGCCCGGCGGTCACGACCCGGCGGACCCGCACCTCGACCACGACCGCATCGCGTCCCTGGTGGCTGAAGGACCGGGCGTCCCGGACGACCTCGACGTCCATGGTCGCGAGACGATGCTCGCGGGCCAGGTCCGTCAGCGGTGAGTGCTCGACCACGGCCAGTCGCCAGGCGCAGGACGCCGCGACCGCGGCCAGGCAGACGCCGACGAGCGCGACGGCACGCACGGGTGCGAACCGGGCCGCGACCATCGCGAGCGCGATCCCTGCGGCCACCACCGCGAGCGCGGCGACCGACCCGGCCGTGACGAGCCAGGCGGCGGCACCCCAGGCCACCACCGCGGCCGGGAGCATCCGCAGGTCGTGGGTCACACGACGACGAGGTCGCGCAGCTCGGCCAAGGTCGCCTCCCCGATGCCCTTGACGTCGAGGAGGTCGTCGACCGACGAGAACCGGCCGTTCTCCTCGCGCCACCCGAGGATCGCCTGGGCGGTGACCGGGCCGACGCCGGGCAGGGTGTCGAGCTGCTCGGCGGTCGCGGTGTTGAGATTGACCTTCGCCCCGGTGGCGGCCGTTCCCCCGGTGCCGGGAGCCACGCCGGCGGCGCCGAGATCGACAGGCTCGAGCCCGACCAGGATCTGCTCCCCGTCGGTGAGCTCGCGAGCGAGGTTGAGGGAGGTGGTGTCGACCTCTCCCCGGACGCCCCCTGCGGCCTCGATCGCCTGGTAGACGCGCGATCCGCGGGGCACGGTCACGATGCCGGGACGACGCACCTTGCCTGCGACGTCGACCACGACCTCGGCGGCCGGCGCCGGGGTCGCGGAGCCCTGCGCGCCGCTCGGGCCCGCCGTCCCCGCGCTGCCGGGCGGGCCGGGCGACGCGGAGGACGAGAACGCGAGCGGCGCCACCGGCCCGCTCGACTCCGGACGTCCTGACAGCAGCCACCACGCCAGCAGCACCGAGGCGGCGACGGCCACGGCAGCCAGCGCGCGCACGTGCGGCACCTCCACCCGCGGCCGGACGCGCGCCGGCTCCTCCTCGGGCGGCGGCAGCTCGGCGTCGAACGACGCTGCCAGCTGGGCGAGGCGACGCCGGGCGATCTCCGCCCTGGTCTCGTCGGGGGCCTCTCGGTGGCTCGGCTTCACCTCACGACCGTAGGCACGACCGGGCGCGTACGTCATCGGCGCGATCACGCCCCTGTGGACGACGCGCGCGGCGCCCGACGACGGTGGAGAACGTGCGTCGACGGCCCCGACCGCTCAGCGCGGGGTGATCGTCACCGCGATCATGCCGGGCCCCACGTGGGCACCGATCACGGCGCCGACCTCGTCGACCGGGATCGACTCACGCTCAAGGGTGGACGCCAGCCGTTCGGCGACCGCGGTGGCCGTGGACAGCGCGGCCAGGTGCTGGACGCCGATGTCGAAGCCGTCGGCGCACGCGTGGGCCGACTCGACCGCGAGCGCCTCCAGACGCGCGAGCGCCTTGGCCTGGGTGCGGACCCGCTCCAGCGGGACGACCAGGCCGTCGCTGATCGTGAGGATCGGCTTGACCGCGAGCGCCGAGCCGATCAGCGCGGCCGCAGCGCCCACGCGTCCGCCACGGCGCAGGTACTCCAGCGTGTCGACGTAGAGCAGTGCCGTGGACGTCTCGCCCGCCCGGCGCGCGGCGTCCGCGACCCCCACGACGTCCTCGCCGGCGTCCCGCGCCTGGGCGGCACGCCCAGCCGCGAATCCGGTGGCGATGCCGACCTGCGTCGAGTCGACACAGGTCACGGGCACCGACGCCTGCTTCGCGGCCAGCACCGCGGAGTCGAGCGTGCCCGACATCCGCGCGCTCAGGTGCACCGAGACGATCGCTTCGGCGCCCTCCGAGGCGAGCCGCTCGTAGACCGCGAGGAACTCGTCAGGGGTGGGACGCGACGTGCTGACCGGCACGAACGAGGCCAGCGCGTCGGCGATCATCTCCGACGTCACGTCCTCGCCCTCGGTGTGGACCTCGGCCCCGATGATGACCTGCAGGGGCACGACCGTGATGCGCTCGCGTTCTGCGTCGGACCCCGACAGCGACGACGTGGAGTCCGTGACGATCGCGATCATGGCCGAAGCCTAGCGGTGATCCTGGTCACACGACGATGCTGACGAGCTTCGGCGCCCGGACGATCACCTTGCGGATGTCGCGGCCGTCGATCGACCTCACCACGTTGGGCTCGGCCAGCGCGAGCTCGGTCAGCTCGTCGTCGCCGATCGCCGGGTCGACCTCGATCTTGCCGCGGACCTTGCCGAGCACCTGGATCACGCACGTGACCGAGGACGCGGCGAGGTGCGCGGGATCCGCGACGGGGAACGGTGCGCGGATCAGGGACTCGGTGTGGCCGAGGCGCGACCACAGCTCCTCTGCGAGGTGCGGCGCCAGCGGCGCCAGCATCAGCACGAGCGGCTCGACCGCGGCGCGGCTGCTGACGCCCACCTTGGTCAGGTGGTTCGTCAGCTCGATCAGCTTGGCGACCGCGGTGTTGAACCGCAGGTGCTCCATGTCGGCGCGGACACCGTCGATCGTGGTGTGCAGCACGTGCAGGGTGTCGCGGTCGAGCTCGGCGTCGTCGACCCTGAGCTCACCGCTCTCCTCGTCGACCAGCAGCCGCCACACGCGCTGCAGGAACCGCTGCGCGCCGACCACTGCGCGCGTCTCCCACGGACGGGAGACGTCGAGCGGGCCCATCGACATCTCGTAGACCCGGAACGTGTCGGCGCCGTACGCGTCGTACATCTCGTCGGGGGTGACGATGTTCTTCAGGCTCTTGCCCATCTTGCCGTACTCACGGTTGACCGGCTTGTCGCCGTGGAACCAGCCACCGTCGCGCTCCTCGACCTCGTCGGCCGGCACGTACGTCCCGCGCTCGTCGGTGTACGCGTACGCCTGGATGTAGCCCTGGTTGAACAGGCGGTGGAACGGCTCCTCGCTCGAGACGTGGCCGAGGTCGAACAGGACCTTGTGCCAGAAGCGGGCGTAGAGCAGGTGCAGCACCGCGTGCTCGACACCGCCGACGTACAGGTCGACGCCACCGGTCTCGCCGTCCTTGCGCGGGCCGAGCCAGTAGCGCTCGTTCTCGGGGTCGGCGATGCGGTCGGGGTTGTGCGGATCGGTGTAGCGCAGCTCGTACCAGGACGACCCTGCCCAGTTGGGCATCGTGTTGGTCTCACGGCGGTAGGTGCGCGGGCCGTCACCGAGGTCGAGGGTCACGTTGACCCAGTCGTCGGCGCGGGCCAGCGGCGGCTCGGGGTTGCTCAGCGCGTCCTCGGGCTCGTACGTCTTGGGCGAGTAGTCGGGCACGTCGGGCAGGTCGACCGGCAGCATCGACTCGGGGATCGCGATCGGCTGGTCGAGCTCGTCGTAGACGATCGGGAACGGCTCGCCCCAGTAGCGCTGGCGGCTGAAGAGCCAGTCCCGCAGGCGGTACGTCGTGGTGCCCTCGCCTGCGCCGTGCTGCTGCAGCCAGGTGATCACCGCGGCCTTGGCGTCCTCGATGCCGAGGCCGTTGATGTCCAGGTCGCCGTGCGCGGAGTTCACCGCGGGACCCTCGCCCGGGTAGGCGCCCTCGACGCCCTCGGGCGCCTCGACGGTGCGGATGATCGGCAGGTCGTACGCCTCGGCGAACTCCCAGTCGCGCTGGTCGCCGCCGGGGACGGCCATGATCGCGCCGGTGCCGTAGCCCGTCAGCACGTAGTCGGCGATGAACACCGGGATCTGCTCGCCGTTGACCGGGTTGGTCGCGTAGGAGCCGGTGAAGACGCCGGTCTTCTCCTTGTTCTCCTGACGCTCCAGGTCGGTCTTGGCGGCGGCCGTCGCGCGGTACGCGGCCACGGCCTCCGCGGGCGTCGCGCGCCCGTTGGTCCACAGCTGCGGGGTGCCCTCGGGCCAGGCCTCGGTCGTCAGGGTGTCGACGAGCTCGTGCTCGGGGGCCAGGACCGCGTACGTCGCGCCGAACAGCGTGTCGGGGCGGGTCGTGAAGACGTCGAACGACGTCGCGGCGTCCTCGACCCGGAACGTGACGCGGGCACCGTGCGAGCGGCCGATCCAGTTGCGCTGCATGTTCTTGACCGACTCGGGCCAGTCGACCCGCTCGAGGTCGTCGATCAGGCGGTCGGAGTACGCGGTGATCCGCATCTTCCACTGGCGCAGGTTGCGGGTGAAGACCGGGAAGTTGCCGCGCTCGCTGCGGCCCTCCGCGGTGACCTCCTCGTTGGCCAGCACCGTGCCGAGGCCCGGGCACCAGTTGACCGGGGACTCATCGACGTACGCGAGGCGCACGGAGTCGATGAGCAGACGACGCTCGAGCGGGGCCAGCTCGGACCAGGGGGCGCCGTCGGGCGCGGTGCGCGAGCCGGCCTCGTACTCGGCGACCAGCTCGCTGATCGGGCGGGCGCGGCCCTGCTCCTCGTCGTACCAGGCGTCGAAGATCTGCAGGAAGATCCACTGCGTCCACTTCACGAAGTCGGGGTCGATCGTGGCGAAGCTGCGGCGCGGGTCGTGGGCCAGCCCGAGCCGGCGCAGCTGACGGCGCATGTTGGCGATGTTGGAGACCGTGTTGGTGCGCGGGTGCTCGCCGGTCTGCACCGCGTGGATCTCGGCGGGCAGGCCGAATGCGTCGTAGCCGAGCGCGTGCAGCACGTTGTCGCCCTGCATGCGGCGGTAGCGGCCGACCACGTCGGTCGCGATGTAGCCCAGCGGGTGCCCGACGTGGAGCCCTGCACCCGAGGGGTACGGGAACATGTCCATGATGAAGTACTTCTCGCCCGCGACGTCGCCGGCGAGGTCCCCGACGGGATTGGGTGCCTCGAACGTCCCCTCGGCGTCCCACCGGTCCTGCCAGCGGCGCTCGATGTCCCCAGCCAGCTCGCTCGTGTAGCGGTGGGACGTGGTCGTTTCCTCAGGCGTGCTCACTGACGAGATGTTACCGGTGCGCCTGCGTCCCACCGCGCCTCTCCCCCGCTCCCCCCATCCGCCGACGAGTCACGCACGGACGGCGACGAGTCACGTATGGCAGGCGAGGAGTCACGTACGGGATCCGTGCGCGACTCCTCAGCGACCGTGCGTGACTCGTCAGCGACTGTCGGTGGCGGGATCCTCGGGGACGACGACGGGGCGCAAGCGCGCCCAGACCGCGAAGGCGATCGCGACGACCAGCATGCCGAGCCCGCCCCACAGGTTGATGTTGAGCCCGTCGCCCCGCGCAAGCTCCTCGTCGGTCGCGTTGAAGATGCCGAGCAGCACCAGGATCACGCCGTAGGCGCCGAGCAGACCCGCGATCACGAACCGGATGTCGAAGAGGCCGGCCTTCTTCTTGGTCGTGCTGTCACTGTCACTCATGGTGATCTCCTATCGGAACAGCAGGTTGAGGATGATGACCAGCACGAGCCCGATCGTCGCGAGCCGGGTCGGCGACTGGTACCACGGGAGCGCCGCGCTGTTGGGGTCGACCAGCGACTCCTTCGGCGTCAGGGAGTACACCAGCCCCTTGAGCTCGGACTCCACCCGCGGCTTCGTCATGAGGGTGACGATGATGCTGACGATGATGTCGACGACGAACGCCGCACCCGCGGCCGCGAAGCTCGCGCCCTGTCCCCGGAGGTCCAGGGTGCCGGTGCTGGCGCCACCGAACGCGTCCTGACTGAGGAACGCGACCGTCACCGCAGCGGCCGTGCCCGCGACCAGGCCGGTCCAGCCGGCCGTCGCCGTCATGCGCTTCCAGAACATGCCGAGGATGAACGTCGCGAACAGCGGCGCGTTGAAGAAGCCGAACAGCGTCTGCAGATAGTTCATCAGGTTGTCGTAGTTGGACGCGAAGTACGCCGTCCCGATCGCGATGACCGTCGCGGCGACGGTCGCGATGCGTCCGACCCCGGTGTAGTAGCTGTCGTTCTCGTCCTTCTTCACGTACTGCTGCCACAGGTCGTAGGAGAAGACCGTGTTGAAGGCCGAGATGTTCGCGGCCATGCCGGCCATGAAGGAGGCCAGCAGACCTGCGATCGCGACCCCGAGCATGCCGTTGGGGAGCAGATCGCGCATCAGGAGCAGGATCGCGTCGTTGTACTTCGCCCCACCGGTGTCGCCCTCGCCGGACTTGAGGTTCGCGATCTCGGGGATGATGATGGCCGCGGCCATGCCCGGGATGATCACGATGAACGGGATGAACATCTTCGGGAACGCGCCGATGATCGGCGCGCGGCGGGCCGACGACAGCGAGTCCGAGGCCATGGCCCGCTGCACCTCGACGAAGTTGGTCGTCCAGTAGCCGAACGACAGCACGAAGCCGAGGCCGAACACGATGCCGACGGTCGACCAGAACGGATCGGCGATGCCGGTGAGGTCCGTCCCGGGCCACGACGACAGCTGCTCACCGTTGGGCTGCACCTTCTCCTTGATACCCTCCCAGCCGCCGACCTTGTGCAGCGCGATGAACGTCAAGGGGGTCAGCGCCGCGACGATCACGAAGAACTGCAGCACCTCGTTGTAGATCGCCGCCGACAGGCCGCCGAGCGTGATGTAGCTGAGCACCACGATCGCCGCGACGATGAGCGAGACCCACAGCGGCCAGCCCAGCAGGCGGTTGACGATCGTCGCGAGCAGGTACAGGTTGATGCCGGCGATCAGGAGCTGGGCGATCGAGAAGCTCAGGGCGTTGACGAGGTGCGCCCCCGTGCCGAACCGCCGCCGCATGAACTCGGGGACGCTGCGCACGCCCGAGCCGTAGTAGAAGGGCATCATCACGATGCCGAGGAACAGCATGGCCGGGACCGCGCCGATCCAGAAGTAGTGGAACGTGGCGACGCCGAACTGGGCGCCGTTGGCCGACATGCCCATGATCTCGACCGCACCGAGGTTGGCCGAGATGAACGCGAGACCCGTGACCCACGCGGGCAGGGAGCGCCCGGACAAGAAGAAGTCGAGGCTGGACGACACCTGGCGCCGGGCGAGGACGCCGATGCCGATCACCACGACGAAGTAGAGGGCGATGATCGTGTAGTCGAAGAAGTCGGCATCGAGCCGGAACGTTCCTTCTGCGGCGCGAAGCATGCAGGCCTCCCTTGTCCGATCGAGCACGACCCCCCGGTCGACTCCCCACGGGACGTTACTCTCGGGCCCTTCGTCGTGCACACAGCAGGACCCCTCGAGCCTTCGCATGTGTCGGCGGCCACGCCTACCGTGAAGGCATGCGTCACGGAATCGTCCCGCCCTATCTCCTGCAGCACCTGTCCCGCCTCGACCGCGAGGACCTCCGGGACGCTGCGGAGGCGGCCCGACGCGCTCTCGCGAACGATCTGCGGCCCCGACCCGGGGGTGCCGCCCTGCCCACGGTCCCACCGCCGCCCGTACGCCCGACCGGCCCCGAGCGCACGATCGCCGACGCCCGCGGCAGCGAGACGCTCCCCGGCGACGCAGTCAGGCGCGAGGGCGAGGGGCCCACCGGCGATCCCGCGGCCGACGAGGCGTACGACGGCCTCGGCGCGACGTACGCCCTGTTCGCCGAGGCGTTCGGGCGCGCGTCGATCGACGGCGCCGGGCTGCCACTGCTGGCGACGGTCCACTACGGCCGCGACTACGACAACGCGTTCTGGGACGGGCAGCAGATGGTGTTCGGCGACGGGGACGGCCAGGTGTTCGGGCGGTTCACCGCCTCGCTGTCGGTGATCGGGCACGAGCTCGCCCACGGGGTCACCCAGTACACCGCCGAGCTCGTCTACGCGGGTCAGTCGGGTGCCCTCAACGAGTCCGTCTCGGACGTCTTCGGCGCGCTCGTGGAGCAGCATGCGCGCGGGCAGGACGCAGCCGAGGCGAGCTGGCTGATCGGCGAGGGCCTGTTCACCGACCAGGTCCAGGGCAGTGCCCTGCGCTCGATGAGGGCGCCGGGCACCGCGTACGACGACGACGTGCTCGGCAAGGATCCCCAACCGGCCACGATGGCCGACTACATCGACACGACCGAGGACAACGGCGGGGTGCACCTCAACTCCGGCATCCCCAACCATGCGTTCTACCTCGCGGCCACCGAGCTGGGTGGCCGGGCCTGGGACCGGGCCGGACAGATCTGGTACGACGCGATCTGCGGCGACCTGAGCCCCACCGCGACGTTCGCCGACTTCGCTGCGGCGACGGTTGCCGCCGCAGCGGCCCGCTACGGCGAGGGCTCGAGCGAGCGCGCCGCCGTGGTGCGGGCCTGGTCGACCGTCGGCGTGCAGATCGGGGACACTGTCCAGAGGGGCTGACAGCCAGGAGGTGCCGCGATGGACGAGCTGCCGTTCGTCATCACCGTCGTGCGTACCGGCGGGCTCGCCGGGCTCCGACGCGAGTGGACGGTCGAGGTCGCCGCCCCGCAGGAGGCCGAGCACTGGCGCCCGATCGTCGAGGCCTGCCCGTGGGACCACACGCCGAACGATCCCGCGCCCGACGGATTCGTCTACGACTTCCGCGTCGCCGACATGGAGGCCGTCGTCACCGAGCGCGAGCTCGACGGGCCGTGGCGCCAGCTGGCCGAGGAGGTCAAGCGCTCGACCGCGCCGTAGTCCCGTCCCCGAGGCCGCGCGGGACCGACGATGAGGGTTTCGGGCAGCCGGGGGTGCCGCAAACCCTCATCGCCCGTCCCGCCGGGGACCGACGATGAGGGTTTCGGGCAGCTAGGGGTGCCGCAAACCCTCATCGCCCGTCCCGCCGGGGGCGCGGTCAGGGCTGGGCGCAGAAGGCCTCGACCTTGGTGGTGGGCCCGGAGACGATGACCTCGTCCCCCTCGCTCACGACGGTCGTCGCCTGGGCGTAGATGAAGTCCGAGCCGAGGGACTTGATCGCCACGATCGTCACGCCGAAGTCGCGTCGCAGCCCCGCCTCCTGCAGGGTCTTGCCGCTCGCCCGGGACGGTGCGCGGGTGCGCGCGATCGCGAAGTTGCCCTCGAACTCGATGAAGTCGGTCATCGTGCCGGTGACCATGTGCGCGACGCGCTTGCCCATCTGGGACTCGGGCCGGATCACGTGGGTCGCGCCGACGCGCTCGAGGATCGCGGCGTGCTTGCCGCTGATCGCCTTGGCCCACACCTCCTTGACCCCGAGGTCGAGCAGGCCCAGCACGGTCAGCACGCTTGCCTCGATGTCGGTGCCGATGCCGACCACCGCGACCTGGAACTGCTCGGCGCCGATCTGGCGCAGCGCCTCGGTGTCGGTCGTGTCGGCGGCGACGACGTGCGTGAAGTCGCTGGCGTACTTCTGGACGATGTCGGCGCGTTCGTCGACGGCCAGCACGTCGTGGCCCAGCTGCACCAGCGAGCGGGCGACGGCCGTGCCGAAGCGGCCCAGGCCCAGCACGATGACCGGCCTGGTGGGTGAGGTCGAGCGGTCCTTAGCCAATGATCGGTTGCTCCTCGGGAAGGTGGTACCGCGGCATCCTGCGACGTAGCACGAGTGCGCCCGCCGCCGCGATCGTACCGACACGGCCGACGAACATGAGCACGATGATGACGCATTGTGCGTCGGTCGGCAGATCGGGAGTGATCCCGGTGCTCAGACCCACCGTCGCGAAGGCGGACGTGCACTCGAACAGGACCTGGTCGAATGCGAAGTCGGTCATCACCATCACGATGAACGTCGTCGTGACGACCAGCATCACCGCGAGCAGCGCGATCGTGATGGCGGTACGCGCGACGCGCGGCCCGATCGACCGGGCGCCGACCGTGATCTCGGGGTCGCCACGCAGCTCGGCCCAGATGACGTACGCGAGGAGCAGGAAGGTCGTGATCTTGATGCCGCCCGCGGTGCTGGCGCTGCCGCCGCCGATGAACATCAAGATCGTGCCCATGTTGAGCGTCTCGGGGCGCACCGCACCCCAGTCGAAGCTGTTGAGCCCGCCGGAGCGCGGCATGATGCCGCCCTCGATGCCGGTCACGAGCTTGTGCCAGACCCCCTCCCCGCCCAGCGTGGCCGGATTGGTCCACTCCAGCGCGAGGAAGGCCAGCGCACCCACGATGAGCAGGCCGATCGAGCCCCAGATCGTGAGCCGGGTGTGGATCGTCCATCGCGACGGGGTGCGCCAGCCCGTGAACAGCTCGGCGAGCACCGGGAAGCCGATCGCGCCGACGAACACCGCGAACGCGATGGGGATGATGATGAGACCGTCGCCCGCGTAGCCCACCAGGCTGTCGCGGTTGAGCGAGAAGCCTGCGTTGTTGAACGCCATGATCGCGTCGAACACGCCGTGCCAGAGCGCCGTGGGCAGATCGTCGAAGTACGACGCGCGGTAGCGCGCTGTCAGCACCACGGCGGTGACGGTCTGGAAGAACAGCATCGTGACCGCGACGCGACGGAACAGCGGCTTGACCTCGCCGATGTTGACGACGTGCATGTCGGCCTGCGCCACGAGTCGGGTCCGCAGCCCGAGGCGACCGCCGATGAACAGCCCCAGCACGGTCGCGAGCGCGACGATGCCGAGTCCGCCGATCTCCACGAGCCCGAGGATGATGCCCTGCCCCGCCGGGGACCAGTACGTCGAGGTGTCGACGGTGGCCAGGCCCGTCACCGTCACCGCGGACGTCGAGGTGAAGAACGCCGGCATGAACCCCGGCGACTCCGTCCCGGACCGGGCGAAGGGCATGAGCAGCAGGAGCGTCCCCACGAGGATCAGGGCAAAGAAGGTCAGGGGCAGCAGGCGGACCGGATGCGCGATCGAGGCAGGAATCCGCAGCCTCAGAGGGCGGGGCACGGCACGACGTTACCCCAGGAGGGAGCCAGCGCACGCGTGATAATTTCCTCGTCATGGTCTCGCCCGTTCGTGCTGCTCAGGCCGTGTTCTCCCGACTGGGCCACAATCAGGAGCTGCCGGGCCTGGCGACCACGGTCGGCGGCCTGTTCCTCGCGGTGGTCAGCGCCGCCGTCGGGCTCGACACCGTGGCCCTCGTCCTGCTCGCAGTCTCGGTGCTCGGCGAGCTGCTCCTCGAACGTCCCCGGGCGAGCGCGGCCCAGCTGCTGCGCCAGGGCGCCCTGGGCGTCCCCATGCGGTTCGCGCTGCGCGCGATCGTCTGCCTGGTCGCCGGACGCAGCCACCTCGACGACCCGGGGGCCTGGCACGCACTGCTCGCGGTCAGCATCGCGCTGGCGGTCGCCCTGTGCGGCCGGGCGCTGCACGAGGAGTACCGCCGGGTCGGCCCGCTGAAGCCCATGACGACGCGCAACATCCCCGGCTCCCCTCGCATCCACGAGGCTCCCCCGCAGCACCTGCTCGTGGTCGTGGTCGCCCAGCTGCTGGTGCTCGCGCCGGCCCCCCTCGAGGCACCGTGGTGGCTCGTGCTGGCGCTCGGAGCCGTCGGCACCGCGGCCCTGTTCTGGTTCACCTGGCCGGACGTCCGCGCGTCGTGGCGGATGCGCCAGGCCAAGCGCGCGACCGGGTTCACCGGCCCACTGCGCCAGATCCAGGACTTCCTCGACGACTACCGTCCCGAGGTCGTGGTGCACCTCAGCGGCCCCGAGACCGCGGCGTACCAGATCAACACGTGGCTGGAGAGCCTCGAGGCGCTCGACCGGCGGGTGTTCATCGTCGTGCGCGACCAGCCGCTCTTCGCCAAGATCGCCGCGACCTCGATCCCGGTGCTGGGGCTGCGGGACGCCGGTGAGCTCCTGATGCTCGACTTCTCCTCCTCGCGCATCGCGCTCTACCCGTCCAACACGGGCAACAACATCCACCTCCTGCGTCTGCCGACCCTCATGAGCGCGTTCATCGGCCACGGCGACAGCGACAAGAGCGCCTCGAACAACCCGTTCTCCCGGGCGTACGACGAGCTGTGGGTCGCGGGCGAGGCCGGCGCCGACCGCTACCGTCGCTCCGGCCTCGGCATCCACGAGGACCAGTACCGGTTCGTCGGACGCCCGCAGGTGCACGCGATCACGCGGGAGCCGCGCCTCGGCGACGAAGCGGTCCCGACCGTCCTCTACGCACCGACCTGGGAGGGCGTCAACCACGAGCAGGAGTACTCCTCGGTCTCTGCGGTCGGCGTCCGGGTCGTCGAGGCGCTGCTCGCCGCGGAGCCGCCGATCCGGGTCGTGTTCAAGGCCCATCCCTTCACCGGCCAGCGCGATGCGAAGTACCGCGCGGTCCTCGCCCGCATCGCGGCCCTGCTCGACGACGCCGCGGCCGCGACCGGCATCGACCACCGCGTGGTCAAGGGCGGCTCGATCAACGAGTGGTTCAACCGCGCGACCGCGATGGTCACCGACATCTCCAGCGTCGTCAGCGACTTCCTCGCCAGCGAGAAGCCGTACGCGGTCTTCAACCACACCGATCTCGACGACGCGACGTTCCGCGCGGAGTACCCCTCGACGAGTGCGGGCACCACGATCGGCCGCGACGGACGGGGCATCGGGGAGTTCATCGACGTCGTCACCCGCGCCGCTCCCGACGTGCTCGCTCCCGATCGCGAGCGCCTCGCGACGTACCTGCTCGGCCCTCACGAGCACCGCACCCTCGAGTCGTTCAAGGCCGCGATCGACGCGATGATCGTCCGCTCGGAGACCGAGCGAGGCGCGTACCGCGACGGCACGCCGACGAGCGAGATGCCCGTGACGGACTCCGCCGAGCTCTGAGCGCGCCGAGCGGGAGCGCAGACCACCAGGCACCTCGCGATAGTGTTGCCGGGTGAATTCGGCTGCCGAGAAGATCGCCATCGCGATCGTGACGTACAACCGATCGACATTCCTCAAGGAGCTCCTCGCGAGCGCCGCGGTCATGCGGACGGCGCCGTTTCGGATCGTGGTGGTCGACAACGCCAGCACCGACGACACGCAGGACGTCATCGCCGCCGCGATGCAGGACTTCCCCGAGGGCGTGCTGGTCAACCACCGCCTCGACACCAACACCGGTGGCTCCGGAGGATTCAGCGAGGGCACCCGGCTCGCGCTCGAGCTGGGCGCCGACTGGGTCTGGCTCATGGACGACGACGTCGAGATCCTGCCCGACGCGATCGAGCAGTTCGCCCCGTGGATGGAGCGCTTCAAGGTCATCCACGGTCGTCGTTACGACTTCGACGGCACCCCGTTCTACTGGCAGGCCCGGTTCAACGAGTTCCTCGGCGTGCCACTGCCCTACAGCGGAAAGCAGTTCGGCCGCGAGGGCTATGCGATCACCAACTCCGGCACGTTCGAGGGCATGCTCATCCACGCGGACGTCGTGCGCCTGATCGGGCTGCCCGATCCCCGCTTCTTCATCTCCTGGGACGACGCCGCGTACGCGTGGCTCGCCGCCCAGCACACCGACGTCGCGTACGTGGATGCGTTCGTGCTGAAGCGCAAGCGCGAGCAGAAGCAGGTCAACCTGGGCATCCGGCACCTCAACGACGGCAGCCCCCTGTTCCGCTTCCACGTGATCCGCAACCGGGCCTACGTCGGCAAGTACTTCCGCGAGTACGGCAAGCTCAACCGCATCGGCTTCGGTCTCGGCACGGCGCTCACGCTCGCCAAGGAGGTCTTCCGCCTCGTGGTCGTCCAGCACACCCTCAAGGGGATCGGCGACCTCGCGCGGGGCTTCCGCGCCAACCGCGCGCTGTGGCGGGACAAGTCGTGGCGTCCGATGGATCCCGCGGACGTACCGGCACCATTGAGTCATGACCGCTGACCTCCTGATCGTCGGCTCGGGCTTCTTCGGCCTGACGATCGCCGACCGATGTGCGCGTGAGCTGGGCCTGAAGGTCCAGATCATCGACCGCCGCGACCACCTGGGCGGCAACGCCTACTCCGAGATCGATCCCGAGACCGGCATCGAGGTCCACCGCTACGGGGCGCACCTGTTCCACACCTCCAACCAGCGGGTGTGGGAGTACGTCAACCGGTTCACGACGTTCACGCCCTATCAGCACCGCGTCTACACGACGTACCGCGGCGAGGTGTTCCCGCTGCCGATCAACCTCGGCACGATCAACCAGTTCCAGCGTGCCGCGTACTCCCCCGACGAGGCCCGCGCGTGGGTCGCCGAGCAGGCCGCGATGATCACCGGCGAGCCGGCGAACCTCGAGGAGAAGGCGATCTCGCTGATCGGCGAGCCGCTGTACGAGGCGTTCA